>DASRFX010000137.1:0-21774 GCA_035651335.1 Reyranella sp. | reverse complement strand
GCGCCCTTCATGGTCACTGGTACGCGGAGCAAGAAGGCATCAAGCTCCTCGAATCCGTTCGTTGATGTTTCACGAATCGTCGAGCTGCCGAAAACCTACGCCTTTGCAAAGGAGAAAAAGCTGTCCCTGCCTGAAGGCCTGGTGGCAATTCGACCACGCAATCCATCGCAGTACGGCCAGTGGATCGGCGGATTCCAGAGCGAAGTGCGCACCTCGGTCGGGGTAAGAATCGAGCGGAGCCAATTTGTCGAACCAGCCGCGGTCGTGATCCTGAATGTTACCGATGACGGTTTTGCAACCAACCTGTTCTCTTGTCGCCAATACATGGCGGACACCGGCGTTCATGGCGATGGCCGCGCGTGGTGGCTCAACATTGGCAAGTACGTGAAGGATGAGCTGATCGTTGCCTATTTGCCTGCTACCATCGGAAGGAATGCCGTTTCTGTCAGATGGGCAGATCGCTCATCTGGCCGCCTCTCACTGATTGCTCAGGGCGGCAGTGCAACGCCGTTTACCGCGCATATAAACCGGCTGGACTAGAGCGGAACGAGATGGGGTCGAGCCGGAAATGTTGCCGTCTCATCCCATCTCAACCGCCGCGCCGCTGGCGTAGTTTTTCCATTTCGCCGGCCACGAACGCGTCCCACGTCTTGCGCTCCTCGTCCTCGGGCGAGGGCACGCTGAGCGCGTGGCGCAGGATCTGGCGCACTTCTTCTTCCATTGACCGGCCGTTCTCGGCCGCCCGCATTCGCAGCGCCCGTTTCAGGTTATCGTCGATGTTGCGGATGGTGATCTGGTTCATCCCCCAGATATAGGAAGTGCATGCATTGCATGCAATGCATGCAGGGGGTGGGGGAGAAAGTGAGACAAAGTCCGTGAAATGCAAGCCGGCGGGCATTTCGGCTGTCCCAGGCCGGTGAGACAGCTTTAGCCGGCGTTGCGGATCACCGCCTCGCCGAAGCGGCCCAGGCTCTCCTCCAGGTCGGGCAGGAAACGCCAGACCGGCAGCACCAGGCGGCCGATGCCCTTGGCCGCGCGCTCTTCGACGGCGGCGCGCGGGTCGGCTTTCGAGCCCGGCCAGAGGTCGGGGCAGCCCGCCATGATCTCGATCTTCTTGCCGTCGCGGCCGGCCGCCTCGGCAGCGCGCCACATGACGTCGAACAGCGGGATGATGTCGACCTGCGTGCCGATCGAGGGGAAGAAGCCGTCGCCGAGGCGGCCGGCGCGCCGGGCCGCCGCCTCGGAGTGTCCGCCGATCACGATCGGCACGTCGCGTCTGACCGGTAGCGGGCTCGCGGTGACCTCGCTGAAATTCACGAACTCGCCCTTGAACGAGGCGCCCTCGCCCTTCCACAGGGCGCGCATGGCGGCGACGTATTCGTCCGATCGCTTGCCGCGCTTCTCGAACGGCACGCCCAGCGCCTCGAACTCCTCCTTGAGCCAGCCGACGCCGATGCCGAGCTCGATGCGCCCGCCGCTCATGTGGTCCAGCGTGGCGACCTGCTTGGCCAGCACCAGCGGATTCCTGAGCGGCAGGATGATGACGCCGGTCATGAAGCGGAGCCTGGTGGTGACCGCCGCCATGGCCGCCATCCAGATCAGCGGATCGGGCAGCGCGCCGCCGGGCCCGCCGGGCAGCCGGCCGGTCGGCGAATAGGGATAGGTCGAGGTATAATTGTGCGGGAAGACGACGTGGTCGACCGCGATCACGCTGTCGAAGCCCGCCTTCTCCGCGAGCTGGCACATCTTGGTTGCCGCCTGGAGATCGGGGAACGTGTTGTTGCCGAAGTGAAGGGTGAATTTCATCGCCTGTGATTTCACGCAAACGTTTCCGGGCGGCCAGAGTGGGCCACATTGCATCGCCTGACAAATCCCGCGAAGCTTCGCCCCGGGGAGGGATCACGACTTGAAACGGCGCGGAATTTTGGCGGCACTCGCCGCCGTGGCTTCACTGCCGTCGCCGGCGGGGGCGCAACAGCCCGGCCGCATCTATCGCTTCGGTTTCGTGACGCCGCAACCGCGCACGCAACCGCACTATGCCGCCCTGTTCGAAGGTCTCGCCCGACTGGGCTTCATCGCGGGCAAGAACCTCCAGATCGACGAGCGCGGCTTCAATCTCACCCCCGAACAATATGGCCCGCACACAAGGGAGCTGGACGCCGCCAAGGTCGACCTGATCTATGCCGGGACCGGCGCGCCCGTCCGCGCCGTGCAGAAGGCGAATACGGCCGCGCCAATCCTGACGATCGCCGACGACATGGTGGGCGAGGGACTCGTGCAGTCGATGGCGCGGCCCGGCGGCAACACGACGGGCGTCTCCCTGCTCGGCGCCGAACTCGACGGCAAGCGCCAGGAACTCCTGATCGAGCTGGTTCCAGGCATCAGGAAAGTGGCCGTCCTGGCCGACACCTTGGTCGCCTCGCCCAAGGTCCTGCAGACGCTCGAGGCCTCCGGCCAGGCGCAGGGTATCGCTGTCACCATCCACAAGGTCGGCTCGGCGGCGGAGATCGCGCCCGCCCTCGAGGCCGCCAAGGCCGCCGGCGCGCAGGGCGTCAACGTTCTGGCCTCGGTGCTGCTTTTCATCAACCGCAGGATCATCTTCGAGCGCACCGCCGCGCTCGGCCTGCCCGCCATCTATCAATGGCCCGAATACGTCGAACAGGGAGCGTTCGCGGGCTACGGGCCCCGCCTCGACCAGATTCATCGCGAGCAGATGGCGGCGCTGGCGGCGGCGATGCTGAATGGAGCGAAACCCGCCGACCTGCCGGTGCGCCAGCCGACGACCTTCCAGCTCGCCATCAATCTCAAGACCGCCAGGGCGCTTGGCGTCAGCGTGCCCAGGCCGCTGCTAATCCGCGCCGACGACGTGGTGGAGTAGGCGCTACAGCAGGTCCTTGACCGCTTCGCGATAGGCCTTCACCGCCTTGACGTGATCGTCGAAGCTCTTGCCCTTGATGCGCTCGTGGATGGCGCTGGTGAAGGTCGTGTGCGCGAGCACGTGGCTGCAGCCCGCCTTCTTCCAGAACGCCACTTCCTTGCGCCAATCGTCGGGCGTGCCCTTGCCGGGCGAGACCCAGACTTCCAGGCCGACATCGTTGGGGTTGCGGCCCTCGGCCTTGATCATGCTGCGCAGCCGCTCGAAAATCTTGAGCACCTCGTCGCCCGGCGGCCAACGGTTGGGCATGAAGCCGTCGCCGTATTTGGCGACTCGCTTCAGCGTCTGCTCGGCATGGCCGCCGAACCACACAGGCACCTTCCCCGACTTGGGCCGCGGGTTGATGCCGCCGTCGGTGAGCTCGTGGTACTTGCCCTTGAAGGTGACGCCTTCCTTGGCCCACAGCGCCTGCATGAAGCGCACTTGTTCGGCCGAGCGCACGCCGCGCGTATGGAAGTCCATGCCGAGCCCCTGGAACTCGACCTCGTTCCAGCCGACGCCGACGCCGAGCCGGAAGCGGCCCTCGCACAGCGCGTCGAGCGAGGCCGCCTGCTTGGCGACAAGGGCGGCCTGGCGCTGCGCCAGGATCAGCACGCCGGCGGCGAAGCCGATCTTGCGGGTGACGCCGGCCAGGAAGCCGAACAGCACGAACGGATCGTGATAGGCGGTGGCGTTGGAGCCGCGCTGGCCGGGCTGGATCTTGGCCGGGTCGATGCCTAGCACATGGTCGGGCGCGACCAGATAGTCGAAGCCCAGCCCCTCGCAGGCCTGGGCGTAGTCGCGCATCGCGCCGGGGCCGGCGCCCAGATCGCCGACGGCAATCGAAGCGCCTAACTGCATCGCCATGTCGTCTTCTCCCCTTATTCCGCCGCGACTTTGGCGCGTTTGAGATCGGTCGAATATCTGAGGTGCACCGGCGCGTCGGCTTCGAACGGACTCTTGAGGTCGAGCTGCTTGGCGATCTCGCGGATCGCCGGGAACACTTCGGTGCCCATCAGCCTGATGCAGGTCATCGAATCCTCCTGGCTCACCTTTCCGTCGTTGCCCCATAGCGCCAGGATGCCGGGCCGCGTCTCCTCGAGGATGCGCTTGAGCTTGGCGACCACCGTCTTGGGCGTGCCGGCGATGATGCGCAGATCCGCCATCTGCTGCTCGAAGCTCGTATTGCCGCGCGGGTTGATGGCGCGACCGGCGGCGAATTCGACGAAGGCGCGGCGGTTGGAGGGCGAGCCGTAGCCCGACGGCGTGCTCCACACCGGATGGGCAAGGCCGGTGAACTCGCCCTGCATCCAGCGGAACTGCCGGGCGTTCTCGATCGCCTTCTCCTCGTTGTCGGAGATGTGCACCTGGATCAGGTAGCCGCGATTCTCCGGTCCGCCGACATAGCCGACCTCGGCGGCGGTCTTGTCGTAGAGCTCCCAGATCTTCTTGGTCTGCTCGATCGAGGTGTTGAGGGCGATGTAGGGGTAGCGCTGCTGGGCCGCCCAGATGATCGTCTCCTTGCTGATCACGCCCGGGATCCAGACGCGCGGGTAGGGCTTCTGCAGCGGCACCGCCCACGGGTTCACCACGCGATGCTGGTAGTGGGTCCCCTCGAAGCGGAACGGGCCGGTTTGCGTCCACGCCTTGACGATGAGGTCGTGCGCCTCCTCGAAGCGCTCGCGGTTGAAGGCGGGGTTGACGCCGGTGGCGAGCTGCTCCTGGCCGCCGCCGCGCACGAAGCCCGAGACCAGCCTGCCCTTGGAGATCATGTCGATCATGGCGAGCTCTTCGGCGAGCCGCACCGGGTTCTCCGCCAGCGGCAGCGGATTGCCCAGCATCACGATCTTCACCTTCTTGGTCATGCCGGCGAGGATGGCGGCGAAGATGTTGGCCTTGGCCTGCATGCAGAACGGCGCGTTGTGGTGCTCGTTCAGCATGATGCCGTCGATGCCGACCTCCTCGGCGAGCATGTATTGCTCGATGTAGTTGTTGTAGAGCCGGCTGCCCGCGACAGGGTCGAAATGCTTGTTGGAGAACATCAGCGCCGTGGCGCCGAACTTCAGGCCTTCCTCCGCCGGATAGGCCGACATGGGCTGCTCGGTGAAGTACATCAGGTGCATGACTTCGCTCCGTTAACCGATGAAGTTGGTGACGAGTTTGGCGAGCGCCTCGGGCTGCTCCATGTCGACGCAATGGCCGCAATTCTTGACGATCTCCAGCCTGGCGTCGGGCAGCGCCTCGACGTAGCGCTTGCCGGCCGACAGCGGCACGACGCGATCATCGTCGCCCCATACCACCAGCGAAGGCGCCGTTACCGCGCCCAGGAGATGCGGCAGGGTCTGGCTGTACATGTAGGGCTTCCAGGCGATGCGGAAGCTCATCTCGCGGCAGATGTCCCACATCTCGAGCTGCTCGCCCGACGGCTCGGCGCCGTAGACCTTGTCGAAGGCCTTCTGGTCGTGGAAGCCCGCGCGCGCGTAGTCGATGTAGCCGGTGATCGCCAGGTCGAGGATGTCGCCTTGCGGCGGCTTGATGCCCATCGCGCCGACCAGCACCAGCTTGGAAAGATCGGCCGGCGCCATGCCCGCCATTTCGGCCGCGATCCAGCCGCCGAAGCCCAGACCGACGAGCGCCGCCTGAGTGATCTTGAGCGAGGCCAGCAGGCCGCGATAGGCGACCGCGATGTCGCGCACGCTCCTCATCCAGTCCGGCCGCTGCGAGCGGCTGTAGCCCGGATGATGCGGCAGGATCACGTCGTAGCGGCTCGCGAGCGCGTCGTAGAAGGGCAGCCGGTCGAGGGTGCCGGTCTCGTGGTGCAGCACGAGGACGGGCTTTCCTTTGCCCCCGCGGCTGACATGCAGCTTGGTGCCGGCGAGATCGTAAGTGGAATCAGTCCAGCTCACCATCGAACGCGTTCCTTCCCTATGCGGGAATGGTTGCAACGCGCCGAACCCGAGTCAAACCTCGCCGCGCTCTTTGAGCCGCTCTACGACTTCGTCGACGATCTGGTCGGGTGTCTGGTCGACGCTGACCGTGATGGCATTTTCGTCAGGCGATGGTTCCTCCAGCGCGGCGAACTGGCTGTCGAGGAGGCTCGCCGGCATGAAGTGGCCGCGGCGGTGGGCGATGCGGGAGGCGATCAGCTCCTTGCTGCCCTTGGGGTAGAGCAGCGCCACGCCCGGCCGCTTGCCGATGATGATGTCGCGGTACGCGCGCTTCAGCGCCGAGCAGGTGATGATCCCGGAGACGCCGTCCTTGCGCCATTGGTCGATCCGGTCGGCGACCTTGCGCAACCACGGCAGGCGGTCGTCGTCGTCGAGCGGCTGGCCGCTCTTCATCTTGGCGACATTGGCCGGCGGGTGCAGCGCATCGCCTTCCTGGTACTGCCAGCCCAGGCGCCGGCTCAGCCCTTTGCCGATCGTGGATTTGCCGCAGCCCGAGACGCCCATGATGACGAGGATCATGGAGACAGTCTATTAGTAGGAGCGCATCGAAACGAAGGGAAACCGTCACCGTGCTCAAGCTCGGATACAAGGCTTCGGCCGAACAATTCGCTCCCTTGAAGCTGCTCGATTTCTCGGTCGAAGCCGAGAAGGTCGGCCTCGATTCGGTGTTCGTGAGCGATCATTTCCAGCCCTGGAAGCATGTCGACGGCCACGCGCCTTTCTCTCTAACGTGGCTGGGCGCGCTCGGTGCCCGCACGCAGAAGATCGTGATGGGCACCAGCGTGCTGACGCCGACCTTCCGCTATCATCCGTCGATCGTGGCGCAGGCCTTCGGCACGCTGGGCGCGATGGCGCCGGGCCGGGTCATCCTGGGCATCGGCACCGGCGAGGGGCTGAACGAGGTGCCGTCGACGGGGCAGCCGTGGCCCGAGTTCAAGGAGCGCTTTGCGCGCATGCGCGAGGCGGTCACGCTGATCCGCAAGCTGTGGCGCGAGGAGAGGGTCAGCTTCGAGGGCGAGTACTACAAGACCGAGAAGGCGACGATCTACGACCGGCCGCAGCAGGAGATCCCGATCTACGTCGCCGCCGCCGGCGCCGTCGTCGCGCGCTATGCCGGGCGAACCGGCGATGGCTTCATCTGCACTTCGGGCAAGAAGTGGGAGCTCTACACCGAGACCCTGATGCCGAGTGTCGCCGAGGGGATCGGCAAGGCGGCCGAGCCGAAGAAGTATCCCTACGACAACATGATCGAGATCAAGCTCTCGTACGATTCCGACAGGAAGCGCGCGCTCGAGGATACGCGGCATTGGGCGGCGCTGGCGCTGACGCCGGAGGAGAAGATGAGCGTCGAGGATTCGGTGGAGATGCAGCGGCTGGCTGACGCGCTGCCAGTCGAACGCGCCGCCAGCCGCTGGATCGTGTCGAACGACCCCCAGGAAGTGGTCGACAAGGTCGGCGGCTATGTCGGCCTCGGCTTCAGGCACCTGGTGTTCCATGCGCCGGGGCCGGACCAGTCGCGCTTCCTCAAGCTGTTCGGCGAGCAGGTGGCGCCGCTGTTGCGCAAGAAATTCGGCTGATGGACCGAGTCGAGCTGCTGGCGGTGCCCGGCCTGCCGCTGGTCAAGGCCGGGGACGACCTCGCGTCCCTGCTGTCAGCGGCGATGACCGGCGAGTGCGCGCCGCGGCCGGGCGACGTGCTGGTGCTGGCGCAGAAGATCGTGTCCAAGGCCGAGGGCCGCACCGTCGAGCTCGGAAGCGTGAGGCCGTCCAGGCGCGCCATCGAGCTCGCCGCCGAGGTGCAGAAGGACCCGCGGCTGGTCGAGCTGATCCTGTCGGAATCGGTGCGGGTGGTGCGCGCCCGACCCAACGTGCTGATCGTCGAGCATCGACTAGGCTTCGTGATGGCCAATGCCGGCATCGACCAGTCGAACGTGGCGCCGCAGGACGGCGTCGAGCGCGCGCTACTCTTGCCGAAGGATCCCGATGCAAGTGCGGCGGCGCTGAGCGCGAGGCTCAAGTTGCCGGTGCTGATCATCGACAGTTTCGGCCGGCCGTGGCGCAAGGGCACGACCGGCATCGCGATCGGCGCGGCCGGCTTGCCCTCGCTGATCGACATGCGCGGCCAGAAGGACATGTTCGGCCGCGTCCTGCAGGTGACGATGCCGGCCTTCGCCGACGAATTGGCGGCGGCGGCCTCGCTGGTGATGGGGCAGGCGGCAGAAGCGCAGCCTGCCGTGCTGGTGCGTGGGCTTTCGTGGTCGGCGCCGACGCTGCCGGCCGCCGAACTGATCCGCGCGCCGGCCGAGGATCTGTTCCGGTAGCTGCGTCAGCCGCTGAGGCCGGCGATGTGGGTCAAGCCCATCGCGACCGACATGAGGTCGGAGCCCGATGCCGCGCGTGCCGAGGGCGCGGCCCGCGCGATCGCCTGCCGGACCGCCGGCACGCGGCTCGAGCCGCCGGTGAAGAAGATGGTGTCGATCGCGTCGCCCTTGAGTCCGGCCACGACAATGCAGTCGCGGGCCGTGGCGTGCAGCCGCTCGATCTTGCTGCGGAGCACGCGCTCGAATGCCGTGCGTGTCGCGGGTGCGGCGAGCCGGCCTTCGAGAAAGCCGAGATCGACGACCGCATCCTCCGCTTCGCTGAGGGCGATCTTGGCGTCCTCGGTGGCGAAGGCGAGACGATGGCCGAGCCGCCGGCGCACCACTGTCAGCAGCCGCTCGACCTTCTCGGGTTCGCGCGCGTCGGCGGCCAATTCGGCCAATTCGCGCTCGTTCTTGTAGGTGTAGGTGAAGTTGATCGTGGCCCACGTCGCTAGCTCGTGGAAAAGCGCACGCGGCATCGGCAGGTCCTTGTCGACCAGCCGCGTGCCGAGGCCGAGCAGCGGCATCACCGTATCGAGGCTGAGGTCGGTGTCGAAATCGGTGCCGCCCACGCGAATGCCGGCGGTCGCCAGGATGTCGGCCGTGCGATCGATGCGGCGATGGCGGTCCGGTCCGATCCGGATCAGCGAGAAGTCGCTGGTGCCGCCGCCGATATCGGCGACCAGCACCAGCTCCTCGGCATCGACGGTACGCTCGTAGTCATAAGCCGCCGCGATCGGCTCGTAGACGAACAGGATGTCGTGAAAGCCGGCCTGCCTGGCGACGTCGTGCAGCACGCTCTCGGCGCGCGCGTCTGCGGCGTCGTCGCCGTCGACGAAGCGCACAGGCCGGCCGTGCACGACCGCGGCGATTTCGGTGCCGGCGAATGCCTCAGCTCTGGATTTGAGATGGCGCACGAAGATGCCGACGACGTCCGACAGCGGCAGCTTCCGGCCGCCAACCACGGTGGTCTCGCCGATCAGCGGGGAGCCCAGGATGGTCTTGAGTGCCCGCATCAGCCGGCCCTCGATCTGGCCGACATAGGCGGCGATCGCTTCGCTGCCGAACAGGATCCGGCCCTTGCTCTCATAGTCGAAGAACACCGCGCTCGGCATCAGCGTCTTGCCGTCTTCGAGCGGTGCCAGCGCGAGCTCATTGCCGCGCGCGACACCGATGGCCGAGTTCGACGTTCCGAAATCCAGTCCGCAGGCGATCATGACGTCCCCTTCCAGGAGCGAAGGGGATGTCATCTATTACCGGACGCGGAGCATTGCCAGACTGTTTGTTTTCGCCTAACCTATCTCCAATAATGGGATGTCCGCTGGCTCGGGCGTCCCATTTTTTGCGCGCGCCTTTACGCCACCTGCTTGGCGAGTGCGGCCCATTTATCGAGCTCGGGCAGGATCGCGTCCGACTTCGCCGACTCGAGGCTGATGATCACGCGCACCACGCCCGCGTCGCGGTCGGCCTTCAGCATGTCGCCGTCCTTGGCGCCCCAGATCGTCACCGGCACGTCGCGGTCCGCTTCCTGGGCGAGCTTGCGGAACTCGGGCAGGAGGTCGCGCACGTTGGCATAGTGCGGTCGGGCGCGATGCGGCATCCAGCCGTCGCCGTAACGAATGGCGCGCCGCGCGCCGTAGGGGAAGGCGCCGCCGACCCAGATCGGCGGGTGCGGCTTCTGCACCGGCTTGGGCCAGGTCATCATCGGATCGAAATTCACCAGCTCGCCGTGATACTCGGGCTTGCTCTTGCTCCAGATCACTTTCATCGCCTCGACCCGCTCGCGTGCCAGCTTGTGGCGGGTCTCGAACTTGGTGCCGTGATTCTCCATCTCGTCCCTGTTCCAGCCGTTGCCGATGCCGAACAGGAAGCGCCCGTTGGAGAGCTGGTCGATCGACGCGACGAGCTTGGCGGTCTGGATGGGATCGCGCTGCGCCACCAGGCAGACGCCGGTGCCGACCTTGATCGTCCTGGTGACGGCGGCGGCCGCCATCAGCGCCACGAACGGGTCCATCGCGTCGTAGTATTTCTTGGGCAGCTCGCCGCCCGACGGGAACGCCGACTTGCGGCTGAGCGGGATGTGGCTGTGCTCGGGCGACCACACCGAGTCGAAGCCGCGCTCTTCGGCGGCGGTGGCCAACTCCTGCGGCGTCATCGAGTAATCGGTGAAGAACATCGCGACACCGAGCTTCATGGCTTCCCCTTCGCCTGAATGTGCGGCAGCACCTGTTCGATGAGCTGCTTCGTCTGTGAGATCACGGTCTCGCTCGTGCCCACCGGCCGCAGGATGAATTTCTGGACGCCGCCGGCGACGTACTGGCTGACCCGCTCGAGGATCGTCTTGGCATCGCCGACGGCGAACTGCTTCGTCGGGTCGCGGCCGGTCCGCTTGGCATAGGCATCCATCGCGCGCTTCACCAGCGGATCGTCAGGCGAGCCGAAATAGAAGGGGAACGACGCGCCGTAATGATCTTCGTCGATCTTGCGGCCGGCCGCCGGCAAGGCGGCCTTGATCGCCGCAACGACGCGGATCGCGTCCTCCATGGTCTCGCCGCCGCCCTGCCAACCGGTGCCGTACCTGGCGGTGCGTCTGATCGCGGCGTCGGACGAGCCGCCGATCCACATCGGCAGGTCGGGCTGCACGGGCTTGGGCGAAATCGACGCGCCCTTGAGCTTGTAGTGCCTGCCGTCGAAATCGACGCTGTCCTCGCGCCACAGCCGGGCGATGATCTCGAGACTCTCGTCGGTGCGGCGGCCGCGCGTCCTGGTGTCGACGTTGAGCGCGTCCCATTCCGGCCCGAGCGGGCTGCCGATGCCGAAAGCGGGAAGGAGGCGGCCTTCGGAGAGCACGTCTATCGTGGCGCACTGCTTGGCGAGCAGCACCGGATCGCGCAGCGCAAGCGACACGACATTCATGCCGAAGCGCAGTCGTTTGGTGCGGCCGGCGAGCGCCGCCATTGCCGTCATGCATTCGAGGATCGGATGCTTGCTCACCAGCCGGTCGGTCTGCCAGAGCGAATCGACGCCGCCCTGTTCGCACATGTCGACCCAGCGCCAGTAGTCGCTCGCCCCGGCGAAAGGAAAATCCATCAGGCCCAAGCCGATGGCGACGCTCACGCGAAGGCTTTCGCCAGAGGCGCAAGCTTGTCGAGATGCTTCAGGATCTCGTCGCGCGTTGCGTCGGGAATGCCGAGCAGGGCGTATTCGATGCCGGCCTTCTGGTATTCCTCGATCACCGACTGGTCGGCCGGCGCGCCGAACACCGTGATGCTGAAATCCTTGGGATTGCGGCCTTTGCTTTCCGCCATCTTGGTCAGCCGCTCGACGGCCAGCTTGCCGGTGAAGCCCTGGCGCGGGCGCGGGAACCAGCCGTCGCAATAATCGACGACCCGTTGCAGCGTGTAGTCGGTCTCGCCGCCCAGGATGACCGGCGGCCCGGCCTTGCGCGCGGGCTTGGGCCACGACCAGATCGGGTCGAAGTTCACGTACTTGCCGTGGAAGCTCGCCTCCTCCTTCAGCCAGATCTCCTTCATGGCGAGCACGTGCTCGCGCATGATGGCGAAGCGCGTCTTGTAGGTCGCACCATGGTTCTCCATCTCGTCGACGTTCCAGCCCGCGCCGATGCCGAACACGAAGCGGCCGCCGGATAGCGCGTCGAGGCTCGCGATCGCCTTGGCGGTCACGATCGGCTCGTGCTGCGGCACCAGGCAGATGCCGGTGCCGATGGTGAGCTTCCTGGTTGCGGCGGCGGCGAAGGCGAGGCCGACGAAGGGATCGTGCGTGTGGCTGTAGCGCTTGGGCAGCTCGCCGCCGCCCGGGAAAGGCGACTTGCGGCTGAGGGGAATGTGCGTGTGCTCGGGCACGAACAGCGAATCAAAGCCGCGATCCTCGAGCGCTTTGGCGAGCTCGGCGATGTTGATGCCGTAGTCGGTCGGGAAATAGAACGCGCCCACCTTCATCACATCTCTCCCTATTTCTTGGCTTCGACGTGGCCGCCGAAGCCGAGCCGCATGGCCGACAGGACCTTCTCGGCGAAAGTGTGTTGCTGGCGCGAGCGGAAGCGCACGAACAGCGAAGCCGCCAGCACGTCGGCCGGCACGGCTTCCTCGATCGCCGCCTCGATGGTCCAACGGCCTTCGCCCGAATCCTCGACATTGCCCGAGAAGGCCTCGAGCTTGCCGTCCTTGGCGAGCGCGCTCGCCGTCAGGTCGAGCAGCCAGGACGTCACCACGCTGCCGCGCCGCCAGACCTCGGCGATGTCGGCCAGGTTGAGATCGAAACGCTCGTCGGCCGGCAGCTTGTCCGAGGCCCGGTTCTTCATGATGTCGAAGCCCTCGGCGAAAGCCTGCATCATGCCGTACTCGATGCCGTTATGGATCATCTTCACGAAGTGGCCCGCGCCCGTGGGGCCGGCATGGATGTAGCCGCGCTCGGCGCGCGGGTCGAGCTTTTCGCGGCCTTCGGTTCGCTCGATGGTGCCGATGCCCGGTGCCAGCGCTGAGAAGATCGGGTCGAGACGCTGGACCGCTTCCTTGTCGCCGCCGATCATCAGGCAGTAGCCGCGCTGCAGGCCCCACACGCCGCCCGACGTCCCGACATCCATGTAGTGGATGCCCTTGGGCCTGAGCTCGCGACCGCGGCGGACGTCGTCTTTGAAGTTGGAATTGCCGCCGTCGATGATCGTGTCGCCGGACTTCAGCAGGCCGGCGAGCTGGCCCACCGTGTCTTCGGTGATCTTGCCGGAGGGCAGCATCACCCACACGGTGCGCGGGCTTTCGCCTAGCGCTTTGACGAGATCGGCGAGCGAGGCTGCGGCAACCGCGCCCTCGCCGGCGAGCGCCTGGCCCGCCGCCGCGTTGGCGTCGAACACGACGCAGGAGTGCCCCGCCCGCATCAGGCGGCGCACGATGTTTGCACCCATTCGGCCGAGGCCAATGACTCCGATTTTCATGACGCTATGCTACACACATTCAACCGGAGGACTCTAGCCATGAAGCTCGGACGCCTGGGTGTCTGGTACTCGACCGACAAGCTCAATCCCGCGCAGCTCGGCGAGTTCATGCGGGTCATCGAAACGAACGGCTATTCGGCTTTCTGGCATCCCGAGAGCCGCGGCTACGAGGCGATGTCGCTCGGCGCGTACCTGTTGTCGAAGAGCGACAAACTTGTGATCGGCAGCTCGATCGCCAACATCTACGCCCGCGACGCCTTCACCGCGCGCCGCGCCATGATCTCGCTGAACGACTTCTCCGGCGGCCGCTATGTCCTGGGTCTCGGCGTCAGCCATATCCCGATGGTCGAGGGGTTGCGCGGTCACAAATACGGCAAGCCGCTCGGCGCCATGAGCGCCTATCTCGACGCCATCCACCAGGATGCGCCGGCCGACGCGCCAATCGTAGTGGCCGCGCTCGGGCCCAAGATGCTCGAGCTTTCCGCCAAGAAGGCGGTCGGGGCGGTTCCGTACAATGTGACGCCGGCGCATACCGCGCAGGCCGCCAAGATCCTGGGCAAGGGCAAGGTGCTCGCGGTCGAGCAGAAGGTGACGATCGAGACCGATCCCGCCAAGGCGCGTGCGCTCGGCCGCAAGGAGCTGTCGCGCTACATGGTGCTGCCGAACTATCGCAACAACTGGCTGCGGCTCGGCTTCACGGAAAAGGATCTCGCCGACGGCGGCAGCGACAAGTTCATCGACGCGATGTGTCTGTGGGGCGACGCCAACACGGTGAAGAAGGGCCTGCGCGCGCATTTCGAGGCCGGCGCCACGCACGTATGCGTGCAGCCGGTCCACAACGACGGCGACTTCGCCGCCCGCGACCGGATGCTGGCCGCGCTGGCCGACACCTAGGAGCCCGAGCGATGGATTTCGGCATCGCCCTGCCGACGGCGGCGGACAACTACAAGCTCGTGCAGCGCGCCGAGGAACTCGGCTTCACGCACGCCTGGTTCTACGACACGCAGATGCTGAGCGGCGACTGCTTCGTCGCCATGGGCGCGGCGGCGGTGCACACGAAGAAGATCCGGCTCGGCACCGGCGTGCTGGTGCCGTCCAATCGCATCGCGCCGGTCACAGCCAATGCGCTGGCGACGCTCAACAAGCTGGCACCCGGCCGCATCGATTTCGGCGTCGGCACCGGCTTCACGGCGCGGCGCGCCATGGGCTTCGGCGCCATGAAGGTCAAGGACATGGAGACCTACATCGCACAGGTCTACGGCCTGCTGCGCGGCGAGACGATCGACTTCGAGATGGAAGGGCACAGGAAGAAGACGCGCTTCCTCAATCCCGAACTCGGCCTGATCGACACCAAGAGCCCGATCGCGCTGCATCTGTCGGCCTACGGCCCGCGCACGCGCGATCTCACGGCCAAGCTGAAAGCCGGCTGGATCGATTTCGTGGCGAGCGTTGCGCACGGCACCAAGGAAGTGACCGACATGCGCGCCGCCTGGATCAAGGCGGGCCATGCCGCCGATGGCCTGAAGGCGACGGCCTTTGCGCTGGGCTGCGTGCTGGCCGACGGCGAGCCCGCCGATTCCGAGCGCGCCATGGCGCAAGCCGGCCCGCGCGCGGCGGTGATGCTGCACCGCGCCGCCGACGAGGCGATGATGGGCTTCAAGCCCGGCACGACGGCGATGCCGGCCCGCCAGCGGCCCGAGATCGAGGGATATCTCGCGCTTGCCAGGGGCTTCGAACCCAAGGATGCGCCGTACCTCGAGAACCACCGCGGACACCTGATGTTCGTGAAGCCGGGCGAGCGGAAATTCATCTCGGCCGACCTGATAAAATCGACGTCGTTCACCGCGACCGAGAAGGAGCTGAAGGAGCGCATCGAGGCATTGCGCGCGGCGGGCTTCTCGCAATTCACCATCCAGCTCGTGCCCGGCCAGGAAAAGGCGCTTGCCGACTGGGCGCGCATCCGGTCCGCCTTCAAGTGAAGTTCGGCATCTCCTTCTCCTTCCAGGCGCATCGCGCGCTGGGCGAGCCGTACGACAAGGCCTACCGCGAAGGGCTGGAGCTGGCCGCGGAAGCGAGCCGGCTCGGCATCGCTTCGATCTGGGCGAGCGAGCATCACGGCGAGGCCGACGGCTATTGCCCGTCGCCCGTGGTCGCCTGCGCCGCGCTCGCCGTGGCGGCACCCAATTGCCGGATCGGCCAAGGCGTGGCGCTGGCGCCGCTGGCCGGTCATCCGATGCGGTTGGCCGAGGATTTCGCCGTGGTCGACAATCTCTCGGGCGGTCGGCTCGAGATCGGGCTGGGCCAGGGCTACCGGCCGGCCGAGTTCGAGATGTTCGGCTGGAACTACAGGACGCGTACCCGCGCCTTCGAGGAGTCGCTCGAAATCCTCGAGAAGGCATGGAGCGGCGAGCCGTTCGATTACGCGGGCAAGATCTACAATGTGAAGGGCGGGCTGCTGCGGCCGCCGCCGGTCAAGCCCGGCCGGCCGCCGCTGTGGATCGGTGCGGCCCATCCCAAGGCGCGGGCGCGGGCGGTGCGCCATCGCGCCGGCTTCATCGTGGCGCCGCTCGCCGAGTGGGGCTTGGTCGAGCACCAGTTGAAGACTTTCGACCAGGAGGCGGAGCTTCAGAAGGCAGGTCGCCTGCCGCGCGCCATCATGCGTGAGATCCTGGTCGGAGATTCGGCCGCCGATGCGATGAATCGGCACCAGCCCTTCATCGACGAGGTCTATCGCGTGCAATACAAGCCCGAGCGTGTCGGGCTCACTTATGTCGACAAGACGACGCGCGAGAGGAAGCCGCTCACCTCGGACAATCCCTATTTCATGTCGGAAGAGTTCATGCAGGAGCGCTGGTTGCTCGGCACGCCGGCAGATATCGCCACCAAGCTGAAGCAGTGGCAACCGCGCCTCGGGATGGACCACCTGATCTTCACGCCGCGTCCGCCCGGCATGCCGCTCCGGCAGGCGGTCGATGAGCTGACGGCAATCGCGAAGGAAGTGGTGCCGCAAGTCGCTCAGGTTCCTCTCCCCCGCTAGGGGGAGAGACGAGGAGAGGGGGCGCGCTCAAGTCAGCAATCGTAGACGTCGAGGGCCACCGGCATGCAGTTCGCTTTGCGGCCGACTGAGCTCCCACAACTGGTTCGTTTCCTTGTGCCGATAGATGATGGTCCAGCCGGCATCCACCGTTCGGACCTGGACTAGCTTGGTTGCAAGCAGGTTATCGATCGCTTTGGCATCGCCGCGCGCGACCATCTTGCCGCCTTCTTGTACCCAGCACTCTTGAAGATCGGTTGCTTTAGTCATTGATGCCCCTTTCTCCCCCTATCGGGGGAGAGGAACATGAGGAAGGGCTATTTCACCTTCGGCGTCACTTCCTCGCCGAACATCTGCATCTGGTCGATCAGCTCTGACACGGTGTTGGCCGCAAAATAGAGGCCGAGCAGGTGGGTGACGCCCGCTTCCTTGAAGGCCAGCGCCTTCTCGACGACCTCTGAAGGCGTGCCGATCAGGTTGATCTCCTCGTGCGTCGCCGTGCCCTGGCCCTTGAGCGTCGACTTCGACAGCGACACCAGATGCTTGTTCATCTGGCTCTTGCGGAAACTTTCGACCGCCTGCTGGTGCGTCTTGCCGAGATGGACGACGAATTGCGGGCAGACCTCGATGGTGCGCCAGTCGCGGCCGGCTTTCTCGGCCTGCTCGCGCAAGCTCTTCACGCCGGCGCGGATGCGGTCGACATGCATGCCCGCCGGCAGCCAGCCGTCGGCCCACTTCACCGCGCGCTCGATGTTGTTCGCGTGATTGCCCGAGACATAGACCGGCAGCTTCTTCTGCAGCGGCTTGGGGAAGAGTTCGACGTCCTTGAACTTGTAGTACTTGCCGTCGAACGAGCAGACGCGCTCCCTGAACAGCAGGTTCAGCGCCTGCAGGCCCTCGTCGACGATGTCGCCGCGATCGATGCGGGCGTCGGGCTGCAATGCCTTGAACTCCTCGCGATAGGCGCCGATGCCGATGCCCAGTTCGAGTCTTCCCTTGCCGAAATGGTCGAGCGTGCAGATCTGCTTGGCCGCCACCACGATGTCGTGGCGCATCGGCAGCACCAGGATGCCGGTGCCGACCTTGATCTTCTTCGTCTCCGACAGCACGAACGCGTAGGTGACCAGCGGCTCCCAGAAACGCGGCGGCACCGGGAACTCGGCGCGCACGTAGTTCTGGGTCGTCATGTGGTCGTTGCCCCACACCGAGTCGTAGCCGAACTTCTCGGCGGCCTGGGCGATCCTGATGACGTTTTCGGGGTCCGAGAACGGGATGGGATAGGTGAGGCCCTCCATCCCGGTGGGCAGGCCGGCGCTGACCCTCATTACTCGGCCGCCATCTGGCGCAGCTTGGCCGTCTCGCGCTCGTTCACGCTGCCGTCGTCGTTGACCGCCACGCCGTAGTCGCGTCGCGCGGCGTCGGCCGAGATGAAGCCCAGTCGCACGTCGTCCGCCACGACCTTGGCCGGCCGCTTGCGCGGATTGCCGAGACCGCCGCCGCCTGGCATGCGGATGATGACGCGGTCGTTCTTCGGCACGGTCTGCACGCCCATGCCGCGCAGCTTCTTGCCCGAGGCGAGGCTGACGATGCCGTTGGCGCCATTGTGGCCGCCATCGCGGCCGCGCGGCGGGTGGTCGACGCGGTCGTAGTAGGCCGAGATCGAGAACGGCGCGTCGTCGAGCGACGACACTTCCATGATCTGGCCGAGGCCGCCGCGGAACTCGCCGGCGCCGCCCGAATCCTGCTGGTACTCCTTCTTCCACACCAGCAGCGGCGACACCGCCTCGTTGACCTCGATCGGCACGTTGCGCACGCCACTCGGGAAGGCCGTCGCCGACAACCCGTCGCGGCCAGGCCGCGCGCCGGTGCCGCCGGAATGGAAGCTCATCACGGTGAAGGGCGTGGCATTCACCGTCTCGGCCGGATCCCCGTCGGTGGTACCGGGCCCGCCCAGCGCCATCAGGCTCCACAGGCACGACGTGCCTTCGGCCGGCACCGCATTGCCCATCGCCTGATGCAGGCAGCCGAACATCACGTCCGGCAGCATCTGGCCGGTGACGTGGCGGGCGGCGACCGGCGCCGGCTTCCTGGCGTTCAGGATCGTGTTCTCGGGCGCGGTGACCCTGATCACCGACAGCGAGCCCTCGTTGTTCGGCACCTTGGGCGCCACGATGCATTTCACGCCGAACGAGGCATAAGCTTCGGTGTAGCAGACCGGCACGTTGATGCCGTAGCCCGAGACGCCGGAAGTGCCGGCGAAATCGACGTCGATGCCGGTCGGCCCGATCTTCATGGTGGCGCAGAGGTCGATCGGCTTGTCGTAGCCGTCGACGGTCATCGTGTACTTGTATTCGCCGGGCTTGATCCTGGCGATCGCCTCGAGCGAGGCATGCCGCGACTTCTCGAGGATGTGCGCGCCCAGCCGATCGAGGTCGTCGATGGCGAACTCGTCCATCATCTCGATCAGGCGGCGGCAGCCGATCTCGTTGCAGGTCGCGAGCGAGTAGAGATCGCCCACCACCTGGATCGGCTCGCGCACGTTGGCGCCGACGATGTCGACCAGGGTCTGGTCGACCTCGCCTTCCTTGGCAAAGCGCATCAGCGGGATGTAGAGGCCTTCCTCGTAATTGTTGCGCGCATCGGTGGTCATGCCGCGGCCGCCGATATCGACGACGTGGCAGGTGCTGGCGAACATCGCCACCATCTTGCCGCGCCGGAAGGTGGGCGTGACGAAGGTGAAGTCGTGCAGATGGCCGGTGCCCTTCCAGGGGTCGTTGGTCAGGAAGATGTCGCCTTCCTTCATCGTCGTTACCGGGAACTTGGCGATGAAGTGCCGGACCGAGCGCGCCATCGAGTTGATGTGGCCCGGCGTGCCGGTCACCGCCTGGGCCAGCATGTCGCCCTTGAGGTCGAACACGCCGGCCGACAGATCGCCCGCCTCGCGCGTCGAGGTCGAGAAGCCGGTGCGCATCAGCGCCAGCGCCTGCTCCTCGACGACCGCGATCAGGCGGTCCCACATCAACTGCATGCGGATCGGGGAAAGAGGGTCGTTGAAGCTCATGTTCACACCTTCTCCAGCAGGATGGCGCCGATCGGGCTGAGCCGGGCGGCGAAGGATGCCGGCACGATGGTCGTGGTCTCGTCCTCGGCGATGATCGCGGGGCCCGGCACGAAGCTGCCGACCGTGAGGTCGTCGCGATGATAGACCGCCACGGTCTTCATGTCCTGATCGGCCGGGTCGTACATCGAACGGCTGCCACGCGGCTTCGCCGGCTTGTCGGCGGGCTGCGGCGGCGCCTTCGCCGTCTCCGGTTGCGCGGCGGCAAGCCGCAACGTCCAGTTCATGATCTCGACGCTCAAGCCGGGGATGGTGCGGCCGAACGTGGCGGCGTAGCCCTCCTCGTAGAGCTTGATCAGCTTTGCGCGGTCGGCGGCGGTGAAGTCACCGGCCGGCAGCGCGACGGTGATCTCGTGGCCCTGGCCGCGGTAGCGCATGTCGGCCGTCCGCGTCTCGACAAGCTTGGCCTGCGGTGCGCCGGCCTTGACCACGGCCTCGGCCTCGGCGCGCATCTCGGCGAACAACTTGTTGACGAAAGCCGGGTCGAACTTGTCCGGATCGAGCTGCACGTAGCGGCTGCGCACCACTTCGTAGGCAACCGGCGCCATCAGGAAGCCGACGGCGGAGCCGACGCCCGCGCCCGAGGGCACCAGCACCTTGTTGATGCCGAGTTTCTCGGCCAGCCGCGCAGCATGGATGGGAGCCGCGCCG
Organism: Reyranella sp.; assembly: GCA_035651335.1. Classification (GTDB taxonomy): domain Bacteria; phylum Pseudomonadota; class Alphaproteobacteria; order Reyranellales; family Reyranellaceae; genus Reyranella. The sequence continues at coordinate 1,799 of DASRFX010000137.1, read as the reverse complement.
CCGAACGCGATCATGGTGCGGTCCTGCAGCTCCTTGCCGCGCTCGACGGCGTGGACGCGGGCGGCGTTGGCCATGTTCTCCTCGACGATCTCGCTGATGCCGAAAGCGGCGTCGAGCTGCTTGAGCTGCAATGCCTGGCCGACCGCCTTGTCGACGGCCGCGCCGGCCTTGTCGGGCAGGAGCTTCATCGAGCCGCCGGCGAAGTAGCTAGGGTCGAGCCGGCCCAGCACGACGTCGGCATCCGTCACCGTGGGCTCGGTGCCGCCGCGGCCGTAGCTTGCCGGGCCGGGCTCGGCGCCGGCGCTTTCGGGGCCGACATTGATGCGCGAGAGGGCATCGACATGGGCGATCGAGCCGCCGCCCGCGCCGATCTCCACCATCTCGATCACCGGGATGCGCAGCGGTAGGCCGGAGCCTTTGAGGAAGCGGTACTGGCGCGCCACCTCGAAGGTGCGCGAATGCTGCGGCTCGCCGTTGTCGATCAGGCAGATCTTGGCCGTTGTGCCGCCCATGTCGAACGACAGCACCTTGTCGAGGCCGCACTGCTTGGCGAGTGCGGCGGCCAGGATGGCGCCGCCGGCGGGCCCCGACTCGACGAGGCGGATCGGGAACTTGCGCGCGGTCTCGAGCGCCGCCAGGCCGCCGCCCGAGGTGATCAGGAACAGCGGGCAGGCGAAGCCCTTGGTGCGCAGCGCGGCATCGAGCCGGCCGAGATAGCGGTCCATGACCGGCTGGACGTAGGCATTGGCGACGGCGGTCGACCAGCGTTCGTATTCGCGGATCTCGGGCGAGACTTCGCTCGAGAGCGTGATCGACAGCTCCGGCATCGCCTCCTGCAGGATGTCGCGCGTGCGCCGTTCGTGCTTGCCGTCGAGATAGGCGTGCATGTAGCCGATGGCGACGGCTTCGATGCCGGCCGCCTTGAGCTTGGGCACCAGCGCTTTCACCGCGCCCTCGTCGAGCGGGATCAGGATGTTGCCGCGGCCGTCCATGCGTTCGGGCACGCCGAAACGCAGGTCGCGCGGCACCAGCGGCGGCGGCTTCATCATGAAGATGTCGTACTGCTCGAAGCGGTGCTCGAAGGCGATTTCGATCGAATCGCGAAAGCCCTCGGTGACGATCAGCGCCGTCTTGGCGCCCTTGCGCTCGATGATGGCATTGGTCGCCAACGTCGTGCCGTGGATGATGAGGCTGAGATCGGCGGGCTTGGCGCCGGAGATGCGGAGCACTTCCTCGACGCCGGTCAGCACGCCCTCCTCGGGCGCGCGCGGAGTCGTCAGCACCTTGACGCTGGTGAGCTTGCCGCCCTGCTCGAGGCAGAGGTCGGTGAAGGTGCCGCCGATGTCGACCGCCAAACGTGCTTTGTCCTTGGCCTTTTCCATATGCTTACGCTGCCGTCTGTTGGATGTTGCCGCCGAGATAGGCCTGGCGGATGCGCGGATCGGTGCGCACTTCGGCCGCCGGACCTTCCATGAATAGTCGTCCCTGTTCCATCACCAGCGCTCTATCGGAGATCAGCAGCGCACCGCGCACATTCTGCTCCACGATCAGCACAGTGACGCCGGTCGAGGCGATTTGCTGCACCGTCGAGAACACATCGCCCTGCATCTTGGGCGAAAGTCCGAGCGAAGGCTCATCAAGAAGCAGCAACGACGGTTCGACCAGCAAAACCATCGCCATTTCCAGGATCTGCTGTTCGCCTCCCGAAAGATTGCCGGCTTCGGTGCGAGCTTTGGCGTTCAGCAGGGGAAAGAGCGTGGTGACCCGCTCGATCGCCGCGCCATGCGCCGACGAAGGCA
>DASRFX010000136.1:0-7751 GCA_035651335.1 Reyranella sp. | reverse complement strand
CGTTGGGCCCGATGATGCCGACGATCTCGCCTGCTCCGAACGTAGCGGTTACTGCGTCGAGAGCGCGTACGCCGCCGAACGAGATGGAGACGCTGTCCACGGCGAGGATGCTCATGCCCGCCCCGCCGATGCATGGTCGCCGGTGGTCGCGGCAGCGACCGACTTGTCGAGCAGGGGCGCCGGGGACTGCGGTTGGCCGGTGCGGGCGAGGTGCAGCGGCTCCTGCCAGCCGGGCAGCCAGCGCTTCAGGAACACAACCAGCCCGTGGGGCTGGAATACCATGAAGGCAATGAGCAGTGCGCCGAACACGATCTCCTGGGTCGACTTGAACTCGCGAAGCACCTCCATGAGGAAAACGAGAAGCGAGGCCCCCAAGACGGCGCCGACGACGGATCCGAGGCCGCCGACGACGATCATGGCCTTCTGGATGATCATCTGGAAGAGATCGAAGGCTTCCGGCGAGACGAAGCCGAGGAGGCCCGAGTAGAGCGCGCCCGCCACGCCCGCATAGAAGCCCGACAGCGCGAACGCCGTCGCCTTGTAGGTCAGCAGATCGATCCCGAGCGACTGGGCGGCGATCTCGCCATCGCGCATGGCGACGAAGGCGCGGCCGATGCGTGACCGCATGATCCGCCAGGTGAACAGCAGCAATCCCACAGTGACGGCCCAGCTCACGAAGTAGATGCCGTAGTCGGGCTTGACGGGCATCCAGCCGAAATCCGGTGCCGGAACGCGGAAGCCCCCGGCCCCGAAGGTCACGGATTGCCAGTGCCAGAGCACCCACTGCGTCGCTTGTGCGAATGCAAGCGTCGCCAGCGCCAGGAAGATGCCACTGAGCCGCAGCGCGGGGAATGCGAGCAGCGTGCCGATGAGCATCGCCGACACGGCGCCGACCGGCGCCGCCGTCCAGAACGACCAGCCGAGATGGACCTGCAGCAGCGCCGTTGCGTAGGCGCCGATGCCATAGATCGCCGCATTCGAGAAAGCCAGCTGACCGGCGAAGCCGACGAGAATGTTCAGCCCCATAGCCAGGATGATGTAGAGCATCATCAGGTTGCCGACGAACAGGGTGTATTGGTTGGCGAACGCCGGCAATACCAACAGGGCAGCGAACAGAAGCGACAGGAAGCTGCGATTGCCGATCAACGCCCCGAGCGGCATGTCAGACCTTCCGCAGCCCACGCGCCCCGAGCAATCCGGTGGGCAGGAAGATCAGCGCGAACATGATGACAAGGAAGGCGACGACATCTTGAACGCTGGAGTGCAGGTAGCCCGCTGCCAGCTGCTCGGCAAGCCCGAGCAGCACGCCGCCGAGAACTGCGCCGGGGATGCTGGTCAGTCCACCCAGGACCGCGGCGGCCATCCCCTTGATGAAAAGGACAAAGCCCACGTCCGGGTAAAGCAGCGTCAGGGGCGCCATCAGCACGCCGGCGGCACCCGCGACGGCAGCGCCGACGCCAAAGGTGTACATGTAGATACGATCGATCCGCAGTCCGCACAGCATAGCCGCCTTCGGATTGCTGGCCGTCGCCTGCATCCACTTGCCGGCACGCGTGCGCTTGAAGAACAGCGCCAGCGCGGCCATGACCGCAACCACCGCAAGCAGCACCACCAGCTGCTGGGACATGATCATGATATTGCCGAACTGCAGGGGTTCCGGGGAGACGATAGGTGGAAAGGCCAGATAGTCGCCCTTGCCGCCCCATAGGTACCGCCCGATGCCCTTGAGGACGAACGAGACGCCGATGGTGGCGACGAGCACGCTCGCAAGACCGTGCTTCAACACCGAGCGGTAGGCCACGCGCTCGGTAAGAACGCCGACAACGGAGGCGCCGACGACCGCCAGAACGAGCGACGGAAGGTAGGGAATACCCGCCATGACGTGGCAGGTGTAGGCCAGCATGCCGCCGACCATGAACAGTTCACCGTGCGCCAGGTTCACGACCTCCGTGGACTTGTAGACGATGACGATGCCAAGCGCGACGAGGGCGTAGAACGCCCCCGTCGTGATCCCGGTCGCCATCAGGTACGAGAACATCAACATCGCAAGCCTCGGCCGGACCGGTGCCGCCCTACTTCAATGCGACGGTACCGGCGAAAACCACGCTGTTTTTCTCGAGTTTCACGAAAGCCGGGCTTTCATTGCACTTGTGCGTGCCCTTGCACGTGATCGGTCCCGGGTAGACCGAACTCTTGAAGTTGTCGATGGTGCTGTAGGCTGCAAGGAACTTCTCGCGCGTGAGGTCCTTGCCGGCTGCGTCGAGCACCTTGGCGAACACTTCAGCTGCAGCAACTCCCATCAGATTGAATACCGACAGGTCGTCATTGGGAAACGTATCCTTGAGGCGCTTCTTCCACTCCGCGTACTGCGGATTGTCGGGATGGCCAGGGATCGTGGTTATGCTGACGAAATCCGACAGCGATCCGTCGATGCCGATCAGATTTTGCAGTGCCGGCAGGTCCTGGATCGCCGTCTGGCCGACCCACAACGGCTTGTAGCCGATCTTGATGGAGTCGCGGATGAGGACCGCGGCGGGCTTGGGATAGCCCAGGAGCATGATCGCGTCGGCGCCGGCGGCCTTGAGCCGCAAAGCCTGTGCGGTGCCGTCGTTCTGATCGACGGTCACTTCCTCGTCGGCTACCACCTTGATCCCGCGCCGCTTGAAGTCTTCGACCATCGGCTCGTAGCGAGCGCGGCCCCAGGCATCGTGCTGGGAGACGATGGCGAGCTTCTTGGCACCACGATCGAGCGCCCACTGAATTTGCGCCCTGCTTTCGATGGATGCTGTGATCTGCGTGCTGTAGATGTTCGCCGCCGGCGGGTCGACGATGCCGTCAGCAACCGCCGCAAACACGTGGAAGGGGACGCCCGCCTTCTCGACCTCCGGTCGCGCTGCCAGAGTGGCGTTGGAGCATCCGCCGCCGATGATGGCGAATACCTTGTGCTCGAAAGCCAGCTTCTTCACCGCGGCGATGCCGCCTTCGGGCTTGCAGAAATCGTCTTCTCGGACAAGTACCAGTTTTCGTCCGTGGATCCCGCCCTTTTCGTTGAGCTTGTTGAAGTAGACCTCCACACCGTTCATGGTGAGCTTGCCGTAGATGTAAACCGGCCCGGTGAGCGGGCCGAACGAACCGATCTTGATCTCGGTGTCGGTCACCCCGGGGACATCGGCGGCTTGCGCGCCGAGGGCGCCGATCGCGGCAAAGGCAATCGCCGCGGCGAGGGTTGCTGACAGGCGCTTCATGGGGAGCCTCCCGGGTTCACGCTGGGCGCGGACAATGAAGCAAGCACCGGTCCTCTCGCCACAGCACGAGCGATAGCGGCGCACGGTCGCCGGCTCGATCGCTTGACGGTGAGCTCACTTGGATGGGACTTGCCTCACTGGGCGACATCAGCTCGCGTATCAAGTCTGCCGGAATCCAAAGGGATTGTCTATTGCCGGCCGAACCGGGTAACGGCCGCACGGGTGCCCATTCGATAGCCTTTCTGCATGCGGCGCAGCCAGCCGGCGCGGGCGCTCGAGCGCGTCGGCGACCGGCATGACAATCGGCCAACGTCCGGCATGTGGAGGGGCCTGGCGAAGGCATCGGCCACGAGCCACGCATGCGGCCGCCGGTGGTGCAGCCCGGCTCAAGCGGAATTGACGCCTTCGCGTTTCCAGACCGCATCGAAAACGCGCATGAAATTGCCGCCGAGAAATTTCACCACTTCCTCGGAGGTAAAGCCGAATTTCAGGAGTCCTTCGGTCAGGTTCGGCAGCTGGGCGTTGGACTGCAGACCTTTGGGATAGGTCCACTTCATGCGCATTGCCGGGATGCCGTTCACCGTCGCGGCGCGCTCGCTCACGGCAGTGAAGACGGTTTCGTCCCAGTTCTCCATGAGATCGGGGCCGATGCCGACGCAGTCGGGTCCGCCGACCTCGGCCATGTGCGCGATGTGGCGCAGGACGTCGTCCAGCGTGGGGTCGGGCTTGCTGCTGACCAGCGGATCGAGCGCGTGAAAGCCGATCACGCCTCCGCCCCTTGCTATGCCGCGGATCAAATCATCCGTCAGATTGCGGGGGTGATCGCAGAGGCTGCGCGCATTGGAGTGCGACGCAATGATGGGCTGGGCGCTGACGGCAAGCACGTCCTGCGTGCCCTTGTCCGACAAGTGCGACACGTCGACGACGATGCCCAGCCGGTTGCATTCCTCGACGACATTGACGCCGAAGTGGGTGAGGCCACCGGCGCTGCGCTCGCGCACGCCGTCGCCGATCTCGTTGCGCACATCGTGGGTGAGGCCCAGGCAGCGCAGCCCGAGGCGATAGAAATTGCGCAGATACGAGATCTCCTGCTCGAGCGGAGCGCCGCCCTCCAGGCAGATCACCACGGCAATCTTTCCCTCGCGCTTGGCGCGGCGAATATCTGCGGTCGTCCTTGCCAGTATGAAGTGCTCGGACGCCTCCACCTCGGCATGGGTGTGGTCGAGCGCGCGCATGAAGCGCTGCAGGTACCCGGTCGAAAGGCGCGTCGCCGGCAGGTATCCATAGGGAGCATCTCCACCGATGTGGTCGCAAATCACGGTTACGCCGCCTGCGCGCAGGGTTGGCAGGTGCCGGCGCTCCAACACGCCGCATTCACCGCTCTCCCGTCGCCAGTCGACGTCGGAGGCGACGATGTCGCTGTGGCCGACGACGACGATAGCCTCCTCATGGAGCTTGCTAGCCTTGTCGGACATGCAGGTGCGCCTCGGTGATGACTTGCTGCCCGGGGCTATCGGCGCCGCGGTGACTACAACATCCTCGATGACCGCGAGATCGGCAATCCCTCATTCGCGGCGGGTGGCCCGCACAAGCAGAGCGCGCCAGTCCGCCGCTGCGCTGCTCCGCCACAGCAGCATTGAGGCGTCAGGAGCCGGGGACTGTGCCGGCAGGCAGACTGGCGATATGTGCTGCGATCTCGCCCGGCCGCGTCAGCCAGATCTCGTCCCGGTGGCGCAGGATGTGCTGCATGGCACGCCTGAGCTGCCGGAGGCGGAACGGTTGTCCCAGGATGAAGGTGTGCAGCACGAACGGGCAGACCAGCGATTGTCCTCTGCGCGACTGCTCGAGCATCTCGTCGAACTGGTCGATCCACGTGGTCGACAGCTCCACAGCCGTGTGTTGGCGCATCAGCATCATCGGCGAGTCGTTGGTCTCGATCGGATACGGCATATTCAGGATCTTGCCGCCCCGCGTGCGCAGCCAGATGGGCTGATCATCGAGCGGCCAGTCGCATTGATAGAGGTAACCGGCTTCCTGCAGCAGATCGAGCGTCTGCCGGCTCTGTGATACCCAGGGGCTCATCCAGCCTGCCGGGCTCTTTCCCGCGAACTTCCTGATCGTCTCGGTCGTCTCGGCGATGAGGCGCGCCTCGTCCTCCTCCCACATGTCTCCCTGGCGCTCGGAGTTCGAGCGGCCGTGCGCCACGAACTCGTCGCCGCGCTTGATCATGCGCTCGCCGATGTCGGGATGGTGCTCGAGGATCATCGAGTTCAGGTTGTGGGCGAGTGGACAGGCAAGCTCATCGAAGAGGTCGAATAGGCGCCAGACGCCGACGCGGTTTCCGTAGTCGCGCCAGGCGTAGTTGCGCTGCGTCTGCGGTGCCGGTCCGCCGGTTGAGTCCGAGCCGAGGCCGGTACCGAAGGCGAAGTACTCGATGTTGTTGCAGAAGTAGACGGCGAGCCGCTTGCCACCGGGCCACGTGTAGTCCTTGCGGCGGTTGATCGGCACGTAGTCGTAGCGGCTGTGGGCGGGCAGCTTCATGGAAGGCCTCCAGTCGGGCATTCGAGGTCGCCCACATTAGCATTCAGACGCTGCGGCGCGCAGCCATCGGGCCAGGATCCTGCGATCGGCACGGCAGACCGGACTGCGGAGCAGGAGACCGGTCCGGCGATCAGCTGCCGATCATCGGCTCGAGCTGTGCAGCGACCGACAGAAGCATAGTGTCCCTGCCAGGCGCGGCAATCAGCTGCAGGCCAACGGGCCGCTCCCCGGCCGGGACCGGCAGCGGGAGACTGATGGCCGGACAGCCGGCGAAGTTGGCGATGGCCGTAAAATCGGCCTGGTTCACCGGCGCCGGCGCGTCGAAGGAGAAGGAGCGCTGAGGCGCGGTCGGCGTCAACACGACATCGACGCGATCGAACAGCTTCACCAACTCGAAGCCGGCCTGCTCGATCGTTCGCCGCTCCTTGTGGTAGCGGTCGGGCGTGACGCGCCTGCCGTAGTCGAGCATGGCCACGAACTCGGGCGAGAAAGCCTCGGGCGACCGGGCAAGCAGATCGCGATGGACTGCGGCGGCATCCGCCTCCGAGACGACGAACCCCGCGCGCCGCGCCGGTCCCGGCTCGTATCGAGGCACATGCTCCGTTCGCAGACCTGCGCCGTGCGCGGCCAGGGAAGCGAGCGCGGCCTCGAAGGCAGCCTCGCATTCGGGCTCCATCTCGATACGCTGCGCATTCTCCAGGCGGGCGAAGCGCACTTCTTCCAAAGCCGGCGTCTCCAGCCGTTCGCCGAGGAGGACGGCGATGTCCTCGACCGAGCGGGCGAGCGGGCCGACCGTGTCGAGGCCGAATGCCAGCGGCATCACGCCGGTGACCGGCCAGTATGTTGGTGAGGGCTTGAAGCCGACGATGCCGCAGTAGGCGGCGGGAATGCGCACCGAGCCCATGGTATCCGTGCCCAGCGCCACCGGGCACAGACCGGCGGCCACGGCCGCTGCCGAGCCGCCGCTGCTGCCTCCGGGGGTGAAGCCCGGAAGGGCTGGATGCTCGCAACGCCCATGGTGACGGTTGGCCGTCGTCGCTCCAAGCGCGCCTTCATGCATGTTCAGCTTGCCCAGGATCACCATGCCGGCATCGCGGAACCTGCGGATCACCGGTGCATCGACTGCCGGCATCCACCGGGTTGCGAGCCCGTTCGTGGTGGGCAGGCCGGCGACATCGATGTTGTCCTTGATGGCGATCGGCACGCCGTCCAGGTGCGAGCGCGGGCGGCCCTCGGCGCGCCGTCGATCGCTCTGCCGCGCCTGCTCGCAGGCAGGGTCGCCGGCCACGTTGATGAAGGCGTTGATCGCGCGGCCCCGCTCGCTCATGATGCGTTCAAGAAGCGCTCGCGCAAGCTCGAGCGCGGACACTTGGCCGGCGGCCAGTGCCGCCGCGGCGCCCTGCACACCGAGATCGGCCGGGTTGCTCATCGCTCGTCGATCAGTCGGATCGGCTTCTGACGCCGATCAATTTCACTCAGGCGGGCCGTACCGCCGGGGGGCGCCAGCTCGACGATCACGGCGACCCCGAGCCGCTGGCGAAGCGCCGCGCTCACCCGTGCGGCGAGTGCGGATGGATCATCGATAGCGGGCGCCCGCGTCTCTGCCATGACGATCAGGTCCTCCCGCTCCTGCCGGCGGACCAGCCGGCACACGTACTCGCCGTTGAGCTCTTCGACGTCGCTCAGGATCGCACCGACGCCCGTTGGATACACATTGACGCCGCGCAGCTTGACCATGTTGTCGCTGCGGCCCCGGAAACCTTCCAGACGGCGGAAATTGATGCCGAGCGCACCGCGTCCGGGCAAGAGCGTCGAGACATCGTTGGTATTGAAGCGGATCACGGGATAGATCGTATTCTTGAACAGTACGGTGACGCAGATATTGCCGCACCGGCCTAGGCCGACCGGCTCGAGGCGGCCGGGATCCAGGATCTCGACCAGGTGCGCGTCCTCCCAGATGTAGAG
>DASRFX010000135.1:0-31197 GCA_035651335.1 Reyranella sp. | reverse complement strand
CCAGCACCGAGCCGAAGCCGCCGAACGAGACGGTGACGAAGGCCACGATCGCCAAGGTCTCGCCGACCGTGGGCGCGGTGTAGAAGAACGTGGCGACCAGCGCGCCCGCGATCCCGGTGGCGGCGCCCGCCAGGCCCCAGGCCAGCGCCTGCATGCGCTGCGGCCGGATGCCCATCAGCTGCGCCGCCGTCGCATCCTCGGAGACCGCGAGCATGCGGCTGCCGAGCGCGGTGCGCGTCAGCATCAGGTGCAACAGCAGGGTCACCAGCAGGCCGACGGCGCCCGCCAGCACGCGCGCGCCTTCGAAACGGATTCCGGCCAGGCTAAAGGAATGGCCGACCAGCGTGTCGGGCAGGGTGCGGAAATTGGCGCCGAACACCCAGAACGCCGAGTAGCGCAGGAACAGCGCCAGGCCGAACGTGCCCAGGATCTGGGCCAGCATCGGGCCCTTCATGATGTGGCGGATCAGCAGGAAATAGCTCACGACGCCGAGCGTGGCGATCAGGATGGCGGCGATCGGCACCGAGGCCCATGGCCCGCCGCCCAGCGCCGTCCACACGACGACGGCGGTATACATGCCCAGCATGACGAAGTCGCCGTGCGCGAAGTTCACGACGTTCATCATGCCCCAGATCAGCGTGAGGCCGGACGAGAACAGCGCGTAGACCGCGCCCAGCAGCAGGCCGCTGACGACGACCTGCAGCAGCAAAGTCGTCGTCATCTACGCGCCTCGCCCGGAAGCTTGGCGGTTCACCAACCCTTGTAGGGCAGGATCAGGTCGGCGGTGGCGTTGGCCTTGGGCCACACCGGCACGTACTGGCCGCCGCGCATCTGGACCACGATGCTCGAGGCCAGCGTGTTCTGCCCGGTGGCGTCGAACTTCACGCCGTCATAGCCCGCCACCATCTGATCCTTCTTGAGGTCGGTCGCCCTGAGGGCCGCCTGGATCTTGGCCTTGTCGGTCGAGCCCGCGCGGTTGATGGCGTCGGCCAGCACGAAGAAGCCCTGCAGGCCGCGGCCCGAGGTGTCGTCGAGGCCATCGCCGCCGGTCTTCTTCTTGTAGAGCGCGTCGCAGATCGCGGCCACGCTGCCCGGCTTGCCGGCGGCGAACGAGGTGCGGCTGATCAGGCCCTCGACCTGCGCGCCCATCTCCTTGACGTACTTGGGATCGTTGAAGCCCGCGTCGTCGGCGATCAGGATCGACGGCTTCCAGTTCTGCTCCTTCATCGTCTTGGTGTAGAGGATCGCGTCCGAGGTGTAGGAGATGAAGATCGCCACGTCGGGGTTCTTCTCCTTGAGCTGCAGTACCTGCGGCGTGACGTCGGTCGAGTTGGCCGAGTAGGAGATGTTCTGCGTGACGTTCAGGCCGTCCTTCTTGAAGGTGTCGGCGATGACGGTGGAGACCGAATTGCCGTACTCGGTGTTCTCGTGGATGATGGCGATCGAGCCGACCTTCTTGCCCGCCGCCTGCTGCTCCTTGAGGAACTTCGAGTAGGCGCGCGCGAAGTCGCCGGCGACCGGCGTCACGCGGAAGAACCATTTGAAGCCGCGCGCCGTGAGGACGACCGCGACCGATTCAGGGTTCACGAACGGCGTCGAGTACTTCTCGGCGATGGCGCTCGCCGTCTCGGTGATGCCCGACTGGTAGGAGCCGATCACGGCGTCGACCTTCTCCTGCGTGATCAGGCGCAGCGTCTGGTTGGCGCCGGCCGCCGGCGTGCCCTGATTGTCGGCGATCGACAGCTGGATCTTGGCGCCCTTCAGGCCGGGCAGGCCGCCGGTCGGCGAGACGAAGGGCAAGAGCTTGGCCAGCTCGGCATTGCCGTTGTTGATGATCTCGGCACCGAGCTCGATCGCCATCTTTTCGTAGTTGCCGGCGCTCGCGGCGTTGCCCGAGAGCGGATAGACGACACCGATCTTGACCGGCTGCTGGGCGTGCGCGCCGCCCATCATTCCCAGCGTGAGAAGCGCAGCACCGGCTGCGAGACCACGACGCGTCAGCTTGCCCATTCCCATTCCCCCAAGCAAAAACGTGATTCTCCCGGCAAAAGATTGGCACGGCCGGTTGCAATCGGCAAACCCGGCCGTCAGCAAACCCGGTATCGCGCCACTGCGTCGCGGTCGAGCTCGATGCCCAGGCCGGGGCCGTCGGGCAGCAGGACGTGGCCGTGCTCGAGCGTGAGCGGCGTCTTGAGCAGGCGCGTTCTCAGTTCGTTGTCGCTCATGTCGTATTCCAGCATCAGCGGCACCGGCGGATGGTCGGTGTGCGGCGTGTTGGGCAGGGCGGCGATGAAATGCAGCGCGGTGGCGAGCCCGACGGCGCCGCCCCAGACGTGCGGCGCCACCCGGAGGTTCGAGGCCTGCGCCAGGATGGCAATCCGTTTGGCTTCGGTGAGGCCGCCGACGCCGGGGATGGAGGGCTGCACGATGTCGACGCAGCGCCGGTCGATCAGCGCCTTGAAGTCGCGCACCGTGTGGTGCGCCTCGCCCGCCGCCAACGGGATGGGCGAGCGGCCGCGCAGCTCGGCATAGCCCGCGAGATCGCCCGGCGGCAGCGGCTCCTCGATCCAGTGAATGCCGAATGGCTCGATCGCCCGCGCGCACTCGAACGCCAGGTCCGGCGTGTAGGCGCCGTTGATGTCGACCAGCAGAAGCTTGTCCGGCCCCAGCGCCTGGCGCGCCTGGCGGACGCGCTCGACGTCGTTCCTGATGCCGCGGCCGATCTTGATCTTGCAGCCGGCAAAAGGATGATCGGCCGCCTCCTTCAGCATGTGGCTCAATTGCCGCTCGGGATCGTCGGAGAAGAAGCCGGTCGAGGCGTAGGCCGGCACACGTGTCGTGCCGCAGCCGCCGATCAGGTCGCAGACGCGCACGCCGAAGCGGCGCGCATTGGCGTCGAACAGCGCCACGTTGATCGCGGCGAGACAGGCCGTGAGCTGATTGCCGACACCCAGGTGATACATGGCGTTGCGGATGCGCGCCTCGACATGCTCGAAGTCGAACACGCTCTTGCCCACGAAGAACGGCTCGACCATGCGGAAATATTCGCGCGTCACGAACGGATTGCCGAACGCCTCGCCCACGCCCGCGATGCCGTCGCTGGTCTCGATCTCGACCAGCCCGCCCTGCCGCCTGAAGCCGCCGCCGCGCGACATGCCGTAGGCCTTGTGCGGGGCGAACGCGTATTCGAGGCCGGTGAACGACAGATGCTTGATCGTAGCGCTGCGCATGCCAGCATCTTGAAGTAGGATGGCGCGAGGGGGAAGAACTGCGGTGGCCGACCTGCGATCTCTGGATGTCGGTGCCGTCGTGGCCCGCGCCGCCTCAGCGCTCTCTCGTGCAGCAGGGCGCGAGATCAAGCTTGCGGACGCACAAACGCTGACGAAGGAGGACCGGCGCAATCTGGTGATCCGCGCCATCGCTCATGACGGCGACGGCGAGGCGACATCGGTCATCGTGAAGGCGACGCGAGCTGCCGATGCCGACCCGACGGCAGAGGACGCTCTACGGACCTCCGGCTTTGTGCGCGAATGGGTGGCGAGACGCTGTCTCGGCGACATACTCGCCGCCGACGCCGAAGCCGGCATCATGGTGTTCAAGGATCTGGGCCGGGGGCTTCAATCCCTCGTCCATCCGCTGCTGCACGGCACGGCGCAGGAAGCCGAGACAGCCCTCAAATCGTATGCCGAGGCGCTTGCCGATCTGCATGGCCGCACGCTTGGCTGTCTCGAACGCTACAGAGCGACATTCGACGCGCTTGCCGGCACGCCGCGGTCGCATAAGCCGATCGGCTGGCGGGTCGAAGACGAAGCCGAGATCGTCAGCAAGGTACTCGGGCACCCGCCGCCGGCGGACGAGCTGGCATTGCTGACGTCGAAACTGCGCGATCCGGGTCCTTGGCTGTCGTTGGTGCATGGCGACCCCTGTCCCGACAACGCGCTGATGGTCGACGGTGGCCTGCAGCTGATCGACTATGAATGGGCGCGGCCATCGCACGCGCTGCTGGACGGCATCTACTGGCGGATCGGATTTCCGACCTGCTGGTGCGCCGGCCGTGTGCCGGACAACGTCGCGGCGAGGATCGATTCCGTTTATCGCCACGCGCTCGGGCGTTGGCTGCCATTGGCGCGCGACGACGCACAGTTCCGGACCGAGAGCGCCTACATGGCCGCGGTTTGGCTGTTCACCGGCCTGTCGTGGCGGCTCGGCTCCGCGCTCGAACGTGACGACAAATGGGGCATCTGGTCGATCCGGGGCCGGCTGCTGTGGTACCTCGAAAAGGTGATTGCCATGACGGAGTCGGCGCAGGTTCTGCCGGGCCTCAGTGAGTGCGCCCACGCCTGGCTCGGCGCCTTGCGCAGCCGATGGCCCGAAACCGAGCCGCTCGGCTATTTTCCGGCGTTTGCGACGTCCTCGTGGTGATCACGCTTCTCCTACCCTCGCAGTACAAGCGCACGCCGTGGAAGAACGGCGGCGGCACGACGACCACGATCGCCGAGCAGAACGGCGTCTGGCAGTTCGGCCGCACGCCGATCACCGCGGCCGGCCCGTTCTCCGACTATGCCGGCTACGACCGCCTGCAAGTCCTGGTCGCGGGGCGCGGGCTGGTCTTGCAGACGACAGACGGCGAGATCGACGTGCGCGTGCCGTTCAGGCCGGTGCGCTTCAAGGGCGAGGACAAGATCGTGAGCCGGCTCGAGGCCGGCCCGGTCGAGGTCGTCAACCTGATCGGCCGCCGCGCGGACGTGGCGATCGAGCTTGCCGTCCTCGAGGCCGGCGAAGACTTCGTCTGGAACGGCACACGCCATGCGCTCGCGCCCGATCATGCCTTGCGGATCGACGAGGGACAGCGGACCATCGTCGCGCTGAATTGCGGGAAGAGCGGGCGGATCGTGCAGGGGAGCATCCTATGCGTATCGCGGTAGTGGGCGCGGGCGGCGTCGGCGGCGGCTTCGGCGCGGCGCTGGCCCATGCCGGCGCCGACGTCACCTTCATCGCCCGCGGCGCGCATCTCGCCGCCATGCGGAAGGACGGCCTCAAGGTCGTGAGCCCGCGCGGCAACACGCACCTCAAGCCCGCCAAGGCCACGGACGATCCCACGACGGTCGGCGTCGTCGACTACGTGCTGTTCTGCGTCAAGCTGTGGGACGTCGAGAGCGCCGGCCGTCACATCAAGCCGATGGTCGGGCCGAACACCGCGGTGATCCCGCTGCAGAACGGCGTCGACGCGCCGGAGCGGTTGATCCCGATCCTGGGTGCCAAGGCGGTGATGGGCGGCGTGGCGCAGATCAGCGCCTCGATCACCGCGCCCGGGGCGATCACCCAGGTCGGCAGCTTCATGCGCCTCGTGTTCGGCGAGCTCGACGGCAGCATGAGCCCGCGAGGCCAGGCCTTCCATGCCCTGTGCAGGAAGGCGGGCTTCGATGCCACGCACTCCGACCGGATCGTCACCGACCTCTGGATGAAGTTCATCCTGCTCGCGACCAATGCCAGCGTGATGGCGCTTGCCCGCCAGCCGATCGGCAAGCTGCGCGACGATCCCGACATGCGGCCGCAATTCGTCGCCGCCTACAACGAGGTGATCGCGGTCGGCCGCGCCAAGGGCGTGCAGCTCCCCGCCGACGCGCTCGACACGATGCTCGCCTTCAACGCCAATGCGCCGGCCACGATGAAGCCCTCGATGGCGCTCGACCTCGAGCGCGGCAACCGCATCGAGCTGCCGTGGCTCGGCGGCAAGGTGGTCGAGCTCGGCCGCCAGCTCGGCGTGCCGACGCCCGTGCATGCGCTGATGTATGCTGCCCTCAAGCCATACGTGATGGGAACCCCGACATGACGCGCGCCCTGCTCGCCTTCCTCTGCGTCCTGGCGTTCGGCAGCGGCGCCCGCGCCGCCGACATCAAGCTCTTGACCACCGGCGCCTTCAACCCGGTCGCGCTCGACATCGTCGCCGACTTCGAGAAGCAGACCGGCCACAAGGTCAACGTCGTGAACGACACCGCGGGCGGCGTCGCCCACCGGATCTCCTCGGGCGAGCCGTTCGACCTCGTCGTGCTGACGCAGGACCGGCTCGACAAGATGGTCGGCGACGGCAAGATCGTCGAGGACACGATCACGCCGCTGATCCAGGTCGGCATCGGCGTCGCCGTGCGGCTGTCCGCGCCGCGGCCCGACATCAGCAACATCGAGACCTTCCGTCGGACGCTCCTGTCGGCCCGCGCGGTGGCCTACATGGACCCCTCGGCCGGCGCGACCAGCGGCATCTATCTCGAGCAGATGTTCCAGCGTCTCGGCATCCTGCCGCAGATCCGGCAGAAGGCGGTCAAGGTGGTGGGCGGCCTGTCGGCAGAGCGCGTGGCGCGCGGCGAGGCCGACATCGCGCTGCAGCAGTACAGCGAGATCCTGCTGGTGCCGGGCGTGCAGCATGTCGGCCTGATCCCCGCGCCGGTGCAGAACTACACGATCTATGCCGGCGCCGTGGGCGCCCACGCCCGCGACAAGAACGCCGCGACCGACCTGCTCGCCGCCTTCGCCGATCCGGGCATCGAGCCGATCCTGAAGAAGCACGGCGTCGACATGCCCCAGTAGGGGACGTCAGCCCTTCAGCTCGCGCGCCGCGGCCTCCCAGGCGGCGATCGTGTGGTCGATGTCGGCCTGGGTGTGGGCGACGCTCACGTAGTATTTGCTCTCGCCCTTCATGATGCCGCGCTCGCGCAGCGCCTTGTTGAAGCGGCCGGCGATCGCCTTGTCGCCCTTCAGCGTGTCGCGATAATCCTTGATCGGCTGGTCGGTGAACACGACGTCGAACAGCGGCGGCTCGCCGACCACGGTGGCCTTGATGCCGGCCTTGCGGAGCGTCTCCCGCAACGCCGCCATCAGCGTGCGGCCGGTCTTGAACACGCCCTCATAGGTGCCGGGCTTCTTCAGCACCTCGAGCGTCGCCAGCCCGGCCACCGAGGCGACCGGATTGCCCGACAGCGTGCCGACTTGGAACAGGAAATCCTCGTCGGCGACGGCAAGCTTGTCGAAATGCTTCATGATGTCGGCCCGGCCGGCGATCGCCGCCAAAGCGAAGCCGCCGCCCACGATCTTGCCCAGGGTGCAGAGATCGGGCGTCACGCCGTAATATTCCTGCGCCCCGCCATAGGCGAAGCGGAAGCCGGTCACGACCTCGTCGAAGATCAGCGGAATGCCGTGCTCGGCCGTCACCTTGCGCAACGCCTGCAGGAAGCCGGGCTGCGGCGGCAACAATCTCTGGAACGGCTCGACGATGACGCCGGCGAGCTCGTCCTTGTGCTCCTTGATCAGGCTCTCGACCATCGAGGCGTCGTTGAACGCCGCCACCAGCATCTCGTCGGCGACGCTCTTCGGGATGCCGGCGGAGTCCGGAGTCGCGCGGGGAAAATTGCCGGGGTTTCGGGGCGCCATCGACATCAGCGCGTAGTCGCTCATGCCGTGATAGCCGCCCTCGAACTTCAGGATCTTGTCGCGCTTGCGGAAGGCGCGCGCCGCGCGCATGGCGTAGAGATCGGCCTCGGTGCCCGAGCAGACGAAGCGCACCTGCTCCGCGCACGGCACGGCGGCGACGATCGCCTCGGCGAGCGCGATGCCGTGGCGGTTGTTGGCGAAGAACGTCGTGCCGAGCGGCACCTGGCTCTGGATCGCCGCGGTCACGTCGGGATGGGCGTGGCCGATGAACATCGGGCCCGAGCCCAGGAGGAAATCGACATACTCCTTGCCGTTCTCGTCCCAGATGCGGCCGCCCTTGCCGTCGCGCAGGATGACCTCGGCCGGCATGTTGCCGAAGCTGCCGCCCGGCAGGACCTTCTTGGCCTGCGTCGCCAGTTCCTCGATGGATTTGGTGATCGTTTCTGCGCTCATGACGTACTCCTACTCGATGGGGACGAAGATCGAATGGCGCATCTTGCCGCCGACCGCCTTTGAGAAATGGCCCTTGCCGTGCGTGTCCTCGACCAGGAACACTTCGCCCGCGCCGATCACGCGCTTCTCGCCGTCGCTCGCCGTGATCTCGACCGCACCGTCGAGATTGATGATGTACTGCCGGCGCGGCGCGGGGTGCCATGCGTAATCGTAGCTGCCCGGCGTCTCGCGGAAGATGATGCCGGTCGCCTTGAAAGTGGCCGAGGTCTTGCCGCCCGGGCCCTCGTTCTTCCATTCGACCTCGATGTCGCGGAAATGCGTCTCGCCCTTATCGTCGACATAGAGATTGTGAATGCGCATCGCGTCCCTCCCGAATTCCCTGCCCGCCAGTCTAGAACCTTCCCGGCCGGCGACACATTAGGCAATTTGGGCCATCGGACCGCCTTCCCGTTAAAATAACGGGAATCTAACGGGAGCCTGTTTTTCAGACCAAATTCCTTTCATGCCGACCCGGGATGCGCCGGCATGACGAGGCGATTATAGGCGCCGAATAAGAAGGATCGCGATTCCGTCCTATAGAAGTCGGCAGCCTCTAGAACTTCTCCAGCCACGGCCTGACCTCGATCTCCCAGCTCCAGGCCGAGCGATGCTGCACCAGGGTCGCCCAATAGGTCTCGGCGATGGCGTCGGGATCGAGCAGGCTGTCGGGCGCATTGTCGGGCACCGGCCGGGCAGCGCTCCTGATACCGCCGTCGATCACGAAATGCGCGACGTGGATGCCCTGCGGGGAAAGCTCGCGCGCCATCGATTGGGCGAGACCGCGCAAGGCGAACTTGCCCATGGCGAAGGTCGCCGACAAGGCGAAGCCCTTCACGCCCGCCGTCGCGCCGGTGAGGAAGATCGCGCCATGCTTGTTCGGCAGCATGCGCTTGGCCGCCTGTTGCGAGACCAGGAAGGCGCCGAAGGCCGAAATCTCGATGGCGCGCTTCACGTCGTCCGGCGCCAGGTCGACCAGCGGCGCGCGCACGCGGTTGCTGGCATTGTAGACGACGACATCGGGCGCGCCGCCCGTCTTCTCGACCGTCTCGAACAGGCGGGCAACTTCGGCTGGATCGGCGGCGTTGCACTGATGCACGCTCGCCTTGGTCTCCTTCGCCAGTGCGGCGAGCTTGTCGGTCTGGCGCGCCGCGACCGCCACCGCAAGACCGTTCCTTGCAAAGAGACGCGCCAGCGAACTGCTGAGGCCGGGGCCAGTGCCGACGATCAGTGCGGATTTGTATTTCGCTTTGTCCATCGTGCCCTCTCGGTTGGCCTCGTTGCCCGCTTCTCGGTGCAGGTATAGGTTGAAACACCTTATCCGAAAGGCTTTGCCATGGACCAGCCAGCCCCCGTCGCCCGCATCGACGTGATCTCCGACGCGATCTGTCCGTGGTGCTACATCGGCAAGCGCCAGCTCGAGGGCGCGCTCGAGATCCTCGCCAAGGACGGCCTCACCTTCAACGTCGTGTGGAATCCGTTCCAGCTCAATCCCGACATGCCGGTCGAGGGCGTCGACCGCAAGGCCTATCGCGAGGCCAAGTTCGGCGGCCCCGAGCGCGCCCGCCAGATCGACCAGCGCGTCACCGACGCGGCGGCCGGCGTCGGGCTCGACTATCACCTCGACCGGCTGACGCGCACGCCCAACACCGTGAACGCCCATCGCCTGATCCGCATGGCCGGCCTCCACGGCGTGCAGAACGCCGTCGTCGAGGCGATGTTCGACGCCTATTTCTGCAACGGCGCGGATCTGGGCGACGTCGAGACGCTGGCCGAGATTGGCGCCAGAGGCGGGCTGAAGCGCGACGAGGTGATCGCCATGCTGGCGAGCGAGGACAACCTCAAGGAAGTGCTGTCGACCGACCAGATGGCGCGCAACGCCGGCATCCAGGGCGTGCCGAGCTTCGCCCTGCAGGGCCATGTGCTGTTCTCCGGCGCGGTGCCAGCGGCCGACATGGCCGATGCCTTCCGCCGCGCCTGGGACGTGCTCAAGACCAAGGCGGCCTGACGAACAATACTTCCCCATTCAGGCGATCCACACGAATACCGATTGACGGTTTCTGGAGCACCTTCAAACGCGGCACTGTCGGCACCTTCCACAGTGAGCGCCAAGCATCTGCCGTTGCACGTTGCGGAGTTCGAGTTCCGCTACAACAATCGGGAGACCGACGATTTTTGGGGCGGCAGTTAGCCGGTGCTAATGAGGACGATCGCTCTTTGGACAGTGCTGGCGGCGTTTCTGGGATTTGCCATTGGGGGATCATTCGTTTGGTCGATCCAACAAGCACCCAAAGAGCAGAGCGAAGCTGGCAAACAGTGCGGCGAACACCGCAGCACAAGCGAGGGTCCCTGCCAGGATGATGTAGCCAAACCCTTTGGGGAGGCTTTGTCTGTATTGTGGGATCGAACGTGGGAAGATCCCGTCGCTTTCTACACGTTCATATTGAGCGTTTTCACCGCCGTTCTCGGCATAGCAACCGTAGCCACACTGGTGCTTGGTGTGCTTCAGATATTGCTCAGCCGGCGCGAATTTCACGCGACCCACCGTCCTCGCCTCACGGTTCATGCTGTCGAGCCATGGACGGATGTGTGGGAAAATGAAAACACGGGCCAGCGCACGTTCACTCTTGGCGCTGGGGTAGTTTATTTCAATACGGGCGAGTCGCCTATGATCGTCACGGAGATCATGGGCCAAATCGAGCGGCATGATTTTCCTCTGCCGTCGAGCCTCGATCTTACGTTCAGCCAACGGATTGGTGCTCGCAATAAACCTTTGGCATCTGGAGCACGAGAACGCTTCATCGTGCCCAGCAAGCTTGATCCTGAGCATCTGAAAGCGCTTCAGCGGACAGATGGCGCTAAAATTACTAACTATTTCTGCATCGGCCGGATTACCTATCGCGACGAGGCGGGAATCAGCCGCCAAGCCGGCTATTGCTGGCGATACGACGCCAGCGGCCAGCGATGGCTTCGGGTTGAAGGGTCCGAGTACAACTACGCGTACTAGAATGCCGGCCTATCTGAGCATTCCAATCTGGACCACTTCTGCCAACTCCGGGACAACACCATTTGAATGGGGAGGAAGCTACGAGCCGAGCTCGTAGCGCTTCACCAGCCGGTACAGCAGCGCGATCGGGATCAAGGTCACGACGATCAGCAGCGAGGCCGCCGCGGTGGCGACGCCGGCGCTGCCGCCTTCCAGCGCCTGGAACATCACCACCGTCATGGTGCGCCACTGGCCGCTATAGAGCACGACGGTCGAGCTGAGCTCGGACGCCACCGTCACCCAGGTGAGCACGATGCCGCTGGTGATGCCGCCCAGCATCAGCGGCACCACGATGCGCAGGAAGGTCTCTGCCGGCGAGCGGCCAAGGCTGACCGATGCCTCCTCGAGCGAAAGATCGATCTGATGGACGATGGCCGAGGCCGAGCGCACCGCGAACGGCACTTTGCGGACCGTGTAGGCCAGGATCAGGATCAATGGCCCGCCGGTCAGCACCAGCCAGCCTGAATTGAACGAGATCACAAAGCCGATCGCCAGCACGGTGCCGGCGACGGCGAACGGCAGCATGGCGACCACGTCGAGAAGGGTGGCGGCGCCGTTGCGCCAGCGCGTCACGACGTAGCCCACCGGCACGCCGACCAGGGTGGTGCCGAGCGCGGCACCCGAGGCGAGCAGCAGGGTGTTGCCGAGCGCGCGCATCTCGCGGCCGAACAGGTGAGCGAAATTGTCGGTGCTGAAATTGCCGTGCAGCACCGGCCCGCGGAACTCGAGGAACGACAGCACGACGATGGCGAAGAACGGCAGCAGCGCCACCAGCACGACCAGCCAGCAATAGACCGTCGACAGGGCCCGCGCGGCGCGTCCCACCTTGAGGAGGGGCGGCACCTGGCGCGCGTTGGTGGCGAAGCGGCGCGAGGCCAGGAACCGGCGCTGGATCACCAGCACCAGCGCGGTGGTCAGGATCAGCAGCGTCGCCAGCACGCCCGCGGAGGCGGGATTGGGCGCGGTCTCGCCGATGAAGAGCTTGAAGGCTTCGACGGCGAAGATCGGCTGGTCCTCGGCCAGCACGAACGGCACGCCGAAATTCTCCAGGGTCTCGATGAACACCAGCAGCGCGCCGGCCAGGATGGCCGGCAGCACGATCGGCAGGATGACGGTGCGAACCGTGCGCGCGGGCGACGAGCCGAGATTCTGCGCCGCCTCCTCCATCGAGACATCGACCGCCTTGAACGCCGCGATCGTGGGCAGCAGCACGTAGGGATAGAGCGTCAGCACGTAGACGGTGACGATGCCGCCCTTCCCGTAGACCGAGCCGAAGCCCAGGCCCCAGCCCTGCAGCCAGTGCGTGACGATGCCCGAGCGGCCGAGCATCAGGACGATGGCATAGGCGCTGACGAACGACGGCAGGACCAGCGGCAGCGACGCCATGGCGAGGATGGCCGCCTTGCCCGGCACCGGCAGGCGCGCCATCGCGAACGCGAAAGGCACGGCGAGCAAGGTCGTGATCAGCGTCGCCCAGGCGCCGATCTCGAGCGTGTTGGCGATGGCGGTGCGATAGAACGGCCGGCCCAGCATCTTGCCGTAGTTGGCGAGGGTGAAGCGCGTGCCCTCGCTGTCGAGCAGGCTGGCGCCGAACACGTTGAACAGCGGCCACAGCAGGAAGAGACCGAGGAAGGCGAAGCCCAGCACTGCGATGGTGACGGGCAGGCGCTGCTGCGGCGAGATCACGGCACGATCGTGAGCTGGTTGGCGTCGAAGGCGAGCGTCACCGCCTGCCCTGCGCTCAGTTGGCGTTGCGGCGCGTCGAGCATCGCCATGCGCAGCACCGTGCCGTTGGCGAGCTTCGCCTCGAGGCGCGTGAGCGGCCCCAGCATCTCGACATGCGTCGCCGTGGCCGGCAGGCGACGCCAGCCCGCCGGGGCGTCTTCGCCGAAGCGCAGCGCCTCGGGCCTCAGCGACACCCAGACCGGCGCTGCCAGCCCCAGCCTGGTCGCCTCGACGAGGTTGGTCGTGCCCATGAATTCGGCGGCAAAGCGCGTCGCGGGCTTGCGGTAGATATCGGCCGGCACGCCGACCTGCTCGAGCTTGCCGGCATTCATCAACGCGATGCGGTCGCTGACCGACATCGCCTCCTCCTGGTCGTGCGTCACATAGATCGAGGTGATGCCCAGCGACTTCTGCAGCTCGCGAATCTCGCCGCGCATGCTGACCCGCAGGCGCGCATCGAGGTTGGAGAGCGGCTCGTCGAACAGCAGCACCTGCGGGCGGATGACCAGCGCGCGCGCGATCGCCACGCGCTGCAGCTGGCCCCCGGAAAGCTGGTGCGGCTGGCGCTCGCCGTAGCCCTTGAGCTGGACCAGCGCCAATGCCTGCTCGACGCGCTCGCCGATCTCGACCGCCGAGACCCGACGCGCCTTGAGGCCGTAGGCGACGTTGCCGGCGACCGTGAGATTGGGAAACACGGCGTAGTTCTGGAACACCATGCCGATGTCGCGCCGGTGCGCGGAGAGCTTGTCGATCCGCCGCTCGCCGAAGCGAATCTCGCCGGCATCGAGCTCGGTGAAGCCCGCGATCATGCGCAGCAGGGTGGTCTTGCCGCAGCCCGAGGGGCCGAGCAGGGTGAAGAACTCGCCCTCGGCCACCGCGAGGTCGACGCCATCGACCGCGCGCACCGTGCCGAACGCCCGGCGTGCGCCTTTGATAACGATGGAAGTCATCTGACCTTCATCGTCTTGCGGACCGCGTGCATCCTGCACGCTCATGAGCGGGCCCGAGGCCCGCGGTCCGGAAGATCATGATTACCGGCTGTCCTGGATCAGGTCCTTGATCTTCTCGAGCGTCGGCGTGCGCTTGGCCGTCCATCCCGCCTCGTCGTAGTTGACGAGCTTGACGGACGACATCGGCGGCATGTTGCCCGGCAGCTTGGTCAGGTCGACGTCCGACCGCGTCGGCCGGCGGAAGGTCGCCTTGAGGATCGTCTCGCGCGTCTCCTTGGCGTTGATGAAGTCGACGAACTTCTTGGCGTTCTCGGTATTCGGCCCGCCCTTGATGATGGCCACGCCTTCCATCGAGAAGGTCGTGCCGTCGGCCGGATAGACGACTTTCTCGGGCGCGCCGCCCTTGGCCCACAGGGGACCGGCATATTCCAGCGAGATGCCGAGCGGGTATTCGCCGTTGCCGACGCCCTGGAAGACGAGCGACGAGCGATTGAGCACCTTCAGGTTCTTGAACAGCTGGCCCACCTTCTTCCAGCCGGCATCGCCGCCGCCCCACAAATCGACCAGCATGGTCACCGTGGCATAGGCCGAGCCCGAGTTGGCGGGATCGGTGAAGGCGATCTTGCCCTTCCATTTGGGATCGAGCAGGTCGGCCCACGATTTGGGGCCCTGCCCTTCCGGCACCAGCTTGGTGTTCTGCAGGATCACCAGCAGATGGAGGTTGTTGCCGATCCAGAGATCGTCGGGATCGCGGTATTCCGCCGGCGTCGCCGCCTTGTTGGCCGAGGCATAGGGCTGGAAATACGACTTGTTGGTCTGCAGCAGCGAGCGGCTCACGCCCCAGATGATGTCGCCGAGCGGATGGGCCTTCTCGGCCGACAGGCGGCGCATCAGGACGCCGGAACCCGCGGCCACCGGCTCGACCTCGACGCCGGTCTTCTTCTTGAACTCGCCGAACACCAGATCGTTCAGGGTGCTCTCGTTGGCCGTGTAGACGACCAGCTTCTGCTGCGCCCCGACCGGCCCTATGCCGAGGGCCAGGGTGGCCGCCACGGCCGCCATCGTCGTCATCAACCCGCGGATTCCCATTTCGCTATCCCCCATATGCGGCGCGCCGCGACACTGTAGAATGGACCGAACGGGGAAGGAACGAACAATGCGGCATAAGTTGCTTTTGGCGGTCGTGTCGGCAGTCGCCTGCGCCGCGGGACCTGCGCTCGCCCAGAAGAACGGCGGCATCCTGCGGATGTACCACCGCGACAATCCACCGAGCCTGTCGATCCACGAGGAAGCGACCAACTCGACCGTCATCCCGATGATGCCGGTGATGAACAACCTCGTGCTGTTCGACCAGGGCAAGGCGCAGAACAGCGCCAGCACGATCGTGCCCGACCTCGCCAGGTCGTGGAGCTGGAGCGCCGACGGCAAGGAGCTGACGTTCAAGCTGGAGGAAGGCGTCAAGTGGCACGACGGCAAGCCGTTCACCGCCAGGGACGTCGTCTGCACCTTCGACCTGCTGATGGGCAAGGGCGAAAACAAGCTGCGCAAGAACCCGCGCAAGGCCTGGTACAGCAACGTCGATCACGTGAGCGCCGACGGCGACTACCAGGCGACCGTGCACCTCAAGCGGCCGCAGCCGTCGCTGCTCACCCTGCTCGCCTCGGGCTATTCGCCGATCTACGCCTGTCACGTCACGCCGGCGCAGATGCGCACCCATCCGATCGGCACCGGCCCGTTCAAGTTCGTCTCGTTCAAGCAGAACGAGGGCATCAAGATCGCGAAGAACACCGAGTACTGGAAGAAGGGCAGGCCGTACCTCGACGGCATCGAGTGGACGATCGTGCCCAACCGCGGCACCGCGGTGCTGAGCTTCGTCGCCGGGCGCTTCGACATCACCTTCCCGTGGGAAGTGACGATCCCGCTGCTCAAGGACATCAAGTCCCAGAAGGCCGACGCCCAGTGCCAGGTGACGTCGATGAACAACACCACCAACCTGATCCTCAATCGCGACGCACCGCCCTTCGACAACGCCGACCTGCGCAAGGCGCTGGTGCTGGCGCTCGACCGCAAGGCCTTCATCGACATCATCAACCAGGGCGACGCCCAGCAAGGCGGCACCATGCAACCGGTGACCGACGGCGTGTGGGGCCTGCCGCCCGAGATGCTGGCGGCGATCCCGGGCTACGGACCGGACGTCGAGAAGAACCGCAAGGAGGCGCGTGCGCTGATGGAGAAGGCAGGCTACGGGCCGAACAAGCGGCTCAAGCTCAAGGTCTCGACGCGCGGCATCTCGCTCTACAAGGATCCCGCGGTGATCCTGGCCGGCCAGCTCAAGGAGATCTACATCGACGCCGATGTCGACATCATCGAGACGGCGCAGTGGTTCCCCAAGGTGGCGCGCAAGGACTACACGATCGGGCTGAATACCACCGGCAACGGGGTCGACGACCCGGACCAGAATTTCTACGAGAACTTCTCGTGCAAGTCGGAGCGCAACTACACCGGCTACTGCAACCCCGAGATCGAGAAGCTGTTCGACGTGCAGAGCCAGGAGGCCGACCCGCAGAAGCGCAAGCAGATCGTGTGGGAGATCGACAAGAAGCTGCTCGAGGACGGCGCGCGGCCGGTCGTGATGTGGAACCGCGCGGCGATCTGCATGCAGCCCTACGTCAAGGGCTACGTGGCCCAGGTCAACAGCGTCTACAACGGCTTCCGCTTCGAGGACGTCTGGCTAGACAAGTAGAGGCCCCTTACTTCAGCACCGCCACCTTCTTGCGCTCGATCAGCTTGAAGTCGATGGCGGCGCCGAGGCCGGGACCGTTGGGCACGTGCACCAGCCCGTCGCGGCCCACGACGATGTCCTGCTCGAGCCCGTATTTCTGCGCGCCGTCGGGCAGCAGCACCTCGAAGAAGGTCGTGTTGCGGATCGCGGCGATGACGTGAAGGTTGGCGACGTTGTTCAGCGAGTTGCCGCCGTGATGGACCTCGTAGGTCATGCGGAACGCCTCGGCGAGATGCGCCGTCTTCACCAGAGTGGTGATGCCGCCCTTCACCGCCACGTCGCCGCGCAGGTAGTCGGTGGCGCGGTTCATGATCCACGGCTGGTACGATTCCAACCCGCTGATCGGATACTCGGTGGCGAGGATCGGGATCGCCAGCAGCTGCTTCAGCTTCACGTAGTTGTAGACGTCCTGCTCGTGCAGGGGGTCCTCGTACCAGAAGAAGCCGAGCTCCTCGGCCGCCTTGCCGACGCGCAGCGCCGCCGGGAAATCATAGGCCCAGGTCGAGTCGAGCATGATCGTGTAGTCACCGACCGCCTTGCGCACCGCCTCGCAGACCTTGATGTCTTCCTTCCAGTTGGTCGGCGGATGGATCTTGTAGGCGGCCCAGCCATACTCCTTGTATTCGACCGCCTGCTCGGCGTAGGCCGCGGGCGACGGCAGGACGGCCGAACTGGCATAGGCCGGCACCGCTTCGCGGAACGTGCCCAACAGGCGATGGATCGGCTGGCCCATCGCCTTGCCGGCGAGGTCCCACAGCGCCACGTCGGCCGCGCCGATGGCGCGCACGCCGCAGGCGCGCTGCTTCTTCCAGAGATCGGCCACGATCGCCTCGCGCTGCAGAGGATCGCGCCCCATCAGCACCGGCTTGAGATGGGTGATCAGCCCCTGCCCGTCCGTCGTCGCCGGATTGGAGGCTGAGCCCAGGAAGGCGTGGCCCTCGATCCCCTGGTCGGTGGCGATGCGCAACAGGCCGAGCGAACTCGAGCCTGCGAACTTGCTGTGCTGGCCATACTGGGTGGGCGGGATGTCGTCCCAGGCAAAAAGCGTCAGCGATACGTCGGTGATCTTCATCGCTTTTGTTCCTCCCCAACCCAAGGCGCCGGAGTATAGACTGGCGCCATGAGCGACCAAGCAAAAGCCCAACTGGCCCCGACCGGCGTGCTGCGCGCCGGCATCAACCTCTCCAACTTCCTGCTCGTGACCGGCCGCGCCGACAACGGCGACCCGCAGGGCGTCGCGCCCGACATGGCGGCGGCGATCGCCCAGAAGCTCGGCGTGCCGCTGAAGCTCGTGCCGTTCAAGACGCCGGGCGAGCTGGGCGACCAGGCCGGCAAGAACATCTGGGACATCGGCCTGATCGGCGCCGAGCCGCAGCGCGCCCAGACCATCGCCTTCACCGCGGCCTATGTCGAGATCGAGGCGACCTACATGGTGCCGCCCGGCTCGCCGATCAAAGCGATCGGCGACGTCGACAAGAAAGGCGTGCGCATCGCCGTTTCGGCCCGCTCAGCCTATGGCCTGTGGCTCGAGAACAACATCAAGAACGCCACCCTGATGCCGATTGCCGGACTGGATGCCGCCTTCAACAAGTTCAAGGACGAGAAGCTCGACGTGCTGGCCGGCCTGCGGCCCGGGCTGCTGAAGGACATCGAGAAGATGCCGGGCGCCACCATCCTGCCCGGCAAGTTTTCCGCGGTGCAACAGGCGGTCGGCACGGCCAAGGGCAACCGGGAGGCCGCCGCCTGGCTGTCGGGCTTCGTCGAGGAGGCCAAGCGCTCAGGGCTGGTGGGTCGGCTGATCGAGAAACACAAGGTAAAGGGGTTGTCCGTCGCTCCGTTGGCCGGCTGACATAAACCACCCACTTTCTACAGGCTTGCAAAGCAACTTTTCGACCCGGTCGGGCGTTTTGCTCTGGCTAGGGGGAACTTTGCATGGCCGCCGATATCGCCGGATCTGTCGCCCGCACGTCGAAGGTGGGGGCGCCCGCTCCTCCAGTCGGCCGAAACGGAAACGGTAGCCAGCCTCCCGAACTCTACGACCTCCTGCACGCCCTCGAGGCGGTGCGCGCAGGCGATTTCTCCGTCCGCCTGTCGACCGACCATGAAGGCCCACTGGGCCGCATTGCGTTGGTCTTCAACGACATCGTCGCGGCCAACCGGACCATGGCGCAGCAGCTCGAGCGCATCGGCAAGGCCGTCGGCGAGCAGGGTCGTACGCGCCAGCGCGTGAAGTTCGCCCTTTCGAGCGCCGCCTGGGGCGAGATGGAAAGCTCGGTCAACGGGCTGATCGACGACCTGGTGTGGCCGACCACGGAGGTGACGCGCGTGATCTCGGCCGTGGCGCAGGGCGACCTGCTGCAGACCGTGCGGCTGGATGTCGACGGGCGGCCGCTCAAGGGCGAGTTCCTGCGCTCGGCCAACATCGTCAACACCATGATCAAGCAGCTCTCGGTGTTCACCTCCGAGGTGACCCGCGTGGCGCGCGAGGTCGGCACCGAGGGCAAGCTGGGCGGCCAGGCCAAGGTGATCGAGGTGACCGGCGTGTGGCGCGAGCTCACCGAGTCGGTGAACTCGATGGCCAACAACCTGACGGCCCAGGTGCGCAACATCTCCGACGTGACCATCGCCGTGGCCAACGGCGACCTGTCGCGTAAGATCACCGTCGACGTGCGCGGCGAGATCCTGCAGCTCAAGGAAGCCATCAACACCATGGTGGACCAGCTGCGCTCCTTCGCCTCGGAAGTGACGCGCGTGGCCCGCGAGGTCGGCACCGAGGGCAAGCTCGGCGGCCAGGCGATCGTGCCGGGCGTCGCCGGCACGTGGAAGGACCTCACCGACTCGGTGAACGCGATGTGCGGCAACCTCACCGACCAGGTGCGCAACATCGCCGAAGTGACGACCGCCGTGGCGCGCGGCGACTTGTCGAAGAAGATCACGGTGAACGTTTCGGGCGAAATCCTGCAGCTGAAAGAGACCATCAACGTGATGGTGGACCAGCTGAACGGCTTCGCCGGCGAGGTGACCCGCGTGGCGCGCGAGGTCGGCACCGAAGGCAAGCTCGGCGGCCAGGCGCAGGTGCCGGGCGTCGCCGGCACCTGGAAGGATTTGACCGACAACGTCAACTCGATGGCGACCAACCTGACGTCTCAGGTCCGTAACATCGCCGAGGTGACCACCGCCGTCGCAGGCGGCGACTTGTCGAAGAAGATCACCGTCGACGTGCGCGGCGAGATCCTGCAGCTGAAAGAAACGATCAACACCATGGTCGATCAGCTGAACTCGTTCGCGGGCGAAGTGACGCGCGTGGCGCGCGAGGTCGGCACCGAAGGCAAGCTCGGCGGCCAGGCCCAGGTGCCGGGCGTCGCCGGCGTCTGGAAGGACCTGACCGACAACGTGAACCTTCTGGCCGCCAACCTCACGACCCAGGTGCGCAACATCGCCGAGGTGACGACCGCGGTGGCGACCGGCGACTTGTCCAAGAAGATCACGGTGAACGTCTCGGGCGAAGTCCTGCAGCTGAAAGAGACCATCAACACCATGGTCGATCAGCTGAACTCGTTCGCCGGCGAAGTGACGCGCGTGGCCCGCGAAGTCGGCACCGAAGGCAAGCTCGGCGGCCAGGCCCAGGTGCCGGGCGTCGCGGGCGTCTGGGCCGACTTGACCGACAACGTGAACCTCCTGGCCGCCAACCTGACGACCCAGGTGCGCAACATCGCCGACGTGACGACCGCCGTCGCCAACGGCGACTTGTCCAAGAAGATCACCGTCGACGTGCGCGGCGAAATTCTCCAGCTGAAAGAGACCATCAACACCATGGTCGATCAGCTGAACGCCTTTGCCGGCGAAGTGACCCGCGTGGCCCGCGAAGTCGGCACCGAGGGCAAGCTCGGCGGCCAGGCCCAGGTGCCGGGCGTCGCCGGCACGTGGAAGGATTTGACCGACAACGTCAACTCGATGGCGACCAACCTGACGTCTCAGGTGCGCAACATCGCCGAAGTGACGACCGCGGTGGCGACGGGCGACCTGTCCAAGAAGATCACCGTCGACGTGCGCGGCGAGATCCTGCAGCTGAAAGAGACCATCAACACCATGGTCGATCAGCTGAACGGCTTCGCCGGCGAAGTGACCCGCGTGGCCCGCGAGGTCGGCACCGAAGGCAAGCTGGGCGGCCAAGCCCAGGTGCCGGGCGTCGCCGGCACGTGGAAGGATTTGACCGACAACGTGAACCTCCTGGCGGCCAACCTGACGACCCAGGTGCGCAACATCGCCGAGGTGACGACCGCCGTCGCCAACGGCGACTTGTCCAAGAAGATCACCGTCGACGTGCGCGGCGAGATCCTGCAGCTGAAAGAAACGATCAACACCATGGTCGATCAGCTGAACGGCTTCGCCGGCGAAGTGACGCGCGTGGCCCGCGAAGTCGGCACCGAAGGCAAGCTGGGCGGCCAGGCGCAGGTGCCGGGCGTCGCCGGTACCTGGCAGGACTTGACCGGCAACGTCAACATGCTGGCGGCGAACCTGACTACGCAGGTCCGCGCCATCGCCGAGGTGGCGACCGCCGTCACCAAGGGCGACCTGACGCGGTCGATTCAGGTCGACGCCTCGGGCGAGGTGGCCGAGCTGAAGGACAAGCTCAACACCATGATCGACAATCTCCGTCTGACGACGGAGCGCAACACCGAGCAGGACTGGCTGAAGACCAACCTCGCCAAGTTCACCAACATGCTGCAGGGCCAGCGCGACCTCGGCACCGTCGGCCGGCTGATGCTCTCCGAGCTGACGCCGCTGGTCGGCGCGCACCAGGCCGTCATCTACCAGACCCAGAACGAGGACGAATTCGAGCCCACCCTGCGCCTGCTCTCGGTCTATGCCGATTCAGCCGATAGGCACCCCGAGGTGGTGCGCGTCGGCGAAGGCCTGATCGGCCAGTGCGCCGCCGACAAGCGGCAGATCCTGATCTCCGACATGCCGGCCACGGTGCGGCCGATCTCGTCCGGCCTGTTCACGGCGAGCCCCAAGAGCATCATCGTCCTGCCGGTGCTGTTCGAGGGCCAGGTCAAGGCGGTGATCGAGCTCGCCTCGCTCAGCCATTTCACCGAGCTGCAGATCGCCTTCCTCGAGCAGCTCACCGCCTCGATCGGCATCGTGTTGAACTCGATCGAAGCCACCATGCAGACCGAAGCGCTGCTCGAGCAGAGCCAGAAGCTCGCCTCCGAGCTGCAGACCCAGCAGGGCGAGCTGCAGCAGACCAACGAGCAGCTGGAGCAGAAGGCGGCTCAGCTCGCCGAGCGCAACTTCGAGGTCGAGCGCAAGAACCAGGAGATCGAGCAGGCACGTCGCGCCGTGGAGGAAAAGGCGACCGAGCTGGCCCTGACGTCGCGCTACAAGTCGGAGTTCCTGGCCAACATGAGCCACGAGCTGCGCACGCCGCTCAACTCCATCCTGATCCTCGGCCAGCAGCTCGCCGACAATCCCGAAGGCAACCTCAAGCCCAAGCAGGTCGAGTTCGCGCGCACCATTCACGGCGCGGGCACCGACCTCCTGAACCTGATCAGCGACATCCTCGACCTCAGCAAGATCGAATCGGGCACCGTGACGGTCGACGCCGAGGAGATCTTCCTCAGCAACGTGCTCGAAACGGTGGCGCGGCCGTTCCGTCACC
The DNA here is from genome assembly GCA_035651335.1 of Reyranella sp. Classification (GTDB taxonomy): domain Bacteria; phylum Pseudomonadota; class Alphaproteobacteria; order Reyranellales; family Reyranellaceae; genus Reyranella. The sequence continues at coordinate 9,118 of DASRFX010000135.1, read as the reverse complement.
AGGCCGAGAGCCAGGGCCTGTCGTTCGACGTCCAGATCGACGCCGGGCTTGGCCGCTCGATCGTCACGGATTCCAAGCGCCTACAGCAGATCCTCAAGAACCTGCTGTCGAACGCGCTCAAGTTCACTGCCCAGGGCAGCGTGCGTCTGCGCGCCCTGCCGGTGCGCGGCGGCTGGCGGCCCGACAACGTCGCCCTCGCCCAGGCAAGCGCGGTGGTGGCGTTCGAGGTCACCGACACCGGCGTCGGCATTCCGATCGAGAAGCAGAAGATCGTGTTCGAAGCGTTCCAGCAGGCCGATGCCTCGACCAGCCGCAAATACGGCGGCACCGGCCTCGGCCTCGCGATCAGCCGCGAGCTGGCAACCCTGCTGGGCGGCGAGCTGACCTTGCGCAGCACGCCGGGCATGGGCAGCACCTTCACGCTTTATCTGCCCACCATGTACACCGGTCCGCGCACCACCCTGCGCCAGTCCGTGCCCGGCAGCCTGCCGATGCCGGCGGTTTCGCTGCCCGAGCACCTGGCCGACCAGTTCCCCGACGATCGCCACGACATCCAGCCCGGCGACCGCACGGTGCTGATCGTCGAGGACGATCCCAACTACGCCGGCATCCTGGTCGATGCGGCCCATGCCGCCAACCTCAAGGCGATCGTGACGTCGCGCGGCGCCGAAGCACTCGATCTCGCCCTCGAATATCGGCCGGTGGCGATGTCGTTGGACATCTTCTTGCCCGACATGCTGGGCTGGAACGTGCTCAGCCAGTTCAAGCGCACGCTGGAGACGCGGCATATCCCCGTGCAGATCCTGTCGATGGACGAGGACCGCCAGCAGGGCCTGGCGCGCGGCGCCTTCGCCTACCTGAACAAGCCGACGACCACGGAGGGCCTGAACGCCGCCTTCTCGCGCATCAACGAGTACGTCAAGCCGCGCAAGAAGCGCCTGCTGATCGCCGAGGACAACGAGGCGGAACGGCTGGGCGTCAGCGAGCTGCTCAGCCATCCCGACATCGAGATCGACATGACCGACACCGGCCGGAGCGCGCTCGACAAGCTTCGCGCCGAGCGTTTCGACTGCATGGTGCTCGACCTGCGGCTGCCCGACATGTCCGGCTTCGACGTGCTCGAGGAGATGCAGAAGGACGAGGCGCTCGCCGACCTGCCGGTCGTGGTCTTCACCGGCCGCGAGCTCAGCGCCGAGGAGGATGCGCGGCTGCACACCATGGCGCGCTCGATCGTCGTCAAGGGCGCGGCATCGCCCGAGCGGCTGTTCGACGAGACCGCCCTCTTCCTGCACCAGGTCGCGGCCGACCTGCCGCCGGACAAGCAGCGCATGCTGGAGCGCCTGCATTCGTCCGACGAAATGCTGGCCGGACGCACCGTGCTGGTGGTCGACGACGACACGCGCAACATCTTCGCGCTGTCGAGCGCGCTCGAACGGCGCGGCATGAACGTCATGACGGCGACCACCGGACAGGAAGCGATCGCCCTGCTGGAGAAATCGCCGGAAGTGGCGATCGTGCTGATGGACATCATGATGCCGGAGATGGACGGCTATGAGACCATCGAGCTGATCCGCGAGAATCCGGCGTTCCGCCGCCTGCCCATCATCGCGCTCACCGCCAAGGCGATGAAGGGCGACCGCGAGAAATGCCTGGAGGCCGGCGCCTCCGACTATCTCGCCAAGCCGGTCAATACCGAGCAGCTGTTCAGCTCGCTAAGACTGTGGCTGCATCGCTGATGTTCGGCGACGGACGGTTGGCTACCGTGGACAAGGTCAACATCCTCCTGGTCGACGATCAGCCGGCCAAGCTGCTGAGCTACGAGGTCATCCTCGAGGAGCTTGGCGAGACCCTGATCAAGGCCAACACGCCGCACGAAGCGCTCGGCGTCCTGCTCAAGAACGACGTTGCCGTCGTCCTGATCGACGTCGTGATGCCGCAGATCGACGGCTTCCAGCTTGCCGCCATGATTCGCGAGCATCCGCGCTTCGAGAAGCTCGCCATCATCTTCGTCTCCGGCGTGCTGATCGGCGAAACCGACCGCATGCGCGGCTACGAGATCGGCGCGGTCGACTACGTGACGGTGCCGGTGGTGCCGGAAGTGCTGCGCGCCAAGGTCAAGGTCTTCATCGAGCTTTACCGCAAGACCCGCCAGCTCGAGGAATTGAATGCCGAGCTCGAAGCCCGGGTGGCGGCCCGCACCGCCGAGCTCGAAGCACAGACCGAGCGCCTGCGGCGCAGCGAGGAGCGCCGGTCGCTCGCGCTCTCGGCCGGAAGCATGGGGTCGTGGGAGTACGACCCGGCGACCGATCACCTCGAATGGGATGCCGGCCAGCACCGCATCTACGCCATGGACGAGCGCAACGCGCCGCCGACGCGCCAAGCCATCCTCGATATCGTGCATCCGGACGACCGCGACAAACATCCGCTGATGATGGGCCTCGCGACGCCCGGCTCGAATTGTCAGGGCGAGTTCCGCATCGTATGGCCCGACGGCGAGGTGCGCTGGTGCTATGGTTCAGCCGTCATCACGCGCAACACGGACGGCAAGGTGGTGCGCCTCAACGGCGTCAGCATCGACATCACCGAGCGCAAGCGCACCGAAGAGCGGCAGATCCTGCTGGCGCGCGAAGTCGACCATCGCGCCAAGAATACGCTCGCCGTCGTGTTGTCGATGCTGCGGCTCACCAAGGCCAACAGCACGCCCGAGTTCGTGAAGGCGCTGGAGGGCCGCATCCACGCACTCGCGGCGACGCACAATCTGCTTTCGGCGACCCATTGGCAGGGCGCCGACCTGCGCCGCATCGTCGACGAGGAACTCGCCCCCTACCGCGGCGCGGGACGCGGCGACAGGGTCGTGGCCGAAGGTCCGGCCGCGATGCTGTTGCCGGCCACCGCGCAGTCGGTGGCGCTGGCCTTGCACGAGCTCGCAACCAACGCCGCGAAGTATGGAGGGCTGTCGACCGAATCGGGTCGGCTCAGGCTCACCTGGACGGTGGACAACGACGCCGCAGAGCTGGTGTGGGAGGAATCGGGCGGGCCGCGCACGACGCCGCCCTCTTCCCTGGGATTCGGCTTGTCGATCGTGCGCTCCAGCATCGAGGCGCAGTTCCGCGGCGGCGTCGTCTATGAATGGCGGCCCGAGGGCCTGCTCTGCCGGCTTTCGATCCCGAGCGCGCAGATCGTGAGCTGCGACGTCAAGCTCACGCCGGCAGTGCCGGCCACGCCCGCACCCAGGATGATGAACGGCAGGAAGCTAGGCACGCTCGCCGGCAAGCGGTTTCTGGTGGTCGAGGACGAATTCCTGATCGGCATGATGGTCAAGGGCAACCTCGAAAGCCTGGGTGCCAGCGTCTCCGGGCCCTACCCGCGCCTTGCCGACGGCATCGCCGCGGCCAGCGAGGGGGCCTTCGATGGCGCGGTGCTCGATTTCAATCTCGGCGGCAAGTTCGCTGGTCCGTTGGCCGACCTGCTGATGGCGCGCGGCGTGCCGTTCGTCTTCATCACCGGCTATCAGCCGGAAGGCGTCGACCGCCGGTTCGCCAGCGTTCAGATCCTGCAGAAGCCGATCGAGATGGAGACGCTGGAGCGCGTGCTGAGGTCGATGTTCGACGGCTCGCCGCAACCGGCGCCGGTCGCGGTTGCCAGTTCACCGCTGCCGCGTCAGGACGCCGTGTGACGGTCGATCCAGTCGCGCGTGCGGTACCACGCGCCGACGAAGGGCAGCACCCACTCCGGATTCCCGTTGTACAGCGGCATGGTCGGAAACGGCTGGCCGTCGAAGGCGTTCACCGGCGCATTCGATCCGCCGGCGATCTTGCGCGCGGTCTGGAAGCCGAGATAGCTCATCATCGCCACGCCTGAACCGTTGCAGGCGAGCAGGTAGTGCATGCCCTGCTCCATGCCCATGTGCGGCAGGAAGTCGAAGGCGAAGGCGACGTTGCCGGTCCAGGCGTGCGTGACCTTCACGCCCTTGAGCTGCGGCCAGCGCTCCAGCATGTAGCCGTGCAGCACCGGCGCGCTCACCTCGGGCGGCACCTGGGTGAATCGCGCGCGGCCGCCGAAGATCACCCGCTTGTTGTCGGGCGACTGGCGGTAGTAGCAGAGCACGCGCTTGGTATCGCTCACCACGCGTCCCTTGGGGATCAGGCTCTTGACCAGGTCTTCCGGCAGCTCCTCGGTGGCGATGATATGGCTCGCCACCGGCACGACGCGCCGGCGCAGGGTCGGCGTGAGCTCGGTCGTGTATCCGTTGGTCGCGATAACCAGCTCGCGCGCCTCGATCGGCCCCTTGCTGGTAAGGACCCGGAAACCACCGGCCTTGCGCTCGATGCTTTCGGCGTTGCATTGCGCGCAGAGCTTGGCGCCGGCGCGGTGCGTCGCCTTCAACAGGCCGCCATAGTAGAGCGCGGGATGAAGCTGGCCGGTGCGCTCGACCACCATGCCGCCGTAGTAATAGTCTGACGCGATCTCTTCGCGCTGGCGCTCGCGCGGCAGCATGTAGGTGCCGAGCCCGGCGCTTTGATTGTAGGTGCCGACCTTCGCTTCCTGCTCGCGGTAGTGCCGCGGCGTGTAGGCACCGCTGAAGCGGCCGCTCATGCGCCAGTGACATTCGATGTTCTCGCGGCGGATCACGGTCTCGACCTGGGCGAGCGAATCGGCGGCATCGGCCAGCATGCGCTGCATGATCGCCTTCCACGCCTCGGGATCGCCGCCCACGCCCTTGCCGGAGAAGCCCTTGCCCATGGTCGTGCCGCCGCTCACGCCGCCGCCGTTGCGCGTCGACGCGCCGACGCCAAAATCGCCGCGCTCCAGCACCGTGACGTCGATGCCCGAGCGCGCCAGCTCGAGCGCCGTCGACAGCCCGCCATAACCGGCGCCCACCACCAGCACGTCGGTCTTGAGCGGCGGGTCCTGGCTCAACTCGTTCGACGGGTGCCACCACTCCCACCACCACGGCATGGTCTTGAAGTCCTTGTGGAAGATGCTGTCGGCCATCGAACTCCCCTGCACTTCTCTAGCGGGCGCTGCCGCGCAAGCCGCGCCCGAAACGCCCGATCAGGACGAGCACGACCGACACCAGCAGGATCTGCATGACAGACACCGCGGCGATGGTGGGATCGATCTCCATCAGGATGTTGTCGAACATCTTCTTGGGCAGCGTCATGTTCGGGCCGGCCAGGAACAGCGCCACCACCAGCTCATCGAACGACGACAGGAAGGCCAGCAGCGCCGCCGAGATCAGGCTGGGCCGCAGCAACGGGAAGGTGACCCGCAGCAAGATGCGGGCCCGGCTCGCGCCCAGTCCTTCCGCCGCCTGCTCGAGCGAACGGTCGAAGTCGCGCAGTCCCGCCCCCATGATCAGCACGACGAAGGGCAGCGCCAGCACGGTATGCGCCAGCACCAGCCCGTACCATTCGCCGATCAGCTTCAGGCGGGCGAACAGTCCGTAGACCGAGACCGAGAGAATGATCGTCGGCACGATGAGCGGCGCCAGGGCCAGCCGGTCGACCAGGACGCGACCTGGAAACCGCGAGCGCACCAGGGCGAAGGCAAGCGGCACGCCCAGCGCCAGGGCCAGCACGGCAGTCGCCCCGCCTATATATAAGGAACGGACCGTCGCATCGATCCATTGCGGATCGTCGAGATAGCGCTCGTACCACTGCCAGCTCAGTCCCGGCGGCGGGAACTGCATGTAGGCGGCCGAGGACAGCGAGATCGGGAAGACGACGACGAGCGGCAGCATCAGGAAGAAATAGATGACGGCGCAGGCGCCAACGAGAAGCCGGCGGCTCATGGCTGCTGCTCCTGCGGCCGCACGAAACGCTGCGCCGCGGCATAGACGGCGAGCGTGGCGACCAGCAGCACGGCGGCAAGCGCCGAAGCGAACGGCCAGTTCAAGGTCTCGTGCACTTCCTGCTCGATCAGGACGGCGATCATCATCACCTTGCCGCCGCCCAGCAGGGCGGGCGTGATGAAGAAGCCGAGCGACAGCACAAAGACGATCACGGCGCCGGCGAAGATGCCGTTCAAGGTGAGCGGCAGGTAGATGCGCCGGAAGATGCGCGTGCTCGTGGCGCCGAGGCCCTCGGCCGCGGCGACGATGGCGGGATCGACCCGGCGCACGGCGCCGTACACCGGCAGCACCATGTAGGGCAGCAGCACGTGCACCATGCCGATCACCACGCCGGTGACGTTGTAGAGCAGCGGCAGCGGACCGGAGATGAGGCCGGCCTTGATCAGCAGGCCGTTCAGTACGCCGCTGCGGCCGAGCAGCACCATCCACGCATAGGTGCGGACCAGGATCGAGGTCCAGAGCGGCAGCAGCACGAAGATGAAGCCGGCCGTTGCCCATCCAGGCGTGGTCGTGGCGAGCAGGAAGCCCAGCGGATAGCCCAGCAGCAGGCAGAAGAAGGTGACGAGCAGCGCGATCCAGAAGGTGTTCCAGAAGACCTGGAGGTAGAGACCCTCGCCCAGCGCCTTGGCATACCAGTCGAGCGTGCCCGTCTCGACGCTGTAGCCCAGCATGCGGGCGACCGGGAACAGGAAGACGCAGAGCAGCAGGACGAGCGCCGGCAGGGCGGCCAACGCGCCGGCACCGCGGCTAGAAGACATGGATCGAGTCCGGGTCGATGCCGACCGTCATCGCCGTGCCGACCGCCGGCAAGGCGCCGCGCGCCGGCTGGCGGACGATCAGCTCGAGGCCGTCGTCGCAGGCCAATCGGAGCTTGAAAGCAGAACCGAGATAGACCGCCTCCGTCACCTTTCCCGAGAAGAAATTGGCGCCGCCGTCGAACCGCTCGGGCCGCATCAGAACGCCCACCTTCCGGCCTGCTTCGAGCGACTTGCCGACCCGCAGGTGCCGGCCGCCCTCGAGCACGACCGACCCGCCGTCCGCCGTCACGCCGTGGACGACATTGCTCTCGCCCACGAAGTCGGCGACGAAATCGTTGGCCGGATGCTCATAGGTCTCGGTCGTCGTGGCGACCTGCTGGATGGTGCCGCGGCTCATCACCGCGATGCGGTCGGAAAGCACCAGCGCCTCCTCCTGGTCGTGGGTGATGAAGATGGTCGTGAGACCGAGCCGGCGCTGCAGGCGTCGCACCTCGAGCTGCATGGTCTCGCGCAGCTTGCGGTCGAGCGCGCCGAACGGCTCGTCGAGCAGCAGCAGGCGCGGATTGAAGACGATGGCGCGGGCCAGCGCCACGCGCTGCTGCTGGCCGCCCGAGAGCTGGCGCGGCAGGCGCTGTTCGTAGCCTGCGAGCTCGACCAAAGCCACTGCCTCGCCGACGCGCCGGCCGATCTCGGCCCGCGCGACGCCGCGCATCTCGAGCGAAAAGGCGACGTTGGCCGCCACGCTCAGGTGCGGGAACAGCGCGTAGTTCTGGAACACCATGCCGATGTCTCGCCGCGCCGGCGGGAGCGAGGTGATGTCGGCCCCGTCGACCCGCACGCTGCCCGCGTCCGGCCGCTCGAAGCCGGCCACGACCTTGAGCAGGGTGGTCTTGCCCGAGCCGCTTGGCCCCAGGATGGTGAGCAATTCGCCCGAGGCGATGTCGAGCGATACGTCCTCGAGAGCCACGACCTCGCCGAAACGCTTGCTGACCCCCTCGACGCGGAGGTCAGCAGAACGAGGCGTCACTATCTAGAGCGGAATGGGATGAGATGGAACCGGACACGGTTCCATCTCATCCCATTCGCGCGCAGGGGTGATCGTGGTTCCATAGGACATGATGGGTTCGGCTGGTTCCTTCCAGCCGATTCCAGCCGAACCCATCATGCTCTAGCCCTTCTTCAGCAGCCAGGCGTTCCACATCTCGACGGCCTTGTTGCCGTTCTCGGCCCACCACGCATCGTCGATCCAGAACTGCTTGTCGATGTACTGCGTGGGCAGGTACGGCTTCACCTTGGCGTCGACGTAGTTCAGCGAGTCGAGATTGAGGCCGGGATAGCCGAGCTCGGTGGCGTAAATCGCCTGCGCCTGCGGGATCGACATCTCGGCCAACATCTTCTGGCCCCAGTAGGCGTGCTTGGCGCCGCGCGGGATGACGAAGCTGCCCTGCTTCAGCGCTCCCTGGGTCCATTCGATCTCGATCGGCGCGCCCTTCTTGATGAGGTCGTAGAAGCGCCCGTTCCAGCCGGTCGCCAGGACGACCTCCTTGTCGAGCAGCAGCTGGGCGGGCTGCTGCCCGGTGGTCCACCACACGGTGACGTGCGGCTTGATCTGGTCGAGCTTCCTGAAGGCGCGCGCCATGTCGAGCGGATAGAGCTTGTCCATCGGCACGCCGTCGGCGATCAGCGCGAACTCGAGATTGTCCACGGGATGGTTGCGCATCGATCGCGCGCCCGGGAATTTCTTGACGTCCCACCAGTCGGCCCAGCTCTTGGGCTGCGTGCCGCTTTTGAAGACGTCGGTGCGGTAGCCGATGATCGTGGTGTAGACCGACGAGGCGAAGACCGACGGGCTGCGCGCCTTCGCCGGGTACTTGGTGCGGTCGACGATCTTGTCGTCGATCTTCTCCACCAGGTTCATCTGCGTGGCGCGGATGGCGTCCTGGCCGCCGATCTCGGTGACGTCCCATTCGACATTGCCCGATTCGACCATCGCGCGCAGCTTGCCGAAATCGGCCGGGCTCGTTTCGACGACACGAATGCCGTACTTCTTCTCGAAGCCGTTGAAGAAGGCCTTGCGCATCGCCGAGCCCATCGAGCCGCCCGAGTGATTGACCACGATCTGGGCGGGCTTGGCCGGCTCTTGGCCGTATGCCGGACCGGCCGCCGACACGGCGGCGGCGCCGCCCAACAGCATGGCCTCGCGGCGGCGCAAATTCCTCGACTTCATGTCGTTCCCCTCTCTTAACCCCGACAAACTCTAGGGGGCCGGCCAGAAGGGGGCAACAAAAAGGCCCGGCGGTCGGACGACCACCGGGCCCTCGGCTCTGATGGGATCGGAAACGGCTACTTGAGCGCCCGCGCGCCCGGGGGCGTCATCGGCGGGGCGATGACATGGCCCCGCGAATCGAGCCGGTCACCGCGAGAATCGTACTTGAAGCCGTATTCGTCGGTGATCGCGACGGCATGGGTGCCGCTGTCGGGCATCACCGCCTGATAGCGCTCCTGG
>DASRFX010000134.1:0-19710 GCA_035651335.1 Reyranella sp. | reverse complement strand
GTAAGCGTCCATTCCTCGCACACTTGGCGGCGTCGGGGTGATTGCGATCTGTGTTCCACGGCGAGGTATGCCGAGGAGGACAGCATCAGTGTCGAGATGGCCAGCAGACTACCGGGTCGAGCTTGAGGCGTTCTGGCGATCGCATCATGAGGCGTGGCGCCGGAGCGATCTGAATCAAAGGGAATACTGCGAGTCGCACGGCCTACCGTTGAAACGCTTCGGGAACTGGCGGGCGAAGTTCAAGCAGGAACCGGCGGTCCCGGAGAAGCTGCTGTACCGACGCGGTGGTGGAGTTAGTCATATGACTAAGAAGGCAAGTCATATGACTAACGGGGTGGGTCTGCCGGTGCCTGGCGTGACCCACGGCGTGACGGGGCGCCGCAGCTTCAGCGAGGAGGACAAGCGGCGGATCGTCGACGAGACGTCGCAACCCGGCATGTCCGTTACGCAGGTGGCGCGCCGATACGGGATTGCGCCCCGTGTCCTCTTCCGATGGAAAGAGGCGTTCAAACCTGAGCCCGAGCCAGCTGCTCCGGCCTTTGCGCCGGTTCAGATCATGGACGCAGCCCCCTTGGTTGAAGGGCCAGCAGCAGCATCTGTCCCAGTGATCGTCGAGCGGCCTGCGCCCGGGATCGAGGTCGAGTTGATCGGCGGACGGCGGGTGCGCTTCGAGCGCGATGCCGATCCGGAAACGGTCCGGCGGCTGGTCGCCTTGCTCGAGGGAGGCGCGCCATGACCTTGCTTCCGTCCGGCGTGAAGATCCACGTGGCGCTGGGCGTCACCGACATGAGGAAGGGCCTTGATGGCTTGGCGATGCTGGTGCAGGGCACGCTGAAGCAGGATCCCTTCTCGGGGCACTTGTTCCTGTTCCGCGGCCGTAAGGCCGACCTGCTGAAGATCGTGTTCTGGGACGGCACGGGCCTGTGCCTGTTCACCAAGCGGCTGGAGCAGAGCCGGTTCTTCTGGCCGGTGGCGGATGAGGCGACGGGCTCGGTGATGCTGACGTCGGCGCAGCTATCGATGCTGATCGAGGGTATCGACTGGCGCTCACCGGAACGACGATGGCGCCCTTCTGTAGCTGGATGATCATGCGGCCGATTGACTCGGCAACGCCGAAGGCGGTGCGATACCGCAAGACCGAGCGTACCGTGTGCTCATGGAGCTCGATCTTGCTGCTCTGCCGGACGATGTTGATGCCCTGCATCAGCTGATCCGGCAGCTGGCGGCGGAACGGACCGGGGAACGCAAGGCACTGTCCGCGGCACAGGTTGAGATCGAGCGCCTGCGATTGATCGTCCAGAAGCTGCAGCGCCTGCAGTTCGGCCGGCGGGCCGAACGGCTCGATGGCAATCAGCTCGAGTTGGGACTGGAGGATCTGGGAGCCGACATCGGCCGGGCCGAGGAACTACTGCCGACGGGGCCGGCCGACAAGGAACCGGTCGCCCGGGATCGACCCGATCGGCCGCGCCTGCCTGAGCACCTGGAACGCGAGGATGTGAGCCTCGACCTCGAGGTGACGGCTTGTCCGTGTTGTGGCGGCGCCCTGCATGCGATCGGCGAGACGGTGAGTGAGATGCTCGACTGGGTGCCGGCGCGGTTGCGCGTCATCCGTATCCGTCGGCCCAAGTACGGCTGCCGGGCGTGCGGCAGCATCCATCAAGCATCTGCACCAGAACGGCCGATCGCCAAGGGCTTGGCAACACCGGGCCTGCTGGCCCAGGTGCTGATCAACAAGTACTGCGATCACCTTCCTCTCTATCGACAGTCGCAAATCTTCGCGCGACAGGGCGTGGAGCTGGATCGGTCGACCCTGGCCAACTGGGTCGGCGGCGCCGCTTGGTGGCTGGAGCCGCTGAGGGATCGGCTGGCCGAGCATGTGTTCGCCTCACAGAAGCTGTTCGCCGATGACACGCCGATCCCGGTGCTCGATCCCGGTCGCGGCCGCACCAAGACTGGTCGGTTGTGGGTCTATGCCCGGGACGATCGACCATGGAGCGGGTCCGATCCACCGGCGGCCGTTTACTTCTACAGCCCCGATCGTAGGGCCGAGCGTCCTGTTACGCATCTCGGCCGGTTCAGAGGCATCTTGCAGGTCGATGGCTATCCTGGCTTCGAGCAGCTGGTCCCCACGGGCATCGTACTGGCGGCCTGCTGGGCCCACACACGGCGCAAGTTCTACGACGTGCATCAGGCGACCGGCTCGCCGATCGCAGCCGAGGCCCTGCGACGAATCGGCGAGCTTTATGCCATCGAAGACAGGATCCGCGGCCGGTCGGCCGGGTTGCGCCGCATGGTCCGCGTGGAGCTGGCTCGGCCAGTGGTCGATGCCCTGAAGCTCTGGCTGGAAGCCGAGCTGCATCGCCTGCCGCCACGCAGCCCGCTCGCTGACGCCATCCGCTATGCCCTGGTCCGCTGGAAAGCTCTCTGCCTCTACCTCGACGATGGCCGGGTCGAGCTCGACACCAACACCGTCGAGCGCGCCATCCGGCCGATCGCCCTGGGCCGCAAGAATCACCTGTTCGCCGGCTCCGATGGCGGGGCTGACCGCTGGGCCATCGTCTGCTCGCTGATCACCACCGCCAAGCTCAACAACCGCGAGCCATACGCCTACCTCAAGGACGTCCTAGACCGCATGACCAACGGCCATCCGGCTAACCGGCTCGACGACCTCTTGCCCTGGAACTGGACGCCGGCTGCCTGACCCCGTGTCAGGAATGGACGCTTACTTCCAATTTGGAGCCCCTTAGGCTAATGCAGCGGGGCAAACCGCCTCGGTTCTGCCTTGAGATCTCGATGATGTTGCCGTCGGATCGCGGCAATAGGTCGAGGTCAACGTGCTCTGCGGCCGGATTTCTCAGCCGGTCCCTCCTCTATGACAATGCCGCAGCTCCTGAGATACCTGACAGTTGTCGCTGCCCGGTACCACCGCTCGGCCGGTCGACCACTGCTCCTGCGTCGCCGTATGCGGCCGGCCGCTGCGTAGAGCTTCAGTAAGCAGGCCCTAGGATATGAACTGACCGGTGTTCGCGAACTCGAGTTCGCCGCCGACGTAGCAGTCGCTGTTGCGGTCCAGGTAGCGGGGCCGTTTCACGCGTCGTGCGCAGCGCCCTCGCCCGTCGCGCTCGAGCAGATCAAGTGCCACCAAGGCGTCAATGAAAGTCCGCGCGGTGCGATGGTGGACGCCGGTCTGTTAAGCGAGTTCGTCGATCTTGGGCCAACCAGCGGGAAACAATAGGGTGAACACATCAAGCTCGATGGCGATGAGCGACGCTTTCGAGTCGCGGAAGGCAAATCCCAGCCGGATCAGGCGGTTGGGCGTTGGCTGCGACGCAGTCACTGTGTCCTTGGTCGCACTAGCGCTCGATGGGGAACGTCTCGAGTTGTTCGATGCGGGTCGGGGCAAGGTTGCTGAGGCGCGCGATCGTGGCCGACTATAGCAGCAGCGGTCCGCTTGCCGGCTGATCAAAATACACCCGCAAAGCTGCTTCATTGCCGGTTGGGCCGCGGCTAGTCTCGATCCATCAGGCGGGTTCACTTACTTCAGAAGGACGACAGCATGCGAGCCGTGATCGTCGGTGCGGGAATGGGCGGGCTGATGACGGCGTTGGCGCTGCGGCAGTCCGGCGCCTTCGCCACGATCGATATTTACGAGCAGACGAAGCTGCCGAGCACGGCCGGCGCCGGGTTGAACGTCCCGCCCAACGGGGCGCGGATATGTCGTTGGCTAGGCGTCGACCTCGATGGCGGGAACCCCAAGGGGCCCGATGGCGCGATCGACGGGGGCCGGGCGGCAATTCTCGAGTCGACACGGCAGTTCAACGCCGATGGCAGCATGACAAAGCGGCCGTTCGATCACGTCACCACTGCGGGTGACGGCGCGGGCTTTCATCACATGCACCGGCTCGACTTGCTGATGTGCCTGTACAAGCGGGTGTTCGAGTTCGGTCCCGACAGCGGGGCGCCCTGCCCGATCACCGTGCACATGAATTGCAGGCTGACAGAGTTGCGTCAGACCGCCGACGAGGTAACCGCGACTTTTTCGGATGGTAGTGCCGCCACCGCCGAAGTTCTCGTTGGAGCCGACGGCATCAACTCTGCCACGTTGCAGCTGGCGTGGCCGAACCCGCGACCCAAGCGCTGGACCGAAGTGACGTGCTTTCGCGGGCTCATTCCGCGGGCGGCGGTCGCCTCCCTCCGCAAGGCCGACGGACGCCCTCTGGAGCACAACCCCATCAACTCCTTCAGCATGGACCGCTATCGGACCGAAAGAAGCGGGGCAACGACGTATTGGGTGCGCGGCGGCGAGCTGTTGAACGTGTGGATCGCCCACTATGAGCCCAACTCCGCGGAGTTCGAGAAGGAGGAAGGCGACTGGTTCCCCGTCGGTCGGGAGGAGATCCTTCGCGAGGTCGGCGAGGCCTTCGTGGGCAGCGCCTATAGAGACGATCTGCTTGCCCTGGCCGGCGCGATCGTGCGTCCCACGAAGTGGGGCCTTTACGATCGAGATGCGCTCGAGACCTGGGTGCAGGGCCGCATCTGTCTGCTCGGCGACGCGGCGCACCCGATGCTCCCGACGTTCGGCCAGGGCGCCGCGCAGTCCTTCGAGGACGCCGCCGCGCTCTCCAAGGCCTTCGCGCTGCACGGAAGCGATGTGGCGACGGCGCTGTTGCACTACGAACGCGTGAGGCACTACCGCGCCACCCGCTTCCAGCTCGGCTCCAAATTCGCCTTCGATCACTTGCGGGCGAGGGACACTGCCGAGCAGAAGGCGCTCCTCGAGTCGCTCAACGAACGGATGAGCCCCGCTTTTGCCCACGACAAACGCGGCGGCGAGGACGACTCGTGGATCTACGCCTACGACGCTCGCAACATAGGCGAGGAATTGCCTCCCAAGAGACTAGGTCCATGGGACTTCCGCCGCGCTGCGAGAGCCGATTACGCTGCGGTCACCCGCAAGCTCTGGACGCCGGCCGTTCCCGCCACGGGCACGCGCCGCGTCACGCGAGAGGAGGTCGCCAAGCATAACACCCGCGATGACTGCTGGGTCATCATCTCCGGGAAGGTCTACGACATCACCGAGTGGGCGCCGCATCACCCCGGCGGCGCCGGAATCGCGCGGATGTACGCAGGCAAGGAAGCTACTGCGGAATTCGGCGACTACCACAGTGCCGAAGCTGTCGCGCACATGGTCAATTTCTGCATCGGCGATCTCGTCGACACTGCAACGGCCTTGCCGTGACTGATTGGCATTTCCAGCGCACCGCATCGTTTGGCGCCGAAGCGCCTGCTGCGCGCCGCTGGCTGGACCGTGACGAGTAGTTTGCCGTCTGCGCAGAGCAAGAGTCTCACCTGGTTCGAGGACCATGTCCGCAGCAGCAAACCGCGCGAAACATCGTCACTATACGTCAGGATTTGATCCAGAATCGCGCCATAGCCGGCCAAGCTTGGCAGTTTTGGCAATCAGCTCGTCGGGAAAGCTTGTCGATCATCGCATTCCGCAGACCGGCGATTTTGGTCTCGATCGTTGTCTGATATTGCGGAAGATTGCCGGAGAGCTGCGCCACCTGCGTACCGATCGCCGCTGTCGGAGCGGGAGGACGACACATGTGCCGCCCCAGCCTTCTACCATCGTCGTGCGGTTGCCAAGCCTACTTCGATTTTGCGGCGCTTGCCGGACTGAGCTTGGGCAATTCGATTCGGCTACTGGCGCGATCGGCTTGCCATAGGCCCACGGATATAGCGGCTGCGATGACGATTGCCGCAACGGTGAGCCATGTTACGATCTGGGCACGGCGCTCGAGCGGCAGATAGAGTTCGGCCGTATCGGTCTTGGCGATCACATACCAGCCGAGTTCGTCGATGTACCGCGCGGCTGTCAGTACCTCCTTGCCCCGATAGTCTCGGGCTTCCCGAACGCCTTCGCCTCGGAGGACTGCCTGGACGGCCGCGATCTCGGTGTCGGCCGACAAGGAGAAGATGGATCGGTTTCCGCCTTCAGCCATGTGCAACGGCGGCCTGACGAACACCGCGTTGCCGCCCTCGCGCCGGACAATGACCACCTCAGAACTCCCGCTTGGCACCGGCCAGCGCTCCACCTCTTCGAGCAATTCAGCCGACGGATCGACCGTGAACACCAAGGTCGCCAGGGCGGCTTGAGCTCCGAACCTCGAAAGCGGCATCCTGAAATCGAGTCGCAACTGTCCATTGCCGAGGAGGGATCGTTCGCGAATGCGGCGAGGATCAGCAGACGCCGCATATTCCCCTGTGCTTTCACCAAGCGCCATCAGGGTTCGTCCGTCGGGGCCGAACAGCGTCACACCGACGTTCTCCGGATGGCGTGCCAGCCATTCGCCGAACAGAATCTCGACCACAGTCCGATTGCGATCCGCCCAGTTGGGATCGTCGAGTGGCAACTGCTGCAGGGCGGCGCCGAGCTCGCGGCCCCCAAGCGCGCGCTCGAGCAGCCAATTCCTGATCTGCTGCACCTTCAGGGCGGCGATGGACTCCTGCTGCTGCAGAACTCGCTGCTTGTTGGTGGACAGCACGTCGTGGACATAGATGTAGCTGTTGAGGCTCGCAGTGACGACGAAGATTGCGAAGGCCAGCGTCACGATGCGCCCCTGCCGCCACGGGAAGCCGTCGCTCCACAAGCTTCCAGTGCGTGCGAGCGAGCTCTGCAGGTGAGCCGTTCCGTAGATCGCGAACAATGCCGCGCCGACGATCGCCGGAAGCATCCACAGCAGGACTTTGCCGGAAAAACTGAACTCGCTCGTCGCCCAGGCCCCCATTACGCCGAGCGCGCCGATGCTCATGATCGACAGGACAAAGAATAGGGGGGCGAGACGAAGAAGAGTGGTAGCGCGAGGCATCGAAGAGCTCCACAGGAGATAGGCAATCATTCGCGGAGAGGGTTGAGTTTTTCGCCGGGCTCGTAGCCCAGCAGGCGGGAACAGGCGGGCGTGATCCTCCGATCCGGTTTGGAAAGCGCCGCCGGCTCCTGGATGACAGCATCGAACTTGTCCGGATCATCGAGCGACAGGCTGACGGTGCACTGCAGGCGATAGGGCTCCGATTCAAATCCTGTCACCTCGAACGTTGGCCCGACGATCTCAGGCAAGGGCAGGCCAGCGGCGCGGAGATCGGCATAGACACTGTTGAGCAGGCGTTCGTCGCGGGAAGCGACCACCGCCGCCAGTTGCGCCGCAAGCAGGCCATTCATGTTGAGCGCAGAGACATTTCGCTGGACATGCTCGAGGAGCCGACGCTTGGCCTCTGCCGCCGGCAAGCGTCTGGCGTGCGGTGGCACGACCTGTGCCGGGCTGTGCATGAGATTCGAGCAGATGTTAAGTGCACGGGCTGCCGGCGCCGGCAAGGGCCGCAGAACGCCGGCAGGACAGATCTTGAGCTCGAGGAACTTTTCCGCTGTGTCGACATATTCCCACACCTGGGGCGGTCGGCCGAGCATGCGGGCGATGAACGGGCTATCGACGCCCATGGCGCCGACATAGTGCACGAAAAGTGCGGCGGCGCCCTGGGCCTCGTTGAAGCCCTTGGCGATGCCTTCCCGCGGGCTGCTGGCTGCGCTCGCGGTCGGATGGTTTGGATTGAGGGCAAAGTTGTGGAAGCCCAGTATGGCTCCGACCTCGATGGTGCGCGCCGTGACGACCTCTGTTCTTCGGTGACTGGCGGTGCCACCCAGAAAGGCCAGCGCGCAAGCCGAAAGGCACGAATCGCGCGCGCGCACCAGCGTGGCGACGTCGAATTCCCGGAACAGATAGCCGAGCTTCAGCCCCTCCAGCAGATCGCCCCCGGCGCTGCTCATCTCGATCGTCGCCAGCGGGGCACCTGCGTCCTGAAGACCCTTTTTGCCCATACCTGTCAGGATCGCGCGCAGGCGTGCGGCATCTCCCTCTTCGATCATTCCCGTCAGACGGAGCACCCGTGAGGCCGGCTGGGGTTTGCCGATGATGCTGGGAATGGAGATCGACTGGTCCGCGATCGTGGCGGCGCGCGACGGCGCGGACATGCCGATGCCAGCCATCATGCCCGCGACGAGGAGGGCGCTGATCTTCACGGGCCGGTGCACCCGCGCCCAGGCGCGGAGGAGCGCACGAACAGAGTAGCGTTTTCGTCGTGGTACGCCTGGCACCAATTTGGCATCAGGGCGAGTAGCTCATTGGCTGGACGATCGGGCCGCAGCAGGGTCCATTCGATGCCGTATTCGTCCAGGAGCTGCGCAAGGCCGCCGTGGCCCGAGATCGCGGCCACGTAACGCAGGATGAAGTTCCGCCCATAGAGCTCGGCGCGACCGTCGATGAAGGTCGGCACTCGCTCGTTCACGAGATAGCCGCCGAAGCCATAATCGTTCAGCACTGGTCCGCTAAGTGCGTGGCCGCGCGCGAAAGCGATAGCGGACGCCGGTGCGACGGCGGGCGGCAGGACACTGTGGCGAAGCTGGCTCCAGCCCGCCGCCAGGACAGCCGCGCACAAGGCCGCCATGGTTGCCGCCCGTGCCGCGGCGCTCGGTGGAGCCGCGCGGCCCGCCGCGACCACCGGGATCAAGGCCGACCAACGCCGCGCGACGATCGGCGCCAACAGGATGGGGGCCAGCAGGCCCAGGAGTTCGGCATTCCGAGCAAAGCGGAAATAGAGATAGAGGAGACCCGCCACGACGAGGGCGCGAAGCAACGGCACCTTCACGGCACCGAGCAGGGCGACAACCGCTGCGAACAGCAGGACGGCCAGTTGCGCGGGCTGACGCTGCCAATCGGGCGAGCGCCACTCGTCGATCAGGGGCAGGACGCTTCCCAGCTCAAGAATGCGGTGAGTGACGAAAAACGGCCGCCAGCCATACGGCGTGATGCCTGCCACCACCACTGCCGCAACGCCAAATCCCAACCAGCCGATCAGCTTGCGGACGCGATCGGCGCGATCGGAGGCAGTCGCCACCGCCTCGAGACCGAGTCCGACTGCCAGCATAAAGCCGAGCGTGAAGCCGCCGTGAAGATTGGCCCACAAAAGCATCAGGACGAGCAGCCACGGCGAGGGCATCCAGTCGCGTTCGACCGCCCGCACCAGCCCGGCCGTCCACAAGACCATCACCGGCAGCGCCAAGAGATGCGGCCGCGCCAGCAGATGCGGCGCCGTCAGAATCACCGCCGAGGCAGACAGGATGGCCGCCAGCAGTCCGCCGACATCGGCCGCCAGCAGCCGGAACAGGAGAGCAAACGTGGCTGCCGTGACAACGCAGGCAAGCGCCGCGACGCCGGGCCAGCCGCCGGCAGCGTGAGCGGCCGCCAGTATGACCTGCGAGAGCCACTCCTTCGCTATCCACTCCTGGCCGGCAAACGTGAACGAGAAGGGATCAGTCCGGGGAACGCGGCCTTGCTGCAGGATCCAGCGACCGGTGGCGACATGCCACTGCGTGTCTGGATCGCCGAGCATAGGCGTTGCCCCGCCGAATACCAGAATGGTGAACACCGCGAGGCCGAAGCAGAGCGGCATGCTCGCAAGCCAGCTTGGCACGCTTGCCCGCGCGGCTTTCGGAGAGAAGGTCGCGAGTGACACGACGAATCCTACGCCACCGCCCGTTCGAGCGGATCGATACGGCCACGGCGCAGCAGCAGTTCTGCCTGCATGGCGGGCACCGGACGCGAAAAGTAAAAGCCCTGGATATTCCGGCATCCCCATTGGTCAAGCAGGTCGAGCTGGGCCCTGGTTTCGACGCCCTCGGCGAGGATGGAAATGCCCAGCTCGCGACTCAGCCCGATTGCGGCTCGGACGATGATTCCGTTTTCCGCCTTGCTGTCCAGGTCGGTGATGAATTCCTGGGCGATCTTGATGCGGTCGACCGGAAAACGCCTCAGATAGTCCAGGGAGGAATATCCGGTGCCGAAATCGTCGATCGCCAATCGGACGCCGCGCGAGCGTAACCGTACAAGAACGTCGTTGTGGTTGCGCGCGGCGTCCATCAGGACCGACTCGGTGAGTTCCAGTTCAAGCTCGCCCGGTCGCAAGCCGTAATCCTGTATCGCCTGGCCGATCTCGGCTTCGAGATTCTGCGATGCCTTGAACTGGACGGCGGACAGATTCACGGCAATTGCTGGCGGTGTGAGGCCCGCGTCGCGCCACGCCCTCATCTGGCGGCAGGACTCGCGCAGTATCCAGAGTCCCAGGGCGTTGATCAGGCCGTTGCGCTCGGCGATCGGAATGAACTCCAGCGGGGGCACCAGACCGCGCTGAGGATGACGCCACCGCGCGAGAGCCTCGAGCCCGACGATCTGCCCGTTCGTCGCATCGACCTGTGGCTGGTATTCGAGGAAGATTTGCCCGGACGCGAGCGCGCCCCGCAGATCATTACTGGTTTCGACGCGATGACGCACCTCGGCGTCCATGGCCGAAGTGAAGAAGCGATAGGTTCCGCGCTCCTCCGACTTGGCGCGATAGAGGGCGACGTCGGCTCCGGACAACAGCGATTCGGCGTCTACTGGTTCGGCGCCGCTGATGGCGATGCCGATGCTGGCGCTGCTGGAAATCGTGTTTCCATGGATGGTGTAGGGTTCCGCCAGCAATTCGAGCAAGCGCCCCGCGAGCAGGCCAGCATCGGTGGGATCGGCGATATTCGTCTCAAGGACGGCAAACTCGTCGCCGCCGAAACGCGCCACCGTGTCGATGTCCCGAACCGCTCCGCGCAGCCTTGCGGCCACCTCCTTCAGCAGCGCATCCCCCATCGGGTGGCCCAAAGTGTCGTTGATGTCCTTGAAATGGTCTAGATCGAGATAGAGCACGGCGAAGCCCTGGCCCCCGCGGCGCACATACCCAATCGCCTTCTCCAGTGCTTCTGTGAATACGACGCGGTTAGCAAGGCCGGTGAGGCCGTCGAAGCGCGCCATTTGCACAATCTTCGCCTCGGCGCGCTTGCGCTCGCTGATGTCGTGCAAGGTGGCGAGGAAAAATGGCCGGCCGCCGAGGGTGATGCGGCGCAAGCTGACTTCGGTGGGGAATATCCGCCCGTCCCTGGCCTTACTCAGCCATTCGAAGTTGCTGACGGCGCCTCGCCGGGCGTCGGCGAAGCGTCTTTCGACCTCTTGCTCAAGATCGCCCGCAATATCGGCTGACAGATCCGTAGCCCGGGTACCGATGAGCGCGTCGCGCGAACTGGCGAACATGGCGCAGGCGCTTTCGTTTGCCTCAACCACCCGAAGCGTTTCAAAGTCGCGCAGCAGGATGGCGTCGGTGACGGAGGCAAAGATGGCGCGGAACCGCTCCTCGCTTTCGTGCAACAGCCGTTCGATGCGGCGTGCCTCAGTGACATCAATACCAATACCCATGATGCCTGCTCCCTCGCTAAGTTTCGTTCGGCTTGCCGTCATGACATAGTGATGCTCGCTGCCGTCGCCATGACGCAGGCCGATCTCAGCCTCTGTCCGACCGATTTCGATGGCTTCCCGGATCTTTGCCGCAACCATCGGCCGATCGGCGGCAATCACGTTGTCGAGCGCGCTTGTTCCCACCAGCTCGGCTGCGGTCTTGCCAAGAGCCTGGAGGATGCCGGCATTGAAGCGCACGTTGCGCCCCTGCCCATCGAGGACGAAGAATATCCCCGGCAGCTGCTCGATGATGGCGTTCGAGAAATCCCGCTCGCGGCGGATCGCGACGTCGGCGTTCCGACGCTCGGTGATGTCGCGCACGATCGCGACCGCGTGCCACTGTCCCCTCAGGCGTACGCTGGCCAGCGAGATTTCCGCCGGGAATTCGCCGCCGCCCTTGCGAAGGGCTTGCACTTCGATCGTCCGGCCGACGATTGGGCCACGGCCGGTCTCGAGAAACTGCGGGAAGTGCTGCCGGAAGTCGGCTCGCGCCGGGAGCGGGACGACAAGCTCGTGGAGGTCCTGCCCGAGGGCCTCGGCGCGCGAATAACCGAATATGCGCTCTGCCGCCGCATTCCAGAAGCTAACCTTGCCCTCGACATCCATCATCAGGATGGCGTCGTGCGCCGACGACGCCACTGAACTCAACGTCTCCTCGGCGTCATGGCGCTTCTGGTCGGCGATCTTGCGCTCGTCGACGTCGACGAGCAGGCCGGAAATGCCCGCCACCCGGCCCGCTTCGTCGAACTCGCGCGTGTACCTGTTCTCGAACCACTTAAAAACACCCGAGCGCGAGATCAGACGGAATTCGAAGCTGCCGGATGTGAGGGCTCTGTCGGGACTGAGCAACGTCGCATTGGTGTTCGGCATGTCGTCCGGATGAACGAGGCCGAAAAATCGGGCGGAATCGAGCAACTCCGCCGCCGAATAGCCCAGCCGCGCCACGTTGTCGGAGAGGTAGGTAGGGACGGGGCGCCCATCGACGACGTCGACGCGAAAAAGAATGGCCGGACTGCCGCGCACGACCTGATCGGCGTCGGCGAGCTTCCTCAGCTGCCCTTCGCGGGAGATGGCCGTGCCGATGAGGTCCGCCAGGACCTTGATGGCGTCAAGCTCGGTCGATGTCCACGTCCGCTCCCGGCTGCAGTCGTCCACCGACAGCGCGCCCCATGCCCGGCCGTCGATCATGATCGGAGCCTGTAAGTTCGACTTGATGCCGATATTGTCGAACAGTTCGGCCGCCGCGCCGCGTACCTGACTGCGCGTGACGTGGATGAGTTCGCCCCGGTCGAGCGGGGCCAACCATTCGAGCATCTCGGCTGGCATCGATGTAGCGAATCTCTCGAACGGCTTTGCCGTAAGCTGCACGATCTGTTCCGAGACGTGCCAGACCCGGAACAGCTTGCGCGCCACGCCGTCGCCCCGCTCGATGATGAGGATGCGCTCGGCCTGGAGCGCGGTGCCCATCATGCGAAGGATGTCGGGAATGGCGTTCTGGAAGGTGTCCTCGCGAACCAGTTCCGCAGCGCTGTCGGCGATAGAACGCAGGAGCCTGTCGCGATAGAGAAGGTCCGCGTCCCGTCGGGACACGTTCTCGGCCATCTGATCGAAGGCTGATGTCAGGCGGTCGAATTCGGTGATTCCAGTCGCGGCGCCAATGCGCATCGACCAGTCGCCGGCGCGCCAGCCTTCGACGGCATGCAATAGTGTCTTGAAGGGCTTGTTCAGGAAGTGCTGGATGAAGGCCCACAGGGCGGCCATGATCACGGCAAAGGTGCCGATCGTGACTGCACCGTCCATGTAGATCGACCGATCGATGGCGGCGAAAACTTCTTCGTAGCTGCGGCCGACGAAAACCGCCAATCCCTTTGCCGGTGGAGCATTCACCGGGTTGAAACCGAAGATATACTTCGTTCCGGCTACTTCCCGGATGGTGGCACCAGCTGCGAGTGCGTAAACGAGCGGCCGAAGCTCGGAAACTGCCGGCTTGCCGACCTGTGCCGATTCGGGGTGGTTGGCGACCAGAATGCCGTTGCGATCCGTGATCAGGATCGAGGCCCCCTGACTGAGGTTCCATTTGCCGATCGCGGTATTCAGCCAGGTGACGTTGATGCCGGCATAGATGACTCCAGTTATAGCGTCACTGTGATCACGAATCGGGTGGGCGACGCGGATCACCTCGTTGCCGGACCCAATCCCGATTCCGAACGATCCGACTTCAAACTCGCCGCTTGCCAAAGCCCGTTCGAACAGATCGAAATCCGTAACCAACGTTCCGCTTCGAACCCTTTTGCTGCTGCCGCAGACGGTCGAACCGCTCAGGTCGACGACGGCAATGCTGTCGTATTCGAAGTCGCTGTTGGCCGTTTGCTCCAGCAAGTCACAGGCCGTGCTGAGGCCGCCCGCACTGCCGGCGACCCGCCCAAGGGTGGCAAGCAGTTGATGCGCGGACTCAAGAACGTGATCCATGTCGAGTGCGGCAATGTGAGCAAGCTGCTGGGATTCCAGCGCGACCTCGTCATGCCGTTCCTGGCGCAGCGAGTAGGAGTTGAACGCCTCCCCCATCATGACCAGCAACAGTGTTGTTGCCATCAGGATGGACAGTCGGCTGATGATGTTGAGACGGGGCGTCCAGCGCATCGCGCGCTATCCCTTGTAGTAGCCGACACCGCACACTGCATCGTGGGTGCGGATCACGTAGGCAGACTTGCTCTCGATGCGCTTGGTCACAGGATTTGGCCACTTGAAGTCCACCCAGCCACTGCCCTTTTCGAAGCCGAGCGTGACGATCATGTTGTTGGGCTCGTGACCGTCGATGTCCTTGATGTGGAGGAGGTTGCGTCCGACGAAGGCCGGATTGCCACCGTGCGCCAGGTTCACGCCATTTCGGTCGTAGCAGAAGACATAGAGTTCGCCGTCCACGAACTTGCCGTTGCGATCGGAGAATTCGGCAAAGGCCTTTTCCTCGCCGACTTCGAGGATGTAGGCCGCGGCCCGCTCCGAGAACGCCTTGGCCTGTTCCGGCGTGGCGGCCACCGCGGAAAGGCCGGGCAGACCGGCCAGCAAGCACATGGCGGCGGCAAGGATGCTTCCCTTCATCGGCAACAGATCAGATAGGAGCATTGCTCTCACCTCCGCGGTCATTCAGTGGCGCAAGACGTCGAGCAGGCGCAGGATCGCGGGCCCACCGACCATCAGGAAAATCGCGGGTATCAGGAAGACGACCATGGGGACGGTGAGCAGGACCGGCAGCCGGTTCGCTCGTTCTTCGAGGTGCAGGAGCGCGTCGTTGCGCAGCTCGGTCGAGGTCACGCGCAGAGCCTGGGCGAGGGGCGTTCCGTAGCGCATTGTCTGGGCAAGTGTGGTCATCACGGCCCGCACGCTCGGCCGGTCGATGCGCTCGGCGAATTTCATCAGGGCGTCGCGCTGGTCGGGTAGCAACTTGAGGTCGGCGGCGACCATCTTGAGCTCGGCCGCGAGTTCAGGCTGCGAAAGCTGCAGCTCGCCCGCCACCATGTCGATGGCACTCTCGAGCGCCATGCCGGCCTCGACGGAGACGACGAGAAGCTCGATCGCATCGGGTAAGCCGGCTTCCACCCGCTGCACGCGATGCGAGGCCGAGATCCTCATCGCCACCACCGGGAACCAGGCGCCCAGCAGCAGGCCCAGCAATCCGAATAGCGGCGTCCGAAGCCACCACGGCACCGCGGACAAATAGTTGCCGCCGACGGCTACCAGGGCGGCGGCAACGGACAGGGCCAGTGCGCCTCGCGCAATGGCCAATCCCGCCCATGCCCATTCCTGCTTCAGCCCCAGGCGCTTCGACACCCGCAGCCATTCGGCGCGTTCGTCGCTCGCCATGTCGGCAAGGGCGCCGGCGTCGTCCCCATCCTGCTGATTCAAGGGCCGAGCCGTCGAAGCCACGGCCTTGGGTCGTTCCGCGCTGAGGGTGGCGACGCGTCGGCCGATCTGCTGCCTCCTGCTCGAGGCGGCCTGGGCGATGAGCGAAAGGCCGGCAAACACCAGGAGGGTCGCAGAGGCGGCCAGGACGGTCGCGAGTTGAAGGACGGGTAGGTCCATGACGCGCTGCCTCAGGTCCGCATGCCCGAGCGGATCAGCCAGCGCATCGACAGGCCGCCCAGCAACAGGAACAGGAGCGCCGAGCCGAGCAGCACGTTCCCTCGCGGATCGGAGGCCATCGGTTCGAGGTAGCCTGGGTTGACGATGCTCAGCATGCCGACGACGACAAAGGGAATGGCGCCTAGGACAATCGCCGAGATGCGAACTTCAGCGGTCGCGGCGACCGCCTTGAGCCGCACCGCCCGGCGCTTGCGGATGATCTCGCCGAAGGTTTCGAGCGTGCGCGCGAGGTTGCCGCCGGTCGTGCGCTGGAGGGCGATGGTGACGGCGAAGAAGCGGAAATCGGCGAGGCCGATCTCTTCGCTTACCGTAGAGAGGGCCTCCTCCAGGGGCACGCCGATCTCGCTGCGATCGGCCGCGCGCTTGAAGATCTGGGCGACCGGCTCGGCGGCCTCGGCGCCGACTGTGCGGACGGCCACGCCGACCGACAGGCCGGAGCGGACCATGCGGACCACCATGTCGATGGCGTCGGGAAAATACTCGGTGAATCGTGCGTCCGCCCGCCGCTGCTGCTGCATCATCAACAATCGCGGCATCAGGAGCGCCATCGCGGCCGCGGCCGCACCCACGCTCCATACCGGAAGATGCATCAGTTCGCGCAGGACGAGCCAGGTCCCGCCACCGCCCGCTGCGGCAATGGCAAACGCGGCGGGCGCCGACAAGGTAATGCCCCAGGGTCGATGCAGGCCGAACTCGAACGGCCATCGCAGCAGTCCGGCAATTCTCTCGCTGCGACCGGGCGACGCGTTCGCGGATACGTGGCGTGTGGCAAGCAGCGGTGCGCCGACCGCCCGCCCGATGCGTTCGTCCAGAGCGCGTTCGCTTCTGGCGCCCTGGCGCATGCCAAGCGCCAACGCCCCGCCACTTGCCACCAGCAGGCCAATGGCCAGGGAGAATATGAGCAGGGCATTCATGCGGCGGTCCGCTTTTGCGGGGACAGGACGTCGAGGAAGGCCTTGTCGAGCCCGAAATATTCGAGCCGCGGCAGGAAGCGCGGGCGTATGCCGCTCGGCTCGTAGGCGCCGCGAAGGGTGCCGTCGGGGTTCTCGCCGATGAACTTGAACGTGAAGAGCGGCGCCATGACGACCGTTTCGTCCTCGAGACCAACGACCTCGGTAACCTCGGTGATCCGGCGCACGCCGTCGCGCATGCGCTCGATCTGCACGATCATGTCCAGTGCGCTGACGATCTGGCCTCGGATGGCGCGCATCGGCAGGTTGAGGTCGGCCATCAGCACCATGTTCTCGATGCGCGCCAGGGCGTCGCGGGCCGAATTAGCGTGCACAGTACTCATCGAACCGTTGTGGCCCGTATTCATCGCCTGCATCATGTCGAAAGCCTCGGCGCCTCGGACTTCGCCGACGATGATGCGGTCCGGACGCATGCGCAGGGCATTACGTACCAGGTCGCGTTGCGTAATCCGCCCCTCGCCCTCAACGTTGGCCGGCCGCGACTCGAGCTGCACGACATGGGGCTGTTGAAGCTGCAGCTCGGCGGTGTCCTCGATGGTGACGATCCGTTCGCCGGCGCTGATCATCGATGACAGAGCGTTGAGCAGGGTGGTCTTGCCGGAGCCGGTGCCGCCCGAGATTAGGACGTTGAGGCGGCATCGAGCGGCAATTTCGAGGGCGCGCGCCACCTCCGATGACAGGCTGCCAAATCCGACCATGGCCTGAAAATCGATGAAGTGGCGCGAGAACTTGCGGATCGAGATGCACGGGCCCTTCAGACTGAGCGGCGGAATAACGACATTTACGCGGCTTCCGTCGTGCAGTCGGGCATCGAGCATGGGGCTGGACTGGTCGATGCGACGGCCAACGGCGGAGGCGATCCGCTGGGCCAGGCGAAGAACGTGCGCGTCGTCTCGAAACTGCACGTCGGTGAGGACAAGCTTGCCTTTCTTTTCGACGTAGATCTGGCGGCAGCCGTTGACGAGGATGTCGCTCACGGCCGGGTCCTGGAGCAACGGCTCCAGCGGTCCTTGCCCCACCATGTCATTCACGATCTCGCGGCCAATGTGCTGTTGCTCCTGCTGGTTCAGGAGCAGCCGCTTCTCAGTCGCGACATCAGCGACCAGCTGCATCACGCGCTGAAGGAGCTCTTCCTCGCCCATCTGGATGGCGAGCGTCGGATCGATCCGTGCCAACACCGCCTCGTTGACGACTTCCGAGGGAACGTGGGCCCGATCCGTCTGCAAGGAGGCAGGTCGCATGTCGTCGGGCGCCGCTGCCCGCGGCGGCGGCATCTCAGCTTCCCTGTCCAGCGACTTGTGCAGGCCCATCAGCCGAACATCCGCTTCCAGATTGACGCCTGAATGGCCGGTTCGGACTCCGCGCCGGAGAGCTCGCGGACGAGGCTCGCCATGCTGCGCCGAATGGCGGCGCTGGCGTTCAACTCCTTGGCGCCGAGAAGCGCCATGCGGGCGATGTCACGGTCGTAGGGAATAACGATCTCCGGCGGCTTGCCCAGGGCGCGGCGAAAGGCGTCATCTGGCAGGGAACCGTCGACACCCTTCTTGTTGTGAACGTGGAGGGTCATGCGGCCGGCCGAGTTCGCGCCAATACGCTCCCGCCAACGTGTGACTTCGCGGGCCGAGATCAGGCTGCCGTCGCTGACCAGCAGAATCGTGTCGGCCGCCTCGAGAATCTTGGGCAGGCCGACGGCCAGCATCGGCGGGACATCGACGATCACGAAGCGATGGCGGCGGGTCAGCAGCGTGACGAGCTCCGCTACCGAATCTTCTTGGAGCGGAACCACATCCGACAGAGGCTCGAGTGAGGCGAGCAGACCAAGCCGGTCGGTGACGTGAGTGACGCCGCGCTCGAGGAATAGATCGTCGATCCGGTCGGGATGATCGATGGCCTCGCGAAGCGCGTGGCTCGGGGCGACGTCGAGTTGCAGCGCGGCATCGCCGCCCTGCAAGTCGAGGTCGAGCAGCAGCACGCGGCGCTGCCGCTGCTCGGCTAGAAACCAGGCACACTGGGTCGCAATCGTGGTCGCGCCTGCGCCACCCCGTACGCCGAGCACGACGACCAGCTTGCCGGTTCGCGGCGAGCGGCGTTCGCCGCCCCCGCCGCCGACGACGGGCGCCAACGCACGTGTCAGGACTCCTGTCACGACTGGCTTGAACATGTATTCGTTGACGCCGGCAGCCTTCATGTCCCGATAGAGGACGATGTCGTTCTTGTCGCCGACCACGAAAACCTCGGTGGTCGGGTCGCAGACTTCGGCGAGCCGGTTCACTTTGCGCATTGGATCAGGGAGCCCGGAAACGTCGACGAGCAACACGCGCGGCCATGCCCGTCGTGCGAGATCCCGTGTCGCGGTTTCGATATCCCCGCTCGACACCTTTGCGTTCTGCAGGCCGAGAGCATCAAAGCATCGCTGGACGACCGATTGGGACTGCGCATCGAGCACATAGGCCAAGGCCGGGGCGATCGCCGGTTCGACGACGCTTGCCTGGCCTGGTGGCAACTGGCTCACGAGATGTGGCTTGGTCGGATCCTGCTGCGGCGCGACCGGTGCCCGGAGGGACGATGGCTTGGCATCCATGGTCTATTCCGCGTTACAGGTTTGGTTGACGAGCGCTTGGCGCAATCCGTCCACCCGATGCTCCAGGAGCGGCCGGAGTGCCGGCCGCTGGCCCGGATCCGCCGGCGGCGGCTGGGCGGCCATTGTCTGGCGCGGGCGACGCGCAGTCCGCGGCCGGACGTCCACTGCCGTCAAAACAGCGCAGTTCGATAGACGATCCGTGAAGGATCTGAACCGACTGGGCGGGCCCCTGTGCGCTTCCATGGGAACGTCCTTCCGGACCTTGCGCTGCGGTTTCCGCCGCGCGCCGCGTCAATTCGAGAAGGGCGGGCGAGACGTCAGAGCTCCACGTTGCTCCAAGAACCGATGGCGTTCCCGAGTTGTCGCCGGCGTTGCGTAACGTGAGCTGGATATTGCCGAGCTGGAGAGCGACCATCAGTGCCTCGGCCTGCAGTGGCGCCACCTCGAGGGTTACCGTCTTGGCGATCCGCGGCTCAACCATCGCCCCTGTCTTGGGATCGACCGAGCGTTGCCTGTCGCTGATTACGGTTTGGTCAATGGCGATGACGCGCAGGTTTGTCAGCACGGTTTCGCCGACCGATCGGTGACCGAGCTCGAGTTCATGATCGTTGAAATTTTGGATCAGGACGACGTCGACATGATCGCCCGG
>DASRFX010000133.1:0-4165 GCA_035651335.1 Reyranella sp. | reverse complement strand
CAAGAACCCGCTCGGCATCTACGTCCACACCTTCAACTGGTCGCAGGACGTCAACGCGGGAGAGCCAAAATGAACAGCTCTCGCGCAATTGCGTCTGCCTCGCTGGTTGCCTTGGCGCTGGCAGCGTGTGCGACACGCGTGCAGATTCCGGAGATTCCGATCCTCGAGAGCCCAGCCTTCAAGGCTGCCAAGCGGGAGCCGGACCAGAAACCGCTGGTCGAATACGTCGAGGTGCCGAAACCTCTGCCGCTGCCCGGTCAGTTGAAGCCTGTGACCAAGGCCGACAAGCAGAAGGATGAGCGGCCGCCGAAGGATCGCGTGGCCGGCGCGAACACCGCCGCCCGCGTCGAGCCCGTGAAGGACGGCTACATCAATGCCATTCAGGTCTACCCGTATACCAAGGGCGCGCTCTACCAGCTCTACGCCGCCGTCAACCAGGTCACCGACATCGCGCTGGAGGCGGGAGAGAAGCTGGTCTCCGTGTCGGCCGGCGACACGGTGCGCTGGGTGGTCGGCGACACCACCAGCGGTGAGGGCAAGGACGCAACCGTCCACATCCTCGTCAAGCCGATCGGCGCGGACCTGGAAACTAACCTCGTCATCACCACCGACCGGCGCACCTATCACTTGGAAATGCGCTCCTCGCAATCGACGTACATGGCGTCAGTGTCGTGGACCTATCCGGCATCCGAGCTTCTAGCCCTCAAGAAGCAACGCGCCGATGTCGAGGCAGCAGCCACGGTCGTGGATTCTGGCATCAATATCGAGCAACTGCGGTTTCGCTACCGCATCGAGGGCGACGCACCCTGGAAGCCGCTCCGCGTGTTCGACGACGGCGCCAAGGTCTACATCCAGTTCCCGTCCGGCCTGGCGCAGAGCGAAGCGCCGCCGCTGTTCGTTATCGGTCCCGACGGCAAGCCGGCGCTGGTCAACTACCGCGTACGGGGCACGACCTACATCGTCGACCTCCTGTTTGCAGCGGCGG
Source organism: Reyranella sp. (assembly GCA_035651335.1). Taxonomy (GTDB): domain Bacteria; phylum Pseudomonadota; class Alphaproteobacteria; order Reyranellales; family Reyranellaceae; genus Reyranella. The sequence goes on along the minus strand of DASRFX010000133.1, from coordinate 3,180 downwards.
AACTGAGATTGGGCACGGCCCCTCAGCGCGTCGTGCGCATCATCCGCACCGATGCCGTCTGGCGCGAGGTGCAGCAATGACGGACCAAGCCTCCGGCAATCAGCCTGGCGACAGCGGCAAAGTAGCGCCCGAGCAGCTCGAGCTGCGCGCGCGATCGCAGCCCGTCACACGCATCAATCGCAAGGTGCTGATCGGCGCTGCGGCGGTCGTGCTCTTGTTCATCTCCGGCATCGCGTTGGTGGCGTTGAAGCCGCCCAGCTTGCGGATCTCAGGGCCGAACGAGCTCTTCAACGTCGAGCACAAGGCGATCACCGACGCCCTTGCGAAGCTGCCGGCGACCTACGAAGGCATGAAGCCAGACAAGAAGCCGGAGACCAAGAGCCCACCGACTCTGGCGCCGGGCATCCCGAAGCTGACGGAACCGACCAACAATGCGATCGACGAAGCCGAGCGCCTCGAGAAGGCCCGCCTTGCCCGCATGGCTGGGCAGGCGAGAGAGAGTGCCGTCTTCTTCCGCTTGCAGCTGAAGACGCCGCCACGCGAAACAGTCAAGGCGGAAGTCGTTACCGATCGCATCCCGAGCACCAAGGTACCGGAAAGCGAGTCAAAAAGCCTTTCGTTGCTGCAGGCATCGCTGCGGGCACGTGCACTCGCCGGAGATGTCGATCTGCAGGCCAACGACCCGACCGAGCAGCTGCGCAAGCTGTCCTTCCTCAAGGCCGGGCCGGAGAAGGACATCTACAACCCGCACGGTTTACAGAAGCCCGCATCCCCTTACCAGCTGATGGCTGGCACCATCATCGCCGCCAGCCTGATCAGCGGCTTGAGCTCGGACCTCCCCGGCTTCGTCATCGCCCAGGTGACGGAGAACGTCTTTGACAGCGTCGCCGGCCGGCATCTTCTGATCCCGCAGGGCTCGCGCCTGATCGGCAAGTACGACAACGTCGTGGCCTTCGGCCAGGAGCGCGCGCTGGTCGTCTGGCAGCGCATCATCATGCCGGACGGCACGTCGGTGGTGATCGACAACCTGCCGGCCACCGACACCGGTGGCTACGCCGGCCTTGCCGACCAGGTGGACTTCCATACCTGGAACCTGCTGAAGGGCGTGGCGCTCGCCACCGTGCTCGGCGTCGGCAGCGAGCTGGCCTTCGGCTCCTCGGACAGCGACCTCATCAAGGCTCTTCAGCAGTCGACCCAGGCGACCACCAACCGTGCCGGCCAGCGCCTTGTCGAGCGCTACCTCAACGTGCAGCCGACCATCACGGTGCGCCCAGGGTGGCCGCTTCGGGTCATCGTGCACAAAGACATCGTCCTGAGGCCCTATCTAGCAACCGCCGCCAAGTGAAACCTGACACGAAAGGAATGACGATGCCAGTGATCGGAACATTCTCGGCAGACAAGGACGGCTATGCCGGCACCATCCGCACGCTCGCCTTGAACAGCAAGGTCCGCATCCTCGCCAACGACCGCAAGACCACGGACGGCGCCCCGGATTTCCGCATCATGGCCGGCACGGCCGAGATCGGTGCTGCCTGGCGCAAGACCAAGCAAGGTTCGGAAGAGAGCTACCTCCGGGTGAAGCTCGACGACCCATCCTTCCCACAGCCGATCTGGGGGGCTTTGCTCGAGGCCACGCAGGACGGGGTGGTTCGCCTCCTCTGGCAGCGCGATCGGAGGGACGACACCTAGACTCGGGAGCTCAACACCCATTCCACCTGGCGCCCGGAAACCCAGGGGCGTCCTTTCACCAGCCACTCACGTCACCCGACCCCGCTTGGGGTTGCGCAGGACCACCCGCTGCACTGGAGAAGCCCATGCTGCCATGGCGCCTGATCGCGTGTGTGCTCCTGCCATTCGCCGGTGGCTACTATCTTTCGTACCTGTTCCGCACCATCAACGCGGTCATTGCCGGCGATCTCAAGAGCGAGCTCGACCTGGGTGCTGCCGACCTCGGGTTCCTTACCTCCATCTACTTCCTCGTGTTCGCTGCCGTGCAGCTGCCCTTCGGCATGCTGCTCGATCGGTATGGGCCGCGGCTCATGCAGAGCCTATTCCTGCTCATCGCCGGTTTCGGGGCATTGGTGTTCGCCCTGGCCGATGGGATCATCGGCCTCGTCGTCGCCCGCGTCTTGATCAGCGTCGGCGTTGCGACCGCGCTGATGGCTGGACTAAAGGCCCTCGTCCTGTGGTTTCCGCCGGACCGGCTTGCGCTCGCCAATGGCTGGCTGATCATGCTGGGTGCGCTCGGAGGTCTGACGGCAACGGCGCCGGCCGAGGTCGTTGTGCAAAGTCTCGGTTGGCGCGGCCTGTTCGCGTTGCTCGCAGCGCTCTCCGCGCTGTTTGCACTGCTGATACTTGTTGCTGTGCCGGAGCGCGCCGGAGGCGCCGCTGCGGGCAAACCGGGCCCGGTCGTGCGCTTAACCTCCATCATCCGTGATCCGCGCTTCTGGCGCCTCGCGCCTCTGTCCGCGACAGGGGTCGCCACGACCTGGTCGCTGCAAGGTCTGTGGGCCGCACCCTGGCTCGCCGATGTCGCGGGCCTCGAGCGCAACGCCGTCGTGCAGCACCTGAGCCTGATGGCGATCGTGGTCTGTCTCGCCGCGTTGCTCCTGGGTTTTGCAGCGGGCTGGTGGCGCCGCGCAGGCAAGGACATCCATCTGCTTCTCGCCGGTGTGCTCGGCCTGTCGATGCTCGCCCAGCTGGCGCTCCTGCTCGGCTGGCCGGTATCGACGCATGTTGCTTGGGCCGTCATCGCGGCCGCCGGCGCAGCGACTGTTTTGAGCTTCGCCATCCTGCCTGAGTATTTTCCGAAGGAAGCCTCGGGTCGGGCGAATTCCGCCTTGAGCCTCCTGCATGTCGGTGGTGCATTCCTGCTGCAGTACGCCACCGGCGTCATCATCGAACAGTGGCCGCAGACGGCGGGCAAGTATCCCGTCGAGGCGTACCAAATGGGGCTGGGGACGGCGCTTGCCCTGCAGGTTGCCGCTCTGGTCTGGTTCGTCGCAGCGCCATCTGTTTGGCGGGCGCAGCATCCTCGGTCAGCGCCCGCATGCATCGGCCGGCGTGCCGCCGCACCGACCGCATACGCGCTGGCGCTCGCCACTTGGACGCGCGAAGCCGGTCAAGCCCGCCGACACGCTGCGAGCTGGCGCTTGGCCGCAGCGGCATCGCTCATCTTGT
>DASRFX010000132.1:0-39005 GCA_035651335.1 Reyranella sp. | reverse complement strand
CGGCTCGTCGGCGATCAGCAGCACCGGATCGAGCACCAGCGCCATGGCGATCATGATGCGCTGGCGCTGGCCGCCCGAGAGCTGGTGCGGATAGGAGGCGTAGATGCGCTCCGGCTCGGGCAGCTTCACCCGCTCGAGAATGGCGATGATCTTGGCCTTGCGCTGGTTGGCGTCGAGGCCGGTGTGGGTGCGCAGCACCTCGTCGATCTGGTCGCCGCAGGTCATGACGGGGTTGAGGGCGGTCATGGGTTCCTGGAAGATCATCGACATCCGCGTGCAGCGCAGCTCGCGCAGGCGCGCCTCGCTCGCGGCGAGAATGTTCTCGCCCTGCAGCAGGATCTCGCCCGAGGTCGGCTTCAGCGCCTTGGCGAGCAGGCCCATGACGGTGAAGGCGATCACCGACTTGCCGGAGCCGGACTCGCCCACCAGGCAGACGATCTCGCCCGGCTTGACGGTGAAGTTCACCTTCTCGACGGCGTTGACGCGATCGGCACCGGACGGCAGGGCGACGGTGAGATTGCGGACTTCGAGAACCGGCTTGTTCGCTTCGCTCATCGACCGCTGTCAGACTTTCTTGGACATTTTCGGATCGAGCGTGTCGCGCAACCCGTCACCGATGATGTTGATCGCCAGCACCGTGAAGGCGAGGAAGATGCCCGGGTAGAGGATGTTGTGTGGGAACACGCGGAACAGCGTGCGGCCCTCGGCCATGATGTTGCCCCAGGAGGGCGTCTCGGGCGGGATGCCGATGCCGAGGAACGACAGGATCGCCTCGGCGATGATCGCCGCGGCGGCGGTGAACGTTGCCTGCACGATGAGCGGCGCGATGGTGTTGGGCAGGATGTGCCGCATCATCAGGGTGAAGGTGGGCGTGCCGACCGATATAGCGCCCTCGACATAGGGCTCCTCGCGGACGCTGAGCACGATCGAGCGCACCAGGCGCACGACGCGCGGGATCTCCGGCACGGCGATGGCGAACACCACGGTGACCAGGCCGGTGCGCCAGATCGACACAAGAGCGATCGCGAGCAAGATGCCCGGGATGGCCATCAGCCCATCCATGATTCGCATGATGAAGCCGTCGGCCCAGCGCACGTAGCCCGAGACCAGGCCTATCATCAGGCCGAAGGCAATCGAGAGGAAGGAGACGGCGACGCCGACGATCAGCGAGACGCGCGTGCCGTAGATCACGCGGCTGTAGACGTCGCGGCCCAGGCTGTCGGTGCCCATCCAGACGACGCGCTTGGCGGTCTGGCCGTTGTCGAGATGGAAGGTGATCTCGGTGTCGGGCTTCTTGTTGCGCGCGGCGGGATCGATGCGCGTCGGGTCGACCGTGCCGAGATAGGGCGCCAGCACCGCGATCAAGACCATGAACAGCAGGATGGCGCCGCCGACGATGACGCTGGGATTGCGGATGACCAGCCGCCACAGGCTGCGACGCTTGCCGGCCGCCGAGGCGATCGCGGCGGAGTCGACGACTTCTTCGGGGGTGACCGCGCTCAATAGCGAATCCTCGGGTCGACCAGGGTGTAGCCGATGTCGATCAGGAGGTTGATCAGGACATAGACGACGGAGAACAGCAGGATGACGGCCTGGATGGTGGGGAAATCGCGGGACAGGACGGCCTCGATGGTGAGCCGGCCGAGCCCGGGCAGGCCGTACACGCTCTCGGTCACCACCGCGCCGCCGATCAGCAGCGCGATGCCGATGCCGATCACGGTCAGGATCGGCACGGCGGCGTTGCGCAGCGCATGACGCATCAGCACGACCCTGTTGCTGAGGCCCTTGGCGCGCGCGGTGCGGATGTAATCCTCGTTCAGCACCTCGAGCACCGAGGCGCGGGTGATGCGGGCGATCAGCGCCACGTAGACCGCGCCCAGGGTGATCGAGGGCAGCACCATGTGCTCGATGAAGCCGCCGAAATCGGCGCCGATGCGGGTGTAGCCCTGCACCGGCAGCCAGCCGAGCTCGATGGCGAAGATGTAGATTAGGCAATAACCGATGACGAAGGTCGGCAGCGAGAAACCCAGCACCGACATCGCCATGACGACGCGGTCGACCATCGAGCCCTGGCGGTAGGCGGCGATGACGCCGAGCGGCACCGCGGTCGAGACCGCGAGGATCAGCGTGCAGACCGAGAGCGCGAGCGTCGGCTCGAGGCGCTGCTGGATCAGCTCGACGACGGTCTTCTTGAAGAAGAAGCTCTCGCCGAAATTGCCGTGCAGCATGTCGCCGATCCAGATGCCGAATTGCGTCCAGATCGGCAGGTCGAGCCCGAGCTTCTCGCGGATCTGCGCGATCTGGTCGGACGTCGCATTGTCGCCCGCGATCACCGCCGCCGGATCGCCCGGCGTCAGCCGGAGCATCAGGAACACGAAGATCGCCACTACCGTGAGCACGGGAACGATGGCGATCAGCCGGCGAGCGATGAAATCGAGCATGCCTTCCTTCGTTGCTGTTGCTGGCGATCAGGCCTTGTCGACGTTCCACATCACCGCGCAGGCCGCCTTCAGCCAGCCGGTGACGTTGGAGCGCACGGCGCCCGGACCGTACCACTGTCCGATCCAGCCGTATTGCGCCGTCTCGATGGCGCGATCCTGGACCGCCTTGGCGAGCGCCTTGGACTTGGCGGGATCGGTCTCGCGCGCGTACTGGTCGCGCAGCTTCTCCATCTCCGGATCGTTCGGCCAGCCGAACCACGCCTTGTCGCCGTTGGCCAGCATGAAGTTGTTGGAGATCGGGTTCAGCGCGTCGGCCGACACCGTGTAGGTGTGGAAGACGTTCCAGCCGCCCTTGTCCGGCGGATCCTTCTTGGTGCGGCGCGTCACCACGGTCTGCCAGTCCATCGACTGCATGTCGACCTTGAAGCCGCCCTGCTCGAGCAGCGCCTTGGTGACCGGGGCGGTGTTGGTCAGCACCGGCAATGTGGTCGACTGCATCAGCACGACCGGCTTGCCGTCGTAGCCCGCCTCCTTGAGTAGCGCCTTCGACTTCTCGAAGTCGGGCTTGATCAGGAGGTTGTTCGGCGTGTCGAAGGCGTTGGGCGTGCCGCAGATGAAGGCCGCGCCGCACACCTTGTAGTACTTGGGATCGCCCACCGTCGCCTTGAGGTAGTCCTCCTGGCGCATGCAGTGCAGGGCCGCCAGCCGGATCTTCGGGTTGTCGAACGGCGGCTGCAGGTGATTGAAGCGGATGACGAACTGCTGGCCGAGCGGATTCCAGTCGACCAGCTTGCAGTGCTTGTCGGCGGTCACGATCGGGATCAGATCGTGCGGCAGCTGCTCGATGACGTCGATCTCGCCGGCGACCAGCGCGTTCACCTGCTGCTGCGGGTCGGGCATCTCGAGGCACTCGATGCGGTCGACCTTGGCGATCTTGCCGCCGGCGAAGCCCGAAGGCGGCTCGCTGCGCGGCTTGTACTTGGTGTTCTTGACGTAGACGTGCTTCTCGCCGGGCTTGGACTCGGCGTCGACGTAGATGAACGGACCCGAGCCGATGTGGCTGGAGATCTGCTTGAACGGGTCGGTCTCGGCGACCTCCTTGGGCATCATGAACGGCGTGTTCGACGACGGCTTGCCGATCGAATCGAGCACCAGGCCGTACGGCTCCTTGAGGCGCAGGGTGAAGGTCTTGTCGTTCACGACCTTGAGCTCGGCCACGAAGTCCTTGAGCTTCTGGCCCATCGGGTCGCGGCCCATCCAGCGCTGCAGCGAGGGCACGCAGTCGGCCGAGGTGACCGGCTTGCCGTCGTGCCACTCCAGGCCGTCGCGCAAGGTGAAGGTCCACAGGAGCTTGTCGGCCGACACCTCGTACTTGTCGACCATCTGCGGCTTGACCGCGAGCTTGTCGTCCACCGCGAACAGCGTGTCGTAGATCATGTAGCCGTGGTCGCGCGTGACGTAGGCCGTCGTCCAGATCGGATCGAGGATCGTCAGGTTGCCGTTGCGCACGTACCGCAGGACCTTGGTCGCCGCCGAGGCCGGCCGCGCCGTCATTGCCGCCGCCGCTGCGCCGGCCGCGAGAACGCCGAGTTCCCGTCGCTTGATGCTCATCTTGAAGCCCCCTCCAGTTTCCTTATGCCGTTCGGGAGGACGGCGGATGCCGTCCTCCTCTCGAGATCGCTACTTCTTGGTCATGTTCCAGAAGACCGGCACCGGCGCGGTCATCATGCCGTTGACGCTGGTGCGCAACGCCGCCGGCTGCACCCACTGGCCGAGATGGATGTGCGTCGGATGGTCGACCCAGTATTTCTGCAGGTCGATCACGATCTGCTTCTGCTTGGCCGGATCGCTCTCCTTGGAGAAGGCGTCGCGGAACTTCTCGATCGTGGCGTCGCACGGCCAGCCGAACATCGCCTTGTCGCACGAGGCGTTGAAGAAGCCGGCCATCACCGGATTGAGGATGTCGGCGGCGACCCACGCCGTCAGGAAGGCGTTCCAGCCGCCCTTGTCCGGCGGGTCCTTCTTGGCGCGCCGGGCGACCACGGTCTGCCAGTCGCTCGACTGCATGTTGACCTTGAGGCCCATGCGCTCCATCTGCGCCTTGGCGACGGGGGCGAGGTTGGTGAGCACCGGCAGGTCGGTCGACTGCATCAGCACGACCGGCGTGCCGTCGTAGCCCGCCTCCTTCAGAAGCTGCTTGGCCTTTTCGACGTTGCCGTTCAGCACGTCCTTCATGCCCTCGTCAGTCGCCAGCGGCGTGCCGCAGATGAACGGCGCCTTGCACGTCTTGAACCATTTCGGATCGCCGATCGCCGCCTTGAGGAACTCCTCCTGGTCGAAGCCGACCATCACGGCGTGGCGGATCTTGGGATTGTCGAACGGCTTGAACAGCTCGTTGAAGCGGAACGTGTACTGCAAGCCCGCGGGATTGTAGTTCACGAGGTGGATGTTCTTGTCCTTCGACAAGAGCGGCAGCAGGTCGTGGCTCGGCGCCTCGATCATGTCGATCTCGCCGCTCTGCAGCGCCGCGATCTGGGTCTGCGCGTCGGGCATGGCGATCCATTCGACCCGATCGACCTTGACCACCTTGCCGCCGGCCAGGCCCGAGGGCGGCTCGCTGCGCGGCTTGTATTTGGGGTTCTTGACGAACACGACCTTCTCGCCCGGCTTCCACTCGTTGGCGACGAAGATGAACGGCCCCGAGCCGATCACGTCCTCGACCTTGATCTGCGTGTTCGGATCGGTGTCGGCGGTCTTCTTCGGCATCATGAAGGGCACGTTCGACGACGGCTTGCCGAGCGACTGCAGCACCAGGCCGTAGGGCTCCTTCATCTTCATCCGGAAGGTCTTGTCGTCGACCTTCTCGAAGCCGGCGACCGAGCCCATCATCTTCTGACCCATCGAGTCCTTGGCGGCCCAACGCTTGATCGAGGCGATGCAGTCGTCGGAGGTGACCGGCGTGCCGTTGCTCCACACCAGCCCGTCGCGCAGGGTGAAGGTCCACGTGAGCTTGTCGGCCGACACGTCCCATTTGTCGATCATCTGCGGCTTCACCTCGAACTTCTCGTCCATGGCGAACAGCGTGTCCCACACCATGTAACCGAAGTTGCGCTGGATGTAGGCGGTGGTCCAAATCGGATCGAGAATCTTGACGTCAGAGTGCATGACCGCCTTGACGGTCTGCGCCTGCGCGGCCGGCATCGCTGCGAGCCCCGCAAGACTGGCTGCCGCCACCAGGGCCGCAACCGACTTCCTGAATGCGAACATGAACCGAAGTCTCCCTATTTCGCGGCCCTTTTGCACAAGACCGTTCTTGCAAGATTCGAGCCGCCCCCGGCGCGAACAGTAGCAGCCTTCGGCCCCCCTCTGACAAGCCGATTCAGGCTGCGTGCGGCTTTAGTGCTGCTGCGCGCTGAGCGCCTTGTCCAACAGCTGCAGCACGCCTTCGACGGCGGCCTGCGCGACGATGTCGCCGAAGCCCGCCCACGATCCCTTGGTGGCGGCGATCGGCACCGGATTGGACTGTTCGAGATTGCCCACTTCGCGGCCCTTGGGGTCCTTCAGCACCCACTTCACGGTGAGCTGCGTCATGCGCTCGTCGAGGGGACTCAGGGTGACGCGGCCGGAGACGCTGAACGTGTCGTTGCCCGGCTTGTCGATCACGACGATGCGGCTGGAGCCGAGGGCGCGGCGCATGCCGGAGAAAAGCTGGCGATTGCCGTCCGATGGCGCGCCGGTCACTTCCGCCACCATGACCTTGACCACGGGAGCGGGCGGCACGGCAGGCTTGCTCTCCGGGGCCGCAGCGACGGGATTGTCGCCGGGCTTGCTGCCCGGCGCGGCCGCCGCAGTCTGCACCTCGGCCGGCTGCGGCTTCTCGGGCACGGTGATGCCGGCCGCGACCTGGCCCGGCGCGCGCGCCTCGAAGGTCGGCGGCTTGCCCATCAGGGTGGCGATGCGCGGCGCGGCCTGCTGGGCAATGCGCGACACGAGGTGGTCGTCGCCCAGCGCATAGTCCTCGGTGCGCGCGTTGGTCTTGCTGACCGCCGGCCCCTGCGCACCGCCGCTCTTGCTCAGCAGATACCATTCGATCTCGATCTCGATGCCGGAGCCTGAGCCCGCGTCGCGCGTGCTCATGGCGCCCGTGACCTTGAGCGGCGCCTGCGCCGGCTGCACGCCGGCCACGATCCCGTAGGACTGCAGTTCGATGGCGAGCGCGGCGGCCAGCCGATCGGCCATCTGCTGCGGCATGTTGGCCGGCGTCTCGACGGTGACCTCGATCTTGTCCTGTTTGGGCCGATAGGCCGCGTCGTTGGATTGCTCGTGCTCGAACGGCTTGGGCGTGTCGATGCAGGCGGCGGCCAGGAAGGCGGGCAGAAGCGCCAGCAGGACGCTCACGACATGGCGCATGTCGCGACCAGTCCGATCATCAGGCAGATGCCCAGAAACACCAGGTACGGCACGCCGTCAGTCCCTGAGCGCGATCGCCGACAGTCCCCGGCCGTAGTCGCGCACGCCCTCGAGGGTGTTGCGCCGGTAGCTGAAGAAATCCTCGGTGCCGGTCAGCGTGTCGTGACCGGTCGCGGTCGCCGCGACGCCGGCCCGGCCGACCCGCGCCAGCAGATAGCCCGCGAGATCGAACATGAAGTGGCCGGCGCGCGGCGCCGCCCTGAAGAAGCGCGCGTTGGCCTCGTCCTGCTTGAGGAACGGCGCGGGAAACTCCGGCCCCACCTCGTAGGAGTCGCGGCCGATGCAGGGGCCGACCACGGCGCGCATCTGGTCGCGCCGCGAGCCGAGCTTCTCCATCGCCGCGATCGTGGCCTCGACGACGCCCGCCAGCGCGCCGCGCCAGCCGGCATGCGCCGCGCCGATCACGCCGGCATGGTTGTCGGCCAGCAGCACCGGCGCGCAGTCGGCCGCCAGCACGCCCAGCACCACGCCCGGCCGGTCGCTCACCAGCGCGTCGGCCTTGGGCGCGCCGGGCGATTCCCAGCGCTCGCCGGCCACGGTCAGCACCTCGGTCGAATGGATCTGGTGCACGGTGAGGAGGTCGCGCGGACCGAGCGCGAACTTCTCGGCCGCGCGCCGGCGGTTCTCGCGCACATTGTCCGGGCTGTCGCCCGAGCCGTAGCCGCAATTCAGCGAGGAGTAGAGGCCGCTGCTGACGCCGCCGCGCCGGGTGAAGAAGCCGTGCTGTACGCCGTCGAGTGCGGCGAGCGTCTTGTCCTCGATCATGTCCTAATCCGAGAGGGCTTCGACAAAACCGGCCGGTTGAGCGCTTCTGTCGTCGCCCATCGCCAGCACGCGGAACAAGGTGCCCATTTGATCGGCATCGATCAAGCGGCGGAGCGCTGCATCGACGGCACGGTGCTGCTCGTCCGAGGCCCGCGCCTTCAAGGTTTCTGCACGATGGACGATTCCGAGCTGCGTCAGGAATGCGCCCTGGCCGACCGGCCCGAAGCTGCGGGCGCCGCTTGCCACGGCAAGGGCCGCGAAGTCGACATGCGCGCTGAGGTCGGTGTCGCCGGGGCGCTCGAGGATCGAGGCGCCGCGATGGCCGCGCACCGCCTGCAGCGAGGCGCCGTGGCCCTTGTCGTAACCGTAGTCGACGATCAGCGCCCAGCCGCCGTGGCGCCTGATGCGCGCGCCGATACCGGCGGCGATGGCGCGCGCGGGCTCGCTCAGTTCGGCCTCGGCGCCTGCCGCGGCATCGGGCAGCAGCGGCGCGAATGGCGTGATGCCGGGCGCGAGCGCGAAGGCGAGAGTCTCGCCGTCGGCCGACAGCCCGACCATGCGCTCGTGCCAGCCGCCGGCGGTCCGGTGGAACTGCCGCACCGGCAGGGCGTCGAAGAATTCGTTGGCGACCAGCAGCAGCGGACCGTCGGGCACCTCTTCGAGGCGTTCGTGCCAGGCGGGGCTGAAGGCGGCGAGCCGGCTCTGCTGCTCGGCGCGCAGCACCGCGTTGGTCTCGACGAGGTGAAGGTCGAGCGCGGCGTGGAAGCCGGGCACCGAGCGCGTGGCCCTGAGCGCGTCGGCCAGCAGCACGCCACGGCCCGGCCCGAGCTCGACCAGTCGAACGGCGGGCGGCGCGCCCATGGCCTGCCAGCGGTCGGCCAGCCAGGCGCCGACGAGCTCGCCGAACATCTGCGAGATCTCGGGCGCGGTGATGAAGTCGCCGGCGCCGCCCACGGCCGGCGCGCGGCGGTAATAGCCCAGGGTCGGATGGCCGAGCGCTTCGGCCATGAACTCCGCGACGGTGATCGGGCCGGTGAGCGCGATGCGCCGCGCAATCAGGCGGCCAAGCGGTGTCGAGCCTGTGTCGCTCACACCGGGACCGCGGGCCGGCGCCTGGCCCGCAGGATCAGGAACGCGCCGAAGGCCACCATGGGCAGCGACAGCAGCATGCCCATGGTGAGCCAGCTCGAACCCAGGATGAATCCCAGAAAGGAGTCGGGCTCGCGGAACACTTCGCCGACGATGCGGGCCACGCCATAGCCGGCGCAGAACGTGCCGGTGATCAGGCCGGGCCGCTTGCGGCCGGCGGTCGTGCGCGCCACCAGCCACACCACCGCCAGCAGCACGATGCCCTCGAAGAAGGCCTGGTAAAGCTGGCTCGGGTGGCGCGGCAGCGGCCCGCCGCGCGGGAAGACCATGGCCCACGGCACGTCGGTCGGCCGGCCCCACAGCTCGCCGTTGATGAAGTTGGCGATGCGGCCGAAGAACAGGCCGATCGGCGCCACCAGCGCCACGAGATCGGCCAGCCTGAAGGGATCGGTGTTGTTGCGCAGCGCATAGAGGATGATGGCGCAGATCACGCCCAGCAGGCCGCCATGGAAGGACATGCCGCCCTCCCACACGGTGAAGATCTGCAACGGATTGGCGAGGAAGAAGCCCGGCTTGTAGAACAGCACGTAGCCCAACCGGCCGCCGAGGATGACGCCGAGTGCCGCCCACAGCAGGAAGTCGTCGATCTTCTCGGGCGACAGCACGCGCGGCGGGCGCTCGCAGACGCGGCGCATGATCTGCCAGCCGATCACCAGGCCGGCGATGTAGGCCAGCGCATACCAGCGGATGGCGAACGGCCCGAATTGGACCAGGACCGGGTCGATCTCGGGATAGGGGATCAGGAGGGGGAGCATGCGCGCGCGCCCTTTATAGCGATTTCCCGCCGCAGCGTTTCCGCCAAATTGGTCGCGGTGGCTACCGCCAAATTGGTCGCGGCGCCGCCCTGGGGGGACGGCGCCGCTGGAGGACAATCCGAGCTAGAGACTTATCTTCTTCTTAGGAGAGGGGGCGTCGGAAGGTCCTTTTCGAATTGCGCAGGGCTTAAGCCTCGCCGATCGTCTCGAGGATCGAGGCGGTGAGCGCTTCGGCCGGCGACTTGCCGGCCCACACGACGTACTGGAAGGCGGGGTAGAAGCGTTCGCTCTCGCTGATCGCGACCTCAACCAGGTCATTCAGCTGTTCGGGCTTGAGGCCCTCGGTGCCGCGCAACGGGATGGCGTGGCGGAACATCGGCAGGCCTTCCTCGGTCCACAGGTCGAAGTGGCCGAGCCACATCTTCTCGTTGATCAGGGCGAGCAGGCCATGGATGTCCGAATGCCGCTCAGTCGGGATGCGCACGTCGTAGGCACAGGTGAAATGCAGCGCCTCCACGTCGTCCCGCCAGCTGAAGAACATGCGGTAGTCGCACCAGCGGCCCGCCACCTCGACGGCGATCTCGCGGTCGGAGGTCCGATCGAACGGCCAGTCGTTTGCGGCGACGACCGTCTCGATCATCTCGAGCGGGTTCAAATCAACTTTATGCTTAGTCCGCTCGTGTCGAGACAACGCCATCGACCCACTCCCCAACCATTTCCGCTCTGCAATGCCTGGAGGCACCGTTCTAAGAGCGGCTGGCCGACATATCGTGGTGGGCACCCAACTACCCACAAACCCTAGCTTAAGCGATGCCGGACTCCCTATGCAATAACAAATGACGCTTGAATTGCCAAAAGAGTCAGCGATTCCATTAATTTAATCCCCAGCGCTCAGATTCGAGTCACAAAGTTTCGCGTACCGAATCGGGCTCCGGAGCCGACGAAAAGGCCTTTGGCATCGGCCTTGCGTGATCGTGGCATCGCTCGGGAGGAGCCCATGACACGTGCGCAAGTGACGGAGAAGATTCTGACGGTCAAACGGCTGAAGGGCCTCAGCTGGCAGGCGATCGCCCAGGAGATCGGCGGTGCCTCCAAGGTCCTGGTGACCGCGGCCTGCCTTGGCCAGATGAAGATGACGGAAGAGCAGGCGGGCAAGGCGGCCAAGCTGTTCGAGCTCGGGCGCGAGGAGACGCTCCTGCTGCAGGAGGTGCCCTACCGCGGATCGTTGCCCGAGATGCCGCCGACCGACCCGCTGATCTACCGCTTCTACGAGCTGGTGATGGTCTACGGCACGACCTGGAAGGAACTGATCCAGGAGGAATTCGGCGACGGCATCATGTCGGCCATCGATTTCGACATGTCGCTCGAGCGCCAGCCCGACCAGAAGGGCGACCGGGTCAGAATCGGCATGTCCGGCAAGTTCCTCGCCTACCGAACTTACTGACAGTCCCCAGAGACGAGACCGCACAGTTAGTGCTAATTCACATCCCGGGGAGATCAAGGGTGGGGTGTGAGATGGCCATCAATCGTCGGTCGTTGATTGCGGTCGGCCTGGCAGGCGGCGGCCTGCTCGCCATTCCGTTCGCCGCGCGCGCCGAGGGCACGCTGGAAGAGGTGAAGAAGCGCGGCACGTTTCGCGTCGGCGTGACGCAAGCGCCGCCCTGGTTCTCCAAGGATCCCAAGACCGGCCAGTGGAGCTCGGGCCTCGGCATCTTCATGGGCAAGGCGATGGCCGATGCGCTGGGCGCCAAAATGGAGACGGTCGAGGTGAGCTGGGGCAACTCGATCGCGGCGCTGCAGGCCGACAAGATCGACATCATGTTCACCATCGACGCTACGCCCGAGCGCAAGCAGGCGGTCGATTTTCCGGCGTCGCCGCTGCTCTACTATTCGCTCGCCGTGCTGGCCAAGGACGACCTGCCGGTCAAGGCGTGGGATGATCTCAACAAGCCGGGCGTGAAGATCGCGGTGCCGCAGGCCTCGTCGATGGACCGCTTCCTCACCGAGCACACGCCCAAGGCCGACATCCAGCGCTTCCCCGACAATGCCGCCGCGATCGCGGCCTTCCAGTCGGGCCGCGCCGACGCGGTGTGCCTGTTCCATCCGCCGCTGCTCGCGGCGCGCCAGAAGCTCGGCAAGGGCAAGCTCGTAGTGCCGACGCCGGCGCAATCGCAGCCCTCGAGCACGGCGCTGCGCAAGGGCGACACCGAGTTCGTCGCCTGGGTCGATCAGAAGCTCGCCGACTACTACAAGAGCGGCCAGACGCAGAAATGGTACGAGCAGGCGCTGCGCGACTTCGGCCTCGATCCCAAGCTCGCGCCGCCGATCATGAAGGAAATGCTGAAGTAGTCATGCTTTCCTGGACCGCGGGCCTCCGGCCCGCTCATGACGGTCCAACCCGATGAACTACCACTGGGACTTCTCGCCGGTCTTCGCCAATGCAGCCCTGCTGGCGGCAGGGCTCGGCAACACGCTCAAGGTCACGGGCATCGCCCTGGTGTGCGGCCTGGCGCTCGGGCTCCTGCTGGCGCTGCTCAGGCTGTCGCGCCATCGCTGGGCGTCGTGGCCGGCCGGCTTCGTGATCGAGGTCTTCCGCACCACGCCGCCGCTGGTCCAGCTCTTCTGGTTCTTCTTCGCCCTGCCGCTGATCGTCGGCATCGAGATGACGCCGTTCCTGGCCGCCTGCGTCACATTCTCGATCCAGTCGTCGGCCTTTTTCGCCGAAGTCTTTCGCGCCGGCATCGTTTCGATCGAGCGCGGCCAGTGGGATGCCGCCCGCGCCATCGGCATGAACCACGCCCAGGCGCTGCGCCGCATCGTGCTGCCGCAGGCGGTCAAGCGCATGATCCCGGCCTTCATGGAGCGCGTCATCGAGCTCATGAAGACCACGACGCTCGTCGCCACGATCTCCTATGCCGATCTCCTGTTCGAGGCCAACGAGCTGTCGCAGAAGACCTTCCGGCCGCTCGAGACCTACACCGTCGTGGCGCTGATCTATTTCTTCGTGATCTTCGTGGCCAGCCTGCTGGCGCGCCGGCTCGAGCTTCGGCTGGCGCGCAGCGGCGAGTCGACGGTTGGCTGATACGGTTCGCTGATGAAGTGGGACTTCGCCTCGGTCTTCGCCAATTGGGATGCGCTGCTGGCGGGCGCGGCAGGCACGTTGCGCATCTTCGCGATCTGCCTGGTGCTGGGTTTGAGCCTCGGTCTCGTGGTCGGGTTGGGCCGCTACGCGCGGCATTCCTGGGCCTACTGGCCGGCCACTTCGTTCGTCGAGTTCTTCCGCAACACCCCGGTGCTGGTGCAGATCCTGTGGTTCTACTTCGCGCTGCCGATCCTGGCGCCGTTCGAGATCAGCCCGCTCGCCGCCGCCGCGCTCGGCATCTCGCTCAATTCCGCCGCCTTCTCGGCCGAGATTTATCGCGGCGGCATCCAGTCGATCGAGCCCGGCCAGTGGGACGGCGCGCGGGCGCTCGGCATGAGCTGGGCGCAGGCGATGCGGCGCATCATCCTGCCGCAGGCGCTGAAGCGCATGACGCCCGCCCTGACCAACCGCGCCATCGAGATCTTCAAGATGTCGACGCTCGCCTCGGCCGTGGCCTATGTCGAGCTGCTGCAGCAGGGCAAGCTGATCGCCTCGATCAACTACAATCCCATCGAGGCGTACACCGCGGTGGCGGTGATCTTCTTCGTCTTCCTGTGGCCGCTGGTGCAGTTCACCTACCTGCTCGAGCGGCGGCTCAGGAGGGACGAATGAGCCTGCTTCGCGTGCGCGGCCTCGCCAAGCGCTTCGGCGCCAACCAAGTGCTGCGCGGCATCGATCTCGACGTCGAGGCGGGCGAGCGCATCGCCATCCTGGGCGCCTCCGGCTCGGGCAAGTCGACCTTACTGCGTTGCCTCAACTTCATGGAGATGCCCGACCAGGGCACGGTCACCCTCGACGGCAAGGCGATCGGCCGCAACGGCAAATATCGCGACGGCGAGCTGATCGCCGTGCGCCAGCGGGTCGGCATGGTGTTCCAGCAGTTCAACCTCTTTCCGCACATGACGGCGATCGGCAACGTGATGGAGGGGCTGCGGACGGTGAAGCGCCTGCCGCGCCAGGCAGCGCATGCCCGGGCCGAGAAGGAGCTGGCGCGCGTCGGCCTCGCCGACAAGGCCGACACCTATCCGGCGCATCTCAGCGGCGGGCAAAAGCAACGTGTGGCGATCGCGCGCGCGCTCGCCATGGATCCCGAGCTGCTGCTGTTCGACGAGCCGACCTCGGCGCTCGATCCGGAGCTCGTGGGCGAGGTGCTGACGGTGATCCGCGCGTTGGCCGAGGAAGGCCGCACCATGCTGCTGGTCACGCACGAGTTGGGCTTCGCCTATCACGTGGCGACGCGCGTGATCTTCCTGGCCGACGGCGCGATCCACGAGCAGGGCACGCCGGACGAGGTGCTGAAGCATCCGACGAAGGAGCGGACGCGGGCGTTCATCGCGCGACACAAGGAATTCAGCCTGTGACCCTCGTCGGGACGACGGTGGAATAGAAGGGAAATGTGATGGCGAACGAACAAGCGAGCGCACAAGCCTACAAGCCCGATGACCGCAACGACCGGGTGCTGGTCTATGTCAACGGCGCGTTCGTGCCGCGCGAAAAGGCGGTGGTGTCGGTGTTCGACTCGGGCTTCGCGCTGGGCGACGGCGTGTGGGAGGGCCTGCGGCTGGTCAAGGGCAAGCTGATCAGCCTCGACGCCCATCTCGACCGGCTGTTCGAGGGCGCGCGCATGATCGACCTCGACATCGGCCTCGATCGCGCCGGCGTGGCGAAGGTCGTGACCGACACGCTGGCGAAGAACGGCATGACCGACGGCGCGCACATCCGGCTGATGATCACGCGCGGCACCAAGAAGACGCCCAACCAGGATCCGCGCTTCGCGCTCGGCAAGCCGACCATCGTGTGCGTCGCCGAATACAAGACGCCGCTGCCCGAGGCCAAGGCGCGGGGCTACGCGCTCTTCACCTCGACTTTCCGCACGACCAACCCCGACCAGTTCGACCTGCGCCTCAACTCGCACTCGCGGCTGAACCTGATCCAGGCCCTGATCCAGGCGATCAAGGCCGGCGCCGACGAGGCGCTGATGCTCGACCCGCGCGGCTTCGTGGCGTCGTGCAATTCGACCAACTTCTTCATCGTGCGCGGGCGCGAGATCTGGACCTCGACCAGCCTCTACAGCTTCAAGGGCATCACCCAGGCCAACGTGATCGCGGCCTGGCGCGGCGCGGGCCATGTCGCGCGCGAGTGCGACTTCACCCTGGCCCAGGTCTATTCGGCCGACGAGGCGTTCGTAACCGGCACCCTGGGCGGCGTGACGGCGGTGACCAAGATCGACGGCCGGCTGATTGGTGACGGCCAGGCCGGCAAGATCACCAAGGAAGTGAGCGACCTCTATTTAAGGTCGGTCGGGGCTATCTGACCTCAGTGCGGCTGCAAATGTCCCCCAAAACCCTGTCCTCCCAAAGGCTTGGACATACGATCAGTTCGTTTGGCGGGATTTCCGTCCCAACCCGGAAGGCGCTCGCTACTCGGCCGCGAGCTTGCGCGCGCTGCGCGGATCGCGGGTGAGCAGGCCGTCGGCCAGGTCGCGGTCGATCAGGCTGTCGGGCCGGTCGGCGACCCGGCCGAAGCCCGCGCCGCCACCCACGAACATCTCGACCATGTCGCCCTTGGCGAGATCGATGGCGGCCTTGCTCCTCAGCTCCTCGACGGTGCCGTCCTTGTGGAACACCCGGCAGTAGCCGCGCTGGCCGGGCTCGCCGCCCAGCAGGCCCTCGGGGGCGAGGCGGAAGCGGTCGGAATAGATCGCGAGCTGCACGTCGTCCTTCAGGATCTCGCAGCGGCGGAAGAAGCCCGCGCCACCGCGCCGCGCGCCCATGCCGAACGAGTCGGGCGCCAGCTCGTAGCCGACGATGCGGAAGAAATCGTAGTCGATGTCGAGCGATTCGACCGGCGCGTTGGAGCAGTTGCTGAGCGGGCTGTCGACGGCGTCGCAGCCGTCGGCGTGCTTGGAAGCGCCGTAGCCGCCGCCGAAGATCTCGAGATAGACGCTGTAGCCCTTCTCGCCCAAGCGGCTGAGGCAAAAGGCGGTGGTGCAGTCGAAGCCGGTGGCCGTCACCTGCTCGGGCAGCGCCTGGGCGAGCGCCTTCATCACCGCGTTGAACACGCGATAGGCCGGTATCATGCGCGCGCGCACCGGCGCCGGCGGCCTGGGATTGAGCAGCGAGCCGTACGGCACCTTGATGCGCACCGGCCGCGCCGTGCCCTCGTTGTAGGGAATGTCCGGGCTGGTCAGCACCGACTTCACGCAGGAGAGCGCCGCCGAGAGCGTCGACGAGTAGGGGCAGTTGAGGTTGCGCTTGACCTGCGGGCAGGTGCCCTCGAAGTCGATCTCGACGGAGTCCTCGCCGATCGTGACCTTGGCCTTGATGACCAGCGGATCGTCGGAGAGGCCGTCATCGTCGATCGCGTCCTCGCCGTAGAACGTGCCCTTGGGCGCCTTGGCGATGGCCGCGCGCACGCGGCGCTCGGAATAGTCCTGCATCTCCTTCATCGCCGCCTCGACCTTGGCCGCGCCATAGCGCTCGCAGAGCTGCTTGACCCGCAGCACGCCGATCGCATTGGCGGCGAACTGCGCGTTGAAGTCGCCGATGGTCAGGTCGGGCACGCGCACGTTGGCGGTGACCAGCCGCTCGAAGGCGCCGCCGTTCCAGTCGTGCTCGAAGGAATACTTGCTGGGCGGGAAGCGCAGGCCTTCCTGGTAGACGTCGGAGGCGTGGATATTGAGGCCGGGCGCGCCGCCGCCGAGATCGAGATGATGGGCGACCGAGGCGCCGAAGCCGACGACGCGGCCGTTCACAAAGATCGGCGTGAAGATGAAGACGTCGGGGATGTGCTGGCCGCCCTCGAACGGATCGTTGTTGATCAGGAAGTCGCCTTCTTTCAGCGTATCGACCGGATAGCGCTTCAGGCAGGCGCGCAATGTCTCGCCGATCGGGCCGAGCTGCATGGGGATCAGTTCGGCCTGGGCGACCGTGTTGCCGTTCCGATCCATCAGGCCGGCCGAGCCGTCGCGCGCCTCGCGCAGGATGGCCGAGTAGGCCGAGCGGATCAGCTTCACGCCCATCTCGCGCGCCGAGGCGATCAGCGCCTGACTGATCACGGCGTAGTCGAGAGGGCTCAGGGTCTCGCTCATGATGCTCTCTTCAGGATGAGATTGTCGGCCTTGTCGAGCGTCGCCGTCCAGCCCGGCGGCACCCAGGTCGTGGCGGTATGGCCTTCGATGACGGCGGGGCCGACGACTTTCTCCGCCTCGGCTGAATAGCGTGCGCAGTCGAGCCAGCGGTCGCCATGGAAGACCTTGGTCTGCTGGGCGGCCTCAGCCTTCGTCGCTTCGCGGTCGAGACGCGGCGGCGTGCCGATCGGCAGGGTCGCGCCGACCCGCAGGGTGACGATCTCGACCGGCCGGTCCGTTTTGGCGCCGTGCATGAAGGTGCGGTGATGGGCGTCGGCGAACAGGCCCGAGAGATATTGGGCATCGAGCTTGTCGAGCTTGTCGGCCGGAATCTCGACCCCGACCTCGAAGGCCTGGCCGACGAATCGCATGTCGAGCGTGTGGGTGTAGACGAGGTCGCCCGGCAATTTCATGTCGGCGAATTGCGTCGCAAGCCGCCGGCGCATCTCGGCGAAGGTCTTGCCGGCTTCCCTGGCGGCCTGCTCGTCGAGCTTCATCTTGCGCGTCACGGCATCGAACTTGGTGTAGTCGCTGGCGACCAGCCCGTAGGCCGAGATCACGCCGGCGTTGGGCGGCACGACGATGGTCGAGATGCCGAGCTCCTCGGCGATGCGCGCGGCATGTAGCGGGCCGGCGCCGCCGAACGGCACCAGCGCGTAGTCGCGTGGGTCGCGGCCGCGTTCGGTCGAGACCAGCTGGATGGCGCGCACGATGTTGGCATCGGCGAGCTGCAGCGCGGCCGACGCCGCCTGCTCGACCGTGAGCTTGAACTGTCGCGCCAGCGGCTCGTAGACCTTGTGCGCCGCCGCCGCGTCGAGCTTCATCTTGCCGCCGAGGAATGCCTCGGGCCGGATGGTGCCGATCACGACATGCGCGTCGGTCGTGGTCGGAAGCTGGCCGCCGCGGCCGTAACAAGCCGGGCCGGGATCGGCGCCGGCGCTCTGCGGGCCCGCGCGCAGCATGCCGCCGTCATCGACCCAGGCGATCGAGCCGCCGCCCGCGCCGACCGAGACGATGTCGAGCACCGGCGTGCGGATCGGCAATCCGTCGATCTCGCTCTCGGAGGCGAGCGAGGGCTTTCCGTCCTGCACCAGGCAGACGTCGGTCGAGGTGCCGCCCATGTCGAAGGTGATCAGGTCCCTGAAGCCCGAGCGCGCCGCCTGGCGCGTCGCGCCGACCACGCCGGCCGCCGGGCCGGAATAAAGCGCGGTGATGGCGCTGGTGCGCATGGCATCGGCCGGCAGGCGGCCGCCGTTGCTCTGCATCACCGTGAAGCGGCCCTTGAAGCCCGCTCCGCTAAGCTTGTGCTCGAAGCGGTGCAGGTAGCCGTCGATCACCGGCTGCACGTAAGCCGACAACAACGTCGTCGAGGCGCGCTCAAACTCGCGGAACTCGCGCGCGACCTGGTGGGAGCAGGTCACCAGCACGCCGGGCAGCGCCTGGGTGATCAACCGTGCCAGCCGCTGCTCGTGCGCGGGATTGGCATAGGCGTTGAGCAGGCAGACCGCGACGGCGCGATAGCCGCCGGCTTTCAGCGCCGGCACCAGCTCGGCCGTCACCTTGACCTCGTCGAGCGGTGTCTGCACTGAGCCGTCGGCGTTCATCCGCTCGTACGCCTCGAAGCAATCCTTGCGGCGCACCGGCGGCGCCGGTTTGGCGTAGAAGAGATCGTAGATGTTGCGCCGGTCGTGGCGCTGCATGAACAGGAGATCGCGGAAGCCCGCCGTCGCCACGAACGCCACCGACGCGCCCTTGCGCTCGAGCACGGCGTTGGTCGCGACCGTCGAGCCGTGGCCGAGATCCTCGATGCGTGCGAGGTCGATGCCCGATGCGGTGAGCGCCTCGAAGGCGCCGATGTCGGGCGACCGCGGCGTGCTCGGCACCTTGGTGACGACCACGCGGCCGCCCTCGACCGCGACGAGATCCGTGAAGGTCCCGCCGACCTCGACGCCGACGCGCATCGCCTACGGCCCGGTGTTGAGCAGGCGGGCCTGCAATTCGGCGATCTGCTTCTTCAGCTCCTCGTTCTCCTCGCGCGCCTTGGCCGCCATCGCCTTGACGGCGTCGAACTCGTCGCGCCGCGGAATGTCCATGCCGTCCAGGATCTTGGCGATCTGGTCGCGGACGCGGTTCTCGACCTCGTCCTTCATGCCCGACAGCGCGCCCATGGCGCCGTTGGCCATCTTGGTGAGATCGTCGAGGAAGGGATTGCGGGTCTGCATGATCTCTCTCCTGATGCCACGAGTATGGGCGGCTGCTACCCTGCCAGCAAGAACACCGGAGGGTTTCTTGAGCCTGGTCACAGTCGAATCGAGCGAAGGCATCACCACCATAACGATGGCGCGGGCCGACAAGCGCAATGCGTTGAACCAGGCCTTGTGCGACGAATTGTGGGATGCCTACCGGAACTTCGAGGCCGGATCGGACAACGTCGCCGTCCTGCAGGCCGACGGGCCGGCCTTCTGCGTCGGCGCCGACCTCAAGGACCCGCCGGCCGCGATGTGGAAGGCAGTGCCGCACGTCTCCCATCCCCTCAGCAAGCCGATGATCTGCGCCACGCAGGGCTGGGTGATCGGCGGCGGCATCTGCATGGTGATGACCTGCGATCTCATGGTGTCGGCCGACACCACCAAGTTCATGTACCCCGAAGCCAAGGTCGGCGTGTTCGGCGGCCTGATGCCGGGCATCGTCTCGCGCATGCCGCACAAGGTCGCGATGGAACTTCTCCTCCTGGGGGAAGAGATTCCGGCCAAGCGCGCCTACGAGGTGGGGTTCGTCAACAAGGTCGTGGCGCTCGGCGAAGAGCGCAAGGAAGCGCGCCGCATGGCCAAGGTGATCGCCGATTCGGCACCCCTCGTCATTCGCACATTGCGCGACTTCGCCAACCAGACCTTGCCGCGCGGACCGGCCGAGATCTTCGTGCCCGAGCGCTACAAGCTCGAGAAGATCGCCACGAGCGAGGACCGCAAGGAAGGCGCCGCCGCGTTCCGCGAGAAGCGGCCGGCGCGCTTCAAGGGACGCTAGGAGAAAGAACATGGCCAAGCTGCTGCTGGTCGGATGCGGCAAGATGGGCGGCGCCATGCTGGACGGCTGGCTGGCGCGCGGCCTGTCGCCGGCCGATGTCATCGTCGCCGAGCCCGCGGAGGCGCTGCGTTCCAAGAAGACCAGAAGCTTCGCCGCGACCAGCGACGTCAAGGAGACGCCCGAGATCGTCGTGCTGGCGGTCAAGCCGCAATCGATGGACGGCGTGCTGCCCGACCTCAGGCGCTTCGCCGACAAGGGGTCGGTGTTTCTCTCGATCGCCGCCGGCAAGACGCTGAAATACTTCGCGAGTCATCTTGGCGCCGCCGCCAAGGTCGTGCGCGCGATGCCCAACACGCCGGCTGCGGTGCGCCAGGGCATCACCGTGGCGACGCCGTCGAAAGGCGTGTCCGCCGCCGAGAAGAGGAGCTGCCACGAGTTGCTCGAGGCGGTGGGACAGGTGCTCTGGGTCGACGACGAGGCGCTGATGGATCCGGTGACGGCTCTGTCCGGCAGCGGTCCGGCCTATGTCTTTCTTCTGGTCGAGGCGATGGCGGCGGCCGGCGCCAAGCTTGGCCTCGCGCCCGACATGGCGATGCAGCTCGCCCGCGCTACGGTGGCGGGCAGCGGCGAATTGCTTCGGCAATCGAGCGAACCCGCTGCGCAGTTGCGCGTTAACGTGACCAGTCCCGGCGGCACTACGGCCGAGGCATTGAAGGTATTGATGGCATCCGACAGCGGCATCCAACCGGTGTTCGACAAGGCGCTGGCAGCGGCGTCCCAACGATCGAAGGAGCTCGCGGGATGAGCAAGCGCGAGGCGGCGCTGGAGGCTTTTCTCAGGCTCGTGGCCGAGCGCGGTTTCGCAGCCGTCGCCCTGCGCGACGTCGCTGCCGCCGCCGAGATGAGCCTGTCGGACCTCCATCGGCTCTACCCCGACAAGGCGGCGCTGATCGCCTCATTCATCGGCCATATCGATTCCGAGGTGCTGGCCGGCACCCATGCCAGCGGCGACCCGGAGGAGACGGCGCGCGATCGGCTGTTCGACGTGATGATGCGCCGCTACGATGCGCTCAAGGCAAGGCGCCCGGCGTGGCGCGAAATCCGCAAGGCCATGCTGAGGGATCCCATCCTGGCCCTCTCGCTGGCGCCTACGGTGCGGCGCTCGATGGCGGCGATGCTCGAGGCGGCCGGCATTCCGAGCGAGGGCTTCCCGGGTGCGGTGCGGCAAAATGGCTTGGCCGCCATCCACTTTGACGTCTCGCGCACCTTTGGCGACGACGACTCGAGCGATCTGTCGAAGACCATGGCCGCTCTGGACGGGCGGCTGAAAAGGGCCGAGAGATGGGCACAATCCGTTGAAAAATATACGGATTTCCGCCGACCCAAGCGGCGCGAACAGGAGGTCGAAACGCCCACCTCGTGAATCTTTTGTGCACTGCACAAAAATGACTTGACTTGCTGCGCTGCATACATAGATTTAGGCCCGTTGTGCACCGCAGCAATTGCTGTGGA
Organism: Reyranella sp.; assembly: GCA_035651335.1. GTDB lineage: Bacteria > Pseudomonadota > Alphaproteobacteria > Reyranellales > Reyranellaceae > Reyranella. Next base: position 17,619 of record DASRFX010000132.1, on the reverse strand, counting down.
GCGCTCAAGTTTCAGCCCACGCCAAGCCCCATCAGGAGAGATTCCATGACCTACGCCACCGGTGCCTTCAAGAACCCCTTCGCCGACTTCGACTTCACCAAGATCGCCGGTGAATTCAAGCTGCCGACCGTCAACGTCGAGACGCTGGTCGAGACCGGCCGCAAGAACTTCGCCGCGCTGACCACGGCCGGCACCACGACCGTCGAGTCGATGAAGACCATCGCGCAGCGCCAGGGCGACATGTTCCGTGCCGCCATGGAGGACTTCTCCAAGCACGGCAGCGAAGTGCTCGCCGCCGCGACGGTCGAGGAGAAGACTACGAAGCAGATCGACTTCGTCAAGAAGAGCTACGACGCGGTCCTCGCCAACACCAAGGAACTCGCCGACCTCTACGCCAAGAGCCAGGCCGAGGCGTTCGAGACGCTGAATGCGCGCATCGCCGAGCTGACCGAAGAGGTCAAGGCCGCGATCGCCAAGAAGTAGTCCGCTGATCGAGTAGCGTAGCGTAACGCGTAGCGATTAAAGGGCCGTCCCGGAAGGGGCGGCTCTTTTGCTATGGTGCTTGAATGAGCACCATCGCCTACGACGATTTTGCCAAGGTCGACATCCGCGTCGGCACCATCCGCGAGGCGGCGCCGCTTGAGGGCGCACGCAAGCCCGCGCTTCGATTGCTGATCGATTTCGGGCCCGAGATCGGCGTCAAGAAATCGTCGGCCCAGATCACCGTGCACTACACGCCCGACTGCCTGATCGGCCGCCAGGTCGCGGCGGTGGTCAATTTCCCGCCGCGCCAGATCGGCAAGTTCATGTCGGAAGTGCTGACCCTGGGCTTCCCCGACGGGGCCGGCGCGGTCGTGCTGTTCGCGCCGGACCGTGTGGTGCCCGATGGCGGAAAGCTCTTCTAGAAGACCTTGTGCACCCACTTGTGCGGATCGGGCGCGCGGCTGCGCTGGATGTCGACCAGCGCCGCCTTCAGCTCCTCGGTGCGCGTGCCCGGACCGCCATTGCCGATCTTGAACTCGCCCTCGGGCGCACGGACCGTTCCGATCGGCGTCACCACGGCGGCGGTGCCGCAGGCGAAGGCCTCGCGCAGCTTGCCGCTGTGCGCATCGGCCTTCCACTGGTCGTAGGAGTATTTCTCCTCGCGCACCTTGATGCCCTTGTCCTTGGCCAGGGTGAGCAATGAGGATCGCGTGACGCCGGGCAGGATGGTGCCGCCGAGCGGCGGCGTGCTCATCGAGCCGTCATTGAAGACGAAGAACACGTTCATGCCGCCCAGCTCCTCGACCCATTTGCGCTCGGCGGCGTCGAGGAACACGACCTGGTCGCAGCCATGCTTGGTTGCCTCCGCCTGGGCGAGCAGGCTGGCGGCGTAGTTGCCGCCGCACTTGGCGGCACCGGTACCGCCCGGGGCGGCGCGAGTGAACTCCTGGCTCACCCACACCGAGACCGCGTCGGCGCCCGACTTGAAATAGGAGCCGACCGAGGAGGCGATGACGCTGAACAGATAGCTCGCCGAGGGCTTCACGCCGAGGAAGATCTCGTTGGCGAACATGAAGGGCCGGATATAGAGGCTGCCGTCGCCGTCGGGGATCCAGTCGCGGTCGATGCTGACCAGCTGGTTCACCGCCTCGAGGAAGATGTCCTCGGGCAGGCTCGGCATGGCGAGCCGCTTGGCCGAGTCGTTGAAGCGGCGCGCGTTCTGCTCGGGACGGAACAATGTCGCGCCGCCGTCGGCGGTCTTGTAGGCCTTCAACCCTTCGAAGATCTCCTGGGCATAGTGTAGGATGGCCGCCGCCGGATCCATCTGGATCGGTCCGCGCGGCTCGATGCGGGCGTCGTGCCAGCCCTGACCTTCGCTGTAGCGGATGGTGATCATGTGATCGCTGAACACCCGGCCGAAGCCCGGGTTCTTCAGCAGCTCGGCGCGCTTGTCGGCGGGCGTCGGCGAGGGGTGCGGATGGCGGACGAACTTGATCGATGACGGCTTGGACATGATTCTCTCTACCTATTGACTCAACTCTAGCACAGCGCCCGGCTCAGACGGGAATTCGCACGATGACGCGCAGTCCGCCCAGTGGCGATGGCGCCAGCGCCACGTCGCCGCCATGGGCGCGGGCAACGTCGCGCGCGATGGTGAGGCCGAGGCCCGCGCCGCCGGTGTCGACATTGCGTGAGGAATCGAGCCGGTAGAACGGACGAAAGACCTCTTCGTATTTTTCCGGCGGGATGCCGGGGCCGTCGTCGTCGATCGTGATCTCGACGGTCGTGCGGCCGCGATTGGCGTGCAGCTCGGCCTTGTCGCCGTGGCGCAGCGCATTGGTCACGAGGTTGGTGAGGCAGCGCTTCATGGCGAGCGTGCGCAGCTCGACATGCATGTCGCCGTTCCAGCCGACCGCGACATTGGCATTGTCGCGCCGCGCGTTGCCCGCCACTTCCTGCAGGATGTCGGAGAGGTCGACCGGCCCCGGCTCCTCGTCGCCCTCGCCGCGCGCGAAGGCAAGGTAGCCCTCGATCATGCGCTCCATGTCGGCGACGTCGTCGGCGAGCTCCTTGGTTTCCGGCGACTCCGGCAGCATGGCGAGCGAAAGCTTCATGCGCGTGAGCGGCGTGCGCAGATCGTGGCTGACGCCGGCCAGCATCTCGGTGCGCTGCTGGATCGAGCGACGCAGGCGGATCTTCATGGTCTGGAAGGCCGTGGCGGCGTTGCGCACCTCGCGTGTGCCGCCCGAGAAGGTGAAGTCCGGCACCTCGCGGCCCTTGCCGAGCGCGTCGGCGGCGACGCCGAGATGCTCGATCGGCACCAGCTCGCGCCGCATGAACCAGATCGCGAGCCCGAACAGCACCAGCGCCAGGCCGACCTGGGCGAGCACGTAGGCGAAGCTCGAGCCGAAGGTGAGGCGCACGTGCGGCACGATCGCCTCCATGATGTTGCCGTCGGAGAGCTGGATCTGGATCAGGATCTGGTTGCCGCCGATGTTGTTGTCGATGAAGTAGGGCTTGTGCAGGTCGGCATCGAGCGCGCCCTGCACTTCGCGGCCGACGATGTCGTAGTAGTCGGGCGCCTTGAAAGGCGGGATCAGGCCCTTGCGGAAGTCGACATAGATCAGCATGTCGAGCGCGGCATGGCTCACGATCCAGTTGCGATGCGCCTCGTCGGGAAAATCGGCCTGCATCGAGATCAGCGCCCGCAGGTCACGGACCAGCAGGAAGGCGAGCCGGTTGGTCACGTTGTCGCCGCGCTGGCTGTAGAACCACCAGGCCGACAGCGCCTGCAGGATGAGCATCGGCACGACGATGATGATCAGCGCCCGCGCGAACAGCGTCTGCGGCGAATGACGGTCGGCCCAGCGCGCCAGCGTCTCGAACCAGTCGTGGATGCGCGACATCATCGGTCGAGAGCCATTCAGGCGTCGACCAGCCGGTAGCCCTGGCCGCGCACCGTGCGCAGATAGCGCGGAAAGCCGGGATCGGGCTCGATCTTGCGGCGCAGCCGCGTCACCTGCACGTCGATCGCCCGCTCGTTGACCTCGCTGCCGACGCTCTTGCACAGCGCCTCGCGGCTCAACACCTGGCCCAAATGACCGGCGAGCGCGCGCAGCAGCGCGATCTCGGCGTCGGTCAGCGGCACGCGCTTGCCCTTTTGCGTCAGTTCGCCCAGCTCGGTGTCGAACTGCATCGGGCCGAATGTGACGAGCCGCAGGACCTCGCCCGTCGGCTCGGCCGGCCGGCTGCGACGCAGCACGTTCTGGATGCGCAGCAGGAGTTCGCGCGGCTCGAACGGCTTGCCGAGATAATCGTCGACGCCCTTTTCGAGGCCGGCGATGCGGTCCTTGGACTCGCCCATCGCCGTCAGCATGAGGATGGGCACGTCGTCGGTGCGGCGCAGTTCGCCGGCGAATTCGAGTCCGGTTTCGCCAGGCATCATGACGTCGAGTACGATCAGGTCGAAGTCGAGCGCATCGAGATGCTGGCGCGCTTCGGCGGCACTCTTGGCGGTGCTGACCCGAAAGCCGTTGCGCGACAGGAACGACTTCAGAAGTTCGCGCAGGCGCGTGTCGTCATCGACGACCAAAATGTGAGGCTTGTCCCCGCCGGTTTCCATCAACGCCCGCCGCTGCGCACCTGCTTGTCGACCTGGGCGCGTTCGGCGGGATCGAGGAGGCCGAGCAGCACCTTGCGGAAGCCCTCGACGGCGTCGGCCCCGGTCTCGCGATAGGCTCGCGCGAAGCGCTGGCATTGGCGGTCGGTTAGCTCGCGTTCGAGCTTCTTGCCCTTCTCGGTGAGCTCGAGGTGCCGCTCACGCCGGTCGCGCGTGCCGCTCGTCTGCTCGACATAGCCCTGCTCGAGCAGGTCCTTGAGCACGCGGCTGATCGATTGCTTGGTGACCTTCAGGATCGTGAGCAGGTGGCCGACGGTCTGTCCGGGATAGCGGCCGATGAAATAGAGCGCGCGGTGGTGCGCGCGGCCGAGGTGGTAGCGATTGAGCTGCTGGTCCGACTCGAAAGTGAAGTCGCGATAGGCATAGAACAGCAGCTCTATGCCCTGGCGCAGTTCTTCCTCGCGCAGGAACAGCGGATTGGCAGGAGATTTCGTTTCAACCATGCGGACGACGGGCGACTGAGGCCGGCGAATATAGTGCGCTGCCGCGCGATTCCCTATCGCCGGCACGCGCCTTCAAGTCGCTGATTTCCGACAAAAGGTCAGTAGGATTGACAAGGACAATAACATTGTCCTATTGATTCCAAAAGTTGCTTATTCGTCAAGTAAACTGGGCGAATTGGAATCATATAGCATCGGAGACCGCAATGTCCTTATCAATGGCAGACCGAGATGGCTTCATCTGGCTGGACGGCGCCTTGACGCCCTGGCGCGAGGCCAAAATGCACGTGCTCACGCATGCGCTGCATTACGGCTCGGCGGTGTTCGAGGGCGAGCGCATCTATGACGGCCGTGTCTTCCGCCTCGCCGCACACAGCGCGCGGCTGATCAATTCGGCGCGCCTGCTGGGCTACGAACTGCCATGGACCCGCGAGGAGATCGACGCGGCGACGCGCGCCGTCGTGAAGGCCAACCAGCTCGGGTCGGGCTACGTGCGACCGATCGCCTGGCGTGGCTCGGAAGTGATGGGCGTGTCGGCCATCGGCACCACGGTGCATCTTGCGATCGCGCCGTGGGCGCAGGAGGGTACGCTATCCGTGCAGGCCCGGCCCGGCGGCATCAACGTCACCATGGCGAAATATCGCCGGCCGTCGCCGGAGGTGGCGCCGGGCGAGGCTAAGGTGGCCGGTCTCTACGTCATCTGCGGCATCGAAAAGGATCGGGCGCTCAAGGCGGGCTTCGACGATGCGTTGATGCTCGACTGGCAGGGGCGGCTCGCCGAATCGACCGGCGCCAACATCTTCCTGGCGATGGGCGAGAAACTGGTCACGCCCAAGCCGGAGAATTTCCTCGACGGCATCACGCGCCGCGCCGTGATGGGGCTGGCCCGCAAGAGGGGCTGGCCGGTCGAGGAACGTGCCGTGATGCCGGAGGAGCTGGACGACGCGAGCGAGGTCTTCCTGTGCGCGACAGCGGCCGAGATCGTGCCGGTCGGCGCGATCGACCAGCGTCGCTATCAGGTCGGGCCGATGACGCGTGCGATCGTTGAGGACTTCAAGGCGCTGGTTCGCCAGCCCGACTGCGAGGGCTTCGGCGAATCGGCACACTTCGCTACGACGCGCTGACCGCGTCGGCGGCCTGGCTGCCGAGAAAGTCGACCATTTGAGAGACCGGTACCGCAAAGCGCAGGCGGTACCGCACGCCGGCCGGATCGTAGTCGACGCCGAGCTCGGCGTTGAGCTGGCGGGCGCTGGCGGCAAGCAGGCGCGATCCGAAGCCCTTGCGCGTCGGCGGCGACACGGTCGGGCCGTTCCGCTCGTGCCATTGCAGATCGATGTTCAGCAAGGCGCCGTTGCGCGACAGACTCCAGGCGATGGCGACGTTGCCTTGCGGCGTCGACAGCGCGCCGTACCTGGCGGCGTTGGTCGCGAGCTCGTGCAGCATGAGGCAGAGCGTGATGGTCGAGCCGGCCGGCACGACGACTGTCGGCCCCTCTACGGTGATGCGGCCGCCACTGTCGGCGAACGGCTCCATGGCGTTGTGGACGATCCGATCCAAGGTTGCGCCGCGCCAGGATTCCCGGGTCAGGAGATTGTGGGCGCGGGCCAGTGAGGCGAGGCGGTCCTCGAAGGCGCCGGCGAATTCCTCCGGGCCGGGCTTGGTGCGCAGCGTCTGCTGGGCCAGCGATTGAACGATCGCCAGCGTGTTCTTGACCCTATGATTGAGTTCGTCGAACAGCAGGCGTTGACGCTGCTCGGCGGCCTTGAGATCGGTGATATCGAGCAGCACGCCCACCACCCGCTGCGCCTTGCCCCAGGCGTCGCGGATGACCTTGCCGCGGTCCATGACCCATCGGACCTCGCCGTCGGGGCGGCGAATGCGGTAGGCCAGCTGGTAGTTCTCCTCGCTGGCGAGGATCTGCTCCTTGTGCAGGCGCACGGCGGCACGGTCGTCGGGATGGACCAGCGCAAGACCCGATTCGAACGTCGCGTCCCCGGCATCGTCGACGCCCAGTATCTGGCGGAGCTGGGGAGAGCGGATCGACCGGTCGTTGGCGACGTCGTACTGATGGGCGCCGAACTGCGCCGCATCGGCGGCGGTCCGCAGCTGCTCCTCATGCTCGTTCAGCGCGGCCAGGCTGCGTTGCAGCTCTAGTTGTGCGTCGTGCAGCGCGTGGTTGACGGCGTTGACTTCGCTGACGGTCGAACTCGCGACCGTGACCGGCTCGCCCCGGCCCAGCGATTCGGCTGCCTGGCGTGCTGCGGCGAGCGGCACGGCGATCTGCCGGCCGAACACTACCGCCAGCACGACAACCAATGCGGCGAAGACGGCGATGGTGATGCCCCAGAACAGCAACGACTGCCGGACTTGTCGATCGACGAGTTCGGCGGGATAGCTGACGCCGATCGTCCAGTCGGAAAGCCCGCTTCGCGCCGTGACGGCGAGCACACGCTTGCCCTCGAAGTTGGTCGAGGCGAACACCGTCCTCGGCGGGTGCTGCAGGCGATCGGGGGACACTTTGGTGGCGATGCTACTATCGTGATCTCGCGAGCGGGCGAGAATGATGCCCTTGCGGTCCCAGATGGTCGTGGTCCAGTCGGCCTGAACTTGTTCGGCATCGAGCAATTGCCGCAGATCCTCGGGCAACAAGCCGAGGCTCATCACATAAGCCAGTTTGCCGTCACGCAGGATGGGGATGGAGATGTTGTAGACCGGAGCGTGCACGACCAGGCTGACGAACAGGTCGGACACGACCGGCTGCCCGGTGCGCCGAATGGTTTGCAGGGTAGCGGGATCTCCCGTCATTTCCGGTGCCCGACCGTACGGCACGTAGGTGTTGACCAACTGATGGCCATCGGCATCGATGAGCACGAGGTAGGTCTTGCCGCTCAGCCCGCGCTTGGCCTGCTTGTAGAGGCTTTGCCAGTCCTCGGCGGCGATGGCGGGAGAGGTGGCGAGCGTGTGCAGCACGGTCAGATGCCGGTCGATGTCGCGATCGACATCCGCCACCAGCGCATCCAAGACCTGGATGATCCGGCGCTCCAGCTGCTCGCGCTCGAGAACCACCGAACGATATAGGAGTAGGCCCACCAGCAGCAGCAGTGGCAGCGCCACGATGACGGCGTAGAGGATGAGATGGGACGCCGCGGGCCACGCCTTGGACGACGAAGCTTGGCGCGTGGTCATCGGTCGATGCACATCTTCAGCGATTGCTCGAGGTCCGCCTTGCCGTAGGGCTTGATCAGCAGGGGCTGGTCCCGAAAGGCGGCAGGCAGCACGTTGCGCTCGTAGCCGGTGACGAAGATGAAGGGGATGTTGCGATGGGCAAGCGCTTCGGCGACCGTGTCGATGCGCGCGCCGCCGACATTGACGTCGAGCACGGCCACGTCGCATTGCACCGATTGCGCCATCGACAACGCTTCCTCGATGCGCAGCGCTGAGCCTACGACCGTGCAGCCGAGATCGGCCAGCAGGTCCTCGAGCTCGAGGAGGACCAGGGCCTCATCCTCGACGACGAAAACGCGTACCCCCGCCAGTGGCAATGAATCTCCCCTCGACTATGACCGGCATCTTAACGGGGTCCGGCCAACCGTCCACGACTTGAGGCCGCGGCTTGACAGATGGGTCGGTCCGCAGTCTGCTTGACCCACGTCCGAGGGGTGTCCCCATTCCCGGTGGGAATGAGGTCTGAGACAGCCGATTGGCTGAACCCTTTGAACCTGATCCGGGTGATGCCGGCGAAGGAACGGGAGTTTCGCTTTGGGCCGATCGAAGATCATCGTGGTGGGAGCCGGCGTCGCGGGCCTTTGCTGCGCCCTCGAACTCGTCCAACGGGGCTTCGCCGTCGAAGTGGTGGAACGCGGCAAGACCGTGGGCGACGGGGCTTGTTCTTGGCAGGCGGGCGGCATGCTGGCGCCTTGGTGCGAAGCCGCCACCACCGACCGGATCGTGGCGGAACGCGGGGTGGCGTCGATCGATTGGTGGGCGCGGCATTTTGCCGGCACGGTCCGCCGCGGCAGCCTGGTCGTGGCACCGCCGCGAGACGGCGCCGAACTGACGCGATTCGCCGAGCGCACGTCGCACTTCGAATGGGCCGATGAAGGCCGTGTCGCCGCGCTCGAGCCCGATCTCGCCGGCCGTTTCCGGCGCGCGCTGTTCTTTGCCGGCGAGGGGCACCTCGAGCCACGGCGCGCCTTGCCGGCGCTTGCCGGGCGGCTGACGGTCAGGCTGGGCGTCGAGTTCGACGTGGGCGCGGCACGTGGAACCGTCATCGATTGTCGCGGTCTTGCCGCGCGCGACTCCCTGCCCGACCTGCGCGGCGTGAGAGGCGAGATGGTTGTCGTGCGTTCGCGCGACGTCGCGATCTCGCGACCGGTGCGGCTCCTGCATCCGCGCATCCCCCTCTACATCGTGCCGCGCGGCGAGGGCATCTACATGGTCGGCGCGACGATGATCGAGAGCGAGGCGCGCGGCGGCGCCAGTGTGCGTTCGACGATGGAGCTGTTGAATGCGGCCTATACGCTGCATCCGGCCTTTGCCGAAGCCGAGATCCTCGAACTGGGCACCGGTCTGCGGCCCGCATTCCCCGACAACCTTCCGGCCGTGCGCCGCATGGGCAACGTGCTCAGCGTCAACGGCCTTTTCCGTCACGGCTTCCTGCTCGCGCCGTCGCTGGCGCGCGAGGTCGCCGACATTCTGGAGAACGAGAGCCATGCGGATATTCGTGAACGGCGAACAGCGTGAGATCGAAGCCGGCACGCTCGCGGTCGCGCTCGACGGCCTGGGCTTCACAGGCCGCAAGATCGCAACGGCAGTGAACGGCCGGTTTGTGCCGGCGACCCAGCGCCCGGCGACCAGGCTGGCCGACGGCGACAAGGTCGAAATCGTGGCGCCGATGCAAGGAGGGTGAGATGGCTTTCTACGGTGTGGAGCTCTCCTCGCGCCTGCTGCTCGGCACGGCGCGCTATCCCTCGCCCGCAATCCTTGCCGAGGCGATCAAGGCTTCGTGGGCGGAAGTCGTGACCGTCTCGCTGCGGCGCGAAGCGGGCCCCGAGCGGGCAGGGCAGAGTTTCTGGACGTTGATCCGCGAGACAGGCCTGAAGGTGCTACCCAACACGGCGGGCTGCCATACGGTGAAGGAGGCGGTGACGACGGCGCACATGGCGCGCGAGCTGTTCGACACCAAATGGATCAAGCTCGAGGTGATCCGCGACGACGACACTTTGCAGCCGGACGTATTCGGGCTGGTCGAAGCGGCGCGGGTTCTCTGCGAGGATGGCTTCGACGTGTTCCCCTATACTACCGAGGATCTCGCCGTCGCCGACCGGCTGGTCGAGGCGGGTTGCCGGGTGTTGATGCCGTGGGGCGCGCCGATCGGCTCGGCGCGCGGGCTGAACAACGTCTATGGCCTCAAGGCACTGCGCGCGCATTTCCCCGACATCCCGCTGGTGGTCGATGCGGGGCTGGGCGTGCCCTCGCACGCCACAGCGGCGATGGAGCTGGGCTACGACGCCGTCCTGCTCAATACCGCGGTCGCCGAGGCGGGCGACCCGGTCGAGATGGCCCGCGCCTTTGCGCTCGCAATCGATGCCGGACGTCGCGCTTTCCTCGCCCGGCCGATGGAGCCGCGCGACATGGCGCAACCTTCGACGCCGGTGGTCGGCAGGGCGGTGCTCGGATGATCAGGATCGATCCGTTCTATCCCGTGGTGCCGAGCGCCGAATGGGTGGCGCGCCTGGTGCCGGCCGGCACGCGCTTCATTCAGCTGCGGCTCAAGGACAAGCCTCAGGACGAACTGCGCCGGCAGGTCCGCGAGGCCAGGGCGATCTGCCAAAAGCACGATGCGGCGCTGGTTGTGAACGACCATTGGCAGATCGCCATCGATGAGAAATGCGCGTGGGTCCATCTCGGCCAAGAAGACTTGCTCGATGCCGACCTTCCGGCGATTCGGCGCGCCGGACTGAGACTAGGCGTCAGCACGCACGATCATGCCGAACTCGAAAAGGGTTTGGCCGCGCAGCCTGATTACGTCGCGCTGGGCCCGATCTGGCCGACCGCACTCAAGAAGATGCCGTGGGCGCCACAGGGACTGGAGCGCATCGGCGAGTGGAAGACGCTGATCGGCGATCGGCCGTTGGTCGCGATCGGCGGACTGACGCTGGAGCGCGCTATCCAGTGCCTGAGAGCGGGTGCCGACTGCGCCGCGGTGGTGGGCGACATCGTCAACAATCGCGATCCGGTGGCGCAGGCCCGTCGCTGGATGGATGAACTGAGGGCATGCGCATGAACCGGTACGCGCGGCAGACCGTGCTGGCCGAAGTTGGCGCTGCCGGGCAGGCGCGGCTTGCCGCCCAGTCGGTGCTGGTCGTTGGCGTCGGCGGGTTGGGCTGTCCGGTGCTGCAGTATCTCGCCGGCGCCGGCATCGGCCGCCTCGCCGTCGTCGATCACGACTCGGTTGAGGAAGCCAACCTTCATCGCCAACCGCTGTACACGATGGCCGATATCGGCAAGTCCAAGGCCGAAGTCGCATGCGAGCGGTCGCGGGCCATCAATCCCGACGTCGCGGCCGAGGCTGTGGTCGAGCGCCTGACGCCGCAGAACGTCGTGCGGCTGGCCGACGATGCGGACGTGATCGTCGATGCCGCCGACAGTTTCGCCGTGACCTACATCCTGAGCGACGCTTGCCGCCGGCTCGGCAAGCCCCTGGTCAGCGCCTCGGTGATCGGCCTCACGGGTTACGTGGGCGCCTTCTGCGGCGGCGCGCCTAGCTATCGCGCGGTGTTTCCCGACGTCGCGGTCGACGGCGGCACGTGCGCCACGGTGGGCGTGTTGGGCACTGCGGTGGCGGTACTGGGCAGCCTGCAGGCGCACATGACCCTGCAGCTGCTGCTCGGCCTCGAACCGTCGCCGCTTGGCCGGGTGATCACCTTCGACGCACGCACGCTCGCCGTCGGCGGCTTCGATTTTGCCGGCGCGGCCGAACCCGACGCCTCGATCCCCTTCATCGCGCCCGAGACAGTGGCCGCCGACGATCTGGTGATCGACCTGCGCGGCCTCGACGAGGCGCCGCAGTCGCCCTTCGCCCATGCCGTGCGGCTCGACGTCGACCACGTCACCGAGATCGCCGTGCAACCGCCGACAGCGCGGCGCATTGTTCTCTGTTGTCGCAGTGGCCAGCGCTCGCTGGCGGCGGCCGACCGGCTGCGCGCTCGCGGGCTCGCCAACCTGGCGCTGGTGGCGCTCGGCTAACCGGAGGAGCGGGCATGACGCAGCACACGACTGACCAAGCCGTCCTGTTGCATATCAACCATCTCGTCGACGAGGAGAAGAAGCTCTACGCCCGGCATGCGCTGAGCGACGACGATCGCGCGCGGCTCGCCGAGATCGGCGTCGAGCTCGATCGCTGCTGGGACCTGCTGCGCCAGCGCCGCGCGCTGCGCGAGTTCGGCCGCAATCCCGACGAGGCGGAAGTGCGGGCCGCCAACGTGGTCGAGAACTACCGCGGCTGAGGGGGTGCCGGCGTTCAGGCCGGCCCGGCGCCCTGGGTGTTGACGAACACGGCGTAGAGCGACTGGCTTCCCGCCATGAACAGGCGGTTCCGTTTGGGGCCGCCGAAGCAGATATTGCCGCAGACTTCGGGCAGGCGGATGCGGCCGATCAGCTTGCCGGCCGGCGTCCAGATCGTGACGCCGTTGTAGCCGACCGCACGGCCGGCATTGCTCGATACCCAGAGATTGCTATCCACGTCGCAGCGCACGCCGTCCGGCCCGCACGGCACGCCGTCCACCTTGAAATCGCTGAACAGCCTGCCGTTGGAGAGCTTGTTGTCGGCGCCGACGTCGAACACGTGCACGTCGCCCTTGCCGCCGGGTCCCTTGTCGCCCGGGCCCTTGCCGGTGCTGACGACATAGAGCTTCTTGTAGTCGGGCGAGAAACAGAGGCCGTTGGGGTCGGGCAGCTGCTCCTCGGTCAGCACGAGCTCGATCTTGCCCGTCGGGTCGATCCTGTAGGTGCTGGTCGGCAGCTCGCGCTTGGCCTCGCCCAGCCCGGCGAGCTGGCCGAGATGGGTCTTGATGTGGCCGGCGGCGTTGCTCGGGCCGCCCGCGGCGTCCGGCGCGCCCTCGTAGAGCAGGCCGCCATAAGGCGGGTCGGTGAACCAATAGCTGCCGTCGGGATGGGCAACCACGTCGTTGGGCGAGTTAAGCCGCTTGCCATTGAATGAATCGGCCAGCACGGTGATGCTGCCGTCGAGCTCGTAGCGCACGACGCGGCGCGTGACGTGCTCGCACGAGACCTGCCGGCCCTGGAAGTCGAAGGTGTTGCCGTTGCTGTTGTTCGACGGCATGCGGAAGACCGACACGTGGCCGTCATCCTCGAGCCAGCGCATCTGGCGGTTGTTGGGAATGTCGCTGAACACGAGGTAGCGGCCCTCGGCATTCCACGCCGGGCCTTCCATCCAGAGCGCCCCCGTCCACAGCCGCTTGATCGCGCTGTTGGGCACGACGTAGGCCTGGAATGCCGGATCGACGGCGATGACGTCGGGGTCGCTGAAATAGGTGGTCGGCGCGCCATTGGGGCTGAAATCGCGCGGCGGGGTGGTCACGGTGCTGGGCGGCGCGACCGCCAGTTGCTGATGCTGTTGCTGGGCAATTGCAGAGTGAGTGGCAGTGGCGGCGGCGCCCACGACGCCGATCGAGCCAAGAACGGTGCGACGGGACATCGAGGTCATCGAGCCTTCCCTCCCTATCGTGGCTTACGGGGGAGGGAACGCCGCATGGCTGCCCAGGTTCCGTCAGGCTATCGCCGTTTTTCCCACCGTGCTGCCGCCTGATCGTCACCTTCGTGCGCGCCAACCCATTTCTCGCCGGCCGGCGTCTCCTCGAGCTTCCAGAACGGCGCCTTGGTCTTCAGCCAATCGACCAGGAATTCGCACGCCTCGAAGGCCGCCTCGCGGTGCGGCGAGCCGACCGCGACCAGCACGATTCGGTCGCCCGCCTCGAGCCGGCCGTAGCGGTGCACGATCAGCGTCGCCTCGAGCGGCCAGCGCCGGCACGCCTCGGCCTCGATGTCTTCCAGCGCCTTCTCGGTCATGCCGGGGTAATGCTCGAGCGTCAGGGCGTCGATCTTCTCGCGGTGCAGGCCCTCGCGCACATGCATCTCGCGCACCAGGCCGACGAAGGTGACCAGCCCGCCGATCCTGCGGTTTCCGGCGGTCAGGCGCTCGAGCTCGCGGCCGACGTCGAAATCTGCTTCCTGGACGCGGACGGCCATATCAGCCTCCGGTGAAAGGCGGGAAGAAGGCGACTTCGCGCGCGCCCGCGAGCTTGGCGTCGAACGTCGCCGTCTGATGGTCGACCGCGGCGCCGAACGCCGCGCCCTCGGCCAGCGCCTCGGCGTGGCCCGCGCTCGTGGTCCGCAGCCATTTCACCAGGTCGCCCACGGTGGCGACCGACGCGGGCGGCGAAACCTCCTCCTCGGCGACGCCCACCGTCTTCTTCATCCAGGCGAAGTAGCGCACCTTCATTCGGCACTTCCCGGCGGCGTATCCTCCGCCATGTGACGCAGGCCGGTCTGCAGATAGTCGTAACCGGTGATCAGGGTGAGGATCGACGCCAGCCAGATCAGCACCAGCCCGACATTGGTGACCCACAGCGGCACGGCGTCGCCCAGCAGCAGCACGGCGATCGCCACCATCTGCGTGCCGGTCTTCCATTTGGCGAGCTGGCTGACCGGCAGGCCGACCCGCAGTTCGGCCAGGAACTCGCGCAGGCCGGAGACCAGGATCTCGCGCGCCAGGATGATCAGCGCCGCCAGCACGTGCACTCCGCGCAGGGTGCCGCTGTTCACCATCATCACCAGCGCCGCCGCGACCAGGAGCTTGTCGGCGATCGGATCGAGGAAGCGGCCGAAGCGCGAGATCTGATGATAGCGGCGCGCGAAATAGCCGTCGAACCAGTCGGTCACGCAAGCCGCCACGAACAGGATCGAGGACAGCCACTGCGCCCAGCCGCGCTCGAGCCAGAAGCAGGCCACGACCAGCGGAATCGCGGCGATGCGCGACAGGGTGAGGATGTTGGGCAGATTGAGCATGCGCGGGGTTGTTTTACCGGCCGCCCCGGAAGTGGTCATGGATTTTCTGGGCCAGCGCGCCGGAAATGCCGGGCACCGATTTGATGTCTTCGAGCGTTGCTGCACCCACCGCGCGGGCGCTGCCGAAATGGTGCAGCAGGGCGCGCTTGCGCGCGGTGCCGATGCCCGGCACCTCGTCGAGCGCCGAGCGCGTGATGTCGGCGGCGCGGCGCGTGCGATGCGTGCCGATGGCGAAGCGATGTGCCTCGTCGCGCAGCCGCTGCAGGAAATAGAGCACTGGATCGCGCGGCTCGAGCGAGAAGGGTTGGCGGCCCGGCATGAAGAAGCGCTCGCGGCCGGCGTCGCGGTCGGGCCCCTTGGCGATGCCGACGACTGGGATGTCGTCCAACCCGAGTTCGGCCAGCACGCCGCGCGCCGCCTCGAGCTGGCCCTGGCCGCCGTCGATCAGCACCAGGTCGGGCCAGCTCTCCTCGGCCCGGTCGGGCGTCTCCTTGAGCTGGCGGCCGAAGCGGCGGCTCATCACCTCGCGCATCATGGCGAAGTCGTCGCCGGCCGCTTCCTCGCTCTTGATGTTGAATTTGCGGTAGCTGTTCTTGATGAAGCCGTCCGGTCCCGCCACCACCATGGCGCCGATCGGCGCGTGGCCCTGGATGTGGCTGTTGTCGTAGATCTCGATGCGCTCGGGCGCGCCATCGAGCCCGAACACGCGCGCCACGCCTTCCAGCAACTGGCGCTGCGTGCCGCGCTCGGCCATGCGCCGCGCCAGGGCTTCGCGCGCGTTGAGGACGGCCTGGTCGAGCGCATCCTTCTGGTCGCCACGCTTGGGATTGCGGATCTCGACCTTGTGGCCCGCGCTGAGGGCGAGGGCGCTTTCCAGCAGCCCGGCTTCCGCCACTTCGTGACTGACCAGGACCAGCTTCGGCGCCTGGCGTGCCTCGTAGAACTGGCCGATGAAGGCCGACAGCACGTCGGCTTCAGCGAGCTCCTTGGCATGACTGGGGAAGTACGCGCGGTTGCCGAGGTTTTGCCCGGCGCGCAGGAAGAAGACCTGGACGCAGACCTGTCCGCCCTCCGAGTGCGCGGCGAAGATGTCGGCTTCGTCGATCGACTCGAGGCTGATCGCCTGGTGCGACTGGATGTGCGCGAGCGCCCGCACGCGGTCGCGCAAGACCGCCGCTTCCTCGAAATTGAGGTCGGTCGAGGCCTTCTCCATGCGACCCACCAGGGCCTGCTGGACCTCGCGGTTGCGGCCGCCCAGGAAGCCGCGCACGTCGTCGACGATGGCATCGTATTCGGTCTTCGCGATGCGGCCGACGCAGGGCGCCGTGCAGCGCTTGATCTGGTACTGCAGGCAAGGCCGTGTGCGCGTCGAGAACACGCCGTCGGAGCACGAGCGCAACGGAAAGGCGCGCTGCAGCGCGTAGAGCGTGCGGTTCACGGCGGTGGCCGAGGCGAACGGGCCGAAATATTCGTTGCCGGCATCGCGCGTGCCGCGATGCTTAGCGAGCTGCGGCCACTCGGTGTCCTTGCGGATCACGATATAGGGGAACGATTTGTCGTCGCGCAGCAGCACGTTGAAGCGTGGCCGGAAGCGCTTGATCAGGTTGTTTTCCAGCAGCAGAGCCTCGGCCTCACTGCCGGTGACGACGAATTCCATGCCGCGCGTGCTCTGGACCATGCGCATCAGGCGGGTCTCGAGCCGGTTCGGCTGGGTATAGGCGGCGACGCGGCTGCGCAGCGAGCGCGCCTTGCCGACATACAGCACCTCGCCGTCGGCCCCGATCATGCGATAGACGCCCGGCTTCTTGGGAAGCGTACGCACGAACTCGGCGATGACGCGGATTCCGTCGGCCAACGACCCTTCGACGGGCGCCGCTTCGTCCTGCGGTTTATGTTCGGTATCGTTCTCGTCGATCACGGGTGTGGGGAAATCTGTGAGCAAGCCGGCTGCGACACGGAGGTTACCTCCGAGTCACGATATTGACTCAATGTAGGCAGGGTGGCAGCCGCTCGCCAGCGTGCGCCTAATCCGTTGTCGAGACTTACTTATTCAGAACGGCATAAACTCGGATGAAAACTGGCGGACGGCAGACGTTCCCGCTTTGATCCGATCGGCTGCCGCGCTCCGATGTGTGGATAACTGGCGAGTTCACGACCGCCAAAGCTCGATGAAAAAGACCTTAAAGGGACTCCGGGCTGGCGGCGCACAGCCTGTCTTCGAGGTCATCGGCCTGAGCTTCCAACCGCTCGGCAAACGCGACAAGGCGTGCGACGTCATCGCGGTTGGGCAAGGAACCCGCCACCCGTCTGGCATGCGCGGCCGCTTCGCGCTTTGCCTCTACTTCTCCGGGAAAATCCATCTATTCCACCGCTCCGCGGAGATAACGGGCGCAAAGTGCGGATGGTTGCCATTTGCGCTTGGTCGTCGCCCGCCGGTTCGCCCAGCGGGTCCTGTCGAAGTCCCCTCAACGACGAGAAAGCTCCGTCAGAGCACCCCGAGCATGCGGCCGACCAGCGGGTGGCGGACCACGTCGCCGTCGTTGAGCCGAACCACCGCCACGTCGTCGAATCCTTCGAGACGCTGGGCGATGCCCGAGAGCCCGGACAATTCGGGCAACAGGTCGGTCTGGTCCGGATCGCCGGTGATCACCATGGTCGAGTGCCAGCCGAGCCGGGTCAGCAGCATCTTGAGCTGGCCGTAGGTGCAGTTCTGCGCCTCGTCGATCAGCACGAAGCTGTTGTTGAGCGTGCGGCCGCGCATGAACGCGACCGGCGCGATTTCGATCGTGCCGTCGTCGATGTTCTGCTTGAGCCGCTTGGCCCCCATGCGGTCGTTCAGCGCGTCGTAGAGCGGGCGGAGATAGGGATCGAGCTTCTCGCGCATGTCGCCCGGCAGGAAGCCCAGATTCTCGCCCGCCTCGACCGCAG
>DASRFX010000131.1:0-93649 GCA_035651335.1 Reyranella sp. | reverse complement strand
GTGCAGGTGATGTTCGACAATCTGCCGTCCTCGATCGACCATATCCGCCAGGGCCGCTTGCGGGCGCTCGGCGTGTCGACCCCCAAGCCGCTCGCGCTGCTGCCGGGCGTGCCGGCGATCAGCGAGTTCCTGCCGGGCTTCGAGACCAGCGCCTTCGCGGGGCTCGGCGCGCCGGCCGCCACGCCGTGGCCGGTGATCGACAAGATGAACGTCGCCGTCGGCAAGGCGCTCGCCGATCCCAAGATAAAGGCTCGGATCCTCGATCTCGGCGGCGTGCCCATGCCGATGAGCCCTGCCGAGTTCGGCAAGCTGCTGGCCGACGAGACCGCCAAGTGGGGCGAGGTCATCAAGGCGGCGAACCTGAAGGCCTAGATCAGAGCCTTTTCCATGTAGACGCGGGTGTGTGCATCCTTGCCGTGCGTGGGCGGACCGCGACCCACGATCTCGAAGCCGTGCCGGCTGTAGAGCCGCACGCGGTCCGTCATCATCTCGGCGGTGTTGAGCGACAGGGTGGCATAGCCGCGGCGGCGCGCCAGCTCCTCGATCCGGCCGATCATCCAGCCGGCGATGCCCTGCTTCTGGCGCTGAGGACTGACGCCGATCAGCGCCAGTTCGAGATCCCTGTCGTGGCGGCGCGTGACGATCGCGCCCGCGATGTCGGTGCCGTCGGACGCGGCGTAGATGTCGCCCTGGGCGATGGCCTCGGCGAACCAGCCATAGGCGTCGGGCGAGATCTCGCGGCCGAGGGCGCGGATGTAGGGCGCGAAGGCGGCGCGGATCAGCCGGTCGATGTCGGCCAGCCGCTCGGGCGGCGCCGGCGCAAAGACGAGAGACATGGACGAACGTATCGCCCGAAGCGGGTCAGGGCTTCAAGCCGGCCGCGGTGAACGCCCGATCGACCCCGGCATCGAGCGCACGCGCCGCTGCGAGGTCGGCGTTACCGTTCGCGGTGTCGCCGAGATGCAGGCGCGCCCGGCCCCGGCCATAGAGCGCCAGCGGCCGACTGGGGTCGAGCTTCAGCACCGCGTCGTAGTCGGCGGCGGCGAGATTGAACTGGCCGCGCAAGTACTGGAACTCGGCGCGCGCCATGCGCACGTCCGCGTCGTTCGGCGCGGCAGCCACGGCCTGGTCGAAGTCGGCGCCGGCGGTGATCACCTCGCCCTTCAGGCGCGACAGCAGAATGGCGCGATCGACCAGCGCCACGGCGTTGCGCGGGTTGTTGACGATGACGAAGTCGTAATCCTTCTCGGCATGCTCGACGTCGCCCAGCGCGTGATAGGCGACGGCGCGGTAGAAGACCAGGGTCGGATTGGCCGCCGTGGGATCGATCGCAGCCGTGAAGAGCTGCACCGCCTGCTGATAGTCGGCGCGGGCTGCGGCCGCGTCCGACAGCGCGGCATGCGCCTTGGCGCGCACCAGGAAGGCACCGGCCCGCTCGGCGACCGGCAATCCGGTGGCAGCAATGGCCGTGCTGCACCGGGCGAGGTCGGCCTTGGCGTCGGCGACCTGGCGATCGAGATCGGCCAGGCAGGCCCGCGCGCTCAGCTCAGGCGTAGCCGCCGCCTGCTGGATCTCGCGATCCTGCGCGGCCGCGCCGGCAAGCCCGGCGACGACGGCGAAGATCGCGAGGGAAACGAGGCGGACGATGCGCATGGCCGATGCCCAAACGCAGATCGGCCCACCCGGTTGCCGCGACGGCTTTGCCCAATTGCCGCAGGCCGCGGGCTTGGGCTACTCGCCCTCGGCGCCGGCCGCAGGCAGCAGGATATCGAACTGCGCGCCGCCTTCGGCGCGGTTGGCGACCGCGATCGTGCCGCCCATCTCCTCGACGATGCGCCGGCAGATGCGCAGGCCGAGCCCGGTGCCGACGCCCTTGGGCTTGGTGGTGACGAACTGCGCGAACAGTCTGGGCAGGACGTCGGCTGGGATGCCCGGGCCGTCGTCCGACACCGCAAGCCGCACGGCCGGACGGCCAAGATGCACCACCGCCGTCGCTTCGATCGCGATGTGCCGGGCGCCGGCGTCGCGCGCGTTGTTGATCAGGTTGATCAGCACCTGGTCGAGGGCGCCGGCGCGGCCCACAACCAGCGGCAGGTTGTCGGCGAAACCGGTCTCGAGCTCGATATGCACGGTCTCGAGCGTATGCCGGGTGAGGTCGAGCGCGCTGTTGACGGCATCGCGCACGTCGAGCTCGACCGGCGCCTGGTCCGGCTCCGACGAGCCGCGCACGAAGGACCGCAGGTCGCCGACGATGCGATGGGCGCGCTCGATCTGCTGGCCGATGCGGTTCATCTTGCCCGTGATGAAGCCGGGATCGAGCAGCTTGCCGTCCCTGGCCTCGTCGGCCTCGTCGAGCACGGCGAAGCGCGCCAGTTCGATCACCTGCAGGGGCTGGGCGATCTCATGGGCGACCGCGGCGGCCATTTCGCCCACCGTCGCCAGGCGCTCGGAATGATGCAACGCCTGCTCGGCCTCGCGGCGATGGGTGTCGTCGACGCCGAGGAAGACGATGCGGCGCACGCGGCCCTCGCCGTCGACGATCGGCGTTGCCGTCATGGTCATGAGATGGCGGCCGCCGGCCGGGTCGAACAGCTCCTTGGCGTAGACCTGCGCGGCGAGCTCGTCGGGTCCGAGCGATTCGTTCTTCCAGCGCTCGTAAACCGCGGCATCGAGGCCGGACTGCACGATGTTCTTGAGCGACATGCCGATCGCCTCCTCGGCGCGGATGCCGTGCAGGCGCTCGAATTCGCGGTTGACCATCAGGATATTGCGGTCGTGGTCGGTCAGCACGACCAGCGCGCCGCTCGATTCGACGATGGCGCGCAGGCGCTCGACCTCCTCCTCGAGCCGCGCCTCCAGCGCCACGCGCTCGCTGACATCGCGGATCACGCCGGTCGCGACGTCCCTGCCCTGTTCGTCCTGGCCGCGGCTGAAGCGCACCTCGACATGGCGGATCGAGCCGCTGGCATCGTGCACGCGGAACTGCAGGTCGCGCGTGCCGCCGCCCGAGGGCTCAGACTGGCGTAGCGCGGCCTCGATCACGCGGTGGTCCTCCGCCGGGACCAGATCGAGGAAGGACGTGCCGACCAGCCGCGCGGCGTCCGCCCCGAACAGCTCGGCCGCCCCGGCGCTCAGGAAGATGATGTCGCCGCTCGCGATGTCGACCTTGAACACCGTGTCGCTCAGCGAATTGACGAGCGTCTGGTAGGCCTCGCTCGCCTGGCGCGCCGCCATCTCGTGCTGCTTCACGGCGGTGACGTCGACCCTGAGGCCGATCGTGCCGCCGTCGGGACCCTCGACCTCGCTCCACTCGGCCCACCGTCCGTCGGGCAGCTGAATGATTTGCGGGCGACGGGCCCGGAAGCGCTCGACCATGGCCTCGACACTGACCGGTGTCTCGCCGCCCTGCCGCATCATCCCTTCGAACGTGCGCTGGCACAGCTCGGTGAAAGTCCGGCCGATCGCATCGGCCCACCGGGTGGCGCCCGACAGCTTATTGGCGGCGCGGTTGGCCATGATCAGGCGCTCGTCCTTGTCGTAAACCACGACACCTGCCGGCAGCGCATCGAGCACGCCCTGCAACAGATCGCGCGAGCGCGCCGCCGCCAGTTCGTTGAGCTTGAGCTCGGTGACGTTGACGCGCAGCGACACGGTGCCTCCGGAGCGGGTCGCCTGTTCGCGGAACTCGTACCAACGGTCGCCGATTTGCTGGCGTTCGGTCATCGCGCCTTTGCTGCGAAAGCGCGCGATCCACTCCTCGGGCTTGCTGTCGATCGGCGCACCGTGCTTGGAGATGAACTTCACCGTCTCGGCGACGAACTGCTCGTAGGTCATGCCGATGGGATTGCCGCTCTGCAGCACCGGCGTCGTCCGCCGCGCCACTTCATTGAACATCACCAACCGCTCATCCTTGTCGTAGAGCAGGACCGCGGCGGGAATGGCGTCGATCGTCTCCTGCAACAGGTCACGCGAGCGCTGCAGCTCGAGTTCGTGCATCTTGCGTTCGGTGACATCGACGCCGACGCTGATCGTGCCGCCGCTCGAGGTCGGCAGATCGGTCCGCTCGATCCAGCGGCCATCGAACGACTGCCACACTCGCTTGTCGCGCTTGGTGCGGAAGCGCACGATGCGTTCCTCGAGCGGGTCGGACAGGGTGACACCCCTCGCCTGCCCGGTTTTTTCGGCCTCACGCAGAAGGTCGACGAACGTCCGGCCGAGATTCTCGCGGCAGACGACGCCGCCGCTCATCACTCGTGCGGCCTTGTTGAACATCACCAGCCGCTCGTCCTTGTCGTAGAGGACGACGCCCGACGGCAGGGAATCGATCGATTCCTGCAGCCGGTCGCGCGCGTCCTGCGCCTCGCGCCACTGTGCCTGGAAGCGGGCGGCGGTGCGCCCGATCACGTAGAGCATCGCCAGCAGCGACGCGCCGAAGCCCACGCTGCACAGAGCCAGCACTAGCAGCGACTGGTCGTGGTCGCGGTACATGCGTTCGACCAGCGCATCCGATTCGCGGACCGCCCGCGCCGCCTTTGCGGCCACCTGGGCCGCGAACTTAACCGCGCCATGCATGACGGCGGGATCGACCATGCGGGCCGGCGGATCGAACGCCGCGAGCTCGCTCGGCAGGCGCGCCGTGAGGAAGGCCGCCGACTGGCAGATCGCCGTCATCTCGCCGTCGGCCGGCCGGCCGGTGGCATCCGACCGGCAGATGCGGTCGAGGTTGGCGCGCACGCGCTGCCAGCTCGCCAGCAGATCGGCGCGCTGCTGGGGGGAGATCGGCTCGACGTCGATCGACGGCACGATCAGTTGCCGCATCAGCATGCGCAGGTCGGCGTCGAGGTCACGGATCGCCTCGGCCGCCTGCTGGCGCTGGACCGCCTCGGTGCCGCTGAGCGACGAAGCCTGATGGGCGATCGCGAGGACGAACGAGAGGGTCGCGAGCGATCCGGCGAGTGTTGCCCAGATCACGCCAGCGCGCCCCAGCGCGCGGACCATCAGTTCGATTCCGGAGCGCACGGTCCTGCCGAACGTCCGAACGGGTGACGGATGGGCGGTCCCGATCGCCGGCTCGCTCAGAGTCATCTAGTCCGCTTTCCGAAACTCTCGCCCACGACAGCAACAATATGAGGGGCCGTTCGCCCGTTTATTGGACGAGAGGCGCGCGCACGGCCGCCACGACCCATTCTGGCAAACGAACGCGCCTTTGCCATCACCGCCGAACTGTTCGGCCGCGCATATCTTGACCCAGTTTTCGTCAGTCGGTGGCGATCGGCCACCTGGGACGTAACTCAGTCCAACTTGCCGGCATCGTGCTGATACAGCCAGCCGATGTTGGCGATCGAGCGGTCACCGGAGGTCGCCATCGCAAGATCGCGAGCTCGCTGCTCGGGGCCGTCATGCAAATGAAACCGTACGCGATTGTTCGCCGATGCCTGCTGAAGCCTGGTGGCCCACGGCTTGCGGATCTCTTCATAGCGCTTCAGCGCCTGCTCCGGTGCATCGGCCATTTGCTTCAGCAGCGCCGCGAGGGCCGCACCGTCTTCGATCGATTGCGCGGCGCCCTGCGCCATGAACGGCAGCATGGGATGGCAGGCATCGCCCAGCAGGGTGATGCGGCCTCGGCTCCAATGGGTGAGCTCGGTGCGATCGTGGAGCGCCCATACGAAAGTCTCGGGGAAGGAGGCGATCAGGCCGCGCACCACCGGGTGCCAGTCGGCATAGCGCGCCGCCACGTCGGCGACCTTGCCCGGCACGGTCCATCCTTCCTCCGTCCATGCCCCGTGCTCGGTGACGCAGACCACGTTCATGAACCGGCCGCCCGACACCCAGTAGTGAACGACATGACCGTCCGGCCCCATCCAGTTGTGCGAGGCGACCTCGATGTCGAGATGCTTCACCTTGTCGGCCGGCACCAGCCCGCGCCAGGCAATGCAACCGGTGAAGCGCGCCTTCTCCTGCCCGAACACCAGCGCATGGACCTTGGAATGAATGCCGTCGGCGCCGACCAGCACCTCCGCCTCGGCGTGCGCGCCGTTCTCGAAGTGCGCGACGACACGCTCGCCGGGCTCGTCGATGCCGACGAGCCTGTGGCGGACATGCACACGCGCCGGCGGCAGGGCATCGGCCAGCAGATTGGCAAGATCGGCGCGATGAAAGTGGTAGTACGGCGCGCCGAACGTCTCCTCGACCAGCTTGCCGACCGGCGCACGCTGCAAGGTGCGACCGTCGTCCCAACGGCGCTGGTGGACGGCCTGCGGGAACACGCCCACCCTGTCCATCGCCGGGCGCAGACCGAGCCGGTGCAGCAGCCGCGAGGCGTTGGGGCTGATCTGGATGCCGGCGCCGATCTCGCTGATGCGCGGCGCCTGCTCATAGACGTGCACGTCGAAGCCTTCGCGCAGCAGATGCAATGCGGCCGACAATCCGCCGATGCCGCCGCCAATGATGGCAATTCTCATGTCGCCACTTTACTTGTTCGATGCGTTACTAGGAACGACGCCACTGGAGGCCGCCATGCGCATCGAGCCCGCCTTCCTGTTCGATCTCGACGGCACGCTGGTCGACAGCGTCTATCAGCACGTGCTGGCGTGGAAGGACGCGCTCGATGCGGAAGGCATC
This sequence comes from Reyranella sp., assembly GCA_035651335.1. Lineage (GTDB taxonomy): Bacteria > Pseudomonadota > Alphaproteobacteria > Reyranellales > Reyranellaceae > Reyranella. Next base: position 87,028 of record DASRFX010000131.1, on the reverse strand, counting down.
GACCTCTCGGTGTGGCGCATCCACCGCAAGATCGGCATGAGCGGCGGGCTGTTCACCAACCAGCTCTTGCGCGAGACCGGCCTCGACATCAGCGCCGAGTTCAGCGAACGGGTGCGACAGCGGCATGCGGCGGCGTATCTCAAGCTGGCGGGCCAGGTGCGGCCGTTGCCGGGGGCGCAGAAGCTGCTGGCGTGGCTGACCGAAGCCGGCATCCGTTGGGCGATCGCCACCAGCGGACGGCTGGAAACGGCGAGCGTGGTGTTGCGCTCGCTGGGCGTGGATCCGGCGCGCTCGCCCGTCATCACGCGCGATCAGGTGCGCTATGCCAAGCCGGACCCGGATCTTTTCCTCGCCGCCGCGGAGCGACTGGAGGTGCCCATCGAGACCTGCGTCGTGGTCGGCGACAGCATCTGGGACATGCTCGCCGCCGCACGCTGTCGAGCGCTCGGTGTCGGCCTGATGAGCGGCGGCTACGGCTCCGACGAATTGCGCCAGTCGGGCGCCATCCGCGTCTACGAGGATCCGGCCGATCTCCTCATCCATATCGACGAAGTGGGCGGCCGCGGCTAGTGCAGGACGGCGCGCCACACGGCGCGGCCGTCACGGCAATCGTTGCCGCGCCAGGCGACGTGCGTATCAGGTCGCACCAGCACCAGCCTGGCCTCGTAGATCGGCGCAATCGCCGGATCGTCGATCACCACCGTCGTGAGCGGCGCCGGCGAGGCATCGATCAGCGGCGACGGATCGGCGCTGCCGAAGCAGATGAGCGTGAACCACGGCCCGAGCTGGTCGTAGAGGAACGTGCCGTCCTTCAGGACGACACTGGGCAGCCGCGCGCCCGGCGCCGTCGTCGGTTCGTAAACGAGGGGATTGGGCTCGACGCCGTCATAGCGATAACCGAACTCGATGCCCCAGCTCTCGTTCTCGGCATTGCCAAGCGCCGCGATGCCGCGCGCCAGCGCATCGAGGTCGCGCTCGTTCTGGTAGAGCTCGGCGATCTTCAAGCGGACGCCGGTGTGGCGCTCCGATGCCAGCCGATTGCGCAAGCCCACGGGGCGCCTCTCGCGATCGTAGGACGCCAGCAGGTTGGCCGAACCGAACCCTTTTATGGCGGCGGCCAGTTTCCAGCCGAGATCGATCGCGTCGCCGATGCCGGTGTTCATGCCATAGCCGCCGGTCGGGATGTACTGATGCGCGGCATCGCCCGCCAGGAACACGCGGCCATTTTCGGAGAGCCCGCCGTAGCTTTGCGCCAGCAGCAGGTTGGTGAACCACGGATTGGCGACCAGGATCTTGCGTGCGAAGTTCCCGGTGCCGACCCAGGCATCCAGCACCGCATTGGGATCGGTATTCGGATCGCTCGGCATGCGCATCTGCAGCGTCCAGGCCGACCGGTCGTCCTGCGCGATCAAGGTGCCCATCGCGCTCTGGTAGTGCCAGGCGACGCCGAAGGCCTGCAGGACGTCGCGCGCCTCGGAATGGAAATGCACCATGTAGCGGTGCGCCACGTTGGCCTGGCCGTCGAGCCTGATGCCGAGCTTCTCGCGCACGATCGAATTGCCGCCGTCGCAGCCGGCGAGATAGTCGCAGCGCACCTGTTCGGTGGCGCCGGTCGCCATCGTGCGCAGGGTGCAGATGACGCCCTGCCCGTCCGCCACGAAGTCTTCGAATGCCACGCCCCAGTGCGCGTCGACCAGCGGATCGTTGACGATGGCATCGCGCAGCACCGGCTCGATCATCACCTGGCTCACCCGCATCGCCGGCTCGCGCGGCTGAGTGCCGTCGTTCCGGGCCAGGATCTCGGCGCGTTTCTCCACCACGCTCGGATATTTGAAGCGATGCAGCTCGCGATCGGTCAGCGTGGTGATCCAGGCAACGTCGAAATTGTTTTCCTCCGGCACCGCCACCGCGCGCAATCTGTCGACCAGGCCGATGCGCCGGAACAGCTCCATCGAGCGGCCGTTGGTGATGTCCATCTTGGGGTGACGCGTCGTCGAGGACTGCCGCTCGACCAGCATGCAGCCGATGCCGAACGACGCCAGCGTGCGCGCAAGCGTCATCCCGACCGGACCGCCGCCGGCGATCAGGACGGGAACATGTTTCACGCGCTCCTCTTCTCCTTTTCCGCCATCTTCTGCTTCAGCTGCTCGGGCGTGAGACGAACGATGTGCTCGTTCTGATGGGAGTAGATGTCGTACTTCTGCACGTCGAGCTCCTCGAGCACGATCTCGCGCGCCATCACCTTCTTCTTCCACTCGGTATGCTCGGCCTCAGCGGCGTGGAACTCGGGCATCACTTCCCTGGCGAAGAGTTCGAGGGAGGAGCAGATGTCCTGATGGCTGGTCTTGCCCGCCTGGTTGAGCAGGATCACCTGGTCGACCCGGCTCTGCTGGAACTGACGGAGCTTCCTGCGGATCGTTTCGGGCGAACCGATCAGGCCCGACTCCAGCGCCTTCTTCTCCTCCGGCCCGCCCTTCCAGCTCTGGTACTCCTTCCAGAGATCGGACGTGCCCGGCGCATCGACGCCTTTGCGGCCGTAGTAGCTGAGGGCAAAGATGAAGAAGGTCCAGCCGGCGGCCTTGGCCTGCGCTTCCTCATCCGTCGGTGCGCACATGAAGCCCGACACCATCGCGACATTGGGATTGCTCGGATAGTCGGTGAGCTTCTGCGAGTTGTTGAGCAGGTTGTTGTAGTACTTGTGCACCCAGGCGCGGGCCGCTTCCGGCGTGACGAAGGTGAAGCCGAGCGCGCCCATGCCCCACTCGCCCGCCTTGCCGATGGTCTGGATGTTGGAGCAGGCGACCCAGAGCGGCGGGTGCGGCTTCTGCAGGGGCTTGGGAATGACGTTGCGCGCCGGAAAGTCGTAATACTGGCCGTGGAACTCCCAGCTCTCCCTGGTGAACATCGGGACGATAGCCTTGACCGCCTCCTCCCAGCGCTCGCGCTTGTCGCGCACGCGGATGTTGAAGGGATGTAGCTCGGCCGGCCCCGCCGCCTCGCCCATGCCGAGATCGACCCTGCCGCCTGACAGCAGATCGAGCGTGGCGATCCGCTCGGCCACGCGATGCGGCTGATTGGTGGTGAGCTGGACCACGCCGTGGCCGAGCCGGATGCGCTTGGTGCGCTGGCTGGCGGCGCCGAGGAATACTTCAGGCGCGGACGAGTGCGAGTATTCCTCGAGAAAGTGATGCTCGACTTCCCACGCATAGTCGTAGCCGAGCTGGTCGGCCAACTCGATCTGCGTCAGCGAATCCTGCAAGAGCTGGTACTCGCTCTTCGGTCCCCACGGCCGCGGCAGCTGATGCTCGTAGAAAATGCCGAATTTCATGATTACTTCCTCATCGATAACCTCATCCTGAGGAGCGGCCGCAGGCCGCGTCTCGAAGGATGGGCAACGCGCCTCGCCCTTCGAGACGGCCGCTTCGCGGCCTCCTCAGGGTGAGGCGCTTCTTCATTTATCCTTACAAAATCTGGCGATCCGATCCGCAATGTCGGGCACGAGCTGCGGCGGGAAGTCATGGCCCCAGCCCTTGATGGTCTGCAGTTGCGCGCCCGGCACCAGCTTGGCGACGTCGCGGCCCCCGTCGACCGGCAGCAGCGGATCGTCCTCGCCGTGCATCACCAGCGTCGGCACCTTGATCGTCTTGAGGAGCTCGACCCTGTCGCCCGAGGCGATGATCGCCTGATACTGGCGCATCGCTCCTTCGGGATACCAGCTTCGGTCGACATTCTTCTCGACGAAGGCGCGCAACTCGGCCTCCGGTGTCGGATAGCCGGGGCTGCCGATGGTGCGGCGCAGCTTGATGCCGTGCGCCACCCGAGCCTCGCGCGTATCGTTCTCCGGCACCGAGCCCAGCACGGCGAGCGCCTCCGGCTTGCCCTGCGGCAGGCCGGGCCGCCCCGATGTCGAATATATCGACACCAGCGAGCGCGTGCGTTCCGGATATTTGGCCGCCACGATCTGCACGATCATGCCGCCCATCGAGGCGCCGACCATGTGCGCCTTCTGGAGGCCCAGCGCATCGAGCAGGCCGATCGCGTCGGCCGCCATATCGCCGAGGTAATAAGGAGCGTCGACCTTCTCGCCCTTCATCGCCTTCTGGATGGCGGCCGGCACGTTGGCCTGCCCCCACGAGGCGAAGTTGGTCGACAGGCCGGTGTCGCGATTGTCGTAGCGGACGACGTAGAAGCCGCGATCGGCGAGACCGCTGAAGAGCTTGTCCGGCCAGATGGTGAGCTGCGCTCCTAGGCCCATGACCAGCAGCAGCGCCGGGTTGTTCTTGTCGCCGGTCGCCTCGTATTCGATCTCGATGCCGTTTGCCCTGGCGCGCACGAATGTTCTCCTGTTTCGATCAGTATCTCCCGCGCCGGGCGGCCCACCAATAGGCGAGCGGCTTGCGCCATTCCGGCATTTCTCCGAGCGAGAGCGCCGGCAGCAGGATCGGCAGCGCCCGCGCATCGACCTTGGCGCGGTTGGCACGCGCTTGGGCAACCAGCGCGTCACGCTCCGGTCCGGCGCCCATCAACCAGGCGGCGGATACCGCTCTCGCCGCCTGTCGCGTCGTCTCGTCGTCGATGCCCAGCACGGCGAGCTGCAGATCGGCGAGTGCGCCGCCGGCGCGCATCACGTCGAGCGGACCTTCGACTTCTTCCTCGCGCGCATCGATCAGCGCCACCAGCGCTTCGGCCGCCAGCTCGTGCCGCCGCACGGTTTCGCTGAGCGATTCGACGATGGGCTGGGCGCGCGGCTTGTCCGATCCCGTCATCTCGTGCGCCGCCTCGCGCCACCATTGCAGGCGGATGCGCTTCAGCATCGGCTCGCGCGCCACGGTTTGCGTGCGGGCCAGCTCGCGATCGAAGGCCAAAAGAGCCAGCAAATCGCGCCGCGCGGGCTCCGGCGCGAACAGCGTCCCGAGGAAGCGGTCGCGATCATGCGCACGCACTTGGTCGAGCACATAGCGGCGCGAAAGGTCGGGAGCTCGGTACGGTTCGGTCATCGCTACGTCGAGAGGGATAACAGGTTGCGTGCGGCCGTTGAACGCACCGGCCGCCGCGACTACAATATGCATACGGGAATCGCCAATCCCATCAACAAGATAGGGGGATAATCTCCATGGGCGCGATATTCACTTCGTTGCAGCGAACCGTCGTCGCGGGGTTCGTCATCACCGTCATCATCGCCGTGATCCTGCACGTCACCGGCGCGAAGATGTTCGCTCTCGACCATAGCTGGAGCCTGTTCGCCATGCGCTGGCTGCACATCCTGAGCGGCGTCATGTGGATCGGCCTGCTCTGGTACTTCAACTTCGTGCAGACGCCGATGATGCCGAAGATCCAGCCGCCCGAGCACACCGGCGCGATCAACAAGTTCATCGCGCCGCAGGCGCTGTGGTGGTTCCGCTGGGGCGCGCTCGCCACCGTCGTCACCGGTCTGCTGCTTGCGGGAATGAACCCCGACGGCGAACTGGTGAAGGGCCTGACGTTCCAGCAGCCCTATCGTGCCATCGGCATCGGCATGTGGATGGCGCTCATCATGGCGTTCAACGTCTGGTTCCTGATCTGGCCGAACCAGAAGAAGCTTCTCGGCATCGTGCCGGCGACCGACGCGGAAAAGGCCAAGGCGCGGCCGATTGCGGCCTATGCCAGCCGCTTCAACACCATGTTTTCCATAGGCATGCTTTATTGCATGGCTGTGCAGAGCCACGGCTAAGTACCGGGAAAACAACGACAAACGGGGCCTTTCGGGCCCCGTTTTCTTTTGCCTGGGGACCGTCTATCCCCACCATATATTGCGGCATTTTGGCCATCTTATTACAATAGGTGGGTGGGAATTCGTTCCCACCAGTCGCGTAGGCGTTGCGTCGTCACTCCGTCGAACCTGAAGAAGAAACGCCGAGGTTCTCCGGTCCTCGGCGCTAACCGGAGGAACAACTGATGGAACTGTTCGACAGGGCCAAAGCCTGGATCGCCAAGATCACGGAGTTGGGCCTCTTGCTGGTCGCCCTCGGCATCGTGCTGCAGATGCTGTTCGGCACCAATGTCGCCTTCTTCGGTGACATTGTCGGTAATGTCATGAAGCTCGTATCGACGCTCGGCAGCAACGGCGTCGTGGGGTTGGTGGCGATCGCCGTCATCCTCTACCTGTTCAATCGCAAATAACCCCCTCGCAACAAAAAAAGGAGTTGGACATGGAATGGTTCGATCGCGCCAGGCAGATCGTGGTGAAGTTCACCGAGATCGGCGTCGCACTGCTGGCCCTCGGCATCATCCTGCAATTGTTGTTCGGCAGCGCGACACCGCTGCTGGGCGCCGACATCGCCGGCAACATCATGAATTTCATCAAGGGCCTGGGCGGCCAAGGCTTCGTCGGCCTGATCGCCATCGGCGTGGTGCTGTTCATCCTCAACCGCAAATAGCCAGACGCAGGCGCCTGCCTGCCTGGAGGAAGCCCCGCCGGAAACGGCGGGGTTTTCCTTTATGGGACCGACGAGCGGCGCGCGAGAGCCAGGCCCAGTCCGGCCCCGACCAGAAGGCCGCCGCTCAAGCGATTGCGCAGCCGGACATGCAGCGTAAGTAAAGTCCGAAGCTTGCCGGCCAGGATCGCCCACGAACTGTCGAGCACGACGGCGACAGCGAGGAACGTCGCCGCCAGCAGCAGGAGCTGGTTGCCCGCGGCCGGTCCCGGCGCGACGAACTGCGGGAAGAAGGCGCCGTAGAACAGCAGCGTCTTGGGATTGGTGAGCCCCACGAGGAAGCCGCGCGCGTAGATCAGCCGGGCCGAGCGCGCCTGCGGTGCGGTCCCGGCGAGGTCGGCCGCCGGCGCACCCCACGTGGCGACGCCCAGCCAGACGAGATAGGCCACGCCCAGCCAACGCAGCCAATCGAAGCTCGCGGCCAGCAGATCGAGCACCGTCGCCGCACCCAGCACCGTGAGCGCGAGATGGATCACGACGGCGCTGCTGGTCGCCGCCACCGTCAGCAGGCCATAGCGCGTGCCGTGCGCCACGCTGTTGGCGACCATCAGCGCCACGTTGGGGCCTGGAATGATCATCAACACCGCCGTGGCGGCGATGAAGGCCAGATAGATGTCGGGCGCGATCACAATGGAATCAGGGCAGCGGCGACCCTGCGGCCTTCGGCGAGCAGCACGTTATAGATGCGGCAGGCGGCGCCGGTGTCGACGATCTCGAGCCCGACCCCGGCCGCCTTGAAGGCGGCGCGCATGGCCGGCGACACGAAGGCCGCGCGTGCGCCGCAGCCCACCACCAGCACTTCGACCTGTTCGGCGTCCTTCAGGAGGTCGGGCGACAGATCGTCGGCGCTGCGCGCGTTCCAGGCGACGGCGCGCGTCGCCGACACCAGCACCGGCTCCTTCCACTCGCGCTGGCCGATCAGGAAGCGGCCCGGTCCGTAGGTCCGGATCACCTGGACCTGCGCCGGGTCCGGCGTGGGCAGGCTCTTGTCGCCGGGAACCTGGGGACCAGGACTGGGCGGCTTCACGCCTTGACCTTCGCCTTGTCGTCGTCGGGCCGCAGCTGCTCGGGCCGGAGTTTCAGGTAGACGAGACCCGCGCAGGCGATCCAGACGGACGAGTAGGTACCGACGATGACGCCCCACAGCATGGCGATCGAGAAGCTGTAGAGCACGGGGCCGCCGAACAGCACCAGCGCCAGCACCGCGACGAACACCGTCATCGAGGTCATGAGCGTGCGCGCCAGCGTCTCGTTGATCGAGAAGTTCAGCAGCTCGACCAGGCCCATCTTCTTGTAGCGCCGCATGTTCTCGCGCACCCGGTCGAACACCACGACGGTGTCGTTGATCGAGTAGCCGGCAATGGTGAGCACGGCGGCGAGCGCGGTCAGGCTGAAATCGAGCTGCAGCACCACGAACAGCCCGACGGTCGAAATGACGTCGTGCAGCATGGCGATCAGGGCGCCGACGCCGAACTGCCATTCGAAGCGGAACCAGACATAGACCGCGATGGCGGCGAGCGTCACCACGACCGCGATCACGCCCGAGTGCATCAGCTCCGAGCCGATCTTGGGACCGACCGATTCGGTGCCGCGCAGTTCGTACTTGGAGCCGATCGCATCCTCGACCAGCTTGATCGCCACCTGCTGGCACCATTCAGCGCGCTGCTCGGGCGTCATCTCGATCTTGACGGTGTTGGTGTTGGCGCGCGGCAGCTGGCGCTCCTGCACGGTGAGACCGACTCGGCTCACCGCGTCGCGCCAGCCCGCCGAATCGAGCGTCGACGGCGCAGTGAACTCCACGTCGCCCACCTTCGGGTCGGGCGACGGCTTCACGCTCCAGCCCGAGCCGGCGCGCTTCTTCATCACGGTGTCGGCGTGGGCTACGCAGGCGGCGTTGCCTTCCTGGCGCTGCACGCGGATCAGCGCCGTGCGATTGTCGCCGAATTCCTGCAGCGAGACCTCGCCCACGCCCAGCGCGCCGGTCGTGGCGCGCAGTTCGTCGAGATGGATCGTGCCTTCCTTGGCGCGCGCCTGGATGGCGATGCCGCCCTCGAAATCGATGCCGAAATTGAGCCCGATGGCGAACACGCCGACCAGCGACAGCACGTTGATCAGCGTCGACAGGACGAGCGCAATCTTGCGCTTGCCCATGAAGTCGAAGGTCGTGTGGGCGGGAACGAGGCGGATCGGTTTCCACAGCATGTCGCCGCCCTCAGATAGGAAGCGCGGTCGGCCGCCGCCAGCGCACCCAGGCGGCGAGCAGCATGCGGGTGAAGACCGTGGCGGTGAACAGGTGCGTGACGAGACCGAGCGACAGCGAGGTGGCAAAGCCCCGGATCGGGCCCGAGCCGAAGCCGAACAGCAGCACCCCCGCGATCAGCGCGGTCAGGTTGGAGTCGATGACCGCGGTCAATGCCCGCTCATAGCCTGTCGCAAGCGCACTGAAGGGCGAGCGGCCGGCCGCCTTCTCCTCGCGCACGCGCTCGTAGATCAGCACGTTCGAATCGACCGACATGCCGACGGTCAGCACGAGACCCGCTATGCCGGGCAAGGTGAGCGACGCTCCGAGGATCGACATGCCGGCCAGCACCAGCAGCAGGTTCACGATCATGGCGAGCGAGGCGAAGCCGCCGAAGGTCGGCCCGTAGGTCGCCAGCATGAAGAGCACGACCAGCGCCGTGCCGACCACCGCGGCCACCGTGCCGGCATGGATGGCGTCGGCGCCGAGATCGGCGCCCACCGTGCGCTCCTCGATGATGGTGAGCGTGGCGGGCAGCGCGCCCGAGCGCAGCAGCAGCGCCTGCTCCTGCGTCTGCTGGGTGGTGAACTGGCCGGTGATGATGCCCGAGCCGCCGCAGATCGCGCTTTGCACCACTGGGGCGCTGATGATCTCGTTGTCGAGCTGGATCGCCAGCCGCTTGCCGATGTTGGCGCGTGTGGCAGCGCAGAACGACCGCCCACCTGCCGAATTGAAGGTGAAGGCGATGATCGGCCGGCCGCCGTTCTGCTGGTTCTCGAACGTCGACTTGGCGTCGTCGAGATCCTCGCCACCCACGATCACGCGCTTGAACACCGGCAGGCAGGGCGGCTGGAAGCGCCGGCATATCTGCTCCGGCGTCATCTTCGGGTTGGCCGACTGAATCTGCTCGAACGCCTTGGGATTGTTGGCGCGCAGCGCCGCCATGCCCTCGCGCGTCGGCACCAGCATCGTGGTCGGCGGCAGCACCGCGGGCACGTTCTGGCCGCTCATCGCCGTGGCCTCGTCGACGAGATGGAAGGTGAGCTTGGCGGTCTGGTTGATCTTGCGCTTGAGCTCGGTCGTGTCCTTGATGCCAGGCACCTGGAGGAGGATGCGGTCGTCGCCCTCGCGCACGATGGTCGGCTCGATCGTGCCGGTTTCGTCGACGCGCCGGCGCAGGATCTCGATCGACTGGTCGATCACCTCCTGTCGCTTCTTGAACAGCTCCTGGCCCTGGTAGGCGAGCGTGATGGCGTCGCCGTCGCCGCCCACCGCCATCGTGGCGTCGACCGCGCGGATCGCCTCGAGCGCCTTGGCGCGCTGGCCGGCGTCGCGCAGCACCACGACCACCTGCTTGCCCTGGTCGACGTCGATGCTCTTGTAGCCCACCTGCTGCTTACGGAACTCGCCGCGCAGCGAATCCGCGAGATTGGTCAGGCGCTCGTTCATGACGCCGCGCAGATCGGCTTCGAGCAGGAAGTGCGCGCCGCCGCGCAGATCGAGGCCGAGATTGATGCGGTTCTGCGAATACCACTTGGGCAGCAGGTTATCGACCGAATCGGGCAGGATGTTGGGCAGCGCGAAGATACCGGCGAGCGCCGTGACGATGATGATGGCGAGGGTCTGCCAGCGCGGAAGATTGAGCATGATCGCTTGCGACTGGACCGGAGCTACTTCTTGCCGAACAGGCTGCCGAGCAGGCTCTTCCTCTCGCCCGCCTGCGCCTTGTCCGCCTGCGGCAGCATCGGTTTCTCGTCGTCCTCCGACTCCTTGCCGCCGCGCACCGATTCGCCGCGCGTGATGATGTCGGTGATCGTCTGCTTGATCACGCGCACGCGCACGCCCTCGGCGATCTCGACCTGCAGCTCGTTGTCGCCGATCACCTTGGTGACCAGGCCGATGAAGCCGCCGCCGGTGACGACGCGGTCGCCGCGCTTGACGCCGGCCAGCATCTCCTTCTGCTGCTTCATCTTGCTCTGCTGCGGACGGATCAGCAGGAAGTAGAAGACGATGAAGATGAGGACGAGCGGGAAGAGCTGCACGAGGAAGTCCGAGCTGCCTGCGCCGGCGCTCTGCGCCCAAGCCTGGGAAATGAACATCTTTCGCTCCGATTCTGCTTTCGGCCCCCGAAAAGCGCGCGGACTATAGCCGCCCGGGGCCGCTTTGCAACGCGAGCCATGGGCGATATGGTCGCCCCCTTCTTTGGCCCGGGCAACGATGGATCAAGACCTTAGGACCCTGCTTTCACGCGTCGCCGAAGCGCTCGACCGGGTGGCGCCGCCGGCGCCGGCAAGCGCCGACATGGACGCGGCCGAGGCTTATATATGGCACGCAGCGGGCCGGCGTCTCGAAGCGGTGCCCCGCGTCAATCGTGTCGACATCGACCTGCTCAAGGGCGTCGACAGCCAGAAGGCCACGCTGCTCGAGAACACGCGCCGCTTCGCCAACGGCCTGCCGGCCAATAACGCGCTGCTGTGGGGCTCGCGCGGCGCGGGCAAGAGCTCGCTCGTCAAGGCGGTGCATGCCCACGTGAACCGCGAGCTGGGCGGCCCGCCCGGCCCGCTCGCCCTCGTCGAGATCCATCGCGAGGACATTCCCTCGCTGCCCGCCCTGCTCGCCCGCATCCGCGACAGCAAGCGGCGCTTCGTGGTGTTCTGCGACGATCTTTCCTTCGACGGCCAGGATGCCGCCTACAAATCGCTGAAGGCCGTGCTCGAGGGCGGCATCGAGGGCCGGCCCGACAACGTCCTGTTCTACGCCACCTCCAACCGCCGGCACCTGATGCCGCGTGACATGATCGAGAACGAACGCTCGACCGCCATCAATCCGTCCGAGGCCGTCGAAGAGAAAGTCTCGCTGTCGGATCGCTTCGGCCTGTGGCTTGGCTTCCACAACGCCGATCAGGACACCTTCTTCGCCATGATCGAGGGCTACGCGCGGCACTACGGACTGGGCGTGCCCATCGAGGAACTGCGCAAGCAAGCGGTCGAATGGTCGGTGACGCGCGGCTCACGCTCGGGCCGCGTCGCTTGGCAATTCATCCAGGAAGTGGCCGGCAAACTCGGCAAGAAGCTGGACTAATGACAGACAAGCCCGCAGACGTCCTGTTCTCGCCCTCGGTCAAGGCGGAGCAGGAACGTCTGGGCTCACGCTCGGGCTTCGAAGAGCGCGAATGGGCGACCGAGATCAACCAGAACCTGACGCAGTTCATCGACGCCATCGACACCTTCTTCTTTGCGACGGCCAGCGCCGACGGCCGGCCATACATCCAGCATCGCGGCGGCCCGCCAGGCTTCCTCAAGGTCCTCGACAGCAAGACGCTCGCCTTCGCCGACTTCGCCGGCAATCGGCAATACATCTCGCTCGGCCATCTCAGGGAAAACGACCGCGCGCACATCTTCATCCTGCACTTCGCCACCAGGCAGCGGGTCAAGCTGTGGGGACGCGCCCGTGTGGTCGAGAACGACCCGGCGCTGATGGAGCGGCTGGTCGACCCTGCCTACGTGAAGGAGCAAAGGGCGCGGCCGCAGCGCGCCATCGTGTTCGCGCTCGAGGCGTGGGACGTCAACTGCCAGCAGCACATCCAGGCGCGCTACAGCGAGGCCGAGATGGCGCCGGCGATCAACAAGCTCGTCGCCCGCATCAAGGAGCTCGAGGAGGAAATCGAGCGGCTGAAGGCTAAAGGGTCTTCTTCGGCCTGACGATCTTCACGGTCGAGGTGGCGTGCACGATCAGCCGGCCCTTCTCGTCCTTGATTTCGCCGTCGAGAAAACCGACCGAGCCGCCCCAGCGCAGCACGCGGCCTTCGGCATGAACGACGCCCGGGCCCGCCGCCTCGAAGAAGCTCACCTTCACCTCGAGCGTCGGCACGGCGACCACGAGCTTGCCTCGGGCGATCGCCGCCGCCGCCATCGCCGTATCGACCATGCCGGTCAGGAAGCCGCCTTGGCAAATCTTGCCCTGCGAGTGGCAGAAGGCCGGCACGATCTCGAAGCGCCAGCGGCTGATGCCGCGCGTGCTGTCGATTTCCAGCAGCTCGCCGTTCAGCGTCTTCGACGCTTCACCTGGCGAGGCGCTCATCAGCTTGAGCAGGTCGGCGTCGGTCAATTGCTCGCCCGCGATATGGGCGAAGTCGGGATGGGCGGACGTGGTCATCGTCTCTTCTTATAAAGGGCGCGCCGACTGACGCACCTTGTCGAGCAGCTCGATCAGCGTGCGGGTTTCGGCAACCGAAAGGCCGGCTGCGATGCGCTTCTCGTGGGCGCGAACCAGCTTGGCAAACCGCGCCAACGCCTTTTCGCCGGAAGGCGTCAGCCCGAGTGCGTGCGTGCGTCCGTCCGTCGGCGACGACCGGCGCACCAGGAAGCCCCTTGCCTGCAGCCGGTTCAGGATCGGCACCAGGGTCGAGCGGTCGATGCCGAGCGCCCGCGCAAGCGCCATCTGCGACAAACCCGCATTGCGCTCGACTAGCACCAGCAGGCCGAACTCGCCCGGCGTCAGTGCCTCGCCGGTCCGGGCAAAGGTGGCGGCGAAATCGCTGAACACGGCCGATTGCGCCCGCCGCAGCGCATAGCCGAGCAGGGTCGGCAGCACTCCCCGGTCGAGCGGTTTGGCGGGTGGACGGGTCATGCTGTCAGTGGTAAATCGAGATTGTTTGGGGATCAAACAAATTCGCCCCGTATCAATGAACAGGCGCGTTATGTCCCTATGAGTTTCAAGGTCCACATCGTCCCCGCCAGGCGCACCATTGAGGTGCCGACCGGCAGCACCATCCTGTCGGCCGCGCTCGACGCCGGCATCGGCTATCCGTTCGGCTGCCAGTCCGGCAATTGCGGCGCCTGCAAGTCGCACCTGCTGAAGGGCGAGGTGACGATGGAGGGCTATTCGGAATTCGCCCTGTCCGACGAGGAGAAGGAACGCGGGCTGATCCTGGCCTGCCGCTCGGTGCCGTGGGAGGAGTGCGAGGTCGCCTGGCTCGAGGAGGACGACCTGATCGTCCATCCGCGCCGCGTGCTCGCCTGCAGGGTGGTGGGTCTCGACGATGCGACCCACGACATCAAGCGCGTGCGCCTGTCGATCGAGGCGGGCGGGCCGTTCGATTTCTCGGCCGGCCAGTTCGCCTCGGTGACGTTCGACGGCTGCGAGCCGCGCGACTATTCGATGGCCAACGTGCCGGGCGATCCGGTGCTGGAGTTCCATGTCCGCCGCACGCAGGGCGGCGCGGTGAGCGCCTATGTTGCCGACAACCTCAGGGTCGGCGATCCGGTGCGGGTCGAAGGGCCGTTCGGCGCCTCCTACCTGCGCGAAGCCCATCGTGGCCCCATCATCGCCGTCGCCGGCGGCTCGGGCATGGCGCCGCTGAAGTCGATCGTCGAGCGCGCGATCGCCAAGGCGATGCCACAGCACATCTACTTCTATTTCGGCGTCCGCAGCGAGCGCGACCTCTACCTGCACGACCATTTCAAGGATATGGCCGACAAGCATCCCAACCTGCATTTCATGCCGGTGCTGAGCGAGGGCGACGGCTTGGAGCGGCGCTGCGGCCTCGTGCATGAGGCCGTCGCCGAGGATTTTGACGAGTTCGACGGCTGCAAGGCCTATCTCGCCGGCCCTCCCGTCATGGTCGAGGCGGCGACGAAGCTTTTCGAGCAGCGCGGCATGCGGCGGCTCGATATCCATGCCGACGCGTTCTATACGGCGGCGGAGATGGCGCAAGCCGGCAAGAAAACGGGAGCAGAGCTATGACCGGACTTCTGCAAGGACGCGCGGCAATCGTCACGGGCGCAGGTCGCGGCATCGGCCGCGCCATCGCCGAATCGCTCGCCAGGGAAGGCGCCAGCGTGATCGTGGCCGACAACGGCACGTCGATCTCCGGCGACAGCGGCGATCCGGCGGTGGCGCAGGAAGTCGCGAAAGCGATCGGCAACAAGTCGATTGCCTTCACCGAGAGCGTCGCCACGCCGGGCGCTGCCAAGCAGCTCGTCGATCTGGCAGTGAAGACCTATGGCGGCATCGACATCGTGGTGAACAACGCCGCCATCCTGCGCGACGCCTTCGTGTTCCGCATGAACCCGCTGGACTGGGACGCCGTGATCCGCACCAACCTGTCGGCCGCCTTCTACCTGATCAATGCCGCGTCCGCCGTGATGCGCGACCAGGGCAAGTCGGGCCGAGGCGGCGCGACCTACGATTGGGGCCGCATCGTCAACATCGTCTCGTCGGCCGGCCTCTACGGCAATCTCGGCCAGGCGGCCTACGCCAGCGCCAAGGCGGGCCTGTTCGGCCTGACGCGCGTCACGGCGATGGACCTGGCGCGCGCCCAGATCGCCGCCAACGCCGTGGCGCCGTTCGCGAGGACCCGCGTGACCGACATCATCCAGCCGCAGAACGACGCGCAGAAGGCCTACAAGGAGCGCGCGCTGAAGATCGGCGCCCACCATGTTGCCAATCTCGTGACGGCTCTCTGCTCGCCGGCTGGCAAGGGCATCACCGGCCAGTTGCTTGGCGTACGCGGCCGCGAGGTCTTCCTGTTCGGCCAGCCGCGGCCGGCGGGCAAGCTCGACGTCGAGAAGCCCGAGAACATCGCTCAGGACCTTGTGTCGAAGCTCGGCTCGAAGTTCACCGATCTCACCACCGATCTCGAAGCCTTCAATACCGAACCCCTCGTGTAAGGAGACGACCATGACCGACCTCGTCGTCAAGACCGTCGAAGAGCTCAAGAAGGCGCCCGAGGAGTACCGCGACGCCGTCGCCAAGCTGGTGATCAGCCATGCCGTGAACGAGCTCTACGGCGCGCAGGTGTTCGACGAACCTGCCATCGCCTACGCACCGACCCCCTACGCCAAATGGCTGACCTGCCGGGTCGCCATGGAGGAATACGGCCATCACGTGCGCTTCAAGGGACTGGGCACGCAGATGGGCATTCCCGAGGAACGCATGATGCCGGGCTCTGGAAAGAAGCCGCTGTCGATCTTCGAGTTCCCGCTCAAGACCTGGGAGGAGTTCGTCGCCATCAAGCTCCTGGCCGATCTGGCCGAGATCCTGCAGGTCGAGGATCTCTTGCACTGCACGTTCCATCCGCTGCGCAACCTCGCCCGCGCCACCATGCCGGAGGAGCGCTTCCACGCGCAGTTCGGCGAGGATTTCTCGGCCGAGCTGGTGAAGACGCCGGACGGCAAGGCCCGCCTGCAGGCAGCGGTGAACGAGTACTGGCCGTATCTTCCGAAGTTCTTCGGCGGCTCGAAATCGAAGAACAACGAGATCTTCCGCAAGTGGAAGATCAAACAGCGCACCAACGACGAGATGCGCGAGGACTTCGTCAGGCGGGCGACCGAAGTCGCGGCCAAGTACGGTCTCACCCTGCCCAAGGTCGCGCAAGCGGCGTGATCGCCTCTTGCTCACGTGCGCTGCAGTCGCTCCATGTCGAGGTAAACGGCGCGCCGTGGTTTGCCGCCCTCGGTGAGCCTCTGACCGACAACGTCCGCGCCTTGGCGGCGGACTACGGTGGCACTGATGGCGTGACGTACGTGCGTTCGTGGCGCGAGGCCGAGGATTTCCTGAAATCGTCAGCCACCTCGCTCGAGTGGTGGGACCACGAGGAGGATCTGCGCAAGCGACTATTGGCCGAGGCCGAGGCGAAATATCCCGGACAAGCGTTGTGGACGGCCCTCACCGACCTTACGACCGAAGCCGGCGATCTGGTGCACGGCAAGGCGGCGGCGGCGGCCGCGAGTCTCGGCGGCGCGCAGCCGGCATCGATCCACGTCGCCGCCGGGGCGGCGTCGCAAGCCATCTATCAGCTCGCGGTCGCGCGCCTCGCCGGCGCCGAGCAATCGCCGTTCGAAAACAAGTTCCGCCTGTTCGTAGCCGGACGCTGGCCGCTCGGCATCTCCGGTGCCGGACTCGTGCTGTTCTGAATGTCGCCGAGTTCTATACGACATATTGGGAGTCTTTTTTACGCCGGCTGTATGGTGCCAGTGAGCGCGTCTCGTCCGGCCGCCCGGCTGTCGTTTTCTTTTCCTGTTTTAAAAACGGGAAAACGGCAATCTAAAGGATCGAGGGGTCCATGCAGCGCATCATCGGCAAGCTGAAGCGTCCGTTCGGCAATCTGCACTACGAGGTCACGGGCACGGGCCCCGCCCTGCTGTTCGCCCACGGGCTGGGCGGCAACCAGTTGAGCTGGTGGCAGCAGGTCGCCCACTTCGCGCCGCGTTACACCTGCGTGGCCTTCGCCCATCGTGGCTTTGCGCCGTCCCATCCCGTTCCCGGCGGCCCCGACGCGGCGGACTATGCCGGCGATCTGGCGGCCCTCATCGACCATCTGAAACTCCCCGAAGTGCGCCTGGTCGGCCAGTCGATGGGCGGCTGGACGATGCTCGAATACGCGATCGCGTACCCGCACAAGGTAAAGGCGCTGGTGCTGAGCTCGACCTCGGGCACGATCGACCGGCGCGGCGCCGACCCGTCGGGCGGCGCCAAATACGACGCCTGGCTGGCCGATGCGGAGGCCAAGGTGAAAGCGGGCCTCGCCAGGGGCATCCATCCGGCCATGGGGGCACGCGCAGCCGAGCGGCTGCCCGCCCTCCACCTTCTATATAAGAGCATCGACGAGATGGCGAGCGGCCTCGACAAGGAGAAGGTGCGGGCCACCCTGCGCCGCACCGCAACGCGCAAACCCGGCGATCTCAAGGATTTCCGCGTGCCGACCCTGCTCATCGCCGGCGGCGAGGATGTCGTGTTTCCGGCGTTCCTCGCCAGCGCGATCGCCTTGGCCCTGCCCGACGCCAAGGCGGAAATGATCCCCGACTCCGGTCACTCGCCGTACTTCGAGCACGCCGCCACCTTCAACCGGCTGGTCGAGAGCTTTCTCGCGCGCCACGCATAGGAGCCGATCTTGTCCAGGGAAAATCCGCGCATCGCCGTGCTGGGGTTCGCCATCGAGTGCAACCGCTTCTCGCCGGTGTCGACCGCCGAGGATTTCGCCAATGACGTCGACATCCGCGGCAACCGCATCGTCACGGAGTCGCGCTCGGCCGCCTCGATCACCCTGCCCGACCTGCCGGGCTTCTTCGCCGAGATGGATTCGTCGGGACCGTGGACGCCGGTGCCGATCCGCGTTTCGCAAGCGCAGCCTGGCGGTCCGGTCGAGAGGAACTTCTTCAGGGACTTCCTTCAGGAGATCGGCGCCGGGCTGAAGGCGGCGTTGCCGGTCGACGGCGTCTTCGTCTCCTGCCACGGCGCGGCGTTGGCCGAGGGCTCCGATGATCCCGATGGGGACCTGTTCGAGCTGGTGCGCGGCATCGTCGGGCCGGACGTGCCGGTGGTCGCGGTGTTCGACCTGCACGCCAACGTCTCGCGCCGCATGACCGACAATCTTTCGGCCTTCGTGGGCTACCTCGAGAACCCGCACAACGACATCCGCAAGCGCGGCGTCGAGGCGGCCAAGCATCTGCGCGAGTGCCTGGCCGGCGCCAAGACTCACGTCACCATGGTCAAGGTGCCGATCGTGTCGCCGCCGATCTCGCTCCTCACCGCGCGCGGGCCCAAGCAGGGCCCCTATGCCGACCTGATCGAGTACGGCCAAAGCAAGGTCGGCGGCGACATCGTGAACGTCTCGGTGATGGCGGGCTTCGCCTATTCCGATTCGCCCAAGAACGGTCTCACCGCGGTCGTGACGGCGCGCAACGGCAGGCGCGATGCTGCGGCTGCGCTGTCGCTGGACATCGCCAAGCGCGCCTGGGGCATGAAGGAGCGCTTCAAGAAGACCATGACGCCGCTCGACGAAGCGGTGCGGCTTGCCGTGGTCACGGCGCGCGACTGGCGGCAGCCGCCGGTCATCCTGGCCGATGTCGGCGACAATCCGGGCGGCGGCGGTCGCGGCAACACGACCTACCTCCTGAAGGCGCTCAAGGATGCAGGCGCGTTCGGCGTGATCTTCGGTGTATTCAACGATGCGGCACTCGCCGCCAAGGCGCACGCACTGGGCGAAGGCAAGATCTTCACCGCTTCGTTCAACACGGCGGAGAACCACGAATTCTCCCAGCCGTTCGAATGCGGCGCCAAGGTCGTCAAGCTGACCGACGGCAAGTACGTCGGAAGGCGCGGCGTGCTGAAGGATGTCTCGGCCGACATGGGCCCGACCGCCCTGCTCGACCTCGGCGGCATCCAGATCGTGGTCATCACGCATCGCTGCCAGTGCATGGATCCGCGCCAGTTCGAGAGTCTCGGTCTCGACATCGCCCAGGCGCGCGTCGTCGTGGTCAAGAGCCGCGGTCATTTCCGCGGCGGCTTCGACGAGTTCTTCAAGCCGGAACAGATCTACGAAGTCGACTGCCCGGGCTTGACGTCGCCGGTGCTGGCGAACTTCACTTGGACGAAGCTGCCGCGTCCGGTCTACCCGCTCGACGAAGAAGCGAGCTGGACGCCGCCCACGAACATATAAGGGAGGCCCTCATGTTGCGTCGTCGTTCGTTCGTTGCCGGGGCGGCGACGGCTCTCGCCGCTCCCGCCGCGGCCCAGTCGTCCCCTTCATCGGCCAAGACGCTGCGCGTGGTCATGCATTCGGATCTCAAGATCGTCGATCCGATCTGGACCACCGCCTACATCGTGCGCAACCACGGCTACATGATCTACGACACGCTGTTCGCGCTCGATGCCAGGCTCGAGCCCAGGCCGCAGATGGTCGAGAGCTGGACGATGAGCGACGACAAGCTCCTGTGGAGCTTCACGCTACGCGACGGCCTGAAATGGCAGGATGGCAAGCCGGTCACCACCGCGGACGTGCTGCCCTCGATCAAGCGCTGGAGCGACAAGGACGTGATCGGCGGCCTGCTCGCCAGATCGACCAGGGAGATGAAGGCGGTCGACGACAAGACGTTCCAGATCGCGCTCAAGGAGCCGTTCGGCCTGATGCTGAAGGCCTTGTCGAAGACCGCCTCGGTGCCGCTTTTCGTCATGCCCAGGCACGTCGCCGAGACGCCGATCAGCCAGCAGATCGCCGACACCACGGGCTGCGGACCGTTCCTCTTCAAGAAGGACGAGTGGAAGCCGGGCGAGAAGGTCGTCTATGTGCGCAATCCCGACTACGTGCCGCGCCGGGAGCCGCCATCGGGCCTGGCCGGCGGCAAGGTCGCCAAGCTCGAGCGCATCGAATGGGTGTGGATCTCCGATTCGCAGACCGCGCTGAACGCGCTGCTCGCCGGCGAGATCGACATGATCGAGGCGCCGAGCCACGACCTCCTGCCGGTGCTGGAAAAGGATAAGAACATCGAGATCTTCGTGCCCGACAAGCTCGGCAACACCTACATCTTCCGCATGAACTGGAAGCAGCCGCCGTTCAACGACGTGCGCTATCGGCGCGCCGTCGAATACGCGCTGAACCAGGAGGACTTCCTCAAGGCGGTGATCGGCGATCCGCGTTACTACAAAGTGTGCAAGGCGATGTTCGGTTGCGGCACGCCGCTGGAGACGCATGTCGGCTTCGACGGCATCCTCGAGTCCAACTTCGCCGAGTCGAAGAAGATCCTGAAGGAGGCGGGCTACGACGGCACCCCGGTCGCGCTGCTGCAGACCTCCGACAATCCCGTCCTGACCAACCTCGCACCGGTCGCCAAGACGTTGCTCGAAAAGGGCGGTTTCAAGGTCGACATGCAGACCATGGACTGGAACACCCAGGTCACGCGCCGTGCCAAGAAGGGGCCGCTCTCCGAGGGCGGTTGGAACATCTCGATGACGGCGGCGACGGCGGTGCTGCTGCTCGACCCTGTGAACAACCACTATGCCGAGGCGAGCGGCGACCGCGCCCAATTCGGCTGGCCGCTCGACGAGGAGATCGAGAAGCTGCGTGCCGCCTTCATCCGCGAAAGCGATCCCAAGAAGCAACGCGAGATCGCCGAGCATGTGCAAAAGCGTATCCTCGATCAGGGGGTCACCATCCCGCTCGGCCAGTACGTGCAGCCGCTAGCGCGGCGCAAGGGCGTGGCCGGCAACCTCGAGGCGCCGGTCACGGTGTTCTGGAACGTCACGAAAGCCTGAAACGGAAGTTGTCTGACAACAGAACAAATGCCAGTCTGCTCGCCACACCAAGCGATTCGCAAGAGATCGCCCGAACGAGGGAGAGAACGATGTCCAGGTCATTCGCGCGCCATGCGGCGCTTCTTGCGGGCGCCGCCCTGCTGATCGCAGGCCCGGCTTCGGCCCAGACCCGCCACTTCAAGTTCGGCTACGACCAGCCGCACACCACGGGCTACGGCATCGTCGGCGACGTCTTCGCCGCCAAGCTCAAGGAGCTCAGCAAGGGCACGATGCTGATCGACCAGTATCCCGGCGCCCAGCTCGGCCAGGAGCCGCAGATGCTGCAGCTCGTGAAGTCGGGCGACATCGACTTCATCATCTCCTCGTCGGCGAACGCCGCGACCATCGCGCCCGAGGCCGGCGTGATGTCGCTGCACTTCCTGTTCCGCTCGGAAGACCACCTCATCAAGTCGATCGCCAGCCCCGAGCTCAGCAAGGCGGTGCGCAGCATGGTCGAGGAGACGGTCAAGGGCGCGCATGCGCTGGCGGTGACAACGCTCGGCCTGCGCAACATGTATTCCAAGAAGGAAGTGCACAAGATCGACGACATCAAGGGCTGGAAGATCCGCGTGCAGGCGACGCCGACCGAGGACACGATGTTCCCGGCCTACGGCGCGCAGGTCGTGCACATGCCGTTCGGCAGCGTCTACACCTCGCTGCAGACAGGCGTCGTCGACGCCGCCGAGAACGGCGTCAACGTCTACCTCGAGAACAAGCACTACGAGGTCGCGCCCATCATGTCGATGACCGAGCACGAGGCCAACAACAGCCTGATCTGGGTCAGCGACAAGCTGTGGTCGAGCCTGACGGCCGAGCAGAAGGGCTGGGTCCAGGCGGCGGCCGACGAAGTGGCCAAGGTCGAGCCGGCCAAGGCGATGGAGCTCGAGCACAAGTCGGCGGACAAGCTCAAGAGCATCGGCGTCAAGATCGTGACCGACGTCGACAAGTCGGGCTTCATCAAGGTGGCGTCGCCGTACCTCGCGAAGATGTCCAAGGATCTCGGCCCGCACGCGGCCAAGATCGCGGAGATCATCGGCTCGATCAAATAGGCCGGACGTACGGGTGATCTAGCGCATGGAGCATGGCGAGCGCTCGCTGGTATTGCAGCGGCAACGGCAATTGAAGTGGCGGGCGCTCGACTGGGTTGAAGCGGTGCTGATGACGCTGTGCGGCATCACCCTGTTCGCCTTCTGCACCTCCGTCGTCCTCGACATCGTCACCCGCGAGATCGGCCATCCCTGGCTGTGGCTGCAGGAGGTCACCTCGACCTTCTTCATCTACGGCATCTTCATCGGCGCGGCGGCGGCGACGCGGCGCAACGACCATCTCTATCTCGCGGCGGTGGGCGATTCGCTGACCGGCACGCCGCGGCTGATCATCGAGAGCGGCATTCGCGTGGTCGTCATCGCCGTCGGGCTGTTCCTCACCTACTACGGCTACATCAACTTCCTGCGCGGCTTCTCGAGCTTCCGCATGCCGTCGATGACGCCAATCGCCTCGCTGTATGCCGCCATCCCGCTGAGCGGCGCGCTGATCGCCCTGTTCGCCTTCGAGCAGCTGGTCAACGGCTGGAAGAACGGCTTCGAGGGCACGGCCGAGGACGACCGGCCCGAGGAAGGAGCCGGCGTGCCATGACCTCGGGCGCGATCCTCGTCCTCATGGCCTGCCTGTTCCTGTTCTTTGGCTACATGGGCGTGCCGGTGGCGTTCTCGCTGACCGCGGGCGTGGTGATCGGCACGGCGTTCACCGACGTCACCTTCGCCGCCATCGTGCAGAAGATGTTCGACGGCGTCGATTCGGAGGCGTTGCTCGCCATCCCCTTCTTCCTGCTGGTCGGCGAGCTGATGAGCTCGGCCAACGTGGTGCAGCGCGTGATCAACCTCTCGCTGTCGCTGGTCGGCCACGTCAAGGGCGGCCTCAGCCAGGTGGTCGCCGTGTTCAGCATGTTCTTCTCCGAGATGTCGGGCTCGACCACCGCCGACGTCGCGGTGATGACGCGCACGCTCGGCGTCTCGATGCGCAAGGAGGGCTACGAGCCGCCCTTCATCGCCGCCATCATCGCCTCGGCCTCGACCATCGCGGCGCTCGTGCCGCCCTCGATCACCGCCGTGGTCTATGGCGCGGTCGGCAATGTCTCGATCGCCGGCCTGTTCATGGCGGGCTTCGTGCCGGGCTTCACGATCGGCATCGGCCTGATGATCTTTTGCTATTTCTTCGGTCCGGTCGGCATCCGCCGGCCGCGCGCCACGTTCGGCCAGTTCACCGACGCCACCAAGAAGGCGGCGCTGCCGCTGATGATCCCGGTGATCCTGCTGGGCGGCATCCTGACCGGCTGGTTCACGCCGACCGAAGCGGGCGTCGTGGCGGTGAGCTGGATCCTGCTGGTGGTGATCCCGCTCCTCAATCCCAAGCACGTCCGCAATCTGCCGCGCGACTTCTGCTTCGCCGGCCTCATCTATTCGCTGCCGCTCATCACCATCGCCGCAGCGACCGCGTTCGGCTGGATGCTCGCCTACCTGCGCGGCGCCATCGTCATCTCCGACGTCATCACCTCGATCGCCGGCACCGATCCGCATCTCATCATGCTGTCGCTCGTGCTGCTGTTCACCATCATCGGCGATTTCATCGAGCCGGTGCCTACCATCATCATCTTCATGCCGCTGGTGAACTCGCTCACCGAGGCCGGCCACATCAACCCCGTGCACATGGGCGTGGTGCTGATCGTCACCCTCGCCTTCGGCCTGATCACGCCGCCCTACGGCCTGGTGCTGCTGATGGCGTCGAAGTTCGTCGGCGTCAAATTTTCCCAGGCGTTGCGCGCGGCGCTGCCGATCTACGTCGTCTTCCTGGCGACCATCGTGTTCACGATCTTCGCGCCCAGCGTCATCCTGTGGCTTCCCAAACAGGTGATGCCGCAGGCGGTAGGCTGCTTCAAGAACCCCAGCGGCATCGGCTACATCTGCCCGCGCTGACGATGTCGCTCACCTGTCGGGCAGCGGGATGAACTCGCTGTCGCCCGGCACCTTGCCGAAGCGGCCTTCCTTCCAATCGACCTTCGCCTTCTCGATACGCTCCTGGGAGGACGACACGAAGTTCCACCAGATGTGGCGCGGCCCATCCATGGCGGCGCCGCCCAGCAGCATGGCCTTGGCGCCATCGAGGCCCGCCACCAGCTCGACCGCCTGTCCCGCCGCCAGCACGGCGAGATCGCCGGGCACGAGCTGGCGATCGCCCAGCATCGCCGCGCCGCTGGCGACGTAGACCGCGCGCTCCTGGTGCTCGGCCGACACCGAGACCTTGGCGCCCGCCGGCATGTCCGCGCCGACATAGAAGATCGGCGAGAAGTGCGTGGTCGGCGCGGCGCGGCCCTTGTAGGTGCCGACGATCAACCTGAGCGACGCGGTGCCTTCGCGCCACAGCGGCAGTTGAGCCGCGTCGACGTGCTGGAAGGAAGGCGCCGTCTCCTCGTGCGCCTTGGGCAGCGCCACCCAGGTCTGGACGCCGTGCATGCGAAAGCCCGAGCGCTTCATCGCCTCTTCGGTGCGCTCGCTGTGGGCGATGCCCGAGCCCGCCGTCATCCAGTTGACGTCGCCCGGGCGGATCGCCTGGGCGTAGCCCAGGCTGTCGCGATGGAAGATGCCGCCCTCGAACAGGTAGGTGACGGTGGCGAGGCCGATGTGCGGATGCGGCCGCACCTCCATGCCGTCGCCGCCCGGCGGCACGGTCATCGGTCCGAAATGGTCGAGGAAGATGAACGGCCCGACCATGCGCCGCTTGATGCTGGGCAGCACGCGGCGCACGGCGAAACCGGGCGCCAGCTCGTGCGAACGGCCCTGGATCAGGAGCTCGATCGGATCGGCCATCTTGTTCTCCTCCATTGTTTGTGCTGCAAACAAACGGCCATGAGCGCCCAGTTAAGTCCGCGCGATCTCACGCCCTTCTTCGCTCCGCGCAGCATCGCGGTCGTCGGCGCGGGCGAACGTGCCACGTCGTCGGGCGGCGCCATCATGCAGATGCTGCAGCGCGCGCGCTACGGCGGAAGAGTGGTGCCGGTGAATCCCCGGGGCGGCACGATCTTCGGTTACGAGTCGGTGACCTCGATCGCCGGCACCGGTGCGCCGGTCGACCTCGCCGTCATCGTTATCCGCCCGGACGCCATCCTCGATGCGGTGCGCGAGGCCGCCGACCACGGCATCAAGAACCTGCTCATTTTACCTGGCGGCTTCGCCGAGGCGGGCCCCGCGGGCGTGGCGCGCAACGAGGCGCTGCTGAGGCTGGCGGGCGAGCGCGGCCTCACCGTGGCTGGCCCCAACTGCGCCGGCATCATCCATCTCGATCCACAATGGCGCTTTGCCGCCACCTTCCTGCGCGACCTGCCGCCTGGCGCCGATAGCAACGGCCTCGCCTTCATCTCGCAGTCGGGTGCGCTTGCCGAGGAGGTGATCGACAAGGCCAACGCGCGCGGCCTGCCGCTCAGCTCGGTCGTCTCTGTCGGTAACGCCGTCCATCTCGGCGTCGAGGACTATCTGGCCTATCTCGGCGAGCGGCCGGAGATCGGCGCGGCGCTGCTCTATGTCGAATCGATCGAGGACCACGAGCGCTTTCGCGCGGTCGCGCGCGGCGTCGCGGCTAAGAAGCCGGTGGTCGCCCTGTTCGGCGGCCGGACTGCAATCGGCGGTCGCGCGGCGGCGGCGCATACCGGCGCCATCGCCAACGACGACAGCGCGATCGACGCCTACTGCAGGTCGTGCGGAATCGTGCGCGTCGAAAGCCTGCGGCGCCTGCTGGTGGCCGCCAAGGCGTTCGGCCGCTTCCCGCAGGGCCTCGGCCGGCGCGCGTTGATCCTGTCCAACTCCGGCGGTCCCGGCGTGGTCTGCGCCGATCGCGCGTCCTTGGAAGGGCTGGCGCTCGAGCCGCTGCCCACGCCGATGGCCGACGTGTTGCGCCAGCAACTGCCGCCCGAGGCGTCGGTTGCCAACCCGATCGATCTTCTGGCCGACGCCCGCGAGGACCGCTTCGGCTTCACATTCGAGGCGGCGATGAACCACGCCGCCAACGCCTACGACATGGTGCTGATGATCCATGTCGTGCCGTTCATGGTCGACGCGGCGCCGGTGATCGCCCGGCTGGCCGAGCTGGCACCCAAGGCGCGGCTTCCTCTGATGCACAGCATGATGGGAACGCTGCCCGGCAGGGCCGACTGGTTCGCGACCATGGAGCGCGCGGGGGTGCCGATGTTCAACGACGTCGAGGAGATGGCCGAGGCGGCCGGCCTGCTGGCGCGCTATCCGCTTTTGCGCGATGCCGCCAGGAGCGACACCTTGCCCACCGCGAATTTTCGCGACCGGAAGTCCAGTTAATGGAAAATAGGATTTTATTTCAAAACGTTACGCCATTTTCAGTAGTGTGGCATTTTTGCAACTTTTTGATGGACTTGGCGAATTTACGTGGCATGGTCGGGCGCGAGGAGCAATTGGCGGGGGGCGCCGGTTGGGGAACCGGTTAATTCGCTGTTGGCCTCGATGAGTTCGAGTTTGTGTTCAATGAAGATGGGAGAGGCTGATGGCGTTCACGACAACGCGCGAGCAACGCGCGGGCCGCTGGCGAACCATGCGAGTCCTGGCGACGGCAATCGTCGCGATTTCCTTCTTTCAGTTGATGGGTGCGACGAGCCCGATGGCGCAGGTCAAGGCGCCGCCGAGGCAGCAACTGCGCGTCGTCCACCACAAGCCTGCCGCCAAGGCTGATCCTACCGACACCCATGCCGACCAGCTCAATGCCCAATGGCTGTCGGAACATCAGCAGGGCATCCAGCAACCTGCCCCGCAAGCGGCCGCCAACACCCCGTCCGAGGAAGAACGCTCCTCCTCCATCCCGTCGATCGCTCCGACAACCGGCGTCGGCTCGCGGACCCTGGTCAGCGGCTCGGTCAAACTCGTCAAGGCGACCAGCACCGCAGCCGCCTTCAATTCGCTGCCCGGCGGCACCAGCCAGCCGGTGCTCAAGGAAGTCGCCGAGGCGTTCGCCGGCTTCGCGCCCAACGGCAAGACGAAGGTCGAGTTGATCCAGGGTCGCACCGCCGACGGCTGGACGCGCCCGCTCTTCGTCTCGCTGGGGGACGCCAAGACCAAGCAGTCCTACTGGTGGTTCGCGCCGCCCGATCAGCCGGAAGGCTGGTTCGACGACCAGGGCAAGCGGCTCGGCGGCACGATGCTGGCCGATCCCAAGCCCGGCGCGCGCATCTCCTCGCCCTTCGGCCGGCGCACCTACTACGGCCGCGTCACCAGCACGGCCTTCCACAACGGCATCGACTTCGAGGGCAAGTACGGCGATCCGATCTATGCCGCCGCCGACGGCGTGATCAATCACATGAACTGGTACTACAATTACGGCCGCACGGTGAAGATCAGCCACGCCGACAACTTCGAGACGCTGTATGCGCACATGTCGCGCTTCGCGCCGGGCCTTGGACCGGGCAGCCACGTCAAGAAGGGCGACGTGATCGGCTTCATCGGCTCGACCGGCCGGTCGACCGGCCCGCACCTGCACTTCTCGACCATCGTGAACGGCCAGTTCGTCGATCCGGCGCCCTATTTGTCGGAAGCCGGAAACGGCCAGCTCAACAGCGATTCGCTCGTCGCCTTCCGCGAATGGCAGCAGGAAATCCGGACCGCAGTCGCCGCCAAGAAGCCGTCCGGTGGCACCTCCGGCGCCGAGCCGCGCGCCATGTACGGCGGCGAATACTGGACGCAGAGCCCGTTCGCACCGCCCAGCCCCGAACACAAGCTGTAGAACGCGTTGTCCGCAGGGTGCCATGCCTTCGGGCATTGCACCCGCATGGGCGATCGCCTACTTAGCCGCCGCGCTCACGCCGATGCCTGTCGGCCGGCTGGAGCGCCCAAGCAAAGGGACTGACTCATGATGAAGAAGCTGTTGGCCGCGAGCGTCGTCGTGGCCGCGTTGACCGGGGCCGCAGGCACCGCCCACGCCGGCAAGGATCTCGACGCGATCAAGGCGCGCGGATCGTTGCAGTGCGGCGTCAGCACCGGCGTGGCCGGCTTCTCCAACGCCGACACGCAGGGCAAGTGGACGGGCATCGACGTCGATCTGTGCCGCGCCGTCGCGGCCGCGATCTTCGGCGACTCCGAGAAGGTGAAATACACGCCGCTCACCGCGCAGCAGCGCTTCACGGCTTTGCAGTCGGGCGAAGTCGACATCCTGTCGCGCAACACGACCTGGACGCTGACGCGCGACACGGCGCTCGGCCTCGATTTCACCGGCGTCAATTACTATGACGGCCAGGGCTTCATGGTGCCGAAGAAGCTCGGCGTGAAGAGCGCCAAGGAGCTGAACGGCGCCACCATCTGCGTGCAGCCCGGCACCACGACCGAGCTCAATCTCGCCGACTACTTCCGCACCAACAAGATGACCTTCAAGCCGGTCGTCATCGAGAAGGTCGAAGAAGCGCGCGCGGCTTTCTTCTCCGGTCGTTGCGACGTCTACACGACCGACGCCTCGGGGCTGTACTCGACGCGCGCCGCCAACGCTTCCAATCCGGACGACTATGTGGTGCTGCCCGAGATCATCTCCAAGGAGCCGCTGGGACCGGCCGTGCGCCATGGCGACCAGCAGTTCGAGGACATCGTGAGATGGGCCCTCTTCGCCATGCTCGAAGCCGAGGAGTACGGCATCACCCAGGCCAACGTCGAGGCGATGCTGAAAAGCGACAACCCGACGATCAAGCGCATCCTGGGTGTCATCCCGGGCATGGGCAAGGCTTTGGGGGTCGACGAGAAGTGGGTCTACAACATCGTCAAGCAGGTCGGAAACTACGGGGAAAGCTTCGAGAGGAACGTCGGCATGGGCTCCAAGCTCAAGATCGCCCGCGGCCTCAACCAGCTCTGGACTAAGGGCGGCATCCAGTACGCCCCGCCGATCCGCTAGAGCGGAATGGGATGAGATGGAACCGGACACGGTTCCATCTCATCCCATTCGCGCGCACGGGCGATCGCGGTTCCAACGGGCATGATGGGTTCGGCTCGTTCCTTCCAGCCGATTCCAGCCGAACCCATCATGTTCTAGGCCGTCCATCTTGCAACCGGCTACCGCCGCCCAATGGGCGGCGGTTTGCATTTGGCCTGTTGCTTGCAAGCCGAGTTGAGGGGACACTCATCCTCGGGAGACCAACTGGGAGGTTGTGATGAAGAAATTTTCACTGGCATGGGCTGTCGGCGTTGCCGCGGTCCTCATGTCGGGCAACGCCATGGCGGGGAAAGACCTCGATGCCATCAAGGCACGCGGCAGCCTGATCTGCGGCGTGCCCACCGGTATCGCCGGCTTCGGTGTCGCCGACAGCCAGGGCAAGTGGACCGGTCTGGACGTCGATGTGTGCCGCGCCGTCGCGGCTGCGATCTTCGGTGACTCCGAGAAGGTGAAATACACCCCGCTCACCGCACAGCAACGCTTCACCGCCCTCCAGTCGGGCGAAGTCGACATCCTCAGCAACAACACCACCGCGACGCTGACGCGCGACACCGCGCTCGGCCTCGATTTCACCGCCGTGACCTACTACGACGGCCAGGGCTTCATGGTGAACAAGAAGCTCAACGTGAAGAGCGCCAAGGAGCTGAACGGGGCGACGGTCTGCGTGGCGCCCGGCACGACCACCGAGCTCAACCTCGCCGACTATTTCCGCGCCCAGAAGATGAGCTTCAAGCCGGTGGTCATCGAGAAAGTCGACGAGATCCGCGCCGCCTTCTTCTCGGGGCGTTGCGACGTCTACACGACGGATGCCTCGGGCCTCTACGCCACGCGCGCCGCCAACGTGCCGCCGCCCGCCAAGTCGGATGATTTCATCATCCTGCCCGAGATCATCTCCAAGGAGCCGCTGGCCCCGGCGGTGCGCCATGGCGATCAGCAGTTCGAGGACATCGTGCGCTGGACGCAGTACGCGATGCTCGAGGCCGAGGAATACGGCATCAACTCCAAGAACGTCGACCAGATGCTGAAGAGCGACAACCCGACGATCAAGCGCATCCTCGGCGTCACCCCCGGCATGGGCAAGGCGCTTGGTGTCGACGAGAAGTGGGTCGTCAACATCGTCAAGCAGGTCGGCAATTACGGCGAGAGCTTCGACCGCAATGTCGGCGCAGGCTCGATCCTCAAGATCGACCGCGGCCTCAACAAACTGTGGACCCAGGGCGGCCTGCAATACGCCGAGCCGATCCGTTGACGGCAACGATCCGGCGCATGCCATCGGGCATGCGCCGGAGTTCTTTCTGAACTGACGCCAAGCAACAGGGGGATTGGCGAATGGCAGTCGAGACGCTCGGCTCGGTACAGCGCCGCAAGGTCGCGCCGTGGAACGATCCGATCATCCGCGGCTGGACGTTCCAAATCGTCGTCATCGCGCTGGTCGGCCTGCTCGCCTGGTATCTGGTGAGCAATACGATGGCCAACCTCGAGCGCCAGAAGATCGCCTCCGGCTTCGACTATCTCGGCCGCGAGGCGGGCTTCGAGATCGGCGATTCGATGATCTCCTACTCGCCCGCCAACACGTACGCGCGCGCCATCCTGGTCGGCATGCTCAACACGCTGAAGGTGGCGGGCCTGGGCATCGTCATGGCGACCATCCTCGGCACCCTGATCGGCGTCGGCCGGCTGTCGTCCAACTGGCTGCTCGCCAAGATATGCGAGTGCTACGTCGAAACCTTCCGGAACGTGCCGCTGCTGCTCTGGCTGTTCCTGTTCTACAAGCTGATCAGCGAGGCATTCCCCGGCCCGCGCCAGGCGATCAGCGTCCTGGGCTCCATCTTCCTCAGCAATCGCGGTCTCTATTTCCCAGTGCCGGTCGCCGATCCCGTGCATCGCTGGATGGGCGTGGCGCTGCTGGTCGGCATTGCGGGCGCGGTCGTCCTGCACCGTTGGGCCAAGAAGCGCCAGGCGGCGACCGGGCAGCCGTTCCCGTC
Source organism: Reyranella sp. (assembly GCA_035651335.1). GTDB lineage: Bacteria > Pseudomonadota > Alphaproteobacteria > Reyranellales > Reyranellaceae > Reyranella. The sequence goes on along the minus strand of DASRFX010000131.1, from coordinate 56,276 downwards.
GATCTGGGCGGGCTTCGGTTTGGCGCTCGGTTTGCCGATCTTGGTCTGGCTGCTGGGCGGCGCACCCGCGGCCATGAGCTGGCCCGCCCTCAAGGGCTTCAACTTCGAGGGCGGCACCGTCATCCAGCCCGAGTTCACCGCCCTGCTGCTCGGCCTGGTTCTCTATACGTCGGCTTTCATTGCGGAAATCGTGCGGTCGGGAATCCTCGCCTTGCACAAGGGCCAGACCGAGGCAGCCACGGCGATCGGCCTCTCGCGCAGCCAGGTGATACGCCTCGTCCTGCTGCCGCAGGCACTGCGTGTGATCGTGCCGCCGATGACCAGTCAGTACCTCAACATCACCAAGGACAGCTCGCTCGCCATTGCCATCGGCTATCCCGACCTCGTGGCCTCGGTGAATGTCACGATCAACCAGACCGGCCAAGCGGTCGAGAACGTCCTGATCATCATGGCGGCCTACCTGACGGTCAGCCTGTCGATCTCGTTGTTCATGAACTGGTACAACAAGCAGATCGCGTTGCGGGAGCGCTGAGCCATGGCCGACATTCCCGCCGGCGAACAACGCCGCCAACTCGCCCCGCCGGTCGACCATACCGGCGTGCTGGGGTGGATCCGCAAGAACCTGTTCTCGAGCTGGGGCAACGGCATCACGACGATCGTCCTGTTGGCGGCCATCCTCTGGCTGCTCAACTGGTTCGTGGACTGGGCGATCTTGCGCGCGGTATGGACGGCGCCCGGCGGGTCGGCGTGCCGGGGCCACGGCGCCTGCTGGGCGCTGATCCACGAAAAATACCGCCTGATCTTCTTCGGCACCTATCCCTACGAGCAGCAATGGCGACCGTTGCTTGCCGTCGCGGTCATGCTCGCCGTGCTGATCGCGAGCGGCGACCGGCGCATGTGGAACAAGCGCCTGCTCGCGATCTGGGGGATCGGCAGCTTCGCCACCTTCCTGTTGATGCTCGGTCAGATCAGCATCCCGCTCGGCCTGATCCTGTTCGTCGCGCTCGGCATCGGCGGCCTCGGCATGCTGCTGCGCGGCACCGTCGCCGACGCGGCGGAGATCAACGGGTGGCGCGCACTGGCTGCGGTCGGCGCGCTCGGGCTGATCCTCCGGGTCATCGGCGTGCTACCCGGCTGGAGCCTCGACATCGCCCCCTTCTCCTATGTCGAGACCGGACTGTGGGGCGGAATTCCGGTGACGATCATCCTGGCAAGCTACGGCCTGCTGTTCGCGTTTCCGCTCGGCATCCTGCTGGCGCTCGGCCGGCGCTCGCAGCTTCCAGCCGTCAAGGGCCTGTGCGTGGGCTATATCGAGCTGATCCGCGGCGTGCCGCTGATCAGCCTGCTGATCATGGCATCGGTGATGCTGCCGCTCTTCATGCCGCAGGGCGTCAGCTTCGACAAGTTCCTGCGCGCCCAGGTCGCCATCATCCTGTTCGCCGCGGCCTACATCGCCGAGATCATCCGCGGCGGCCTGCAGTCGTTGCCCAAGGGCCAGTTCGAGGCTGCCGACGCGATGGGCCTCAACTACGTGCAGAAGACCACGCTCATCATCCTGCCGCAGGCCCTGCGCGTGGTGATCCCGCCGCTGGTCAACACCTTCATCGGCTTCTTCAAGGGCACCTCGCTGGTGCTGATCATCGGCATCTTCGATTTCCTCAACGCCGCCAACCAGGCGATGGTCGACCCCAACTGGGCCGGTTTCCCCGGCGAGGTCTACCTGTTCGCCGCCTTCGTCTATTTCTGCTTCTGCTTCTCGATGTCGCGCTACGCCAAGTGGCTCGAAGTCGAACTCAACAGGGGAACCCGCCGCTAATGGCCAGCTCAACCTCCCACGACCTCAGCCACGCGCCGTCGGTCATCCAGATGAAGGCCGTCAACAAATGGTTCGGCCAGTTTCACGTGCTCACCGACATCAACCTCGACGTCAAGCAGGGCGAGCGCATCGTCATCTGCGGCCCGTCGGGCTCCGGCAAGTCGACTCTGATCCGCTGCATCAACCGGCTCGAGGAGCATCAGCAGGGCGACATCGTGGTTCATGGCGTGACGCTCTCCAACGACGTCAAGAACATCGAGACGATCCGACGCGAGGTCGGCATGGTGTTCCAGTCGTTCAATCTCTTCCCGCACCTCACCATCCTCGACAACCTGACGCTGGCGCCGATCTGGGTGAAGAAGATGCCCAAGAGGGAGGCCGAGGAAATCGCCATGAGCCTGCTCAAGCGCGTGCGCATTCCCGAGCAGGCCAACAAGTACCCGGGCCAGCTCTCGGGCGGCCAGCAGCAGCGCGTCGCGATCGCCCGCGCGCTCTGCATGCGGCCCAAGATCATGCTGTTCGACGAGCCGACCTCGGCCCTCGACCCGGAAATGGTCAAGGAAGTGCTCGACGTCATGATCGAGCTCGCCAAGGAAGGCATGACGATGCTCTGTGTCACCCACGAGATGGGCTTCGCGCGCGCCGTCGCCGACCGAGTGATCTTCATGGACCGGGGCGAGATCGTCGAGCAGAACGAGCCCGAGGAGTTCTTCGCCCATCCGAAGAACGAGCGCACGAAGACGTTCCTCGGCCAGATCCTGCATCACTGAGCTTGTGAAGCTCCTCGTTACAGGCGGGGCGGGGTTCATCGGCTCGGCCGTGGTGCGCCATGTCGTGCGTGCCACCGACTGGCAGGTCGCCAACGTCGACAAGCTGACCTACGCGGGCAACCTCGAATCGCTCGCCGAGGCGGCATCCAGCAACCGCCACCGTCACTTCAAGGTCGATGTCTGCGATCGCGCGGCACTCGACGCCGTCTTCGCCGAGACCCGGCCGGATGCCGTGCTGCATCTCGCCGCCGAGAGCCATGTCGACCGCTCGATCGACGGTGCAGCGCCCTTCATTCAGACAAATGTCGTCGGCACTTACACGATGCTCGAGGCGGCAACCGCCTACTGGCGCACGCTCGACGGCGAGGCCCGCGGCCGCTTCCGCTTCCAGCACATCTCGACCGACGAGGTGTTCGGCTCGCTGGGACCCACCGGCAAGTTCAGCGAGAGCACGCCCTACGCGCCCAACTCCCCCTACTCGGCCAGCAAGGCCGGCGCCGACCACCTGGTGCGCGCCTGGCACCACACCTACGGACTGCCCACCCTCACCACCAACTGCTCCAACAATTACGGGCCGTACCACTTTCCCGAGAAGCTGATCCCGCTGGTGATCATCCGTGCCCTGCGCGGCGAGCGCCTGCCGGTCTATGGCCGCGGCGAGAACGTGCGCGATTGGCTGCATGTCGAGGACCATGCCGAAGCGTTGGTGACGGTCCTGGAAAGAGGCCGGCCCGGGGAGACCTACAATGTCGGCGGCAACAGCGAACGTCGGAACATCGACGTGGTCAGGGCGATCTGCCGGCTGCTCGACGAGATGCTGCCGCAAAGCACGAACCGGCCACACGAGAAGCTGATCGAGTTCGTCGCCGACCGACCGGGCCATGACGCCCGCTACGCCATCGACGCCGGCAAGATCGCCAGGGAGCTGGGCTGGACGCCGCGTCGCGACTTCGAGACCGGCCTGCGCCAGACCGTGCGCTGGTATCTCGACAACCGGGCCTGGTGGGAACGGGTGATGAGCGGCGCCTATCGCGGCGAACGCCTGGGACTGGCTTCCGGCGCGCCCTGATGCCCTAGGAAAGCCACGTCGAAAGCCCCACATTTGCAGACATGGAGCTTTCCAAGCCCATCGGCACCTTCCGCGAGCTGGCCCAAAGCGACCTTGAGATCAGGGTGGTCTGCCAGCGTTGCGGGCATGAGGCCATACTGGATGCCGATTCACCCGCTCTGCGCGACCGCAAGCTGGCCGGCCAGCGTTTTCGCTGCACCCAGGTCTTGGCCAACGGCAAGCGCTGCGGCGGCATCGGCCTGCCCTCGATCGGCAACGCCCGGTTGGGCAAGTCCCGGCGTTGGCCAGGGCGGCTGGCTGAACATGCGCGCAAAACACGCGAACCGCGCTAGGATGGTGACATGATCAAGCTGCAACGCCTCGGCCATGTCCTGATCGCCGTCCGCGACCTTGAGAAGTCGAAGGACTTCTACACGCGCATCCTGGGCTTCACGCTGCTCGAAGAAGACCCCGAGCATGGCGGCGTGTTCCTGTCGTTGGGCGCCGCCGGCAACACGCTCGACCTCTTCCCGTGCACCGACCCCAACGCCATTCCGCCGGCGGGCGGCGGCGCCATGGCGGGGCTTGGCGTCCGGCATACCGCGTTCGCGGTCGCGACCGAGCAGGACCTGAAGGACGCGTGGTTCGCGCTGGAGAATGCCGGCGTGAAGATCCTGCGCGCCATCGATCACGCCAGCCAGAAGAGCATCTATTTCCACGACCCCGACGGCAACCTGCTGGAGATCGTGTGGGAACGGCCGGACGCGCTGGAGATCTTCGCCCGCGGCCGCCACGACGAGGACAAGCCGTTCACCTACGCGCGCTGACCACGCCCTTCACGGCAAGGTCGGCATGGACCATTTCCTCGGCTACTTCGTCCAATTCATCTCAGACCATCCGAGCTGGACCGCCGCCGTCCTGTGCGGCGTGTCGTTCGGCGAGTCGCTACCCATCCTGAGCCTGTTGTTTCCCGGCACCGCACTGCTGCTCGCCGCCGGCACCGTCGTGCCGACCAGCGGCCTCGCCATCGCGCCGGCGGTGATCGGCGCGATCGTGGGTGCCGTGCTGGGCGACGGCGTGGCCTACTGGCTCGGCCGTCGCTTCGGCCACGCCATCCGCGACATATGGCCGTTCACCCGCCACCCCGATCTCGTCCCGCGCGGCATCGCCTACTTCCAGCGATATGGCGGCCTCAGCGTGTTCATCGGCCGGTTTTTCGGGCCCTTGCGCGCGATCGTCCCGTTGGCCGCCGGCATCCTCGAGATGCGCGCCGGGCGCTTCTGGTTCGCCAACATAACGTCGGCGATCATCTGGGCGCCCGGACTGCTGCTGCCCGGCACCATCGCCACGACTGTCCTCAGGAAGCTGGGCCTCGGCAACGAAGCCATACCCGTCGCCATCGTCCTGCTGGTCGTGCTCGGGTTCGCGGTCTCGTGGGCCGTCGTGTCCCGCGGTTCGCGGCGCGACCGCGCAAGTCGCGACAATCAGCCGCCCAACTGACGCTGCAGCTCGGCCCAGCGGTCCATGATCGGCAGGAGCTTGTCCTCCTTCTCGGCCGGCAGCGTGAACACCACGCGATCGATGCCGATGTCGCGGCAGAGCTTCAGCCGGTCGAGATTGTCGGGTGTGCGGAAGATGCTGATCGGCAGGCTCTTGGGGTCGCGGCCCGCGTCAGCGGCCATCTTGCGGAAGGTGTGGATCGACTCGACGCCGTCGGTCTCCAGCCAGTCGTCGCGGGGAATCCAGCCGTCGCCGTAGCGGAAGGCGCGCTTGGCGGCGTATTCCAGCCGGCCGCCGACGATGATCGGCGGATGCGGCTTCTGGTACGGCTTGGGCCACATCTTCATCTTGTCGAACTTCACGAACTCGCCGTGATACTCCGGCTCCTCCATCGTCCAGATCGCCTTCATCGCCTCGATGCGTTCGCGCGCGAGCTTGTGGCGCGTCTTGAAGACGGTGCCGTGGTTCTCGATCTCGTCCTGGTTCCAGCCGTTACCGACGCCAAACAGGAAACGGCCCTGGCTCAGCTGGTCGATGGTCGCCACCGCTTTGGCGGTGATGATCGGGTCGCGCTGGATGACGAGCGCGATGCCCGTGCCGACCTTGAGCCTGGTGGTCGCGGTCGCAGCCGCCGTGAGGACCAGGAAAGGGTCCATGATTTCGTAATACGGCCGGATCAATCCGCCGCCCGCCGGATAGGGCGTCTTGCGGGTCGACGGGATATGCGTGTGCTCGGGCACCCACAGCGACTCGAAGCCGCGCTCCTCGAGCGCCTGCGCCAACGGCGCCGGACGCATCGAGTCGGTGGTGAAGAACATGACCGCGCCGATTTTCATGAGGCTTTGACTCCCTTGGAGCGGGATTGCGCACCGTACTGGCCCTTCCCGTCAAGCACTTAGCTCTGGACGAGCGAAACGCCGATATGGTCTTTGTGCAGCCGTGCCGACCGACCAAATCGTGCGTCCCGCGCCTCCCCTTCGAACCGCCTTGATTGCCATTCTGCTGGTCGCGGGCTTCGTCGTGTCGACCGTCTGGCTGGCGCCGGTTTGGGCGCTTGCCGTAGACGCCGTGCTGGCGCTGAGCGGCGTCGTGCTGTTCCGCGGCCCGCGCTGGCGCACCGGCTCGCTGTTGCTCGCCTCGTTCTTCGCCAGCTTCGCCATCGCCGAAGCGTTCTTTCACGTGCTGGCCGAGCCCGCGCTCAACCGCAACATGACCAAGATCGACACGCCATCGCACTGGAACGTCAGCGACGACGTCGTCGGCTATCGGCCGGAGCCGGGCGTCTCGGTCGACGTCGTCGGCAAGTTCCACGACGAGGTGATCTATCACAAGACCTATACGATCGAGCCCTCGGGTGCCCGCCTGACGCCCGGTTCGGCAACCAGCGGACCGACGTATCTGTTCATCGGCGATTCCTACATCTTCGGCGAGGGCCTCAACGACAACGAGACGCTGCCCTCGCAGTTCGCCCAGCACCTGGCGGCGCCCGCGCACGTGGTCAATCTCGGCGTGCTGGGCTACTCGCCCGCGCACCTCGTGCGCGCCATCGAGACCGGGCTGTACGACAAGTACATCGTCGGCAAGGTCGCGGCGGTCATAACCTGGAGCACGCCGTTGCAGATGCCGCGCGTCATCGGCGACGGCGGCTGGCTCGGCAATTCGCCGCGCTTCGTGCTCGACCAGGCCGGCAAGCTGCACCACACCGGCACGTTCGACGGCCATCGGTGGCGCGATCCCGCGGCCGGCGCCTGGTTCCTCGCCCGCACCTATCTCGCCTCGGCAGCGCGCGCGGCGGAAGCCGACGTCGAGCGCGAACAGGCGGATCTCTATGTGGCGCTGGTGGCGCGGCTGCAGCAGCTCGTGCGCGAACGCTACAAGGCGCCGCTGGTGCTGGTCTACGACTGGCCCGAGAAGGACATCGAAGGCCAGCTCGACGTGCGGTTCGTGCCGATCTTCAAGCGCATCCGGACCCTCGATACGCCGATGGTGCCGGTACGGCGCATCATCGGCCATTCCGAGGAATGGCACAATTTCTTCATCGCCCACGACGGACATCCGAACGCGCGTCTCGATGCGTTGGTGGCGCAGGATGTCCTGAAGGAGCTCCAGCTGCCGACGCGGTGAGGCGACGACGGCTTCGCCGTCGCGCTCAGTTCAACCGCGCCGCCTGGGCCATGACCTCGATCGCCTCGGGCTGGCGCGAGCGCACCGAGAGCGAATCGGCGCCGCTGTCCTCCCACGCGCGATAGCGCTCCTTGATGCGCGCCGCTGGGCCGACCAGCGATTTCAGATCGACCCATTCGTCGGGCACGGCTGCGATTGCCTCGTCCTTGCGCTTGGCAAGGTAGAGCTCCTGGATACGCTTGGCGGCATCGCCGAAGCCGCGGCGCACCATGATGTCGTTATGGAAGTTCTTGGTCTTGTGCCCCATGCCGCCGACATAGAGCGCGACCTCGGGCTTGAGCCGCTGGAGCGCCGCCTTCACGTCGTTGTCGACCTCGACATGCACTGAGGCCTGGATGGTGAAGTTGCGAAAGCCCTTGCCGTTGCCGGCGCGCTTGAAGCCCTCCTCGAGCCACGGCCGGTATTCCTTCATCGCGCCAGGTACGAAACCCATCGGCAGCCAGCCGTCGGCGATCTCGGCTGTCAGCTTGACCGTCGTCTCGCTGCCCGTGGCGAGATAGATCGGGATCTGGTTCATGTGCAGGATCGACTTCAGCGGCTTGGCGAGGCCGACCGCGCCGGGCCCGGTATAGGGCAGCGCGATCTCCTTCCCGTCGTGCGTGACGGGCGCCTCGCGCGCGAAGATCTTGCGCATGATCGCCACGTAATCCTTCATCCGGTAATAGGGCCGGCCCCACGGCTGGCCATACCAGCCCTCGACGATCTGCGGGCCCGAGACGCCGATGCCGGCGATGAAACGCCCGCCGCCCGCCATGGCGTCGACCGTCGCGGCCGACATCGCCGCGTTGGCGGGCGTGCGCGCCGCGAGCTGCATGATGCCGGTGCCGAGCTTGATGCGCCTGGTGAGGGCGGCGAGATAGGCAAGCGGCGTGACCGCATCCGAGCCGTAGGCCTCGGCGGTCCACACCGAGTCGTATCCCAGCTCCTCGGCGCGCTGCACGAGCTTCACCGGGATATCGAGATCGGCCCTCGAATAGCCGATGGACAGGCCAAGCTTCATCGTGCCGCTCCTTTTCGCAAGCGACTATAGCGCGGCCGCGGCGCCAAAAGGCAACGGCCGGCTTTGCAGCCGGCCGTTTCCCATCTCCCTTTTTCCGTCAGTCGATCACGACGGAGCGTAGCTCCTGCCGGGCCAGCGATAGCCGGGCGACGGCAGCGGAATCTTGTCGTCGATCAGGAAATTCTCGAGGGTCGGAATGCCCGCGGCGTAGTCGCCATGATCGCACTGGTCCATGGCAGCGGCGGCGGCCTTCTCGAGGTCGCGCTTCTTGTACTGCCGGTACTTGTCCTGCAGCGCCGTGCAGTAGGACGCGGGGTCGCGGAACACGCCGACGCCGACCTGGCTGGTCTGGGCGGTGCCGAGATCGATCACCACGCGGCGGTTTTGAGGCTCGCGCACGCCGTCGGCCGTCGGGACCAGCAGGTCGTGCTCGCCCTTGCCGATGACGGAGATCGCGGTGGCGGGCACGCCGTCGCGCACCAGCTCGTCCTTGACGGCATTGGCGCGGCGCAGCGACAGCGCCATGTTGTAGCTGTCGGGACCGGAGGTGTCGGTATGGCCGGTCGCCGTGATGCGGCTCTGGCCCGTCGACTTGAAGGCCTGGGCGGCCTGGCCGACCGTCGCGACAGCCTGCGGCGACAGGTCAGCGTGGTCCCAGTCGAAGAACACCATGTAAGACGTGGACTGCATCGGGGGCGCCGGCGGCGGCGCCGTGATGGCTTGTGGTTCGCTGCAGGCGCCCAGCAGCATGGCAGCGCCCGCGAAGGCAATCAGGGGCAGCGGCTTGAACATCGTCGGAAATCCTCCAGGTAGCCAATCTCCTTGGCGCACCGACAACGCAGGTCCGCGGCCAAAGGATGCAACCCAAGGGGGCCGACGCGGCCCTTTTTTACCCCTGGAGGGCCCGGCGAACGGCCGCAGCCACCTGGTCCACGGCTTCGAGCGGCAGATGCGGCCCCATCGGCAGGCTGAGCACCGCGTCGGCGAGCGCTTCGGCCAGCGGAAAGGAGCCCTTGGGCAGACCGAGATCGGCATAGGCCTGCTGCAGGTGGGGCGGGATCGGGTAGTGGATCAGCGAGCCGATACCCGCCTTGTCGAGCGCGGCCATCAGCTCGCTCCGGCGGTTGCTGCGCACAACGTATAGGTGCCAGACGGGCTCGGCCCATTGCGGCGCGCGCGGCAAGCCAAGCCCGGGAATGCCGGCCAGCCGATCGGTGTACCGGGCGGCCACGGCGCGGCGCCGTTCGTTCCAGCGGTCGAGATGCCGGAGCTTGACGCGCAGGAAGGCCGCCTGCAGTTCGTCGAGACGCGAGTTGAAGCCGCGCTCGATGTTCACGTACTTCACTTTGGAGCCGTAGTTGCGCAGCGCACGCAGGCGGTCGGCGAGCTTGTCGTCGTCGGTGGTCACCGCGCCGCCGTCGCCATAGGCGCCGATATTCTTGGTCGGAAAGAACGAATGGGCGCCGGCATGCCCGAGCGCCCCCGCCCGTCGGCCGCGCACCTTCGAACCCTGGGCCTGCGCCACGTCCTCCACGACCTTGAGGCCGTGCTTCGATGCCAGCGCCATGATCGAGTCCATGTCGGCCGGCTCGCCGTAGAGATGCACCGGCATGATTGCCCTGGTGCGCGGCGTGATCGCGGCGGCGATGCGGTCGGGGTCGATGTTGGGGCCCTCCGGCGTCGGCTCAACCGGCACGACCTTGGCGCCGACCGCGGTCACCGCAAGCCAGGTCGCGATATAGGTGTTGGATGGAACGATGACTTCGTCGCCCGGCCCGATCTCCCAGCCGCGCAGGCAGAGCTCGAGCGCCTCCAGGCCATTGCCGACGCCGACGCAATGCCTGGTCCCGCAGAACGCCGCGTACTCGGCCTCGAACGCCTCGACTTCCTTGCCGAGCACGAACCAGCCCGATTCCATGACTCGCGCATAGGCGGCGTCGAGCTCGGGCTTCAGCTCGGCATAGGCCGATTTCATGTCGAGGAAGGGAATGCTCATCCGAAGCGCTCCCGTACCTCGCGATTGAACACGTCGTAGTCGCGCAGGTAGTCGGCCTCGTCGTAGACCGACGAGGCGACGATCACGATCGCGGTCTGCGGCGCGAAGTCGGTGAGCTCGTGCCACACCCAGGGTGCCACGTAGAGCGCCTTGGCCGGGTCGTCGAGCGTCACGCTCTCCTTGACCTTGCCGTCATCGAGATGGACGCGGCAGCTGCCATTGACCGGGACGAACACCAGCTTCGTCTGGCGATGCCCGTGGCGGCCGCGCCACTGACCGGCGGCGATCTGGTAAAGCCAGAACAGTCGCACCGGCCTGAAGTCGAGGCCCTTGCCCAATTCGAGAAAATTGATGCGGCCCCGCGCGTCGGCGGCGCCGGGCACGGAAATCCAGCGGCAGTCGCGCGCTTTGAGCAATGTATCTTTCATGCCGGCAGGGTCTTGGCGAGCTTGCGCCATTGCATATAGACAACACCGGAGAGCGCCACCAGCCCGCCCACGATCTGGTAGAGATTGGGCATGAAGCCGTAGGCCATCGACCACAGGACGGCGAAGAACGGCACCAGGTTGACCCACAGCGATGCCACGGCGACGCCGAGCCGGCTGGCGCCGATGTTCCAGAAATAGCCGCCCAGCCCGCTCGCCAAGATCGCGACCACGACGAACTGCGTCCAGATCCAGCTGTCGCTGACACCGAGCGGCGAGCGCGACCAGCCCAGTCCGACCATCAGCACGCAGATCAACACCATCCAGCCCATCGCCGAGACCGACGCGACATAGGTGCGATGGAGCTGGCTCTCGCGCGTGAACCAGGCCTGCGCCTTGAGCGCGTAGAGCGTCCACAGCGCATTGGACAGAAGAACCACGATCTCGCCACCGCCCAAGGTGACGGGCCCTTTGCCGAGCAGGCTGCCGGCCGCCAGGATGAGCCCGCCGAGCAGCGTGAGCAGCAGCGCGATGCCGAAGCCCGGGTCGAAGCGCTGACCGGTCGCGAGGCGGACGGTGACGGCCGAGACCAGCGGCCCCGCGACCTGCACTGCCGCCGCGCTGATCGGATTGCTGAACAGGATGCCGAACGCGTACATGGTGAAGAAGCTGCCCATGATGAGGCCGAGCATGACGAACCGGCCGAACGCCAGCCGGATGCGCAGCGCGCGCGCCCCTTCGACGAGCAACAGCAAGACAGCAAGCACCAGCACCGACAGCATGGTGCGCAGCGCCGACATCGGGATCAGGTCGAAATGCTGCAGCATGACCTTCGATACCGGCACGTTGGCGCCCCAGCTCGCGCCGACGAACAGCATGGCGGCAAAGGCGCCGCCCAGGTGACGGCCGTGAGCGGCCATCAGCTCGGGCGGCGGCGCACCGCCTCGTAGCCGACCTTGCAGTCCTTGTAGACGTCGGGCTTCTCTGTCGAGACCCGCGCCTCGACCACGCCAGGCTGCCGCAGGCAGAGATCGAGGATCGCCTCGACCAGCGTCTCCTGCAGGTTGAAGTGCCGCGACTTGGCGAGCGCCACGATGCCGTCATGCACCGTGTCGTAGTTCAGCACGTTGGCGATGCGGTCGTTGTGCGCCTTCTCTGCCGGCGCCAGCACCAGATCGACATTCACCACCACCGTCTGCGGCCCCTTCTTCTCAAAATCGTGGATGCCGATCGAGACGGGCAGGCGAAGGTCGCGAAAGAAGATCCTGCGGTCCATTTACTTCTTCTTGTGAAAGGCGATGTCGCGCGGCCGGCCGGTCAGGTGCTCGCCGCTGTCGACGATCAGCGTATCTCCGGTGAAGGTGGGAGTCGCCACAATGAAGCGCAGGGCGCGCACGAGATCTTCTGTGGTCACGCCGACGCCGAGCGGGTTCTGGGTGTGCTGCTCCTCGAAGCGCGCGTCGGTCTGGCTGCCGCTGCGCAAGGTGAGTCCGGGCGCGATGCCGGCCACGCGGATCCGGGGCGCGAAGGCCTGCGCCAGGAGCGTCGTCAGCCCCTGCAACCCGACCTTCGAGAGCGTGTAGGTCAGGAAATCCGGGTTGAGATTGAACAGCTTCTGGTCGAGCAGGTTGACGATCAGGCCGGTCTCGCCGTCCGGCAATTGTCGCGCCAGCGCCTGCGACAGCAGCATCGGCGCGCGCAGGTTCACCGCCATGTGCCGCTCGAACAGCTCGGCCGTCGCCGTCGGCGGACGGTCGAGCTTGAACAGCGAGGCGTTGTTCACAAGGCAGGTGAGGCGCACGCCGGGCGCCGCGCATTTGCCGACCAGCGCCTCGGCTTGCTTGGCCGATGCAAGGTCGGCCCGCACGGCTCTTGCCTTGCCGCCCGCGGCCTTGATGTCGGCCACGGTCTGACGGGCTTGTGCTGCCGACTCCAAATGATGGACGAAAACGAACCAGCCGTCCTCGGCCAGCGCCATCGCCAGCGCGCGGCCGACGCGCGTCGCGGCGCCGGTGACCAACGCCCCCTTCAAGTTGCCTCCCTGACCACGCCGGTCTAGTAGCATGCGCTGATGGAAAGCGTCGATTGCGTCGTCGTCGGAGCGGGTGTGGTGGGGCTCGCCGTGGCGCGCGGCCTGGCCCTCGCCGGCCGCGAAGTCATCGTTCTCGAAGCCGCCGACGGCATCGGCACTGGGACCAGCTCGCGCAATTCCGAGGTCATCCACGCCGGCATCTACTACCCCAAGGGCAGCCTGATGGCGCGCGCCTGCGTCGAGGGCCGCCGCAAGCTCTACGCCTACTGCAAGGAGCACGACGTGCCGCACCGCAATTGCGGCAAGCTGATCGTCGCCACCAACCGGCAGGAAGACGACATGCTGGCCTCGATCCAGGGCCGCGCCGAAGCCAACGGCGTCGAGGGCATGCGTGTGCTGAGCGCCGCCGAAGCCCGGGCGCTCGAGCCCAACCTGCAATGCACCAGCGCTCTCTTCTCGCCCGCCACCGGCATCATCGACAGCCACACCTACATGCTGGCGCTGCAGGGCGACGCCGAGGCCAACGGCGCCATGATCGCGTTCAACAGCCCGCTGCTCGGCGCCAAGGTGACGGACGACGGCATCGAGCTCGCGGTCGGCGGTGCTGAGCCGATGAGGCTCAAGACCCGCCTGCTGGTGAATTCGGCCGGCCTGCACGCGCCCGATCTCGCGCGCAAAATAGCCGGTATGCCGGCGGACAAGATCCCGACCGCCTACTACGCCAAGGGTAACTACTTCACCTTGAGCGGCCGCTCGCCGTTCTCGCGCCTGATCTATCCCGTGCCGGTGCCGGGGGGCTTGGGCGTGCATATCACCGTCGACATGGGCGGCCAGGCCAAGTTCGGGCCCGACGTCGAATGGATCCATCCCAAGAGTCCCGACGCCATCGACTACACCGTCGACCCGCACCGCGCCGACAAATTCTACGCCGCCGTGCGCAAATATTGGCCGGCGCTGAAGGACGGCGCGCTGCAACCGGGCTACGCCGGCATCCGGCCCAAGATCGTGCCGCCGGGCGCGCCGGCGCAGGATTTCACGATCATGGGCCCCGCGGAACATGGCGTGCCGGGCCTCATCCATCTGTTCGGCATCGAATCGCCCGGCCTGACCGCCTCGCTTTCGCTGGCCGAACATGTGCGCGCCATAGTGGGCAATACGTAGCCTCTGGTCCCGGCCTGCGGAGTTGGCTAAAGCAAGCAAAACCCTCACCCTGAGGAGCGCTCTGCAAGAGCGCGTCTCGAAGGGTGGGAAACCGCATCGTGGTAGCCCATGCTTCGGGACGCCGCGCAAGGCGCGGCTCCTCAGCATGAGGTCGGGGGGACCAGGCAGATGATCAAGACGCGCTTCACCGAGATGTTCGGCATCAAGCATCCGATCGTGCAGGGCGGCATGCAGTGGGTCGGCCGCGCCGAGCTCGCCTCCGCCGTCTCCAATGCCGGCGCGCTCGGCATCATCACCGGCCTCACCCAGCCGACGCCGGAAGATCTCTCCAAGGAGATCAAGCGCTGCCGCGAGATGACCGACCAGCCGTTCGGCGTCAACCTCACCATCCTGCCGACGCTCGTGCCCAGGCCCTACGGCGAGTACATCGACGCGATCTGCGAATCGGGCGTCAAGATCGTCGAGACCGCCGGCAACAACCCCAAGCCTTTCCTGCCGAAGTTCAAGGAGCGCGGCATCAAGGTGATCCACAAATGCACCTCGGTGCGCCACGGCATCTCGGCCGAGAAGGCAGGCGTCGATGCCATATCGATGGACGGCTTCGAGTGCGCCGGCCATCCCGGCGAGGACGACATCCCCAACCTGGTGCTGCTGCCGGCGGCGGCCAACGTCATCAAGATCCCGATGCTCGCCTCCGGCGGCTTCGCCGACGCGCGCGGGCTGGTCGCCGCGCTGGCGCTGGGCTGCGAGGGCATCAACATGGGCACGCGCTTCATGGCGACCAAGGAAGCGCCGATCCACCAGAACGTGAAGGAGAAGATCGTCTCGTCCGACGAGCGCTCGACCTCGCTGATCTTTCGCACCATGCGCAACACTAGCCGCGTCTACGGCAACTCGGTCGCCAAGAAGGCGATCGAGATGGAGGCCGAAGGCAAGACCATCCAGGAGATCGGCCCGATCGTGTCGGGCGCCAAGGGCCGCATCGTCTACGAGACGGGCGACCTCGAGCACGGCGTGTGGTCGGCCGGCACCTGCATGGGCCTGATCCACGACATCCCGACCTGCCAGGAGCTGGTCGCGCGCATCGTCAGCGAGGCCGAGGCCATGATCAAAGGCCGCCTCGCCAAGGCAATCGCGGCATAAGACCTGCCGCCGGACCCCGAGTCTCACCCGCCTGAGACGCCTCCGATGCCGATGACATAAGGGTTTTGCGCCTGAGTCTCACGGAACACCCCCACCCCCCTGGTGAGACACCGTGAGACACGTGAGACGCCTGAGACGCCCAAACTGCAAATTGTTTTGAGCGCGAGCTTCAGACCGGCATTACCCCGCGCCGGGGCGTGCTAGAGCCGTAGGTCTCGGCGCTGATCGGTGCGCCCAAAGCCTTCAGCGCGGCACGCTGCTCGGGCACCGGCACCCGCAGGATCGCGTCTTCGAGGGCCGCCAGCTTGCGAAACGGGTCGGTCGCCAGGGTGCGGCCCATCCAGGCGGCGGTCCTGGGCCAGCGCACGGGATCGATCTGGAAGCGCACGAACGCCACGGTGCGGAAGAAGCAGGCGGGCGCAATGTCGGCCATCGACATCGCGCCGAACTTGAAGCCGTCCGCCGGAGCCTCCGACTCGAGATAGTCGAGCACGGTTGGAAACTCCTCCTTCAGCGTCTTCTCGGTCGCCGCGCGATCGCCCTTCTCGCCCCACACGGTGGGCCGGATGGCGATCTGCGCGAAGTAGCGCCAGATCAGCACGTCGCCCATGCGGGTGTCGGCGAACTCCTCCAGCCAGCGCGCCCGTGCGCGCTGGCGAATGTCCTCGGGGTAGACGCGCGGCGCGGGCCTCAGATCCTCCAGGTACTCGCAGATCACCGAAGAATCGGTGAGCACCAGGTCGCCCCCAGGGCCACGATCGACCAGCACCGGTATGCGGCGCAGCGGCGACAGCTTCGAGAATGCATCGTTGCCGAAGAACGGCACGAAATGATCGACCTCGTAGGCGATGCCCTTGAGCTCGAGGCAGACCAGCACCTTGCGCACATAGGGCGAGAGATAGCTGCCGACGATCAGCGGCTTGTTCATACCAAGTTGATCCGGCAGCCGCAGACCTCGACCTGACCGACGCCATGCTGCTTGTGCCGCTTCCTGGCGGCGGCGATGACACGGTCACGATCGACGACACGCACGTCGAACGCCGAGATGCCGGGGCCGCGTCCGTCCGCGATCGGCACGAAGCGGATCTCGCCGTCATCGTCGAGCTTGATGATGTCGCCCTGCACCGGGCGATTGAGGATCTTCGACCAGTGCGCGGCGGTCTTGTCGGGATCGTCCGACTGGATCTCGACGCCGGCGAGACCGTTGGTCACGTCGGAGCGGGCATGCGGCAGCCAGTTCTTCTCCGCCGGCGGCCACCATAATTTGGGGTCCACCCCGGCCGGCGCATTGGTCTGGTCGATCGACAGCAGCACACCCGACGTGTCCGACGGATGGAAGTGGGTGTACTGGTATTCCGGCAGGTCCTTCTGTGCCACGGCGCGGACGCCGAGGCCGGCGACGCGCTTGCGCTCGGCG
The DNA here is from genome assembly GCA_035651335.1 of Reyranella sp. GTDB lineage: Bacteria > Pseudomonadota > Alphaproteobacteria > Reyranellales > Reyranellaceae > Reyranella. The sequence goes on along the minus strand of DASRFX010000131.1, from coordinate 39,784 downwards.
ATCGCGTCCGCCACCTGCAGGATCACCATGTAGCCGCCGTCGCCCTTGCGCCGGTCGATGTAGCGGCCGGCCGAGGTGCCGGGCTGCGACGGCGAGACGATCTCGAGGAAGTCGTGGCCGGTCGGGCACACGACGTTGACCAGGCCCCACTTGGCGACGCCGGGATCGCGATACGCCACTTCGATGCCCAGGATGTCGCACAGCTCCTCGCGCGAGCTCTCGAGATCCTTGGCCACGAACACGCATTGCCTCAGCTTCATCGCGCTCCTCCTGGTTTTGACCTATGTTAATGCCATGCGGACCGCCTGGGCCATCGGGTTCGTGGCGGTCGCCGCGCTCTCATTCCTCTTCCCGACCTTCATGGTCTTCCGCTTCGCCCAGGCGACGATCTGGGCCATCGCCCTGCTCGGCCTCGTCCTGCTGTGCGGCATCAATGGCCAGTTCTCGTTCGCCCAGGCGGCGCTCTACGGCATGGGCGGCTATACCGCCGCGATCGTCGGCGGCGAAGGCAATCCCGTCGGCGCCTATGCAGCGCTCGCGGTGGCGCCGCTGGTCGGCTTCGCGGCGGGCTACGGCCTCGGCCGCGTCGCCTCCGGCCACAGCATCTGGACCCAGGCGCTGGTGACCTACGCGCTGGCGATCGCCTTCCCGCAATTGCTGCGCTGGCGCTTGATCGAGAAATGGACCGGCGGCGTACAGGGCCTCTACATCGATCCGCCGCCGCCGCCGTTCGCCATCGTCGGCCAGGACCGCTGGAGCTTCCTCATCGCGCTGGCGTTGCTCGCGGCCGGCCTGCTGATCGCGCACAACATCGTCAAGGGCCGGTCGGGCCGCGCGCTGATGGCGGCGCGCGACGACGAGCTGGCGGCGGTCGCCCAGGGCATCGACGTCCTGCATGTGCGCAGTGTCGCCTCGGGCTTGGCCGGCGGCTATCTCGCGCTCGCCGGCTGCCTGGTCGGCTATCAATACGGCTTCGTCGGGCCGACCGCCTACAATTTCGCCCTGTCGGTGCAGATGCTGTTCGGCCTTGTGGTCGGCGGCATGAACACGCCGCTCGGCGCCTTGCTGGGCGGCGTGTTCCTGGAATTCTTCCCCGACATCGTGGCGCCGCTCGGCAAGGGCCTGTCGGCCCTGCTCTACGCCGTGCTGCTGATCGCCGCCATCGTGGCGATGCCGACCGGCATCGCCGGGGCTTTCAAGCACCTTCTGGACCGTGAGCGGGCCAGAGGCTCGGGGTCCGGACGCCTCAGTAACCCTTGAACACCGGCGCGCGCTTCTCGACGAAGGCGCGGGCGGCTTCCTTGTGGTCTTCGGTCTCGCCGGTCCTGATCTGGCGCGCCGCCTCGCTGTCGAGTGCCTCGGCAAGCGTGCCCTCCTCGGCGACCTTCATGTTCTTCTTGACGTGCCACCATGCCGTGCGCGGCCCGGACGCGAGCTTCCTCGCGAACGCCATGGTCTCGCTCTCGAGATTGGCATCGTCGACGATGCGGTTGGCGAGGCCGAGCTTCTCGATCTGCTCTGCGTTCAGGATTTCGGAGGTGAAGTAGAGCTCGCGCGCCTTGGCGGTGCCAACCAGCTTGTGCAGGAAATAGTGCGAGCCGAAATCGCCCGAGAAGCCCACTTTGGCGAAGGCCGTCGTCATGCGCGCGCTCTTGCCGGCAAAGCGCATGTCCGCCGCCAGCGCGATCGACAGGCCGGCGCCCGCGGCCACGCCGTTCACCATGGCGATGGTCGGCTTGCCGATCTCGTGCAGCATCTCCGACACGCGCATGCGGTTGCGGATGTCGTGAACCTTGTCCTCGAAGGTCTTGTCCTGGTCGCGGCCGGCCGCCATCGACTTGACGTCGCCGCCGGCGCAGAACGCCTTGTCGCCCGCGCCGCGCACCACGACGCAGCCGATGGCCCGCGTGTCCGCCGCCTCTTCCAGCGCCTCGGTGAGCCCGGTCATCATCTCGCGGCTCAGCGCATTCATCGCCTCCGGCCGGTTGAGAACGATCTTCATCACGCCGTCCTCGACGGTCTTGATGACATGCGACATGGGAAGCTCCTCCGGGATTGCCTGTGACGTCGGTTGGGGCGATGGTTTCGTAAACCACGCAGTCGCGCAACGACATTCGGTGTTGCGTGGCGGAAATTCGCCGAGGAGCGCGCCATGGCCTACGAAACGTTGCTCACCACGCTCGACGACGGTGTCATGACGGTGACGCTCAACCGTCCCGACAAGCTCAACGCCTTCAATCAGGCGATGAGCCGTGAGCTGATCGACTTCTTCACGAAAGTGAACGCGATGGACGAGGTGCGCGCCATCGTCGTCACCGGCGCGGGCCGCGCCTTCTGCGCCGGCGCCGACATCTCGGGCGGCAGTTCCGCCTTCACCGTGTGGAACGACGGGGCCGCGCCAGTGAAGCGCGATCCAAAGGAATCGATCACCCTAGCGATCCTCAATTGCCTGAAGCCGATCATCGCGGCGATCAACGGCGCAGCGGTCGGCGTCGGCATCACCATGTGCCTGCCGATGGATATCCGCCTGATGTCGAGCGCGGCCCGGATCGGCTTCGTGTTCAACAAGCGCGGCATGGCGATGGAAGCCGGCTCGTCGTGGTTCCTGCCGCGGCTGGTCGGCATGCAGCAGGCGCAGGAGTGGGTGATGACGGCCGAATTGTTCGGCGCCGAGGAAGCGCTGAAGGGCGGACTGGTGCGCTCGGTCCATGCGCCGGAGGAGCTGTTGCCGGCCGCCCAGGCGCTGGCCCGGAAGTTCGCGGCGAAGACGTCCTCGCCGGTCGCCACCGCGGTGAACCGGCGGCTGATGTGGAGCATGTGGGGCGCCGAGGACCCGCTCGATGCAGTGACCCTCGACGTCGCTTGCGTCGGCTACCTCGCCGCCTCGGCCGACGCGCAGGAAGGCATCAAGTCGTTCTTCGAGAAGCGCGCGCCCAACTTTCCGCTCAAGCCGTCGAAGGACATGCCGCCGTTCGGCCCGTGGCGCTAGGTGTCGACCGACACCGCCGAGCCGTCGACGCCGGCCAGATCCTCTTCCGCGAGGGCGATCGCCAGCACGAACAGGAACGCCTGGAACGGCAGATCGAATTCGGCCGGCAGGCTCATGCCCTTGCTTGAGCCGAGCGGCTCGGCACTGCCCTCGCGGAACAATTGGAAGCCCGCCTTCTTCGAATTGCGGAAGGCGAGCCTGTCCGTGCCGCGCGTCACCGCGAAGCCCTCCTTCGAGTGCTCGGCCGACGCAAGCATCTTGCCGTCCGGACCGAGCAGGCTCCAGGTGGCGGGCACGCGTTTGCGCCCCGTCACCATCCGCAGCAGCGCCTGGCCCAGCATCTCGTCGCTGGGCCCTCCCTCGCGCTTCACGGAATATTCCCTGCCGTCGAGCGCGATCTTGCCGCCCTTGTTCTTGAGGTAGGACACGACGGCGACCGGCGTGCCGTCGTCCAGGATGTCGTAAGACTTCTCGGTGGCGACGAGACTGAAGACGACGGCCTTCTGGGGACGCATCGTGAGCATGGCTGGTCCTCCGATTTCCAATAGCATTCCACGACCGGCCGGCGTCTAATAGACCTCTGCGGAGGAAAACATGGCGCCCGACGCTTCAGTCACCGCGAGCACGCGCTCCGATCCCGACTATGCCGCGCTCGAGGAGCGCATCCTGGCGCGCGACCAGAAGGGCGCGAGCGAGGTCTATTACAGGCTGGTGAAGGCCGGCCGGCCGCTGAAGGAGATGCTGCGCGAGGCGGTGCGCATCCACGCCCCCTACACCCACGTGCCCTATCACGAGCGCATGGACGACGGGTACGTGAACTTCGTCAACAACGACCATTGCCTCTTGAGCGCGCGCGCCACCACGCATCTTTCCCGGATGGTGCCGAGCGAGGCCGCCGGCCTGCCGATGGCGCAGACCATCTGGTACATCCCGACCGGGCTCGACATCTGGAACCAGAAGATCGGCAAGGCGCCCGGCCACTATTCGCGCGGCATGCAGCTCGCGGACGGGCCGCCGCCGGCGCCGGTCGTGCATTGGCCCGACCAGGAGCCGCTGGCGCTCGACGGCCCGCTGAAGGACCGGCTCGGCCAATGGGCGACGCTGGTCCACCGCGGCAACGTCGTCGAGGCCTACCGCGTCTTCCTCGGCCTGATGCAGAACCCCGGCGAGCGGCGGGCTGCGCTGGCCGAGCTCTGCTTCGCCGGCCTGATCGACGTGCAGGACCGCTCGTTCCAGAACCGCTCCTACACGACCGGCCACAAATCCTTCCGCGCCCGCGCCACCGTCGAGCTCGGCGACTTCATCGGCTGGGACGCCGCCCACGACGTGCTCTATGCCGGCGCGCTCGACATCGCCGTCGGCCCGCGCTGGTACTCGCTCTACGAAGTGGCTTGCAACGCCGTCACCGTCTATCTCGACGGCCAGACGCTGCACGCGGTGCCCTATGGTGGCACGATCGAGATCGAGCGCAGTCTGCTCGCCAAGGACAACAAGGTACCGCTGACCAAGGCCGAGACCGAGGCGCTGATCGAGGCGGTCGTGCGCCAGCCCGAGCCCGCCTACCTGCTGCATCTCACCGAGCTCCTGAAGGCGGGCAAGAGCCCGCGCGCCATCCTCGACGGGCTGCAGATCGGCTCGGCCACGGCGGTGCTCGAGACCCACGGCGAGCTCAATTTCTCGCTGTCGCAGCACTGCTACGAGTACATGAACACGCTCGCCTGGTTCTGGGACAATTTCGAGCACCCGCAGCGCATCAAGCTGCTGTATCTGGCGGCCGCCTACCTCAACCAGGCGGCGGCGCACCAGCGCCTGATCGGCGACGGCACGCCGATGAAGGCCGAGAAATCCGGCATGGACGTGCAGGCCGCCTGCCTGGCGCTCGACGGACCGAAGGCGGTCGGTGCGGTGCAGGCCTGGCTCGAGGCCGGCAAGGACACGGCGCCGCTGGTGCAGCAGATCGCGCTTGCCTGCGCGCGGCTCGGCAACGATCCGCACAACCAGGAGATCGCGCTCTGCCTGCTCGAGGATTACGGCAAGAACCGCAATCCGGAGGGCGGCCTGCTGCTGATGGCGGCGGCGCATCACACCGCCAAGCACCGCAAGTACGGCGATCCGCTGGATTGCAGCCGGCGCTTCGGCAAGGCGCTCGGCATCGCGGCGCTGAATTGACAGGCTGCGACGCAGCGCTCATGCTTGGAGGGCTGCTGTAGGGCGCATCGGCGCAAGCCGAAGGGGCCATGCCCACCTACGACCCACCACCGACGTCGTTGCGCCCGTGCCCAATCTCGAAAATCTCCGCAAGCAGGCGAAGCTCTATTTGCGCTGGCACCGCGACCGCCACCATCCGGTGGCGGCGCAGATCCGCGCCGTGCTGCCGCGCTTCAAGGATCTGAGCGACCGCCAGATCCTCGACGGCGTGTTCAAGCTCGGCGACGCGCAGGAGCTGGTCGCCCGCCAGGCGGGCTACGAGACATGGCAGGCGCTCAAGCAAGGAGTGCAGACCATGACCAAATCCGCCGCAGGCACCGCCGCGCCGGCTCTCGCCGCCGCCGAACCGTGCCTGTTCGTGACCGACATGAACAGGACGCTCGATTTTTTCACCGGCAAGCTCGGCTTCGAGATCGCCTTCACCTACGGCGAGCCCGCCTTCTATGCGGAGGTGAAGCGCGACAAGGCCGCGATCAATCTCCGCCACGTCGACCGCTCGCCTTTCCTCGCCGGCGTGCGCGAGCGCGAGGAACTGCTCGGCGCCTCGCTGACGGTCGACAGTGCCGCCGCGATCAAGCAGCTCTTCCTTCAGTACCAGGCGGCGGGCGTCGATTTCTTCCGCCCGCTCCGGCGCGAGCCGTGGGGGGCGCAGGACTTCATCGCGCGCGATCCCGACGGAAACCTGCTGTTGTTTGCCGGGCCCGCGTCCTAGAAAGGCGCCATGAAGGCGATGATCTGCCGCCAGTGGGGCGGTCCCGACGACCTGCGGCTCGAAGACGTCGCGCGACCGCCGCTCGAGCCGGGCCAGGTCCGCATCCGCACAAGGGCGGCCGGCGTGAGCTTCGCCACGACGCTGGTCATCGCCGGCAAGTATCAGCGCAAGCCGCCGCTGCCCTTCGCGCCCGGCACCGAGGTGTCGGGGGTGGTGGTCGAGGCCGATCCCGCCTGCAGGCGGCTCAAGGTCGGCGACGAGGTGGTGGCGGTGCTCGACTGGGGCGGCCTGGCCGAGGAAGCCGTGGCGCACGAGGTCAACGTCTTCCCCAAGCCGAAAAACATCGGCTTCGTCGAGGCGATCCAGCTCTGCATCTCCTACCCGACCTCGGCTGGCGCGCTCACCTGGCCGATGGCGCTCGACGTGCATCAGGGCCAGACCCTTCTGGTCCATGCCGCGGCGGGCGGCGTTGGCATGGCGGCGGTCGAGATCGGCAAGATCCTTGGCGCCACCGTGATCGCGACGGCGGGCGGCGCGCGCAAGACCGAGTTCGCCCGAGCGCATGGCGCCGACCACGTCATCGACTACCGCGCCATCGACTTCCGCGACGAGGTGCTGAAACTCACCGACGGCCGCGGCGTCGACCGCGTCTTCGATCCGGTGGGCGGCGACGTGTTCACGCAGTCGCTGCGCTGCCTGGCGGTCGAGGGCCGCATCTGTCCCATCGGCTTCGCCGGCGGCACGATCCCGCAGATCCCGGCCAACATCCTGCTGGTGAAGTCGATCGCGGTGACCGGCTTCAACTACGGCTACTACGTCGGCTGGAGCCCGCACGATGCGCGCTTCGAGCAGGCCCCGCGCACCTTCGCGCTGATGGAGCGCATCCGCGGCTGGTGCGAGGCCGGCCTCTGCAAGCCGCATGTCGATCGCACCTTCCGCCTCGACCAGGCCGCCGAGGCGATGCGGGCGCTGCTGGAGCGCAACGCGATCGGCCGACTGGCCGTTGTTATGGAATGAACGTCGATAAGGTGCTCCATCGCCTGGCAAGCGCGATCCTGGATCAGCGTTGTATCACTGCTGATCATCGAGGTACGAGACGGCGCTTTGCCCCTCATGCAATTGGACTAACATCACGTCACGAGCTCGCCGTGTTCGCGTTCCAATATGGAGGCCTGACCACTTCGCGATTGCCTCGTGGAGGCGATTGGCGATGCTTTCACATCGACGAATTGACAAACATTCGCACCAACAGGGATCGCTGGCACACCGCTTCCAACTACAGTTTGCGCCGTCAGCCGTGACTGACTGAGATCTTTCTCGGCGTGCCCGAGAAAACTACTTCTTCATGAGCTTGGCGTCGAACTTGCAGTAGCCGTCGAGCAGGACCCTGGTTTCCTTGTCGTTGATCGTGCCGCTCACATCCATCGTGCTGCCGCCGCCCAACTGCGCTTTGGTCTTGAACATGCCCTTGCCGTCGAGCTTGGCTTCGAAGTGGCGACGATCGCGGCCCTTCTGCTGGAACTCGCCCTTGACGTCCGTGCCGTCGACCTGGACGTCGACGGTCATCTCGTAGGTCGGGCACTTCGAAGCACCCTGCACGTTGATGCCCTTGCCGGTCCACGAATACGTCACCGGCGCGGCCTGCGCCGCCGCTACGAGCGCCAGCGTGCCGACGGCGCCGAGGGCGGCCGTTCCCATCTTCGTCATGAATCCCATCTCCTACTTCTTGCGGGTGAGCTTGCCTTCGAACTTGCAATAGCCGTCGAGCAGGATGCGGCCGTCGTCGGCCGCCAGCGTCCCGCTCACATCCATGACGTTGCCCTCGCCGACATCGGCCGTGGCCTTGAAGGCGCCCTTGTCGTCGAGGGTGGTGGCGAAGGCGCGCTCCGGCCGGCCCTGCTGCTTGAACGAGCCCTTCACCGCCTTGCCGTCGACGGTGAGATCGATGGTGATCTGATAGGTGGCGCATTTCGAGCTGCCGGGGACGCCGGAACCCATGCCTGTCAGGCTGTAGACTGCCGGCTCGGCCCACGCCGTGCCGACGATGCCGAGCGCGACCAGCGCCACGCCCGCCAGGATCGCTTTCCTCACCGCCCGCCTCCGCTCAGAAGTAATCCCTGATCGCCTCCAGGACCGCGGCCGGCTTCTCCTGTCCGACGGCGTGCCCTGCCTTGGCGATCCTAACCAACTTCGCGCCGGAAATCGCCTTCCGGAAGGCCTCGCCGTAGACCGGCGGGATCAGCACGTCCTCGCGCCCCCACACGATCAGCGTCTTCGCCGTAACGCGATGAAGGCGCTCGGCCAGGCCGCGGTCGGGAATGGGAAACAGGAGCTTGCCCGCCATGCCCAGCCGGCGCGCGTTCATCACCAGGAACTGCTTCAGGAACTCGATGTCGCCCATGTCGCCGCCGCCGGCGGTCATGAGCTTGCGGCCGAGCTCGGCGTCGTGGAACAGCAGCGCCGGCAGTTCGTAGGGCAGCTTGGCGAAGATGTCGGCGATCGGATGGTCGTCGAGCCACAGCCCGGCCGGCGCCAGCAAACAGAGCCGCTCGATCTCGGTATGGGCGATCGCGGCCATCTCGGCGGCAATCATGCCGCCCATCGAATGGCCGACGACGATCGGCTTGCTGAGCTTCAGCTTCTCCAGCACATCGAGCGCGTGCAGGGTGACGTCGAGCATGTCGCGCAAGCCGTCCTCGCCTTCCGAGCGACCGTAGCCCGGCAGCAGCGGCGCCACGACGTGGAATTTCGTGGCCAGCGCCGCGAGCAGCGGATCGTTCGGCAGGTGGCCGCCGGCGCCATGCAGGAACAGCAGGTCTTTTCCCTTGCCGGCCTCCATCACTTCGATCCTGGCCGGCGGCTTCTTGAGCGCGAGGAAGCGGGACTTCATTCGGCGGCCGCCCGCATCGGCACCGGCTCGTGCATGGGATGGCACCAGAAGCGGTCGTCGTGGTTCTTCCACTCCGGCCACAGATTGCGCAGCTGCGGCATCACCTTCTCGGCGAACAGCTTGCTCGAGTGGCGCACCTTGTCGTCGGGCATGTTGCCGATGTGCAGCAGGCAGAAGACGTTGCCGACGCGCAGGGTCTTGATCAGCTCCTCCATCTGCTGGCGCACCGTCTCGGGCGAGCCGGCGACGACGTAGCGGCCGTCGGTTAGGTCCTTCCAGCTCATGTTGGGATAGTCGCGGCCCGAGCCCGGCGCGAATTGCGACAGCGCGCCGCTCTGGATCGTCTTGATGGTGCGGTAGCCCGGCGCGTCGGCGAAGCCTGGATACACGTGCAGGCAGCGATTGTAGAAGTAGTTCACGTGCGGCCAGTAGAGACGCTCGGCCTCGGCGTCGGTGTCGGCGACGCAGATCACCTGGGCGAAGCCCGCGCGATAAGGCGACTCGTCGACCTTGCGCTCGGCGACGCGCTTCCAGTAGCCCTCCATGAGCAGCTTGGCGCGCAGATAGCCGGAGTAGCTGAGGTACGAATACGAGTAGGTATTGTCGATGCAGAAGTCGTAGGTCTCGACCGAGCCGCCGCCCGGGATGAACACTGGCGGCGCCGGCCGTTGCACCGGCTTGGGCCAGCAATTGACGTAGCGCAGCTTGGTGTAGCGGCCGTTGAAGGCGAATGGCTCGTCGGCCGCCCACGCCTTGCGGATGAGATCATGCGCTTCGGCGTATTTCTCGCGCGTCAGCGCCGGCACCGTACCGTAGGCGTAGTTGGTGTCCATCGACGTGCCGACCGGGAAGCCGGCGATCAGGCGACCGCCCGACAGCACGTCGAGCATGGCGAACTCCTCGGCCACCCGGAGCGGCGGATTGTAGAGCGCGATCGAGTTGCCGAGCACGACCAGCGCCGCCTTCGAGGTGCGCCGCGTGAGCGTCGCCGCCATCAGGTTGGGCGACGGCATCAGGCCGTAGGCGTTGGCATGGTGCTCGTTCACGCCGATGCCGTCGAAGCCCACCTTCTCGGCGAATTCGAGCTGGTCGAGATACTGGTGGTAGGCGATGTGGCCGAGCTCGGGCTCGTACATCTTGTTGGGCAGGTCGACCCACACCGACCGGTGCTTCTGGCGGAAATCGTCCGGCATGTGCGGCCACGGCATCAGGTGAAACCAGGTGAATTTCATCGCTCGCTCTCCTTGCCCAACCCGACCCTAACTCAATTTGGGCATTTACCGACGTTCCCATTAAAATAATGGGAAAATAATGGGACCCCCTGCCGATGCCCTAGATCGGCTCATGCCGCGCCAGACCGACCAGGCCATTATAGTCGCGTTGCCGGAAGTTCCCGATTCCGTCCTATAGAACTTACCGCGCGCGATGATGAGCGGCGATCATGCTCGCCACCGCCGCGGTCACATGCTTGCCGGTCGGAATGTGCAGGAATTCGTTGGGGCCGTGCGCGTTGGAGTGCGGGCCCAGCACGCCGGTGATGACGAACTGCGTGTCGGGGAACTTCTCGCCCAGCATGCCCATGAACGGGATCGAGCCGCCCTCGCCCATGTAAGCGGCGGGCTTGCCGAAAGAGTCCTGCGAGGCCTGCGCGACCGCCTTCTCGAGCCACGGTGCCAGTTGCGGCGCGTGCCAGCCGGATTGGCCGTCCTTGCCGTCGAACTCGACGATGGCGCCGTTGGGCGGATCGGCCTCGAGCGTCCGCTTCAAGGTCGCGACCGCGGCCTTGGCCTCGAGCGTCGGCGGCAGGCGCAGGCTGAGCTTGGCGACGGAATAAGGCAGCAGCACGTTGCCGGCATTCTCCGGCGCCGGATAGCCGTCCATGCCGATGACGGCGAGCTGCGGCCGCCAGGTCCGGTTCAGCACCAGCTCCGCCTTCTCGTCGGCCATCGGCCTGGTCGAGCCGGCGAACGGGTAGCGGTCGATCACGTGGTCGCCCAGGATGCGCGCCGCCTCCTTGGCCTGCTCGATGCGCTGCGGCGGGATCTGCACGTAGAGGTCCTGCAGTTTGATCGCGCCGCTCGTCTCGTCCTCGATGCGCGACAGCAGCCCGCGCAGCAGGCGGAACGACGACGGCACGATGCCCGAGGCGTCGCCCGAATGCACACCCTCGGTCAGCACGCGCACGCTGAGCGTGCCGGCGGCGATGCCGCGCAGCGAGGTGGTGAGCCACAGCCGCTCGTAGTCGCCGCAGCCCGAATCGAGGCAGATCACCAGCGACGGCTTGCCGATCCGTTCGCGCAGATGATCGACATAGAACGGCAGATCGTAGCTGCCGGACTCCTCGCAGGCCTCGATCATGACGACGCAGCGCGCGCGCGGCACCTTCTGCTCGGCCAGCGCCTTCAGCGCGCACAGGCAGGCGTACATCGCATAGCCGTCGTCGGCACCGCCGCGGCCATAGAGCTTGTCGTCCTTGCGCAGCGGAATCCACGGGCCGAAGCCCTCGAACCAACCCTTCATCTCGGGCTGCTTGTCGAGATGGCCGTAGAGCAGCACGGTGTCGGCGCTGTCGCCCGGCAGCTCCATCAGGAGGAGCGGCGTGCGGCTGGGCAGGCGGACCACCTCGAGCGTGGCGCCGGGAAACGCCGCGAGCTCGCGCTGCGCCCACGCCTGCATCAGCTTCACCGCGTCCTCCATGTAGCCGTGCTCGACCCATTGGGCGTCGAAGGCCGGCGACTTGTTGGGGATGCCGATGTACTCGGTGATCGACGGCAGGATCGCGTCGTCCCAGAAGGTGTCGACGAATTTCTGCAGGCGCTTCGTGTCCATTGGGGAGGGCTTTCACTGAATATTCTGTAGTATGGTGGCGCAGGAGAACACGCCACGCCATGCAAAACCGTTTCATCGATCTTTACAGCGACACCAAGACCAAGCCCTCGCCCGGCATGCGGAAAGCGATGGCCGAGGCCGAGGTGGGGGACGAGCAGAAATACGAAGATCCCACCGTCAACCGCCTGCGCGACAAGATCTGCGAGATCCTGGGCAAGGAGGATGCCGTCTTCATGCCGAGCGGCACGATGTGCAACCAGGCCGCCATCCGCGTGCATTGCCGGCTGGGCGACGAGGTGATCGCCGACAAGACCGCCCACATCATCAACGCCGAGTCGGGCGGGACCGCGGCCAACTCCGGCGTCATGATCCGCATGCTCGATGGGCCGAACGGCGTGTTCACCGCCGAGCAGGTGCAGGCCGCGCTGCGCGATCCCAACAACCGCAACGCGCCGCGTTCACGCCTGGTCTCGGTCGAGAACACCTCGAACGGCGGCTTCGGCACGGTGTGGCCGCTCGCGACCCTGCAGGGCGTCGCCAAGGTGGCGCATGGCGCAGGGCTCGCCGTCCACATGGATGGCGCGCGGCTCTGCAATGCCGCGGTCAAGTCTGGCACCAAGGCCAAGGACTATGCGGCCTGCGTCGATTCGCTGTGGCTCGACTACACCAAGGGCCTGGGCGCACCGGTCGGCGCCTCGCTCGCGGGCTCCAGGGAGTTCGTCAAGGAAGCGTGGCGGCAGAAGCAGATGCTGGGCGGCTCGATGCGCCAGTCCGGCGTGATCGCTGCGGCCGCGCTCTACGCGCTGGAGCACAATTGGGACCGCCTGGCCGAGGACCACGACAACGCCCATCACCTCGCCTCGGGCATCGCCAACATCAAGGGGCTGGAGTGCGAGGTCGAGAAGATGCAGACCAACCTGGTGTTCTTCGAGGTGAGGAAGCCGGGCTGGACGGCGCCGAAGCTGGTGCAGGCCTGCAAGGAGCGCGGGCTCGGCATCGGCGCCAGCAGCGCCACGCGCATCCGCGCCGTCACCCATCTCGACGTCAACCGCGCCGATATCGATGCCGCGCTAAAGGTGATCAGCGACGTGCTGGCGGCGTGAGCCCCCGAGCGTGACCATCGGCCAGTCGATCACGCGCCGCGAAGACCAGCGTTTCCTCACCGGCCGCGGGCGCTACACCGACAACACCGCGCCCAGGGACGCATTGGCGGTTCTGTTCGTGCGCTCGCCGCATGCGCATGCGCGGATCGTGAGCATCGACAAGGACGCCGCGCGCGCCGTCCCGGGCGTGGCCGCAATCTACACCGCCGAGGACACCGCGGCCGACAAGCTCGGCCATCTGCCGACGATCAGCGAGATCAAGGATCCGGCCGGCAACCGCCATCGCGAGCCGCCGCATTTGCCGATGTCGGTCGGCAAGGTGCGCCATGTCGGCGACATTGTCGCCATGATCGCGGCCGACACGCTCGACCAAGCACGCGATGCCGCGGAAGCGCTCGTCGTCGACTATGAGGAGCTCCCTGCCGTCGTCACCGTTGCTCAGGCGCTGGCGCCCGGTGCGGCGCTGGTGCACGACGACGTGCCAGGCAACCTGATGTGCCACTGGCAGCGCGGCGATCGGGCTGCCACCGATGCGGCGATCGCCGGCGCCGCCCATGTCAGCCGGCTGGCCATCCGCTCGCCACGCCAGATCGTGCACTACATGGAAACCCGCGCCGCGTGGTCGGCCTACGATTCCGCAAGCGATCTCGTGACCGTGACAATGGGCTCGCAGGGCGTGCAGATCCCGCACCGGCTGATGTGCGAGCGCGTGCTCAATCTGCCGAGGGACAAGCTCAGGCTGGTGACGCAGGATGTCGGCGGCGGCTTCGGGCCCAAATATCCGATCTCCGTCGAATCGACCCTGATCGCCTGGGCGACCCGCAAGCTCAGGCGCGGCTTGCGGTGGAGCGCCGAGCGCGCCGAGCACGCCCTGTCCGACAGCCATTCGCGCGACCTTATCGCCTCCGCCGAGCTGGCGCTCGACGGTGCCGGCAGGTTCCTCGGCCTGCGCGTGCGGGCGGAGGCCAATTTCGGCGCCTACCTCTCGATGTTCGCGCCGTCGATCCCGACCACCGGCCTCGCCAAGGTGATCTCCGGCCTCTACCGCATTCCCGCGATCGACATCGAGTTCGTCTGCGCCTTCACCAACACCGTGCCGGTCGACGCGATCCGCGGCGCCGGCAAGCCCGAGGCGCTGTTCCTGCTCGAACGGCTGATCGACTGCGCGGCGCACGAGACCGGCCGTACGCCGGCGGAGCTGCGGCGGCTGAACCTGCTCAAGCCCGCCGACATGCCGTACAAATCGGCCGTCGGCTACACCTACGACGCGGCCGATTGCCCGCGGCTGTTCGAGACGGCGCTGAAGGCCGCCGACGAAGCAGGCTTCGCGGGCCGCCGTGCCGGCAGCGAGGCGAAGGGCCTGCTGCGCGGTATCGGCCTCTCGTGTCACCTGCACGGCACCGGCGGCATCGCCGACGAGCATTCGGTGATCGAGGTGATGCCCGACCGCGTGATCGCCCATGCCGGCACGCAAAGCCAGGGCCACGAAACGGTCTTCTCGCAGATCGTGTCGGGCGTGCTGGGCGTGCCGGTCGACCGGATCGAGCTACGCCAGGGCGACACGCGCACCATCCCGCACGGCGGCGGCACGGGCGGCTCGTCCTCGACCATCATCAGCGGCACGACCCTGCGGCGCGCCGCCGACGTCGTTATCGAACGCGGACGCGATCTCGCCGCCGAACGGCTCGAGACGGCGCCGGCCGACATCGTCTTCCGCGACGGCAGCTTCGAGGTCGTGGGCACCGACCGGCGCATCAGCCTGCTCGAGCTGGCGGCCTACAACCCGTTCGGCGGCGACGCGAAATTCGCCGACAAGATCGAGACCTATCCCACCGGCGTCATGGTCTGCGAGGTCGAGATCGATCCTGAGACCGGCGCGGCGCGCATCGATCGCCTGACGGCCGTGGTCGACGCCGGCGTCGTGGTCAATCCGCGCCTGATCGAGGGCCAGATGCATGGCGGTATCGCTCATGGTCTCGGCAACGGCGCCATGGAAGCGGCCGTGTACGACGAGGAGACCGGCCAGCTTCTGACCGGCACGCTGATGGACTACGCCTTGCCGCACGCCGATGACGTGCCCTTCTTCAACGTCGAGACCATCGCCACGCCCTCGCCCAACAATTTCCTCGGCCTGAAGGGCGTGGGCGAGCTGCCGACCAACGGCGCCCCGGCCGCCTTCGCCAATGCCGTGCTCGATGCGCTGCGGCCCCGCGGCGTGCGCCACCTCGATATGCCGCTCACCGCGGCCAAGATCTGGAAAGCGCTGCAATCGTGAAGCGGGCGCTCGCCAGGAGACTGCGTCTCGCCGCGGCGGGCCTCGTCGTGCTGGTGGTGGGTCTATGGGCTGGCGCTATCGCCTTCGATGAGCCGATGCCGCCGCCGATCGTCTCTGGAGGCGGCGCTATCCCGGGCCTCGCCGCCTGGAATCCGGCGGAAATTCCGCCGGTGCAGAGGGTCACGGCGCGGGACGGCGCGCCGCTCGTCTATCGCGCCTATCCCGGACGGCCGGAGCGCATCGTCCTGCTGATCCACGGCTCCACGGGCACCAGCCTCGACATGCACAAGGTGGCGCTCGCCCTGCAGGCCGCCGGTGCCACGGCCTACGCGCTCAGCCTGCGCGGCCACGGCGGCAGCGGCAGGACGAGCGGCGACGTGAGCTATATCGGCCAGCTCGACGACGACCTGGCTGATTTCATGAAGGCGCTCGGCCTCGACAAGCCCGGCACCAACCGCACGCTGATCGGCTATTCGGCCGGTGGCGGCTTCGCGCTCCGCATCGCCAGTGGTCGGATGCGCGCTTCGTTCGACGACTACATCGTGATCTCGCCTTTCGTGACGGCCTTCACCGAGATCCGCGGCCGTCACATCGGTCCATGGGCCAATCGCGCCAGCCTGCGGATCGTCGGTCTGCTCGGCCTCGAGCGTCTCGGTCTGCCCTGGTTCGAGGATTTGACGGTGGTGCGCTATGCCGTCGATCCCAGGCCGGACGGCAGGCATACGCCTTCCTACACCTACCGCATGCAGCGCAGCCTCCAGGCCGATGACTGGCGCCGCGATCTGGCGCACATCGAGTCACTGACGGTCATCCTGACCAGCGACGAGGACGACCTCACCAATGCCGGCCGGCTGGGCAGCATCGACAATCCGCACCTGAAGTTGCGCCTGATCCGCGGCATCGAGCACGACCAGATGGTTGCCGACCCCAAGGCGGTCGCCGAGATCGTATCGATCTGGCAGGGCCTCGACGCTCGCTGACGCGGGCTAGCGGCCGCTCAGCCGGCGCACCGCGGCGGCGATGGCCTCGCGCGTGGCGGGCGGCTGCTCCGCGACGGCGCGCGCCAGCAGGCTCAGCCGATCGCGCAAGGTGTGGACCTGGTCGATCAGCGACACGACCGCCTCGATCGTGTCGTCGTCGAGCCCCATGTCGTCGCCCAGCTCGGCCAACAGACGCACGCGCGCCACGTCGACCTGCTCGAAGGTCCAGGAATCGCCGCCGCCCAGCGGGCGCAGCAGGCCGCGCGCCACCCAGCGCTCGACCCGCACGGTCGTGAGGCCGGCATGGAGCTGAAGCAGTTGCTCGAGGCTGGTCATGTGAACTGCTCCATCGACTTGCGCGGGTCGTGGCTGCGGCCGGCTTCCCAGCCCTGCAGGAATTCCTTCAGCTTGTCGTCGGGCTGATCGGGCAGCACGACCTTGAGCTTGACGTACTGGTCACCGCGCTGGCCCGACTTGCGGTCGAGCAGGCCGCGGCCCTTGAGCCGGAGCGACGCGCCGGTGTTGGAACCGGCGGGGACGTTCAGCATCACCGGGCCGCCAACCGTCGGCACCTTCACCTTGCCGCCCAGCACCGCCTCGGTCAGCGTCACCGGCAGCTCGATATGGATGTCGTTGTCGCGCGCCTCGAAGAAGGCATGCGGCTGCACGTGGATCTCGACATAGGCGTCACCGGCCGGCTTGCCCTGGGCGCCCGGCATGCCCTGCCCCTTGAGGCGCAACGTCGTGCCGTTGGTGGTGCCCTCGGGCACGTCGATGTCGAGCGTTCGGCCGTCCGGCATGGTGACGCGCCGCTTGCCGCCGCGCGCGGCGATCAGGAACGGCACGCTGAGCGTATAGCTCACCGGCAGGCCGCTCGTGTCGAAGCCGCCGCCGCCGGCGCCGAAGCCATGACGCTCGCCGAACATGCCCGACAGGATGTCGTTGATGTCGACGAACTCCTCCGGCCCCGCGCCGCGCTGGTACTTGCGGCCGCCCGGGCCGGCCGCCTGGTCGCGATAGAAGCCGCGCGGCGGCATCTCCTGGCCCGAGGCATCGATCTCGCCGGCATCGAAGCGGCGCCGCTTCTCGGGATCGGACAACAGGTCGTTGGCCTGGCCGATGTCCTTGAACTTGGCTTCGGCCGCCTTGTCGCCCGGATTGAGATCGGGGTGGTACTTCTTGGCGAGCTTGCGGAACGCCGCGCGGATGTCGTCCTGCGACGCGGTCTTCGGTACGCCCAGAACGGCGTAGGGATCGGTCATGGCGCTCGGCATTTCGAATTCGGGCCCCGCTCGGGCACAGCCTCAAGATTTGATGCCGATTTTCGCCGGTTCAAGCCCGGCCGCCCGATTAGCCGGCGGCGAGATGCCGGTTGAGCGTGCTGGCGAGATCGGCCACGTGGCTGGTGATGCAGGTGTTGTGCTTGCCCGGCACCTGCTCGAAGTCGACATGGCGGGCCAGCGATTCCCAGGCCACCGGCGTGAACTCCGCCCGCGGCGCGTATTCGTCGCTCAGCACGCAGACCACGTCGCTGTCGATCTTGGGCGGCAGGTAGTTCGACATCGCCTGATAGTACGCCCAGCGCAGCGAAATGCCGCCGTCAGGGTCGGCCCCGCCGCCTTGCATGCGCCGCTGGGCGCCGTAGAGCCGGCGCGCGACCCGCCAAAGGATTGCCTTGTCCTTCTGCAGCACGCGACGGGTGCCGGACCATAGCGCGGGCATCGCCATGCCGTGGATCCTCTGGCCCAGCGTCTGCGGCGCGAGCTCGCCGATCGCATTCAGCGTGCGCGCGATGCCGCGCACCGAGGCGCGCGCATTGATCGAATAGGTGTCGATCAGCACGATGCTGTCGACGCGGCGGCCCAGCGCCTCGAGCTGGTGCGCCATCTCCCAAGCCGCCAGCCCGCCATGGCAGTAGCCGGCGAGCTTGAAGCTGCCCTGCGGCCACGCTTCCAGGAGGTGCGGGATGTAGGTCCGCGCCATTTCCTCGATGGTGGTGATGCCAGCCGTCTTGTCGAGATTGGAATGCAGCAGGAAGATCGGCCCGTCATGGCGCAGCAGCTCGACCAGGCGCAGCGCATACAGTCCCCAGCCGTCGAAATCGCCGTGGCACAGGAACAGCGGCGCTCCGCGGCCATCCTTGACCTTGCTGACGACCTGACTGCTGGCGGCGACGCGTGCCAGCGCCTGCGCGAGATGGCGGATAGTGAGCTGGGCGCGGATGTCGGACGGCGAGATGGTGTGGCGGGTCGTCGTCTCCAGCTCGAGCAGCATCTCGGTCGCCTGCAGGGAATCGCCGCCTAGGTCGAAGAAATCGTCATCCAGGCCGATGTCGCTGCGATTTAGGAAGCGCCGCCAGATTTCGGCGATCTGGACCTGCAGCGGCTGTTCCGGCGGCACGATCTCGCGCACGTGCGAGGCGAACGTCTCGGCGAGCTGGGGCCGCGAGATCTTGCCCGTGGCGCCGAGCGGCAGGCTGTCCAGCACATGGACCTGGCGCGGCATCTGGAACGGTGCCAGCCGGTCGTAGATGAACTCGATCAGTTCCGAGGACGTCGCCTGCATGCCGGGATTAAGCGTCACCGCCGCGGCGACGTTCTCGCCGAGGCGCGGATGCGGCACGCCGAACGCCGCCGCCTCGCGCACCGCCGGATGCAGCAGCAGCGCCTTCTCGACGTCGTAGGGCGAGACCTTCTCGCCGCCGCGATTGATGATCTCCTTGCTGCGGCCGACGATCGTCAGGAAGCCGTCGGAATCGACCGAACCGAGATCGCCGGTGTCGAGCCATCCATCCTCGAGCCCGCTCGGCGCGTCGTCGACGTCGTCGATATAGCCCGGCGCGACGCTCGGTCCGCGCACCAGCACGTGGCCGGTCTGCCCGGCGGCCAGGAACTTGCCGTCCTCGCCGCGGATGGCGAGCTCGCCTTCCGGTATACGCCCGACCGTGCCCGGCTTGGCCACCGCCGGTGGCACCGGCGGCGCCGTCACCATGCCGGCCTCAGACAGGCCGTAGAACTCCACGACCGGCACGCCGAGCGCCTTCTCGAGCTCGCACCGAACCGGATCGGCAAGATAGGAAGCCGTCGACAGCACGAAGCGCAGGCTGTGCTTCAGGGGCTCATTGCGCGCGCCGAGCTTCTCCAGGATCGCTTGCAGCGTTGCCGGTGCGGCGGTCATCCACGTGGGCCTCAGCTCCCTGACCCATTGCTCGAATTCGCCGGGCGCGGTGGCGACCGGCATGGCGACGCTGCTGCCGACCAGCAGCGGGACCAGCAAGGTCGCCTTGAAGCCCGCGTTGTAATAGATCGGCATGATGCAGGCCGAGCGGTCGGCCGGCGTGAGCCGCAGCCAGCGCTGCATCTTGCGCGCCATCGAGAGCAGGTTCTCGTGGGTCACCGGCACGCGCTTGGCGCTTCCGGTGGTGCCCGACGTGCGAAAGATGACGGCCACCGACTTAGGGGTGATCGCCGCGGAATTGTCGATCCGGCGCGCCACCGGCGTCAGTTGGCGAAGCGCCACGTCGTCGAACGAAGCGGTCGCCCGCGTGGCTTGGAACAGGCCGCTCGCGCCTTTGGCCCAGTCAGGCAGTTCGGCGCCGGCAGGCACGATCAACGCGTCGGGCCGGCCGCGTTCGAGCTCGAGTTTGAGGTCGGCAGGGCTGAAGCCCGGATTGAGCGGCAGCATGACCGCCACGGAACACACCGCGAGACTGATCACCGCGGCCTCTGGACCGCGCGGCAGGACGATAGCGACGCGCGATGTCGGGCCGATGCCGGCGGCGCGCAGTTCGGCCCCGAGCCGGCTGACATGGCGCCCCAGCTCGCCGTAGGTCAGTGGCGCAATGCCCGGCCATACGATGGCCAGCGCCTGCGGAGTCCGTTGCGCATGGCCCGCGAGCGTTCCGCCGATGGTTGACGACAATGAGGGTTCCAAGGTCTCTCTGCAGTATTTATGCAATTAAATGGTGGCGAGTCGCGAATTCTTCAATCTCGCAACAGCTTACAATGTCTTTTGCAAGTTTTCAGTACGGCTGCACGCTTAGCTGCCCGCACATTTCAGAGAGCGAGCGCCGCCTTGGCGATGATATTCCGCTGAATTTCATTGGATCCGGCGTAGATCGTCGCCGCCCGGTTGTTGAGGTAGAGCGGCATCGCCGTGGTGCCCAAATCGGGCACGACATTGGGCTCGTTATGGCCGAGCAGCCGCGCCTCGGGTTCGAACGGTGCGGCGTACCAGGCCAGCGCTTCGACGCCGAGGTGATCGATCTTCTGCAGGGTCTCGCTGCCGCGGATCTTCATCGACGACGACACCGTGCCCGGGTTCCTGCCCCGACTGAGATCGGAGAGGACCTGCAGCTCGATCATCTCGAGCGACTGGACCTCGATCTCGGCCTCGGCCAGCCGCTCGGCGAATCCCCTGTCCTCGATCAGCCGGCCCGAGCCGTCGGCCGCTTCCTCGCGCGCGATGCGCCGCACATCCTCCAGGCGGGCGTAGAGATTGGGCGTATAGGCGTCGCCGCCGCGCTCGAACTCGAGCAGGTACTTGGCGACCGTCCAGCCCGCATTCTCCGGTCCGATGCGGTTGGCCACCGGCGTGCGCACGTTGTCGAAGAACACCTGGTTGACCTCGTGGTCGCCGGCAAGCGTCACGATCGGCTTCACGCTGAGACCGGGCGTCTTCATCGAATCGATCAGCACGAAGGAGATGCCGTCCTGCGGCTTGCCGTCCGCCGCGGTGCGCACCAGGCAGAACATATGGTCGGCGAGGTGGGCGCCGGTCGTCCAGATCTTGGTGCCGTTGATCACGTAGTCATCGCTGTCGCGCACCGCGCGCGTCTTGAGGCTTGCGAGGTCGGAGCCCGAGCCGGGCTCGGAGTAGCCCTGGCAGAACACCATGTCGCCGGCCACGATCGCCGGCAGGTACTTGGCCTTCTGCTCGGGCGTGCCGAACTTCATGATCACCGGTCCGACCATGCGCAGGCCCATCGCGAAGATGCGCGGCGCATCGGCGGCGATGCACTCGCGGGCGAAGATGTAGCGCTGGGTCGCGTTCCAGCCGGTGCCGCCATATTCGACGGGCCAGTTCGGCGCCGACCAACCGCGTTTGGCGAGCACCTTGTGCCAGCGCTGGCCGGCCGAGAATTCGGCGAACACGCCGCCGGTCTTACGGCCGGCCTCGCGCAGATCCTCGCTCAAATTCTCGTCAAGGAAGCGGCGGACCTCGTCGCGGAAGGCTTCGTCTTGCGGGCTGAGGGCCAGATCCACGATGTCCTCCGGAAGTCAGTCCTTGTGCAAAGGCTAGCGGCCCGCGGCGGCGGCCGTCCAGAGCAAGGCTGACAGAGGCTTCCGCCGGGCGGTATGGTTCTCGTGTCGGCAGCCGACACGGAGACCGCGCATGCGACGATCGCTCGCCTGTCTGCTCGTCCTGCTCCTTTCCGTCACGATGGCGACGGCCCAGGAGCGCAAGCCCGTCGACCTCGCGCTCGCGCTCGCCATCGACATCTCGGGCAGCATCGATCCGGAGGAAGCGAAGCTCCAGCGAGAGGGCTATGTGCTCGCGTTCCGCGACCCGACCATCGTCCACGCAATTCTCGGCGGGCCCAATGGCCGCATCGCCGTCGCCTATTTCGAATGGTCCGACTCGTGGATGCAGAAGCTTCTCGTCGACTGGACCCTGCTCGACAGCGAGCCATCGATCGCGGCCTTCGCCCGACGCCTCGAAGACGCGCCGATCTCGATCGCGCGCCGCACGTCGATCAGCGGTGCCATCCGCTATTCCATCCCGCTGTTCGCCCGCGCGCCCTACGACGCCGACCGCAAGGTGCTCGACATCTCGGGCGACGGCTCGAACAACGACGGCATGCTGGTGACCGACATGCGCTACGAGGCGCTGAAGGAGCGCATCGTCATCAACGGCCTGCCGATCATGAACGACCGGCCCAATCCGTTCGGCTTCCCCAACGAAACCGACCTCGACAAGTACTATCTCGCCTGTGTCACCGGCGGGCCGCACTCGTTCGTCGAGGTGGCGCGCAACTTCGACGACTTCCCGCGCGCCGTGCGCAAGAAGCTGCTGCAGGAAGTGGCCGACGCCCGGCCGCGGCCCGGCATCGACGTCGGCGCATTGCCCGAGCTGCGCGACGGCACGAGGCTCGCCCAAGCCGGCAAGCCGCGCCGCCCGCGCGGCGAGGACTACACAAAGTTCGTGCGGCCGGAGTACGAGCTCGGCTGCGACATCGGCGAAAAGCGCAGCCGCGAGTTCTGGCAGCGCCGGTTCGGCACGACGCCCGACTAGAGCAGGCCAGGCTCAGCCCAGCGCGTAGTCGTAGCGTGGCACCGGCAGCGGGTAGCGCTACTTGCGCTATTTCCCCGTACCCAGTGTCCGGAGGTAGCGCACCAGCGGAAAGTGCAGAAAGGTCCCATTGCGCCTCCTGGTTGAGCCGACAAGGCTGCGGATAAAACCGGCGCGCCCTCGACGAGGTGATGACGATTGTTCATCCAAAAGAAACGCTACCATCTCGGTAAAGCGCGCCGCGCGAACGCTTGGGAGACGATGAGAAAATCTCGGTCAAAGCCCTACTCTTTCACCCTATGTTGGGCCGATGCCTCCCTTCCATGTCGACGAACTCGCGGCCCAAGCTCTGGCCGGCGAGAGCAGCCGGGGCACCGGCATCCGCTCTTTCATGCCGGACCAGCACCGGCAGTTCTTCGCCTTGCTCCCTTACATCTTCGTCGGCGCGGGCGATGAGGACGGCTGGCCGCTCGCCTCGGTGTTCGCCGGAACGCCAGGCTTCGTTCGTTCGCCCGATCCGACGACCTTGCATATCGGCGCACGTCCGATCGCAGGCGACCCGATCGGCTCGGCGCTCCAGGAAGGCGCCGATATCGGCCTGCTCGGTCTCGACTTCTCCAATCGTCGCCGCAATCGCGCCAATGGCCGCATCGTTGCCGTGGACGATCACGATCTCACCGTCGCTGTCGCGCAAAGTTTCGGCAATTGCGCGCAATACATCCAGACCCGGCGGCCGGTCGCGCGCTCGTTTGAGCCCGGTGCGGTCGAGACGCTGAGCGGCCTGGACGACGATGCCAAACGCATCATCGCCGAAGCCGACACCTTCTTCGTCGCCTCGCGCTCCCGCCCCGGGCTCGTCGAAAGCGGCGGCTTCGACATCTCGCATCGCGGCGGCCGTCCCGGGTTCGTGCGGATCGATGGTGGGACGCTCGACATTCCCGACTTCCGCGGCAACCGCTTCTTCAACACGCTGGGCAATTTGCTGGGCGATCCACGGGCCGGTCTGCTGTTTGTGGATTTCGCAACGGGCGATCTGCTTCAGCTCCAAGGCCGGGCATCGATCGAGTGGGCGGCGAGAATCGCAGTGCCGGCCGGCGCCCGCCGGAACTGGCGCTGCCATATCGAGCGCGGCTGGCGGCGTCGGCGAGCATTCCCCTTCACCTGGCAATTCGGCGAATTTGCGCTGACGACATTGGCGACCGGCCTCTGGCCGGCCGCAGCCTAGCCCAGCCGGGACACCATCGCGTCAAGCGCCAGCACGTAGGAATCGACACCAAAGCCCGCGATTACGCCGATCGCCGATTCGGCCGTGACCGATCGGCGGCCGCGCTTCTCGATGTTGGTCATGTGGACTTCGATGGCCGGCAGCTTGACCGACTTCAGGCAGTCACGCAGCGCGTGCCCGGCATGAAGGAAGCCCGCGGGATTGAACAGCAAGCCCTGCACGCCGGCCCGCTCGGCCTTGTAGATGGCCGTCACCGCCTCGCCCTCGGTGTTGGTGTAGAGAATGTCGAGCGACACGCCGAGCGCCCGGGCGCGTCGGCGAAGCAAGGCGTCCAGTTCCTTGGCGGTCATCGTGCCGTAAAGCTCAGGCTGGCGACGCCCCAGGTACTCCATGTTGGCGCCCTGGATCAGCAGCAGTTTCATTTTCTTCCCACTCATCCGGGCGACCCCAAGACCGCCCGGCGGTTGAAGAATAGAACAGCTTCTCGCGAATTTGAACCAGCCCCATTCCGCTCTAGCGAGGCAGGGTCGTCGAACCCATCAGGCTTTCATCGATCGCACGGGCACATTGGCGGCCTTCGCGGATCGCCCACACCACCAGCGACTGGCCGCGCCGCATGTCGCCCGCGGCGAACAGCTTGGGCACCGAGGTCTTGTAGTCGACCGTATTGGCCAGGATGTTGCCGCGCGGATCGAGCGTAACGCCCGATTGCTCGACCATGCCGGGCTTGCGCGGCCCCAGGAAGCCCATCGCCAGCAGCACGAGATCCGCCTTGAGCTCGAACTTGCTGCCCTCGACCTCTTTCATCTGACCCTTGTCGAAGGTGACGCGCACGCATTCGAGGCCGGTCACCTTGCCGCCCTTGCCGATCGCCCGCTTGGTCAGCACGGCAAAGTCGCGCTCGGCGCCCTCTTCGTGGCTCGACGAGGTCCGCATCTTGAGCGGCCAATCCGGCCAGGTGAGCGCCTTGTTCTCCTTCTCCGGCGGGCGCGGCATGACTTCGAGCTGGGTCACCGAGGCGGCCCCTTGGCGGTTCGATGTGCCGACGCAGTCGGAGCCGGTGTCGCCGCCGCCGATCACGATGACATGCTTGTCCTGGGCGGTGATGGTGCCCTTGGGCGCGGCACGCGATTCCTCGTCTCCCGCCACACGCTTGTTCTGCTGCGCCAGGAAATCCATGGCGTAGTGGATGCCGCCGAGCTCGCGGCCCGGCACGTCGAGATTGCGCGGGAACTCCGCGCCGCCGGTCAGAGCGACGGCGTCATAGCCTTCGAGCAGCGACTTGATCGAGAGCGTGGCGCCAACCTCGACGCCGGTGCGGAACTCGACGCCCTCGGCCTCCATCTGCCGCATGCGCCGGTCGATCAGGCGCTTTTCCATCTTGAAGTCGGGAATGCCGTAGCGAAGGAGCCCGCCGATGCGGTCGTTCTTCTCGAATAGCGTCACCGAGTGGCCGGCGCGCGCGAGCTGCTGGCTGCAGGCCATGCCGGCGGGGCCGGAGCCCACGACGGCGACTCTCTTGCCGGTCTTGCGGGTCGGCACGAAGGGCTGGATCCAGCCCTCCTCCCAGCCGCGATCGACGATCGAGCATTCGATCGATTTGATGGTGACCGGGTTGTCGTCGATGTTCAGCGTGCACGACGCCTCGCAGGGAGCGGGGCAGATGCGGCCGGTGAATTCCGGGAAGTTGTTGGTCGAGTGAAGGACGTCGAGCGCGGCCTGCCAGCGATCGCGCCGCACCAGCTCGTTCCAGTCGGGGATCAGGTTATTGACCGGACAACCGTTGTGGCAGAACGGAATACCGCAATCCATGCAGCGGGCGCCCTGCTTGCTCACCTCGGCGGGCGGCAGCGGCTGGATGAACTCCTTCCAGTGCTTCAGGCGCTGGTCGACCTTCTCGTACGGCCGGTCCTGACGCTCGATCTCGAGAAACCCCGTTGGAAGACCCATGACTATTCGGCTGCCACCGCTTTTGCCGCCGCGCGCTCGCGCGCCTGCAACATGGCGCGCTTGTAATCCTTCGGCATCACCTTGACGAAGCTCTTGACCGCGTTGTCCCAATCGTCGAGCAGCGCCCGCGCCCGCGCGCTGCCGGTATGCAGCAAATGCCGCTCGACCAGGATGCGCGCGCGCTCGGCGTCGAAGCGCAGCACGTCGCCCATGCCGTTGTCCTCGACGCTGGCGGATCGCTGGTGCGGCCGTCCGGGATCGTCCAATTTGGCGTCGGACGATGCACCGACCGGCTCGAGCTCGACCATCGAGGGATTGCACAGATCCTTGAAACGCGCCTTGGGGTCATAGACGTAAGCCACGCCACCCGACATGCCGGCGGCGAAGTTGCGGCCGGTGTCGCCCAGCACCACCACGACGCCGCCCGTCATGTACTCGCAGCCATGGTCGCCTGTGCCCTCGACGACGCAGACCGCGCCGGAATTGCGAACGGCGAAGCGCTCGCCCGCCACGCCCTGGAAGTAGGCCTCGCCGGCAATGGCGCCGTACAGCACGGTGTTGCCGACCACGATGTTCTGCAGCGGATCGCGCTTGCTGTCCTTCGGCTGGCGAACCACGACGCGCCCGCCTGACAGGCCCTTGCCGACATAATCGTTGGCATCGCCCGTCAATTCGAGCGAGACGCCGCGCGCCAGGAAGGCGCCGAAACTCTGGCCAGCCGTGCCGGTGAGCCGGACGGAGATCGTGCCGTCGGGCAGGCCTGGATGGCCGTACCTCTTGGCGACCTCGCCCGAGAGCATGGCGCCGACGGTGCGGTTGACGTTGCTGATCGGCAGATCGACCTGCACCGGCTGGCCCTGCTCGATCGCGGGCCTTGCCGCCTCGATCAGCTTGTGGTCGAGCGCCTTGTCGAGGCCGTGATCCTGCCGCTCGCTGTTCCAGATCGCCACGCCTTGCTTGGCCGGCGCCTGGTAGAGCAGCCTGGACAGATCGACGCCGCCCGCCTTCCAGTGATCGATCGCCTTGCGCATGTCGAGCTTGTCGACCCGACCGATCATCTCGTTCAGCGTGCGGAAGCCGAGCTGAGCCATGATCTCGCGCAGCTCTTCGGCGACGAAGAAGAAGTAGTTGATGACGTGCTCGGGCTGGCCGGTGAAGCGCTTGCGCAGCACCGGGTCCTGCGTCGCCACCCCGACCGGGCAGGTATTGAGGTGGCATTTGCGCATCATGATGCAGCCGGCGGCGATCAGCGGTGCGGTCGCGAAACCGAACTCGTCGGCGCCGAGCAGGGCACCGATGGCGACGTCACGGCCGGTGCGCAGACCGCCGTCCACCTGCACGGCGATGCGGCCGCGCAGGCCGTTCAGCACCAGCGTCTGCTGCGTCTCGGCAAGACCGATCTCCCACGGCGAGCCGGCATGCGTCAGCGAAGTCAGCGGCGAGGCGCCCGTGCCGCCCTCGAAGCCCGAGATCGTCACATGGTCGGCGCGCGCCTTGGAGACGCCGGCGGCGACCGTGCCGACGCCGACCTCGGAGACCAGCTTCACCGAGACGCGTGCCCGCGGATTGGCGTTCTTGAGATCGTGGATCAGCTGCGCCAGGTCCTCGATCGAATAGATGTCGTGGTGCGGCGGCGGGCTGATCAGGCCGACGCCCGGCGTCGAGCGGCGCACGCGGGCGATGTTCTCGTCGACCTTGTGGCCGGGAAGCTGGCCGCCTTCGCCGGGCTTGGCGCCCTGCGCCATCTTGATCTGCAAATCGTCCGCGTTGACCAGGTATTCCGCCGTGACGCCGAAGCGGCCGGACGCCACCTGCTTGATGGCCGAGCGCATCGAATCGCCGTTGGGCAGCGGCTTGAAGCGATCCGCCTCCTCGCCGCCCTCGCCGGTATTCGACTTGCCACCGATGCGGTTCATGGCGATCGCCAAGGTCGTGTGCGCCTCGCGGCTGATCGAGCCGAAGCTCATCGCCCCGGTGGCGAAGCGCCGGACGATGTTGGCGGCAGGCTCGACTTCCTCGATCGGCAGCGGCTGATCGGCGAACTTGAACTGCATCAGGCCACGAATGGTCAGCAGCCGCTCGCTCTGCTCGTTAATCGTCTGAGCGAAGGCCTTGTACTCGTCCGACGAATTGCCGCGCACGGCATGCTGCAGTTTGGCGACGCTCTGCGGCGTCCAGGCGTGATCTTCGCCGCGCAGGCGGAAGGCGTAGTCGCCGCCCGGATCGAGCATGGTGCGGTAGATCGGATTGTCGCCGTAGGCGTCGCGGTGGCGCCGGACGCACTCCTCGGCAATCTCCTTCCAGCCCGCACCCTCGATGGTGGTGGCGGTGCCGGTGAAGTACTTCTCGACGAAGCCCGAATGCAGGCCGACGGCATCGAAGATCTGCGCGCCGCAATAGGACTGATAGGTCGAGATGCCCATCTTGGACATGACCTTCAAGAGACCCTTGCCGACCGCCTTGATATAATTCTTCTGCACTTCGTAGGGCTTGAGCGGCAGCGCGTTCTGCACGCGCAGCTGCTCCAGCGTCTCGAAGGCGAGGTACGGATTGATCGCCTCGGCACCGTAGCCCGCCAGGCAGCAGAAATGATGGACCTCGCGCACCTCGCCCGATTCGACGACGAGGCCGGTCTGGGTGCGCAAGCCCCTGCGGATCAGATGATGGTGCACGGCGGCCGTCGCCAGCAGCGCCGGAATGGGAATGCGTTCGGCCGAAACCGCGCGATCCGAGAGTATGAGGATGTTGCGATCGGCCAGCACGCAGTCCGTGGCTTCCGAGCAGACGCGGTCGAGCGCGCGCTCCAGGCCGGCAGCGCCTTCCGAGGCTGGCCACGTGCAGTCGATGGTGGCGGTGCGGAACGCGCCGTCCAAAAGCTCCTCGATCGAGCGGATCTTCTCCAGCTCGGCATTGGTCAGCACCGGCTGGCTTACTTCGAGGCGCTTGTGCGTGCCGGCGTGGCGGCCGAGCAAGTTGGGGCGGGGGCCGATCATCGACACCAGCGACATCACCAGCTCCTCGCGGATCGGATCGATCGGCGGATTGGTGACCTGCGCGAAGTTCTGCTTGAAGTAGTTGTAGAGCAGCTTGGGCTTCTTCGAGAGCACGGCGATCGGCGTGTCGGTGCCCATCGAGCCCACCGGATCGTCGGGATCCTTGCTCATCGGCTCGAGGAAGAACTGGACGTCCTCCTGTGTATAGCCGAAGGCCTGCTGGCGATCGAGCAACGTCGAGGGATCGTTCGACGGCGCGGGCGCCGGCGCATCGGGAATCTCCGACAGCTCCTCGAGCTTGTACTGCGTCTGGCGCAGCCACTCCTCGTAGGGTTCGGCCTCGGCCAGGGTGCGCTTGAGCTCGTCGTCCTCGACGATGCGGCCCTGCTCAAGGTCGATCAGCAGCATCTTGCCAGGCTGCAGGCGCCACTTGCGCACGATCTTGTCTTCCGGGATCGGCAGCACGCCCGCTTCCGAGGCCATCACCACCATGTCGTCGCTGGTCACCAGGAAGCGCGCCGGCCGCAGGCCGTTGCGGTCGAGCGTGGCGCCGATCTGGCGGCCGTCGGTGAAGGCGATCGAGGCCGGGCCGTCCCACGGCTCCATCAGGGCTGCGTGATACTCGTAGAAGGCCTTGCGCTTGGCATCCATCAGCGGATTGCCGGCCCATGCCTCGGGAATGAGCATCATCATGGCGTGGCTCAGCGAGTAGCCGCCCGCCACCAGCAGCTCGAGCGCGTTGTCGACACACGCCGTGTCCGATTGGCCGTGGGGAATGATCGGCCACATCTTGTCGAGGTCGGCGCCGATCAGGTCGGACTCCATCATGCGCCGGCGCGCGTACATCCAGTTGACGTTGCCCCGCACCGTGTTGATCTCGCCGTTGTGGGCGATGAAGCGATAGGGGTGCGCGAGCTTCCACGACGGGAAGGTGTTGGTCGAGAAGCGCTGATGGACGAGGCAGAGCGCCGACTGGGTCAGCGGGTCCTGCAGGTCCTTGTAGAAACTCTCGACCTGGTGGGCGAGCAGCAGGCCCTTGTAGACGACGGTGCGCGTCGAGAAGGACGGCATGTACATCTGCGTCAGGCCGGGCAGCTTGTGCTTCTTCTCGAGATCGGCGAGCGGGTTCTGGGTCTGCTTGCGGATGGCGAGGATCTTGCGCTCGAAGGCGTCCTGGTCGGCGACCTTGGGCCCGCGGCCGACGATCGCCATCTTGATCACCGGCATGCGCTCGATCACGGCGGCGCCGAGGCCGGTCGTGTCGGTCGGCACGTCGCGCCAGCCGATCAGCTTCTGCTTCTCGACCTTGATGAAATGCTCGAGCCGCTTGATGGCGAACTTACGCGCCGCCTCGCTCTGCGGCAGGAAGCACATAGCCACCGCGTAATGCCCAGGCGGCGGCAGGTCGACGCCCTCTTTGCTGGCCCAGTCGCGCAGCAGCGCGTCGGGCGTCTGGATCATGCAACCGGCGCCGTCGCCGACCAGCGGATCGGCGCCGACGGCGCCGCGATGGTCGAGGTTGACGAGAAT
This sequence comes from Reyranella sp., assembly GCA_035651335.1. Taxonomy (GTDB): domain Bacteria; phylum Pseudomonadota; class Alphaproteobacteria; order Reyranellales; family Reyranellaceae; genus Reyranella. Next base: position 9,809 of record DASRFX010000131.1, on the reverse strand, counting down.
CTGCAGGCCCTGACGGATGATGTCGTGGGACTTGCGGCCCTTGATGTTGACCACGAATCCCACGCCGCACGAATCGTGTTCGTTGCGCGGGTCGTACAGTCCCTGTTTCTCCGGCAGGCCCATTCAGGTCACGCTTCGGCAGGCCGTCCTGGCGCGGCCCCCCATCTCCCCTCTTCTCGTCAAGGATGTCCGACATTAGCCGGGGCGATGCAAGAGGCGAAGTGGCAGGCCCGCCGTCCCGGTGCTACTTTCGGCCGGTAGCGTTCGGGGAGCGGCATGAAACGGACGGTTCTGGTGGTGCTGGTACTGGCAGGCGCCCTGGCGGCCTGCAGCAAGGGGCCGAGCGTTGCCTGGACGGCGCCCGGTTGGTACCTCGAACTGCCGTACCCCGTGATCTATGGCGGCCCGGCGGTCTATGGCGGCCCGATGAGCTACGACGAGTGCGAGGTGAAGCGCCTGAAAGAAGTCAATCCCGAGCGCTTCCTGTGCGTCAATGAGACCAAGAAGCCGACCAAGTACGGCTTCTACTGATCGTTTTCATCCAATCGTCATCAGGCTGGCATTGCCGCCGGCCGCGGCGGTGTTGACGCTGAGCGACACCTCGTCGAACAGGAAATCGAGCGGATAGGGCGGGACGTAAATCGGCACGATCGGCCCGTCGCGGGCGGCCAGCCGTTGGCCCAGCGCCAGCAGCTCCGCCGGCGGCCCGTCGAACAGGGCAGCCGCAAGATGCGGCTCCTGCTCGTCCACGGTCGGCTCGTTGCCGCTGGCGCGGATCAGCTCGGCTTGTTCCGGCGTGAAGCACAGGATCCGGCCCTTGGGCCGCAGCGCATACGAGTTCTCCTCGCCCACCGGTCCGACCAGCAGCCCGCTGGCCGGCGCTACCGGCGCCGGGCGCCGCGACAGGAGCCGCAGCAGGTAGAGCGGTCCGCCGGCCTTGGGTCCGGTGCCTGACAGCCGATGGCCGCCGAAGGGCTGCACGCCGACCACGGCGCCGATCACCGTGCGGTTGACGTACTGATTGCCGGCCGCGCTCGCCGCGGTGGCGCGTTCGATTGTCTCGTCGATGCGGCTGTGCACGCCGAAGGTCAGGGCGTAGCCGGTGGCGTTGACCTGCCGGATCACCTCTTCGAGATGCTCTCGCGCGTAGCGCAGCACGTGCAGCACCGGGCCGAACACTTCGTGTCTCAATTCCGTGACGGACGAGACCTCGATCAGGGTCGGCGGCATGAACACGCCGTGCGCCGCCTCCTCCGGCATGTCGAGCTGATGCACGGCGTGGCCCGAGCCGCGCATGCGCTCGACATGATCAATCAAGCGTTGCCGTGCCTCCTCGCTGATCACCGGACCGACGTCGGTCGCAAGCTTCAGCGGATTGCCGACGCCGAGCTCCGCCATCGCGTCCTTCAACATCGGCACGACCCGGTCGGCGATGTCCTCCTGCAGGCAGAGCACGCGCAGCGCCGAGCAGCGCTGCCCGGCCGAATCGAAGGCCGAAGTCAGCACGTCGTTGACGAGCTGCTCGGGCAGCGCAGTCGAATCGGCGACCAGCGCGTTCTGCCCGCCGGTTTCGGCGATCAGCGGAATAGGCTTGCCGTCGCGGCCCAGCCGTTGCGCGAGCGAGCGCTGGATCGAACGCGCCGCCTCGGTCGAGCCGGTGAAGACGACGCCGTCGATCGCCGGATTGCCGACGAGTCGGGCGCCGATCGAGCCGTCGCCGGGCAGCAACTGCAGCGCCGTGGCCGGCACGCCATATCGCAGGAACAACGGAATCACCTGGGCGGCGATCAGCGGCGTTTCCTCGGCCGGCTTGGCGATCACCGCATTGCCTGCGGCCAGCGCGGCCGCGACCTGGCCGGTGAAGATCGACAGCGGGAAATTCCACGGGCTGATGCAGGCGACGGTGCCGAGTGGCACGTGCGTGTCCTCGCCCCAGCCGCGGATCTGGCTCGCGTAATAGCGCAAAAAATCGACCGCCTCGCGCACCTCGCCCACGGCATTGGCCAAGGTCTTGCCGGCCTCGCGCACGATCAGGCCGAGCAAGGACGGTTGGCGATCTTGCAGCGCCTCGGCGACGCGCTCGAGGATGTTCGCCCGTTGCGCCGGCGGAACGCGCCATTGCCGGGCGGCGGCGCAGGCGGCATCGACCAGAGCCGGCGTCGCCTCGACCACCCGGCCGACGGCCTCGCGCCGCTCGGCCGGATTGCGGATCTCGCGCGCCGCACCGTCACGCGTGCCATCGTAGAGATGCGGCGCCGCGCGCCAGTCGACCGTACGGTCCTGCTTCAGCGACCGCTCGAGCGAGGCCAGTACGTACTCGTTGCTGAGGTCGGCCCCCGCTGAGTTCAGGCGCTCGGGCGCAAACAAATCGCGCGGCAGGGCGATGCGCGGATGCGGCGCACCGACGGCAGGCTGAAGCGTTGCCGCGGCAACCACCGGATCGGCCAGCAGCCGCTCGATCGGGAAATCCGGGTCGGCGATCTGGTTGACGAACGAGGTGTTGGCACCGTTCTCGAGCAAGCGACGAACCAGATAAGCGAGCAGCGTCTCATGCGTGCCGACGGGCGCATAGATGCGGCAGGCGCGGCCGAGCTTCTGCGCTCCCACGACCTCGTCATACAGGCCCTCGCCCATGCCATGCAGGCACTGGAATTCGTAGTCGGCGGCGCCGGCCATCTCGTGGATCGTGGCCAGGGTCAGCGCGTTGTGGGTGGCGAATTGCAGGAACAACGCGTCGCCCGCGGCCAGCAGCTTGCGCGCGCAGGCGATGTAGGAGACGTCGGTGTGGATCTTGCGCGTGAAGACGGGGAAACCCTCCAGCCCGTCGAGCTGCGCTCTTTTGATCTCGCCGTCCCAGTAGGCACCTTTGACCAGCCGGACCATCAGGCGATGGCCGCTGCGCTGGGCGAGATCGACCAGCCAGTCGACCACGAACGGGCAGCGTTTCTGATAGGCCTGGATGACGAAGCCGATACCGTGCCAGCCGGCCAACTCCGGCTCGAAGCAGAGCCGTTCGAGCAGCTCGAGCGAGATCTCCAGCCGGTCGGCCTCCTCGGCGTCTATATTGAGGCCGATGTCGTGAGCGCGCGCCAGCACCGCGAGCGCCTTCAGCCGCGGATACAGCTCCGCATGCACGCGCTCGATCTGGCTGCGGCTGTAGCGCGGATGCAGCGCCGAGAGCTTCACCGAGATACCCGGGCCCTCGTAGATGCCGCGGCCGGCCGACGATCGGCCGATGGCGTGGATCGCCTGCTGGTAGTCGGCGAAATACTTGGCCGCCTGCCCGGCCGTGACCGCCGCCTCGCCCAGCATGTCGTAGGAGTAGCGGAAGCCCCTGGCCTCCATCGGCCGGCCCTTCTCCAGCGCCTCGTCGATCGTCTGGCCGGAGACGAACTGCTCCCCCATCAGGCGCATGGCCAGGTTCACGCCGTGGCGGATCAGCGGCTCGCCGCCCTTGGCCACCATGCGGGTCAGCGCCGACGACAGGCCGCGTTCACTATGCGTCGCCGTGAGCTTGCCGGTCAGCAGCAGGCCCCAAGTCGCGGCATTCACGAACAACGACGGGCTATGACCGAGATGCGCCTGCCAATCGCCGCCGCCGATCTTGTCGCGGATCAGCGCATCGCGGGTATCGTCGTCGGGCACGCGCAGCAACGCTTCGGCCAGGCACATCAGCGCCACGCCCTCCTGGCTCGACAGGCTGTATTCGTGCAGCAGGCCCTCGACGCCGAAGCCGGGCCCCTTGGCGCGCAGCCGCTCGACCAGGCGCTGTGCCAGCGCCGTCGCCCGGGCCATGACCTCGGCCGGCTGCCGCGCCAGTTCGATCAGCGGCGGCAGGCACTGCGGCTCGGGCCGTCGATAGGCCGAAGTGATCGCGTCGCGCAGGGACATGCCGTAGCATATGGGCATGAAGCCCATCTTGCGCTTGTTGATAGTGGCGCTCCTGTTCGCCTTGCCGGCTCATGCCCAGACCTGGCCGCAGAAGCCGGTGCGCGTCGTCGTGCCGTTCCCGCCCGGCGGCACCAACGACGTTCTTTGCCGGATCGTCGGCGAGAAGCTCTCCGGCATGTGGGGCCAGCCTGTCCTGGTCGAGAATAAGCCGGGCGCCGGCGGCAATGTCGGTGCCGAGATCGCCTACCACGCGGCCGGCGACGGCTACACCCTGCTGTGCAGCCCGCCCGGGCCGCTGTCGATCAACCACAATCTCTACAAGTCGCTCGGCTACGACTGGTCGAAGTTCCCGCCCGTCACAGTGCTGGCGCTGTCGCCCAACATCATCTCCGCCCGCGCCGACTTCCCAGCGAAGTCGGCCCAGGAGCTGATTGCCTACGCCAAGGCCAATCCGGGCAAGGTGACGTTCGCCACCCAGGGCAACGGCTCGACCTCGCACCTCACCGCGCAGATGTTCGCCACCATGACCGGCACGCAGCTCCTGCATGTGCCCTATAAGGGCGAAGCGCCGGCGCTGCTCGACCTCGCGGCCGGCCGGGTCGACCTCTATTTCGGCAATGTATCGGCCGCGCTGCGGTTCGCGAAGTCGGGCCAGCTCAAGATTCTGGGCGTGACCAGCCGCGCGCGCAGCCCGGTATCGCCGCAGACACCGGCCGCGCCGGAGATCGGCCTGCCCGACCTGGTGGCCAGCGCGTGGTTCGCCATCGCCGCGCCGCCCGGCACGCCCGATCCGGTCGTGCAGAAGATCAATTCAGACACCGCCGCCATCCTCAAGCTGGCCGATGTGCGGACCAGGTTCCTCGACCAGGGCGCCGAGCCGGTCGGACAAAGCACCGCTGCGACCGCCACCTTCATCAAGGAGGAAGAAGCGCGCTGGCGCCAGGTCATCAAATCGGCCAACGTCACGCTGGAATAGGAGGCCGGCATGGACACCCATCGCGACATCGGCGTGTGGCCTGAAAACTCCACGGCCCGTGTCCCCTACTGGGTCTACCAGGATGAGGCGAACTACAAGCGCGAGCTCGAGCGCCTGTTCGCAGGCCCGACCTGGAACTTCGTCTGCCTCGAGGCCGACATCCCGACCAAGGGCGACTACCGCACCAACGTGGTCGGCGCGATGCCGGTCATCGTCGTGCGCGATGCCGACGGCAGGATCAACTGCTTCGAGAATCGCTGCGCCCATCGCGGCGCCCTGATCGCGTTCGACGACGGCGGCAAGGTCGACAACCAATTCAAGTGCATCTATCACGCCTGGAGTTACGATCTCAGCGGCAGCCTGCGCGGCATCGCCTTCGAGCGCGGCATCAACGGGGTGGGCGGCATGGCCAAGCCATTCGACCGCGAGCGCTTCGGCCCGAGGAAACTCCGCACCACGACCTTCTGCGGCATGGTCTTCGCCACGCTCTCCGATCAGACGCCGCCGATCGAGCAATATCTAGGCACCGAGATTTCAGGCCGCGTGAAGCGCGTGCTCAACCGGCCGATCAAGGTGATGGGCCGCTTCGTGCAGGCGCTGCCCAACAACTGGAAGCTCTACGTCGAGAACGTGAAGGACACCTATCACGCGAGCCTGCTTCACCTCTTCTTCGGCACCTTCCGGATCACGCGGCTGACGCAGGGCGGCGGCGTGCTGGTGAGCCCCGACGGGGGCCATCACGCGAGCTACACGATCGACAAGGCCGACGACCGCCAGACCACGGCCTATCGCGACCAGGGCATCCGCACCGAGACCGATTACAAGCTCGCCGACCCCACCCTGCTCGACACGGTCGAGGAGTTCGGCGACAAGATCCAGCTCCAGATCCTGTCGGTGTTTCCGGCGCTCATCCTGCAGCAGATCCACAATTGCCTCGCCGTGCGGCAGGTGGTCCCGCTCGGCACCGACAAGATGGAAATCCGCTGGACCTATTTCGGCTTCGCCGACGACTCGCCGGAAATGACGACGCGGCGACTGAAGCAGCAGAACCTGGTGGGCCCAGCGGGCTTCGTCTCGATGGAGGACGGCTGCGTCGGCGGCTTCGTGCAACGTGGCATCGCCGCAGCGGGCGACGAGGTCTCGGCCATCGAGATGGGCGGCGACACGACCGAGAGCCAGGCGACGCGCGCCACCGAGGCCTCGGTGCGCGGCTTCTGGAAAGCCTATCGCGAGCGCATGGGCTACTAGGCGATGGAAGTCGGCAAGCTGGTCGAGCTGAACGCTGCCTACGCGCGCGTGATCGACAACGAGCAGTTCGAGGAATGGCCCAAGCTGTTCCACGATCCCTGCCTCTACAAGGTGACGACGGTCGAGAACGTGGCCCAAGGCCTCGAGGCCGGCATCATCTACGCCGATTCGCGCGGCATGCTGGAGGATCGCATCTCGGCGCTGCGCAAGGCCAACATCTACGAGCGCCAGCGCTATCGCCATATCGTCGGCCTGCCGGTCCTTCTGGGCGAGAAGAACGGCGTGGTCGAGGCGGAAACGCCATTCCTCATCGTACGCATCATGCGCGACGGCAAGATGGATCTATTCGCCACGGGCAGCTATCGCGACAAGGTGAGGGCCGACGGCTCGGGCGGGCTGCGTTTCGCCGAGCGCATCGTCGTTTGCGACGGCGGCCGTTTCGACACGCTGGTCGCCATCCCCTTCTGAGGCGATATCCGTCGCACCGTCCGGCTAGCGAAGGTGCGGCAGCTTCACGCCCGAAGCCGGGTCAACATCCGCTGCATGCGTTCCCGCATCGTACAGGTAAAGTGTTACGTCATAGGGTAGCCCAGCCGCCCAAGAGATCGCGTCGGAAACGGAGAGACCTTCTTTGGCCTCATACTCTGTTTCATTCTCGCATCGATCCGCTTGGTCGGAATCTTCGCATCTATTGTCATGCCAAGTCGGTTCGGCCACAACGTCAACGCTCTTCCAGCGGTAGGCGTACTTCCGATTGTCGACAATATTCAGTATCACGAGTTCACCTTTGGACTCTTGCCGAGATCGATTCCTTCCTACGTTCTCTTCTTGTTGTGGCTGCTCATCGTGCTCGCCTCAAATGTCCGCTTACACCCCGTTCTATTCTTCGTCTTCAATGGCCAGATATGGCCACGGGACTCCGTCGGCGAGCCAGACCTTCTCGTTACCCGCATAAAATACCACACCAGCCTGCACGGCCAGGTTTGTATCGACGGCTAGGATAATCGGAGTGCGCGACTTTCGACGCCCGACTTCGCGCGCACCCTCTCGATCGACAGAGAGGTGCACATACTGACGATTCATCGGCCGCAATCCCGTCGCGCGTATTCCCGCCAGGACGTCCGGCGACGTGCCATGAAAGAGCCGAGTCGGCGGCGCCGCCGGCGTCTTGAGCAGCTTGCCGGGCACCGAATGGCCGTAAAGGGCACGAATGCGCCCGTCCACCAGCTCGAAGCGACGCTTGGGCGATGTCCGGATCACCTCGACAAGATCGCGCTCCGACAGGTCGCTCCACTCAGCTTGTTCCCGGCGCAGCGCCATCAGCACGGCGTCGACGGGGGTCCAACCTGCTTCATCGAGCTCAAGCTCGTAGAGCCACGGTTCGTGGCGCAGGGCATGCGAGAGAGCGCGGCTGAGCCGAGATAGCTCCCTGGACATCGTCCAATCCCTAGCGCGACCAACGCAATCGGTGCCAGTCCCCGAACCACTCGTCAGTCTCCCAGCCGTCGCGCTCGGGAAGAAGTTGCCATGCGTCAGACAGGAACTCGTATGCCCAGTCGTAAGCCCAAAACAAATAGTGATGCTTCCTCTCCCGGTATGCAGCATCGGGGTATTCGGCGAGCACCGCCTGCTTCCAAGGCGAGTGCTCGATCTCGTAAAGCGCATTGGGCAGTGTCTTGTTCTCGACGAGATCGCCACAAAGGCCCGTATCGCGAATCTTGGTGGCTGCGACGGCATGGAAAAAAATGCCGGCGCGAACCTTTCGATCGTGGTCCCGCTCATATTGAATACGCAACAGTTGTTCGCCGAACAGGTTCACCTTCGGCTCGAATATTTCTTGCGGTACTTCATACAGGAGCGTTTTCTTCATTGTTGAGTTTCCTTGACGTCTCGCGGCCTGACTGCCGGGATGCCTTCAGACGAGAGCCGATTCTGCAAGAGTTGATTGCCCACTCTAAATTGGGTGCGTGGATCGCCCGTCATGTCACGCACGTACCATTCCTCTCTTGGAATGCCGGCGCGCAGCAGGGCCTGGGGTGTACGGGTATTGTGCATCAGCCAATGCCCGTCGCGATTGACGAAGTCGACGACCACGTCCCTCGGCAACAGCTTGCCTGAGCGAAGAGCCTCCGCGATATCGTCGATCGTCCAATCCTTGAAGCGGCTGTCGTTCCGATACGCCTCGCTATAGTCTCGTTGGGCATAGTTCGCTCCTTTCATGCCGCCCTGGATTTCACTGTCAAGCAATGACAAGGGTACCGGTTGTGGTTCATTGATTGGCGTAACTTGCGGTTTTGGCAGAATTTTGCCGCGAACTTGCACCGTCTCGGCATTCTCGGCCTCTATCCGCGCTTTGTCCCGAGGGGACTGCCGACTGTCAGACCGATTCGCATCCTCTCGCCGAAGGGCGAAGCCCAGTGCGGCCTGCGCCTCTTGTACTTCGCGCTCTGTCGGCGGTTCGGCTCCCAACGAATACTGTTTGATCCTTGTTTCCGGATCCACCTTGCGGAGGATCTCCACGACGTTGTTGTAGCGCGTGGTTGCGTTCGATTTCGGGCCGGCCTCGGTACCCCGAATGACGCTTTCAAGAGCCTGTGCCGTTGCCGATGGCCGTTCGCCCGCAGCGCGCTCAGCAGCTCGTTGGCGGGCGTTCTGCAGCTCTTCCTTTGCCGCATCAATGGCTCGCTGCGTCGGCACCCAACCGGGACGCGCGATGTAAGACAGCATCGGATTGTCAGGCTCGAGCCTTCGAATTGCCTCGGTCAAAGCACGAAAGGAGTCAAGCCGTCCCTCTTCTCCCGGCGTGGTTTCCCGAGCACTCACACCGCGTCGTGACGGCTCTAGCGGCTCCGCATTCGCGAGCTGCAAACCGTCCTGGTGTTCCGGCCCCTCAGCCGTGGGGCTGTCGGACGCGGTCTCCCCGCGCGCATTCTGGGCGAGGCGGGAGTCGACCTGCCGGCGCTGATCCGCGTCCAGCTGCTTCCACAGGGACGGCGGCGGCCGCTCGGTCTGCGGATTGCCCTGGGCATCGCGGCGGCCAAGCCAGTCCTGCACTGCCCGGTCGCGCTGGCTGGCCGCCTGCTGCAGGGCGCGCTGGTGCGTGCCGAACAGCACGTCGATCAGATGCCGGTTGGTCGCCTGCTGCTCGCGATCGTCCGGCCAGTCGACCGTGTTGCGGCTGAGCGCGTCGGCATGGGCCGGGCCAATCTCCGGCAGCGTGTCCGGTAATCGCTGCACCAGGCCGTCGACATAAGCCCGGCCGGTCTGCATCTGCCGGGCGATGGCGATTTCCGGCGCCAGCGTGTCGGCATCTTCAGGCGTCAGGTGATCCTGCGCGTTCTCGTGCAGGTCGATCGCCGCGCCGTGCTGGCCTTGCGTCAGCGCCTGATCGATCGCCGAGCGCCACACGCCGGAGCGTGCCGCGTCGGCAGCCGCGTCATCGCCGGCACTGGCCGAGGCGGCCGCATCGCCATAGAGCGCGAGCTTGTCGGGATCGTCCCGGTCGCGCCGCGCTTGGTCGTTCAGCAGGCCGATGCGGTCGGCCCGCACCTTCTCGTCCCACACCTTGGCCTGGCGCGCCACGTGCCGGGCGATGGCGTCCTGCGCCACATCCATGTGCGCATCGAGATCGTCGGCCAGCATCGCCCGCTGGCCGGCGCTGCCGGCGCGCTGCAGCAGCTGATCGCGCAGGCCC
>DASRFX010000130.1:0-9424 GCA_035651335.1 Reyranella sp. | reverse complement strand
CCTGGGCGGCGGCTTCCGCCGCCGGCGCTGCCGGCTCGACGGAGGCAACCGCTGCGGCGGGCGCGGCAATCGCTGGTGCAGGGATAGGTGCGGCCTCGGCCACAGGCGGGGCCGTCGGCGCCACTGGCGCCGGCGCGGATGCAGCGGCAGCAGCAGGGGCAGCTTCGGCCACGGGCGCAGGCGCGACCGATGCAACGGGGGCCGGCGCGGCGACCGGCGCCGGATCCGATGCGGGCGCTGATGTCGCCGTGGGCGCCACGATGGCAGCGGGTGCCCGAGCAGCGATGGGCAGAGGCGTCTCAGCAACCGGAGCCGGCGCTTCTTCGGCAGCAGGTTCATCGATGGTCGCGGCACTTGCGGCCGGCTGCGCCGGGGCACGGGTCGAAGGGGCCTCCTGCACGGGGGCTGCGGCCACCGCGACGGGGGCGTCGTCATCGTCGCTGTCGAGCGCGTGGTTCGCAGTCGCGCCGGAACCTGCCTCGCGGCGGCCGACGACGGCATGGTTTGCAGCGCCATCGATCGAGCCCGGATCGATCGCGTGGGTATGCGTATCCTCCACCGCGCCGGCCGTGTTGGCGGACGATTGCGCGGTCTTCGCCTCGCTCGCCTCGGCCGTGCTCGCGGCGGTCGGAGCGACATTACTGTGGCTCACGCCGCCCTTGGGCGCGATGGTGCCGTGGGAGTTGTCGTCGATCCCAAGATCAGAGGGAACGTCGGTGGTGACGCTGCCGACCTCCGCCTTGGCCAGGACCACAGGACGCGGCAGCATTTCGTTTGCCGGCAAGATCAGAAGATCATTGCTCGACTGACGCTCCTTAGGCTGGTCGGTCTTCACCAGCGTTGGCGGCGGCGGAGGCGGCAGCGGCTGGAAAAGGTTGGGGTGTTCGATCAGAGCCGGGACCGGCCGGTCGCGTGAGATGACGACGTTGTCGCCGACGCTCGTGATGTCGAACAGCTTGGGCGCGAAGGAATAAGGCAGGCGGATACAGCCATGCGACGCGGGATAGCCGGGAACGACACCCGCATGCAGCGCCGTGCCTGACCACGTGATGCGGTTCATCCACGGCATGGGTGCGCCGCTGTAGATGTTGGAATGATGCCAGCGCTGCTTCTCGATGATGGAGAATGCACCGAGGAAGGTCGGATGCGCCGGCATTCCCGTCGAAACTTGCGACGTGGTGAGGAGGGTCGTGCCGCGATAGACGTCGACCTTCTGTTGACCGGTGGAGACCACGAGGAAGAGCGGCTCGCCGTTGTCGATGTCGGCAATGCCGGTCTCGGCCGGCGCCTTCTGCTTCTTGGCTTCGGCCGGCGCGACGGCGATAGCGACGCTGAGAGCCGCGATGCCAAGAGTGGTCAGGAATGTGGTGGTAGCCCATCGGGCGACCGACGTCGCCCGGCCGCTTCTCATACCCTCGTTACGCAACGCACTCGCTCCCCGTGAATGGTCCGACCCACAAAGCGAGCCTCCCCCGTTTGAGCCCCCCTCGCGACTCAACGAATCAAACTAAAAGAGGCGTCCCAATTTGGCCAGCAAAGCCTTCTGATTACCTAACGCGCAAACGGCGCAAAGGATGCCAAGTCTCCACAGCACAGCGGCGACGAAAAAGCCTGGAACTTCGGTGCTTTGACCGTGAAAACATGATCTTTCTGCACAGCTCGGGCTCGGGCTGAACACCGTGCCCATCCGCGAAAAACTTCGTGCTTGTTCCTTTCCCGCAACACTCGCAATCGAGGCATTTTGCACGCCCCATGCTGCCCGCCGGCTCGTAGCCAATCTTGCCCACGAGCAAGGCGACAATTTGGTGACGCCCGGCCGGGCCGGTGGGACGAAAGGCACGGGAAAGTCCTTGCTTGGAGCATGCCGCGCCAATACATCCCTGACCACCCAAAGTTGCTTTCAGATGTTTTTAAGGGAGGCGAACATCATGCTGGCTGCGACGCAGCGGCGTTACCCCATCAATACTGCCCGAGCAGCTTGCCTCCTGATCCTGGGAGCGGTGCTCGGCGGCTGCGGCATCAACACCATCCCCACGCTGCAAGAGCGGGCCAATGCCGCCTGGAGCGAGGTCTTGAACCAGTACCAGCGCCGCGCCGACCTCATTCCCAACCTCGTCGAGACGGTGAAGGGCTACGCGGCCCAGGAGAGCAAGGTCTTGACCGACGTGGTCGAGGCCCGCGCCAAGGCCACCCAGGTGCAGATTCCGCCCGACATCCTGACCAACCCCGACGCCTTCCAGAAATTCCAGGAGGCGCAGAACAATCTTTCCGGCGCGCTCGGCCGGCTGCTCGTCATCACCGAGAATTATCCCGACCTCAAGTCGAACCAGAACTTCCTCGCCCTGCAGTCGCAGCTCGAGGGCACCGAGAACCGCATTGCGGTCGCGCGCCGCGACTACATCGCCGCCGTGCAGGACTACAATACCGAGATCAGGACGATCCCCGGACGCTGGTGGCGCGCGCTGCTTTATCCCGACGCGAAGCCGATGCAGAACTTCACCGTCTCCGAGGAGACGACCAAGGTGCCTGAGGTGAAGTTCTAGGGTTCAGGGCGTGAGCGAGGGCCAGATGGCCGCTGAGTTGGGAGTTAAGCGGCGCCTCGGTGCGGTCGCGTTTGCCCTTGGCCTTGCGCTTTCACTGGTGCCGGCCGAAGCCGCCGAGCCGACCTTCCCCGCGCTCACCGGCCGGGTCGTCGATGACGCCGATCTTCTGTCTCCCGCCGACGAGCAGGAGCTGACCGACGAGCTCAAGGCGCTCGAGGACAAGAGCTCGGATCAACTCGTCGTGGTCACGCTGCCCTCGCTGCAGGGCTACCCCATCGAGGATTACGGCTACCGGCTCGGCCGCAATTGGGGCATCGGCACCGCCAAGCTCAACAATGGTGTCCTGCTGATCGTCGCGCCGAACGAGCACAGGGTGCGCATCGAGGTGGGTTACGGCCTCGAAGGAACCCTCACTGATGCGCTCTCCAAGATCATCATCGAGAATGCCATCCTGCCCAAGTTCCGCGCGGGCGACTATGCCGGCGGCATCAAGGACGGCGTCTCCGACATCATCAAGGTCCTGACCGGCGATGCCGCCGAGGTCGCCGACCGCGCCAAGGCGAGGCCCGACGTCGATCGGCCCGAGGTCGATTGGGTGATGATCATCTTCTGGATCCTGATGCTGTCGTGGATTGCCTACAGCGTGTACCGAAACGCGCGCTATGCCTCGGTTGCCGACAAGACACGGCGGGGCAGGGGATGGACCGGACCCGTGTTCATGCCCGGCCCCTCCTGGGACAGCGGTTCAAGCGGCGGCGGCTGGAACTCAGGCGGCGGAGGCGGCGGCTTCTCCGGCGGCGGCGGAAGCTTCGGCGGCGGCGGCGCCTCGGGCGGCTGGTAGTCTCACATGCAGCCCTTCACCAAAGAGGAACGCGCCGCGATCGAAACCGCCATCACCCGCGCCGAGAAGCGCACGTCGGGCGAGATCGTGGTCGTGGTCGCTCCCGCCTCCGGCGGCTACTGGTCGCTCGCGCTGATGTGGTCGGCGCTTCTCGCGCTTGCCGTGCCGCTGCCGCTCATCCTGCTCACCAAATGGCCGGTCGAGTATATCTACCTCCTCCAGCTCGCGACCTTCGTCATCTGCGTGGCGCTTATCCAGCTCGAGCCGCTCCGCCTTCAGCTAACGCCGACATCGATCCAACGCGCCCGCGCCCACGACAAGGCCGTAGAGCAGTTCCTCGCCCAGAACATGCACACCACGCACGGCCGCACCGGCGTGCTCATCTATGTCTCATTCGCCGAGCGCTACGCCGAGGTGATCGCGGACGACGGCATCTACAAGAAGGTGCGCCCGGCCGTGTGGGAAGAGGTCATCGCCGAGCTCACGTCGCATCTCGCCCGCGGCACGCGCGAGCAAGGCTTCATCGCCGCCATCGGCATGTGCGGCAAGGTGCTCGCCGAGCATTTCCCGCCGGGCCACCTCGACAAGGACGAGCTGCCGAACCACCTCATCGTGCTCGACACCTATGCCGGCGGATAGCAAGCGCACGCTCCCGACCCAGGCGCAGCCTGAGCCCACGCAAAGGCGTGCGCTGCTCGGCTGGATCCTGTTCGACTGGGCGACGCAGCCCTTCTACACCCTCGTCGTCACCTTCCTGTTCGCGCCCTATTTCGTGAACGTGTTCATGAACGATCCGGCGCGCGGCTCCTCGCTCTGGGCCTACGCTACCGGCATCGGCGAACTGATCGCGGCGGCGATCGCGCCCGTGCTCGGCGCGATCGTCGATGCCGGCCTGCCGCGCAAACCCTGGATCGCCGCCTTTTCGGTGCTGCTGATCGCCGGCTGCTGCGGGCTATGGCTCGCCGTCCCCGGCCGCACCGGTCTTGCTCCGCTCGTGCTCATCTTCTTCGCCGTCGCCACCATCGGGGCTGAGCTTGCGACCGTGTTCACCAACGCCATGATGCCCTCGCTCGTCGGCAACCATAGGCTCGGCACGCTGTCCGGCGTCGGCTGGGCGACGGGCTATCTCGGCGGCCTCGTGAGCCTCCTCGTGGTCTTGGGCCTCATCGCCGGCGATCCCTCGACCGGCAAGACCCTGCTCGGTCTCGACCCAATCGTCCCGGCCGATCCCGCCATTCACCAAGGCGACCGCCTGGTCGGCCCGTTCTCCGGGCTCTGGTACCTCGTGTTCGTTCTGCCGCTCTTTCTGTTCACGCCCGACCGGCCTGCTGTGCGGCAAGAGGCGCGCGCGGTGACGGCGGGGCTCGGCCAGCTCGCAAGCTCGTTCCGAAATCTTGTCAGGCACCACGGCCAGGTCGCGCTCTTTCTCCTGGCGCGCATGCTCTATGCCGACGGGCTCGGCGCGGTATTCGCCTTCGGCGGCATCTACGCCGGCACCGTGTTCGGCTGGGGTGCGCAGGAGCTCGGCATCTTCGCCATCGTCCTCATCATCGCCGGCACCTTGGGCTGCGTCCTCGGCGGACTTCTTGACGACGTCAGGGGCTCGCAATGGGTGATCGCGGCGACGCTGTTACTGTTCATCGCCGCCTCGGTCGGCGTGCTCTCGGTCGATGCGCAGCACGTGCTGTTCGTGATCCCGGTCGAGCCCAAGGCGGAAGGAAGCGGCGCATTCACCTCGCTCGGCGAGAAGGTCTATCTCGCCTTCGCCGTCCTGATCGGCATCGCCTCAGGCCCGATCCAGTCCTCGAGCCGCACGCTGCTCGCGCGCATGTGCCCGCTGGGCAAGGTCACCGAGTTCTTCGGCTTCTTCTCCTTCTCCGGCAAGATCACCGCGTTCGCCGCCCCGCTGACCATCGGCGTCGTCACGCACGCAACGGGGAGCCAGCGCATCGGCATTGCCTCTTCCCTTTTCTTCCTCGTCGCCGGCCTCCTGCTTCTGTTGAAGGTGCGCGCGCGCTGACAACGAGCGGCGGGGCTAGAACTTAACCGTCGTGGTGAAGGTCGTGACGTTGCCCTCGAAGCGGTTCTCCGCGCCGAACTCCTGATAGTTGCGCAAATTGAACAGCACGGCGTGCTGCATCAGCATTGTGCTGTAGACGAGGTGGAGACCGACGCCGAACACGCGTCCCTTGAAGGGGCCGAGCTTCGCGCCGGAGCCGGAGTCGCCCGTCACTTGCTGATAGGCATAGCCGGCGACGCCGACCTGGAGCCCATTGGCGAATTTCTTGCCGACCGCCCAATCCCAGATGAAGGCATCGCCGTCCTTGTAGTCGGTCGCCGGGTTCTTGGCGTTGAAGGTCACCCCGACCGCCGTGTCGAATTCGAGATTGGTGCGTGGCTCGGTGTAGGTCACGCCCCAGCCGAGATTGACGCCATAGTGGTTCTTGCCGGTGTTGGGCTTGAAGCCCCGCTCGTAGCGTCCGGTCGGGAACCAGGTGGTGAGATAGAACGTGTTCGACCACTGCCCCGTCGTCCAGCCGAGCTGCGCGCGCGCCGTCGTGTCGCCGAAGCCCCAGCCTTGCACCGTGTCGTCGAGATTGACGAGCCCGGTGACCACACCGTGCACCCAGGTGAAATTGGCGGCCGATCTGAGCGAGAGCCCGAGATTTCCGCCCAGCACCTTCTGCTTGGGCACCCACAACGCCGCGAACGGGATGGAATAGGGCCGCTTCACCGCATCGACGACGATCTTCCCGCCGTCGATGAACACCTTGATGTCGCCGTCGTAATAGGCGAGTCCCGTGCCGAGATAGAAGCCGGCATCGGGCGTGACGCCGGCGCCGAAGCCGAAATTGCCGGGGACATAGAGGCCCGATGCCCCTTCGTCCGCGAGCGCGGGCGAGGCGATGGCGATCGACAAGACAAAGGCGGACGCTTTGAGCAAGCGCGCCATGTTCTGGTCCTTGGCCGCACCCGCATCAAGCTTAGCCGCTGTCAACGGCCCACGCTGTCACACTCTTGCAACAAGCCACAGCTTCCTGCATCCGATGGGGTAGGCGGTGACAGTGTGTTCAGCTCCACACTCGTTTATAAAAGGGGAAACAAGCTCATCGAGAGGACAGCATGGCACGCTCGGTTTACTGGCTTACTCCACCCACGCGACTCACTTTCATCGTTTCCTTGGTGCTGGCGATTCTTGCGTTGCTTGTCCGTTACGCGCATGTGGCAATTCCAATTGTCAGCGCGCACGTCTTTGAGACTCTGCTCGTCGGCTACCTCGTGTTGCTCGTTGGGAATCTGTTCCGCGGCCTATAGAGTCGCCTTTGGCACTTGCCGACGAGGATCTCATGACCACGGTGCGGACCAACGCCTAACCGCCCAATGGCACCGACAAGCTCGGCGACGCCATCAGCGCGATCTGCGATATCGTCAAAAGGCCGAAGGCCAACTAGCCGTGAAGGCTGCTCAGCGCCCGCCGAGTCAGTCGGCTGTTACCAGCCCCACCAGCGGGGTCCGACATAGACGCTCACGCCGGGGCCCCAATAGCCGTAAGCGCGGGGGCCGTAGTAGCCGTAGTAGCGCGGTCCCCAGTAGCCGTAATACGGGCCGCCCCAATAGCGGTAGCGCGGCCCCCAATAGCGGCGGCAGGCGCAGCGGTAAGGACCGCACCAGCAGGCGGCCTGTTCGACGGGCGAATAGCCCTTGCTTGCGAGCGGGAGCGTGCCGACGCCGGCTTCAGCCTTCCACATCAACGAGCCGGCCAAGAGTATGAACGCCGTGGCGGCGGCGGTGCTCAACGTGCGCATGTTGTCCTCCTTCTGTCCGGGCTTCAGGACACGATCATAGACGGCCCGGTGAGTTTGACCGTTGATTCGGATCAAACGGCGAAGGATGGCGCTCCCTATGCTGCGGCAAAACGTCAAAGCCCACGCCAAAGCGTCGGCTTGCGTGTCCCTTATTGGCGCCGGGCGAGAGCCGGCGCGGGCGCAGTCGGGCGTCAGCGGGCGCCGGCCGCGCGCGGCAGATCATAGGAGGCCGGGCGCCGCTGGAGCAGGTGCTGCGTAATAGTCGAGATCTCGATGTCGATCTCGAGCAACGACACCGATTCGCCGCGCTCGACCTTGACCTGGACCTTGTCCGGATCGACGGGGATGCGCTTGCTGATCGCCGCCACGATGTCCTCGCGCAGGATGGGGATGAGGTCGGTATTGCCGGGACCGCCGCGCTCGTGCATCAGGAGCACCTGGAGCCTGTGCTGAGCCGTCTTGGCCGTCGGCTGCCGGTTGAACAGGGTCATCAGCCTCATGCGGCCCTCCGTCCGAACAGCTTGTTGAGCAGGCCGCTCTTGTCGCTCGGCACGACGAGCGGCACCTCTTCGCCCTTGAGCCTGCGCGCCACGTCATTATAGGCGCGGGCAGGCGCGCTCGCCGGATTATTGAGCGTGACCGGCGTGCCGACATTCGAGGCGTTGAGCACCTCCTTGCTCTCGGGGATGATGCCGAGCAGCGGGATGCACAGGATGTCGAGCACGTCCTCGACGCCGAGCATTTCGCCGCGGCTTGCCCTTGCCGCATCATAGCGGGTGAGCAGCAGGTATTTCTCCATCTGTTCGCCGTGCCGCGCCTTGGTGGTGGTCGAATCGAGCAGACCGATGATGCGGTCGGAGTCGCGCACCGAGGAGACCTCGGGATTGGCGACCACGATGGCCGAATCGGCATAGCGCATGGCAAGCGAGGCACCGCGCTCGATGCCGGCCGGGCTGTCGCAGATGATCCAGTCGAAGAAGGGCCGAAGTTCGCGGATCACGCGCTCGACGCCCTCCTCGGTGAGCGCGTCCTTGTCGCGCGTCTGCGAGGCGGCGAGCAGGAAGAGCGAATCGATGCGCTTGTCGCGGATCAGCGCCTGGGTGAGCTTGGCCGCGCCCTGTACCACGTGGATCAGGTCGTAGACCACGCGCCGCTCGGCGCCCATGAGCAGGTCGAGGTTGCGCAAGCCGACGTCGAAGTCGATCACCACCACCCGCTCGCCGGCGGATGCCAGAGCCGCGCCGAGCGCGGCCGTCGAAGTCGTCTTGCCGACGCCACCCTTACCGGACGTCACCACCAGCACGTGGGCCATGTGAACGCTCCTTTTCTTGCTTCAGTCCATATTGGCGATTTCAAGCGCATCCCCTCCGAGCCAGGCCTGGATGGATGCCTTGCGAAATTTCGGTTCGATATCGTCGGCCACGAGGTAGTGGCCGTCGATCGCCATCAGCTCAGCCTCGAGCTTGCGGCAGAAGATGCGGGCGCGCGCATTGCCGTAGGCGCCGGCGAGCACGCGACCGCGCAGCGTGCCGTAGATGTGGATCGAGCCCGCGGCGACGATCTCGGCGCCCGAGGCGACCGAGCCGATGACCGTCACATCGCCGTGCGGGTGCACGATCTGCTGGCCCGAGCGCACCGGCTTGTCGATCAGGATCGAGCTTGCCGGCGCGGGCGCCGAGGTTTCGATCGCGGGCGCCGGCGCGCGCCGTTTCGGCTTGTCGGCCTTATCGCGCGTGAGCGAGGGTACGCGGCCATCGACGCACGAGGGATCGGCGCCTTCGACGCCGAGAATGCGGATGTCGCGTTTGGAGAGCTCGTCCAGCAGGCCGAGGAAGGCATCCCGCGTGAGGGAGAGGCCGGCAACGTCGATTACCACCGACTTGCCGGCAAAGAAGCCGGGCGAGCGGGCGAGCAGCTTGTCGATGTCGGCAAGCCAGGCCTCGAGCGGCGTTCCCGGCCGCACCACGAGCGCGTGGAAGGTGCCGCCGCGAAATTTGAAGGAGGTCGTGCCCCGCGTTGTCATTTCGTTAACCCCGTGGCCGATAGGACGGCGTTCGTGGTTAACGGCCGGTTAATTTACGGAACATTAGGAAGAAAAAGTCTTGGCACCGGTAGGAGGGCGATCGCTCGTCCCCTAATGGCGGAAATGGCGCATGCCGGTGAAGACCATGGCAAGCCCGAGCCGGTCGGCCGCCGCGATCACATCGGCGTCGCGCATCGCCCCGCCCGGCTGG
>DASRFX010000129.1:0-41438 GCA_035651335.1 Reyranella sp. | reverse complement strand
GATCGCCAGAACGCCTCAAGCTCGACCCGGTAGTCTGCTGGCCATCTCGACACTGATGCTGTCCTCCTCGGCATACCTCGCCGTGGAACACAGATCGCAATCACCCCGACGCCGCCAAGTGTGCGAGGAATGGACGCTTACAATTGGAAAACCCAATATTCCCTGTTCGGTCGCAGTAATTCCCTGTTCTGCGAGCTAGCATTCCCTGCTCCGAGAAGCGCCGTTGCGTAGCAACGTAGCCGGGAATGGCCGGATCTACCGACACTTCCGGCCGCTCGGCCAACCTAAGGTCGCTCGAATACCCTGCTATTTTCCCTGTTAGCAGGAATTTGAGCTGAGACCGGTTCATATGGGACTGGGGCCACTACCAACCAGTCCCTGCTTGTCAAAGAGCTCGCGATTGCGGGCTCTTTTCATATGTAGCCGACGCGCTGCTATGTACGGATGGCAACATAGCGAGGCTGCGACCGTTTAAAGGGTACCGAAGTACCTCGCAGAAGGTGCGTTCCCTCCTTGGTCAAGGAAGCACATGACGACTGGGCTCTACGACAGGATGTCGGAAGTGGTCAGGGCGGTGTTCGACCGGCGGATCGCCACGCCAGCGCTGCTGGACGCGGCAACCTACTTTCCTGCGCACAGTGCCTTCTGCGCCTCGTGGAAGAATATTCGCGCCGAAGCCATGACGCTTGCCGCGGAATACCACGTGATCCCCCGCTTCCACGAGATCATGTCCGAGCAGGCATCCATCTCCGACAATGACGGCCGGGATTGGCGCCTCTTCATCCTCAAGGCGTATGGCGTCGAAATCCCCGGCAATATGGCGATGTGCCCGGCGCTCGCCCAGCTGGTCCGCGAACATCCTCAGGTGCTCTCCGCCTCGATCACCTTTCTCGGCCCACGCAAGCACATCCCGCGTCACCGCGGGCCCTTTCGCGGAGTGCTGCGCTTCTCGATGGGCTTGTCCGTGCCGCGCTCGGCCGACGGCTCGCCGGCCGTCCGCATGATCCTCGACGGCCGGGAATATCGATCTGGCGCCGGCGACTATCTGCTGTGGGACGACACGTTCTTCCATGAAGTCTGGAACGACAGCGACGAGGTCCGCGTCGCCTTGTTCCTCGATATCTGGCGACCGAACATGCCGCCCGATGTCTGGCTCATGTCGAAGGCAATACTGGCGATCACGCAGGTCGCCATCCTCTACCGGGGACTGGCCGGGAAATATCGCAACAACCGATAGCCGGTTTACACGCGCTCGAGGATCGACAGGCCGCGATTGCGATCGATCAGGTAGATCAGGCCACGACGGTCGACGTAAACGTCGTTGCTGCACACTCGTTGCGCGCCCGCCGGCACGTCCGGCATCCACCACGCGGCTTGCTTCATCGCCAAGGGATTGGCGATGTCGATCACCCTCAGCCCGTTGGCGAACCAGGCGGCGGGAACCTCGTTGCCGGTGATGGTCTCGACGGGCTGATGGCACGCCGTCATCAAGGGCGTCTCGACCCCGACCAGTTCGGGCAGCTGAAAGCAGCTGACCGGTATCGGACGGGTCTCGTCGGTGATGTTCACCATCCACAGGGCCGCCGGCAGCTCGGGCGACAGCTTGGAATCGAGCGGCTGCACGTGCTCGTCCGCGACCAGCATCCAGCGATGGCCGGCGATCGGCACGTCGATCGGGACCAGGCTGTGCGTGGGCCAGCCGAACGGCGGACTCCAGTCGAGACCGGCGATCAGCTTGGGCTTGGTCATGTCGCTGATGTCGAGGATGACGCCGCCGCCATACCAGTAACTAACGTACAGCCGATCACCGCGCCGGATCGGATGGTGACAGCGGTGGTTCTTCGCCTTCCAGCTCGGTGTTTCGCCGCCCGCCGTCCACTGCCCCGGCATCCACCAGCGGCCGACTTCTTCAGGCCTCGTCGGATCCTTGAGATCAAGGATCATGACGATGGTGCCGACGTAGCCCTCTTGCTCCGTAGAAATGTAAGCATAGCGGCCGTCGAAGGTGAAACGGTGCACCCCCATCCCGGCGCACTGCCAATGGCAGATGTCGCGCGGACTGTTCGGCCGGCTGACATCGAAGACGCGAAGACCGACGAAATCGCCGGCCGGCTTGTCGCCTCGCGTGCGCTCGCGGTTCACCACCATGATGTCGTTCGCCACGCGTACCTTGTGGGAATGCAACCCCGGCGGAATGTCGATCGAAGCGACGACTCGCGGATTCGCCGGATCTTCGACGTCGATGACCGACGTGCCGTGCGGCGGCTGCATGTGTCCGACATAGGCGTGGTTGCCGTCCACGACGACCTGGCCGCCGCCGGCAATATCGACCCAGGCAACCTCGCGAATACCGGAACCATGCCCCATGGCGTGTCTCCTCAAAGTGCCAGCAGCTTGTCGAGCAGCGCGCGATCGGATCGCAGCGTCGCGGAGGGCCCGGTGAAGCGCACGGAGCCTTTCTCCAGCACGTAGACGCGATCGGCGAGCGCCAACGAAAACTCGATGCCCTGCTCGGCCAGCAGGATCGTAAGACCCTGCGCCTTCAGTTCGCCGATCTTGGCCAGCAGCGCCTCGACCACGAGCGGCGCCAGCCCTTCCGACGGCTCGTCGAGCAGCAGCAGTTCGGGATTGCCCATCAGCGTGCGGGCGATGGTGAGCATCTGCTGCTCGCCGCCCGACAGGAAGCCACTCTGGCGGTCGCGCAAGGTGCCCAGTACGGGAAAGAGCTCGATCACGGAGTCGATGGTCCAGTGCCCGGGCCGCCTCGCCGCCCGGCCGGCGACGTCGAGATTCTCCCACACCGAGAGCTCGGAGAAGACGCGGCGATCCTCCGGCACGAAGCCGATCCCGGCGCGGGCGACGCGATAGGGCGCCCAGCCGGTGATGTCGCCCGACTTGAAGCGGACATGGCCGGTGCTGGGCGGCGTCAGCCCCATGACGGTGCGCATGGTCGTGGTCTTGCCGACGCCATTGCGCCCCAGCAGGCAGACGCACTCGCCCCGGTTGACCTCGAGGGAGATGCCGAACAGCACGCGGCTCAGGCCGTAGGCGGCATGCACGTCCTCGAGCTGCAACAACGCACTCATCAATGGTCACCGAGATAGACGCGGCGCACCTCGACATCGGCGCGCACGGTCGCCGGATCGCCATGCGCGATGATACGGCCCTGATGCAGCACCGCGATCTTCTGGGCGATCTGGAACACCACAGCCATGTCGTGCTCGGTGAACAGCAGGGTCAGGCCGCGCTCGCGCGCGATGCGCTCGATGAGCGCGATCGATTCGTGAGTCTCGTTGGCCGACATGCCGGCGGTCGGCTCGTCGAGCAGCAGGATCTTGGGATCGCTCGCGAGCGCGATGCCGAGCTCGAGCTGCTTCTGATTGCCGTACGACAGCGTGCCGGCCGTCGTCTCGGCCTGTCCGGCCAGGCCGATCGAGGCCAGCAGCTTCTCGCTGTCGTCGCGATAGAGCCGCTCCGAGCGGGACCAGAAGTTCGGCCCCTGGCCGCGATGGATCAGGAGCGCCGCCTGCACGTTCTCCAGCACGGTGAGCTTGGGGAAAATGTTGGTGCGCTGGAACGACCGGCCCATGCCCATGCTGCAGATCTTGAACGGCGCCACCCCGGTGATGTCGCGGCCGTTGACCAGAACCCGGCCCGCGGTCGGCTGCAGATGTCCGGTGATCAGGTTGAACAGCGTCGATTTGCCGGCGCCGTTCGGCCCGATGACCGCGGCGATCTCGCCTTCGGCGACCGACAGGTCGACGTCGCTGACGGCGCGGAAGCCGCCGAACGACTTGGAGAGGCCCTTCACCTCAAGCACGGACCGATTCCTTCTTTCTCCTGCGGCGCAGCCAGGCGAGAGCCGCCGACAGGCCGCCGACAATGCCGCCGGGAAAGGCGAACAGCAGCACGAGCAGGATCACGCCCAGCACGAACGACCAGTACTCGGTGTAGGACGTGGTCTCCTGGTTCAGGATCACCAGCGTCGCCGCGCCGACCACCGGCCCCCAGAAATGCTCGATGCCGCCCAGGATGGTCATGATCATCACTTCGGCGGATTTCGGCCAGAAGACGTAGTCGGAGAAGACGCCGCGGCTGAAGATGCCGAACAGCGCCCCGGCGATGCCGGCGAACCCGCCGGCGACGACGAAAGCGGCGAGCTCGTAGCGGCGGACGTCGACACCGATCGCCGATGCCCGCTCGGGGTTCTCGCGAATGGTCGTCAACATGCGGCCGAACGGCGAATGGATGACGCGCCGCATCGCCGCCAGCGACAGGCCGACCACCACGAGCGTCACCACATAGAACTGGCCGGCGATGCGCAGATCACCGAGCAGTGGAATCGAGTTCATCCAGTCGAGATCGGGATAAGGCACGTCCGGCAGGCCCTGGTCGCCGCCGGTGACGTCGTTCCACTTGTAGGCGATCGCCCAGATGATCTGCGAGAAGGCAAGCGACAGCATGGCGAAGTAGATTCGCGTCAGGCGCACGCAGAAGAAGCCGAACACCAGCGACGCGAAGGCCGCCCCCAGTGCCGAAGCCGGCAGCGCGATCGAGAACGGCATCTCGTAGGTCTTCATCAAGATGCCGCAGACATAGGCGCCGATGCCGAAATAGGCGACGTGGCCGAACGAAACCAGCCCGGTCGTGCCGAGCAGAAGGTTGAGGCTCACCGCGAACAGGCCGCTGATCGCGATCTGGGTGGCGAGGAAGACGTCGTAGCGCGAGCCGAGCCACGGCACGGTCATGGCCGCGACGAAGACGACCAGCGTCCAGGGGATGCGGCTTGCCAAGGCGGCTTTCTTCATCGCATCGGCTTTCCGAACAGGCCCCAGGGGCGGACGATCAGGATCACCGCCATCAGGGCGAACACCGAGAACAGCGAAAAGCTCGGCAGGATCAGGATGCCGAACGACAGGACCTGGCCGTAGATCAGCGAGCCCCAGAAGGTGCCCCAGAACGAGCCCAGGCCGCCGATCACGACGACGATGAACGCCTCGACGATCACTTCGACGTCCATGCCCGGCACGATGCTCTCGATCGGCGTGACCAGCGCGCCCGAGAGACCGGCAAGGAAGGAGCTCGCCATGAACATGCCGGTGTAGAGGGCGCCGACATTGGCGCCGAGCGCGCCCAGCATCTCGCGGTCGAGCGCCGCCGCGCGGACCATGCGCCCGGCGGAGGTGCGCGCCAGGATCAACCAGCCGACGACGGCGATCACGCCGCCCGCCGCCATGATGAAGATGTTGTAGACCGGCAGCACGCTGCCGAAGATCTCGATGCCGCCATCGAGGATCGGCGGCCGCGACACCGAAAGCTGCTGTGTGCCCCAGATCGCCTTGGCCGCATCGCCCAGGATCAGGACCAGCGCGTAGGTGAGCAGCAACTGGTAAAGTTCCTCTTTGCCGTACATGTAACGAAGCAGCAGCCGCTCGACCAAACCGCCGAGAACGGCGACGATGAGCGCCGCGGCGAGCGCCGCCAGCCAGAAACTCTCGAGCATCGGCGCGAGCCACTGCACGGCCTGCCAGGCGAGATAGGCGCCCAGCATGTAGAAGGAACCGTGCGCAAAATTCAGCACGCGCATCACGCCGAACACCAGCGACAGTCCCGAGGCGATCAGGAACAGGAACATTGCGGTCGTCAGGCCGCCCATGAACTGGGTGAACAGGAAGGACAGGTCACCCATCGACGGGCCCCATCTTCGGACGCATGACAACGCGCTCCCTCCCCGTTTGCGGGAGGAAGCGCGTCACGTCCGGAGTTTGCCGAGCTCTCACCCTGGAAGCGTTTCGAACCGCACCGTTACTGCGTGTACGGCCCCTGCGCGAGGTACTTGGGGTCCTTCATGACGGCGAACGGGTAGCGATCGTCCTTCACCATCTGGCCCCAGAATTCGCCCGCGCCCGTTTCATGGGTCTTGGGATCGATGGTGAGCTTGCCGATCGGCGTGTCGAAGGACAGCCCGAGCATCGCCTTGGCGACGTCGGCGGATTTCGTGCTCTTGGCCTTCTCGATGCCCGCCTTGAGCGCCAGGATCGAGGCATAGCCCATGATGGCCCAGCCCGACGCAACGTCCTGCTTGGTGAAGGTCTTGAGATGATCGATGTAGGCCTTGTGCGCCGGCGGCTCGTTGTCCGGCCAGATCACCGGGTCATAGGTGTCCGACCAGATGCCATAGGGGTAGTCCTTGCCCAGCGCCTGCGCTGCGTCCGTCGTGCCGACCTCGCCGCCGTCGACCACGCGGTTGTTGACCATCTTGAAGTAGCCGAGCGGCGTTGCCTGCTTGGCCAGGGTGACGAAGTCGCCGCCGAAGACGTCGCAGAAGATGGCGTCGGGCTTCTTGCCCATCTGCGCAGTGATGAACGGCGTGAAGTCGGCCTGGCCGAGCTTGGGCCACTGCTGGTCCACGATCTCGATGTCGGGCCGCGCCTTCTTGAGATAGTCGACGAAGGCGGCAACGGCGTCGCGGCCGTAGGCATAGTCGGGCGCGATCGTGGCGACCCGCTTAACGTCCTTCATCTTGCCAATGATCATCGCCCCGGTGCGGCCCTCGATGTCGGTGTTGGACGCCAGCCGGAAGATGTAGGGATGCAGGTTCTTCGGCGAGACCAGCTGGATGGTCTTCGAGGTCGGCGCCACAAAGACGATCTTGTTCTCCTTGGCGATGGTCGAGACCGCCGGCGCCTCCGCCGACGTGAGCGTCCCGGACAGGAAGTCGACACCGTTCTTGATGATCAGCTCGCGGGCCAGGCGCACCGCCTCGTCGGCACTCGCCTTGCTGTCGCGCGTCAGCAGTTCGAGCTTCTTGCCGAGGACGCCGCCGCTGGCATTGATCTCCTGCACCGCCATTTCGGCGCCCTTGGTGATCGGCACGCCGTAGACCGACGCGGGGCCGGACAACGGCATTGGATAGCCGATCTTGATCGTGCTCTGGGCGGCGGCGGCCGCCGGAATGAGAGCCGCGGCGGCAATCACCGCCATCAAGCGCTGCGACGACATGGAATCCTCCCTTGGATTCGTTGTTTTTGGTCTACGCACCTCGACTTTTTTGGAAAACCACGCTGATCAAACGCGGAGCGGTCGTGAGCTTGCCGTCAGGCAATTGGCGGGTCAATCCGACAAACGAAACCGGGCGTCCTGTGCGACGATGTGAGAGGCCGCGCCCGCTCCTAGGCGAAGGCGCGGAACACCTCGTCGATCGCCGCCATCTGATTGCCCGCCGCCGAAGACGGCACGAGGATCGGCGTGCGCACGCCGGCGGCGCGCCAGGCTGCGACGCCTTCGCGCACCTTGGCGGCCGGCCCGAACAGCGTGTTGTCGGCCAGCCACCTGTCGGTGAGGTACTTCGGCACGTCGTCGCGCCGGCCGTCGGCCAGCGCCTTCTCGATCGCCGTCATCTCCTCGACATAACCCGCTTCCTTCCAGTAGTTCCGGTAGTTCGGCAGCTGGGCGTAGTGCGTGAGCGTGCGCCGGTTCACCGCCTTGGCCGCTTCGACATCGTCGCTGATGCAGGTCGGGATCATGTTGCCGATGAAGAAGCCGGCGCCGTTGCGCTTGGCGGCCGGCAAGCCCGACAGCGATTGAGCCATGTGCGAGCGGCAGACATTGGCGAACACCACGCCCGCGGCGAGCTCGCCCGCCAGCGACACCATCTTCCTGCGCAGCGCAGCGACGATGATCGGCGGCTGCGGGCCGAAACCCTGCTCGGCCCGGAACTTCTCGATGAAGGCACGCGTGTCGGCGAGCGGCTTGCCGGGCGTCACGCCGAGCCGCACGTACGACGGGCCGTGGGCGATGCCGATGCCGAGGCGAAAGCGGCCGCCCGACACCTCGTGCATCATCGCCGCACTCTGCGCGAAGTCGACCATGGTGCGCTGATAGATCGGAACGATCGACGTGCCGAACGTCACCTTCGACGTCATCCACGACAGCGCCTCGCACATCGACATGTTGCCCATCGGGCTCGGCACGTAGATGCCGTCGAAGCCGCGCCGCTCCGCCTCCTGGCAGAGCTCGATGGTCCGGCGGCGGCGGCCGGGCATGGCAATCAGGCAAAGCGCGGGCAGCAACTCGGGCATGGGCGGATGTTTCCTCGGATCTGGACTCCGGCGCCGAGTGTGCACCAGAGCCCATCTCCGCCACCACTCCCCTCTCGGCCTACCTCACGATGTGCAGAACCGTGGCGAAGCACACCATGCCGATGGCCACCGCCGCGATCGGCAGGATGAGCTCGGTCGCGGCGACCGAGCCCTTGACCGTGCCGGTCGAGGTCTCGACCGGCCGCTTTGCCCATTTCGGCAGCGGCAGGTCGCCCATGGCGTCCGGCCGGCGGCCACGCTGGGAGCGCCGCGCCAGGAGCAAAGCGCCCGGCAGCAGCACGGCGAGGCCGAAGACGTAGGTCACCATCACGAGCAGGAAGTCGGTGTGACCGCCGCCGGCGAAGGTCCAGGCAGCCAGCACGAAGAGGCCCAAAAGGCAGGCCACGATTTTGAAGACGCCCGGATGGAAGCGCGGCGAGACCGGGCGTTCCTGGGGAACGAGGTCATTGCTCATGCCCTTTCAACGCATGACGCCGACGTTTGGCCTGCGGCCAAATGTGCCTGCTACTTCTTCGCCCGCTCGATCGCCGCGCCGATCAGCCGGCGCGCCTCGTCGACGCCGCCCCAGCCTTTCAGCTTCACCCACTTGCCGGGTTCGAGGTCCTTGTAATGGACGAAGAAGTGCTCGATCTGCTGGCGCGTGATCGCCGGCAGGTCCTCGTGGCTCCGCACGCCGACATAGCGTTGCGTGATCTTCGACGTGGGCACGGCGATGATCTTCTCGTCGCCGCCGGCATCGTCCTCCATGCGCAGGACGCCGATCGGCCGCACGTTCATCACCGCCCCCGGGATGATCGGCCGGGTATTGGCGATCAGCACGTCGATCGGGTCGCCGTCCTCCGACAGCGTATGCGGCACGAAGCCGTAATTTCCCGGATAGCGCATCGGCGTGTAGAGGAACCGGTCGACGACCAGGGTGCCCGCCTCCTTGTCCATCTCGTACTTGATCGGCTCGCCGCCGATCGGCACCTCGATGACGCAATTGACGTCGTCGGGCGGGTCGTCGCCGATCCTGATGGCATCGATGTTCATGGCCTGGATTGAACCAATCCGGCCCGCCCGCTACAAGCGCGCCAACCAAGGATTCAAAATGGCCTCGTATCAGTACATCTACGTGATGAAGGGTCTGAACAAGACCTTTCCCGGCGGCAAGCAGGTCCTGAAGGACATCTGGCTGAGCTTCTTCCCGGGCGCCAAGATCGGCGTGCTGGGCCTGAACGGCGCCGGCAAGTCGACCCTGCTCAAGGTCATGGCGGGCGAGGACGACAATTTCACCGGCGAGGCCTGGGCGGCCGAAGGCGTCAAGGTGGGCTTCCTCAAGCAGGAGCCGGAGCTCGATCCCAAGAAGGACGTGCTCGGCAACGTCATGGAGGGCGCCGGCGAGATGGCCAGGATGCTGGCCCGCTTCGAGGAGGTGTCGAACGCCTTCTCCGACCCCGACGCCGACATGGACAAGCTGATCGCCGAGCAGGCCGAGCTGCAGGAGAAGATCGACGCGGGCAACGGCTGGGACCTCAACCGCACGGTCGATATCGCGATGGACGCCCTGCGTTGTCCGCCGGGCGACGCCGACGTGAGCAAGCTCTCGGGCGGCGAGAAGCGCCGCGTGGCGCTCTGCCGCCTGCTGCTCTCCAAGCCGGACATGCTGCTGCTCGACGAGCCGACCAACCATCTCGACGCCGAATCCGTGGCGTGGCTCGAGCGCCACCTCGCCGAGTTCCCCGGCACCGTCGTTGCCGTCACCCACGACCGCTACTTCCTCGACAACGTCGCAGGCTGGATTCTCGAGCTCGACCGCGGTGCCGGCATCCCGTGGGAGGGCAACTACTCCTCGTGGCTGAAGCAGAAGGACCAGCGGCTGGCGCAAGAAGAGAAGGCGGCGGACGCCCGTCGCCGCACCATGCAGCGCGAGCTCGAATGGATGGGCACCAGCCCGTCGGCGCGGCGCTCCAAGAGCAAGGCGCGCATCGCCGCCTACAACCAGATGGTCGAGGAAGAGCAGAAGGCGACACTCGACACCGCGCAGATCGTGATCCCGCCTGGGCCGCGGCTCGGCGATCACGTGATCCGGGCGGAGAAGATTTCCAAGGGTTTCGGCGACCGCCTGCTGATCGACAATCTCTCCTTCAGCCTGCCGCCCGGCGGCATCGTCGGTGTCGTCGGCCCCAACGGCGCCGGCAAGACGACGCTCTTCAAGATGATCACCGGCCAGGACAAGCCTGATTCGGGCTCGTTCTCGGTCGGGCCGACGGTGAAGCTTGGCTATGTCGACCAGAGCCGCGAGACGCTCGATGCCAACAAGACCGTGTGGGAGGAGTTGTCGGGCGGGCTCGACATCATCAAGCTCGGCACCAGGGAAGTGTCGAGTCGCGCCTACTGCGCCTCGTTCAACTTCAAGGGCGCCGACCAGCAGAAGAAGGTCGGCCAGCTGTCGGGCGGCGAGCGCAACCGGGTCAACCTCGCCAAGATGCTGAAGAGCGGCGCCAACGTCCTGCTGCTCGACGAGCCCACCAACGACCTCGACGTCGACACCCTGCGGGCGCTGGAAGAGGCGCTGACCGAGTTCGCGGGCTGCGCCGTGGTCATCAGCCACGACCGCTGGTTCCTCGACCGGATCGCCACCCACATGTTGTCGTTCGAGGGCGACAGCCACGTCGAATGGTTCGAGGGCAACTACCAGGATTACGAAGCCGACCGGAAGCGCCGGCTCGGCCAGGACGCCGACCAGCCGCACCGCATCAAATACAAGCCCTTGGTGCGAAAGTGAGGTTTTTGCCGTTTTTCCGTTTTTAAAACGGGAAAAATAAACGGGCCTGTTCTCCAGGGGCGGTCTTCCCAGCATCGGCAAGACCATAACCCCGACCGTTGGAAGACGACGATTCTGTCGTATAGAACCTGGGCTAAATCCGCTGATCCATCTCGAGCGCAGGCTCGGGAACGTCGACGCAGCCGATGATGCGTGCCGGCACGCCTGCCGCGGTGCAGCCGGCCGGCACCGGCTCAAGCACGACGGAACCCGCCGCGATCTTGGCGCAGGCGCCGATTTCGATATTGCCCAGTACTTTTGCGCCCGCGCCCAGGAGCACGCCACGCCGCACCTTCGGGTGGCGGTCGCCGCGTTCCTTGCCGGTGCCGCCCAGCGTGACGCCGTGCAGCATGGAGACGCCGTCTTCGACGACCGCGGTTTCGCCGATCACGACGCCGGTACCGTGGTCGATGAAGATGCCCTTGCCGATCACGGCGTTGGGATGGATGTCGAGCCCGAACAGCGCGCTGGCGCGGCTCTGCAGATAGTGGGCCAGTGTCTTGCGGCCCTGCACCCACAACCAGTGTGCGGCGCGATAGGTTTGCAGCGCATGATAGCCTTTGAACCACAGGAGCGGATCGAGATACGAGGTGCAGGCGGGATCGCGATCGCTCACCGCCACGATGTCGAAGCGCGCGGCCAGGCCGATATTGGGATCGGCGTTGAACGCCTCCTCGAAGATCTGGCGTATGAGCGCGGCCGGCACCTCGGTCGTCCCGGCCAGGCGGGCAAGGTGGTAGCTGAGCGCGCCTTCGAAGCGCGATTGGCTCAGGATGGTGGCGTGCAACATGCCCGCCAAGATGGGCTCGTTGGCGGCAGCGGCCTGGGCCGCTTCCCTGATCGTCGTCCACACCGGGTCGACCGCGCGACGCTCGGCAGGGTTCTTTACGGTTGCGCTATCCATGGCGCTCTCCTCCGGCCGGCTCCCCCGCGGACGGCGGGCCGGGCGTTAGATACGCCTCCCGCCGGCAAGCTTACTAAGTCTTGGCCCTTTTCTCCAGTTCCTCGATCAGGGCTTCGACCTTGCCGCCGTGATTGCTGATGTAGGATTTGTAATCCGAACGTCTAGTGGCGACCATGCTGACGCCCTCGATCTTGACGTCGGTGATGCGGTCGTTGCGCACTTCCCAGTCGATCCTGACCGGCTGGCCGTTGCTCTGGTTGAGCTTGCTCTCGACGATCTCGACGCCGTTCGGCCGATGCACTTCCTTGCCCACGGTCAGGGTTTGACCGCCGTACTGGCCGAAGCGCTCGCTGTAGGCGCGCGCCTCGGCCGACACCGCCGCCTTCAGGAAGCGCTGGCGCTGTTCCTCGCTGGTCTCGTTCCAGTATGTCCCGAGCGCAGAGCGGCCCATGAAGGACAGATCGAAACTCTGCTCCAGCACCTTGCGAATGCCGGCCTCGCGCTCCGCACCGGGCGAGGTGTTCTTGATCAGATCGATCACTTCCTTGGCGACGCCGGCGATCAGCTTGGCCGCCGCGTCTTCCTGCGCACGGGCGGGCACCCGG
Organism: Reyranella sp.; assembly: GCA_035651335.1. Classification (GTDB taxonomy): domain Bacteria; phylum Pseudomonadota; class Alphaproteobacteria; order Reyranellales; family Reyranellaceae; genus Reyranella. Next base: position 29,021 of record DASRFX010000129.1, on the reverse strand, counting down.
CCCAGTCCGGCGATGCCGGCGATCGAAGACAATACGACTCGACGAGGAACGTGCACCGCCACCGTTCACTCCCTTGAAGGCTAGAGGTTCGGGATGAGACTCCTAGCGCACCAGCGCGAGCTTGTCGCGACGTTCGAGCTCGCCGCGGCTGTCGGTCTTCTCGCGCTTCTGCCGGATCAGGTCGGCGCGTTGCTGCGTGTAGGCCGAGCGAAGGGCTGCGTAATAATCGACGCTGTTCTTCTCGAGATCGTCGAGCGCATAGAGCGTGCGGGAACGCGTATCGATCACCGTGGCGCCCCAGCGCGGGCCGGAATAGAGCAGCCAGTCGACATTCAGGGCGTAGGTGAGGATACGGAACGGGTCGACCGCATAGTCGGCCATCAGGCCCGCGGCGTCGCGCGCGTTGGACGGACCGGCGAGCGGTAACATCAGGTAGAAGCCGCCGTTCTCGGGCTCGACGCCGGCATAGTAGCCCACCGTGTTGCCGGCGCCCTCCTTGGTCGGGCTCAGCCCCATGCTTGAGGCGACGTCAAAGATGCCGGCAATGCCGATCGTCGAGTTGATGACGAAGCGCGCCAAGGTGGTGAGCGCGCGGCCCGGATCGCCCTGCACGACCTCGTTGATGGCGGTCACCGGTTCGCCGAGATTGTTGAGGACGTTGTGCACGCCCTTCTGGCCTTGCGCTGGCATCCAGTCGCGGTAGAGCACCGCGATCGGCCGGATGGCGATCAGGTCGACCGCACGATTGAGCGAGAAGATAAAGCGATTGGGGGTCTCGATCGGATCCCACGGTTCGGCCGCGCCAGTGTCCTTGACCGCACATCCGCCCAGCATCACGCCCGCGGCGATCATGGCAACCATCGAGTGACGGAGCCTGCCCGCCATCGAGCGCACGAAACCTTGATCCATAGACGCTCAACCCCGAAACGGCTTTGTTTAGCCGTAGTTGAGCGGAGTGTTGCACACACGCCCTACAGTTTGAAGTGAATAGGAAAGACGCCCGAAACTTGTGGCGCTTCGGTCACAAATTTCGCTGCATCGGCATGTTTTTTGGGCTTGCGCATATAAAGATATGCTTATATATAATCTATATGGACCACCTTCTTTCCCTCCTGCGGGCGGCAGCCGAAGATACGCGCCTGCGGATACTGGCCTTGGCGGCGCGTGAAGACCTGACCGTCAGCGACTACGTCCACGTGCTGGGCCAGAGCCAGCCGCGCGTCTCACGGCACCTCAAGCTGCTGGTCGAGGCTGGCCTGCTCGAGCGTTTCCGCGAAGCGCAGTTCACCCGCTTCCGGCTGGTCACGGCCGGCGATGACGCCGCCCTGGTGCGCGAGTTCGTGCGCCGGATCGATCCCAAGCAGGCGCGCATCGCCGCCGACCGGGCGCGGCTCGATGGCCTGCTGCAGCGACGGCAGACCGCGGCGGTCCGCTTCTTCCGCGACAATGCCCAGCGCTGGGACGAACTGCGCGCCCTGCACGTCGCCGACCGCGAGATCGAGCGCGCACTCGCCCATCACCTGCCGCTCAATGCCCGCCGCCTGCTCGACATCGGCACCGGCACCGGCCGCCTGCTCGAGGTGCTGGCGCCCAAGGTCGAGCACGCCATCGGCATCGACCAGAGCCGCGAGATGCTGGCGCTGGCCCGCACCAATCTCGCCAAGGCCGGCGTCGACAACGCCGAGATCCGCCAGGGCGACATGTATGCCCTGCCCTTCGAGGCCGACAGCTTCGACGTCGTCACCATCCATCACGTGCTGCATTATGCCGACGATCCGGCGGCGGCGCTGTCCGAAGCGGCGCGCGTGGTGCGGCCGGGCGGCATCGTCCTGGTGGTCGACTTCTCGCCGCACGACCTGGTCGAGCTGAAGCGCGAGCATGCCCACGTCCATCTGGGCTTCGCCGACAACCAGGTGCAAGGCTGGCTGAGGAGCGCCGGCCTCAATCCCCTCGAACCCATTCATTTTCCCGGCCGACGGCTGATGACCGGCATCTGGCGCGGCGAGCGCGAGCTGCCGGCGCGCGCCGCCGCCCGGCCCGCTGTTGCCGCCCATGGAGCCTCGCGATGAGCCCCGATACCGGTCCGATCAGCACGCCCTTCGGCCTCGTCAACCCGGGCGCCGAGTTCCCCGCCCGCGCGCCGCAGCGCCTGAAGGTTTCCTTCGAATTCTCGCCGCCCAAGAGCGAAGCGGCCGAGCGCACCTTGTGGGAGACGGTGACGCGGCTCACGCCGCTCGACCCGATCTTCTTCTCGGTGACCTATGGCGCCGGCGGCTCGACGCGCCAGCGCACGCACGAGACGGTGGCCCGGCTGAAGCGTGAGACCGGCATCGATGCCGCCGCCCATCTTACCTGCGTCGCCGCGACACAGGACGAGATCAACGAGATCGCGCGCGCCTACTGGGACGCCGGCATCCGCCACATCGTCGCCCTGCGCGGCGATCCGCCGGCCGGCATGGGCGGCAAGTACACCCCGCATCCGGGCGGCTACGAAAACGCGGCGGCGCTGGTGAAGGGCCTGAAGAAGATCGGCGACTTCCAGATCAGCGTCGCGGGCTATCCCGAGAAGCATCCCGACTCGGCCGACGCCCGCGCCGACCTCGAAAACCTGAAGCGCAAGGTCGATGCCGGCGCAAACCGCTGCATCACCCAGTTCTTCTTCGATTGCGACGATTTCCTGCGCTTCCGCGACGCTGCCGCCGCGGCCGGCATCAACGTGCCGATCGTGCCTGGGGTCATGCCGGTCTCCAACTTCCAGGGCATCAAGAAGATGGCGGCGCTGTGCGGCTCTAAGGTGCCGGAATGGCTCGCCGACATGTTCCAGGGCCTCGACGACGATGCCGAGACGCGGCGCATGATCGCCGCCACCGTGGCGGGCGACCTCTGCCGGCGCCTGAGCGGCGAAGGCGTCGACCAGTTCCATTTCTATACGCTGAACCGCGCCGATCTCACCTTCGCGCTGTGCCACCTGCTGGGCGTGCGGCCGCAGCGGAGGCTGTCGTGACGAGAGCGGAGAAAGCCGACCTGCTGCGCTCTCTCGCCCAGGAACGCATCCTGGTGAAGGACGGCCCCTACGGTACCGCCATCCAGGCCTATCGCCTCGACGAGGCTGGGTTCCGCGGCGGTCGGGAGTTCGAGCGCGACCAAAGAGGCAACAACGACCTGTTGAACCTGACGCGGCCGGACGTCGTGCGCGAAATCTGCAACGCCTATATCGAGGCGGGCGCCGACGTGCTGGCGACGAACACCTTCAACGCCAATGCCATCAGCCAGGGCGACTACGGCACCGAGGGGCTGGCCCGCGAGATCAACGTCGCCGCGGCCACGATCACGCGCGCCTGCGCCGATGCAGCGACGGCCAGGGAGCCGGCCAAGCCGCGCTTCGTCGCGGGCGCGCTCGGGCCTACGAACAAGACGCTGTCGGTGTCGCCCAACGTCAACGATCCGGGCTTCCGTGCCGTCACCTTCGACGAGGTGAAGGGCGTCTATCGCCAGCAGATCGACGGGCTCTTGGAGGGCGGCGCTGATTTCATCCTGATCGAGACGGTGTTCGACACCCTGAACGCCAAGGCCGCCATCGTCGCCGCCGACGAGGCGGGCGAGGCGCTGGGCCAGGTGATCCCGGTGATGGTGTCGATGACTCTCACCGACCTCGCCGGCCGCAACCTGTCGGGGCAGACGGTCGAGGCGTTCTGGCACTCGGTGCGGCATGCCAGACCCCTCACCATGGGACTGAACTGCAGCTTCGGCGCCACCGAGCTGCACCCCTACGTCAATGCGCTGAACCCGCAGGTCGACGGCCTGGTCTGCGTCTATCCCAATGCCGGCCTGCCGAACGAACTCGGCACTTACGACGAGCCACCGGAGATGACGGCCAAGCTGGTGAAGGGCTGGGCCGAGAACGGCTGGCTCAACGTCGTGGGCGGCTGCTGCGGCACGACGCCCGCGCACATCAAGGCGGTGGCCGAGGCGGTCAAGGACCTCAAGCCGCGCCAGTGGCATGCGTTGCCGCCGGCGCTGCGCCTTTCGGGAATGGAAGCGGCGAGTTTCATGTGATGTTGAAGCGTTTCGAGTATCCCCCTCTCCTCGCCTCCCCTATCGGGGGAGAGGAACATGAATTCTTCCTCCTCTCCGCTGCCAGGGGGAGAGGTTGGGAGAGGGGGCTGCGCACATGACCGGCGAGCGGACCGCGACGTTCATCAATATCGGCGAACGGACCAACGTCACCGGCTCGGCCAAGTTCAAGAAGCTGATCCTGGACGGCGACTACGCCGCCGCCATCGACGTCGCGCGCCAGCAGGTCGAGGCGGGCGCGCAGATCATTGACGTCAACATGGACGAAGGCCTGCTCGACGCCGAAAAGGCGATGGACACGTTCCTGAAGTTGATCGCGTCCGAGCCCGACATCGCCAAGGTGCCGATCATGATCGACAGCTCCAAGTGGAGCGTGATCGAGGCGGGCCTGAAGTGCGTCGCCGGCAAGCCGATCGTCAATTCGATCTCGATGAAGGAAGGCGTCGAGCCGTTCATCGACCACGCCAGGAAGGTGCGCCGGTACGGCGCCGCCGTCGTGGTCATGGCGTTCGACGAGAAAGGCCAGGCTGACACCCTGCAGCGCAAGATCGAGATCTGCGAGCGGGCCTACAAGATCCTCACCGAGCAGGTCGGCTTCCCGGCCGAGGACATCATCTTCGATCCCAACATCTTCGCCATCGCCACCGGCATCGACGAGCACAACAACTACGGCGTCGATTTCACCGAGGCGACGCGCGAGATCAAGAAGCGCTGCCCGCACGTGAAGATCTCGGGCGGCGTGTCGAACCTGTCATTCGCCTTCCGCGGCAACGAGCCGGTGCGCCGCGCCATGCACTCGGTGTTCCTCTACCACGCCATCCAGGCCGGCATGGACATGGGCATCGTCAATGCCGGCCAGCTCGAGGTCTATGACGAGATCCCGGTCGAGCTCAGGGAGGCCTGCGAGGATGTCATCCTGAATCGCCGTCCCGATGCCACCGAGCGGCTGCTCGATCTGGCGCCCAAGTACAAGGGGACCGGCGAAGCCGCCGACACGCAGGACGCCGAATGGCGCTCCTGGCCGGTCGAGAAGCGGCTCGAGCACGCGCTGGTCAAGGGCATCGACCAGTTCGTCGTCGTCGACACGGAGGAGGCACGCCAGCAGCTTCCCAAGCCGATCGAGGTGATCGAAGGTCCTCTGATGGCCGGCATGAACGTGGTCGGCGACCTGTTCGGGGCCGGCAAGATGTTCCTGCCGCAGGTGGTCAAGAGCGCGCGCGTGATGAAGAAGGCGGTGGCGCACCTGCTGCCCTACATCGAGGCCGAGAAGCAAGAGGGCGCCAGGACCAAGGGCCGCATCGTCATGGCGACCGTCAAGGGCGACGTCCACGACATCGGCAAGAACATCGTCGGCGTCGTGCTCCAGTGCAACAACTTCGAGGTCATCGACCTCGGCGTCATGGTGCCGTTCCAGGAGATCCTGAAGAGCGCCAACGACAACAAGGCCGACCTGATCGGGCTCTCGGGCCTGATCACGCCGTCGCTCGACGAGATGGTGACGGTGGCCGAGGAGATGACGCGGCAGAACTTCAAGGTGCCGCTGCTGATCGGCGGCGCCACCACCTCCAAGGTGCACACCGCACTGCGCATCGCGCCGCGCTATCACGGTCCGACGGTGCACGTGCTCGATGCCTCGCGCGCCGTCGGCGTGTGCAGCGCGCTCACATCCGACTCGCCGGCGCAGGCGAGCGAGTTCAAGAGCAAAATCGCCGAGGAATACGAGGCGATCCGCGTCGAACGCGCGGGCGGCGGCAAGGAAAAGCTGGTGACGTTGCGCGAGGCGCGCGCCAACGCCTTCAAGATCGACTGGGCGAGCTACGCGCCGCCCCGGCCGCAGGTGACCGGCACGCGCGTGTTCGCCGAATATCCGCTGCACGAGCTGGTCGAGCGCATCGACTGGACGCCGTTCTTCCGTGCCTGGGAGCTCGCCGGCAATTATCCAGCGATCCTCAAGGACAAGGTGGTGGGCGAGAGTGCGCGAAAGCTCTACGCCGACGCGCGCAAGATGCTCGACCGCATCGTGCGCGAGAAGTGGCTGACGGCGAAGGGCGTGGTCGCCTTTTGGCCGTGCCGGCGCGACGGCGACGACGTGGTGCTGTTCCAGGACGAGACCTTCAGCAAGGAAGTCTCGCGTCTCTTCTTCCTGCGCCAGCAGGTCGAGAAGCGCAGTCCGCGCGCCAACATGTGCCTGGCCGATTTCATCTCGCCCAAGGCCGACTGGATCGGCGGCTTCGCCGTCACGGCCGGCCACGGCATCGAGCGGCACCTGCAGCGCTTCAAGGCCGACAGCGACGATTACTCCGACATCCTGCTGAAGGCGCTGGCCGACCGGCTGGCCGAGGCCTTCGCCGAACGCATGCACGAGAGGGTGCGCAAGACGCTGTGGGGCTACGCGCCCGACGAAGCGCTCTCCAACGACGAATTGATCCGCGAGAAGTATCGCGGCATCCGGCCGGCGCCCGGCTATCCCGCCTGCCCCGACCACAGCCAGAAGCCCGAGCTGTTCCGCCTGCTCAATGCCGGCCAGAATGCCGGCATGACCCTGACCGAGAGCTTCGCCATGATCCCGATCTCGGCGGTGTCGGGCTATTACTTCGCCCATCCCGACGCGCAGTATTTCGGCGTGGCGCGCATCGGCCGCGACCAGGTCGAGGATTACGCGCGCCGGCGCGGCATCCCGGTCGAGCAGGCAGAGAAGTCCTTGAGGCCGAACATCGGTTATTAGGATCGGCGCCAGCCGATCGCGGGGAGGTCGCCATGAGATTGCAGGTTCCGTTGGCCCTGGTCGCAGGCGCGACGATCGGAATGGCGGCGGGCGCATCGCCGATGGCGCAGAAGAAAGCACAGGCCTACTACATTGCCGAGGTCGCAGTCGCTGATGTGGAAGCCGACAAGCGTGTGCTGGCCCGCTATCCCGGTACGGCCGAATCGTTCGGCGGCCGTTACCTCGTGCGCGGCGGAAAATCCGTCATCTATGCCGGCGAGCCGCCGCGGCGGCTCGTCCTCGTCGCCTTCGACAATCTCGAGGCCGTCGACGTTTGGCGGAATTCCTCCCAGGTCAGGCAGTTCGAGGCAGAACGGAAGACCGTCGGCTCGAACATCCTGCGCGCATTCGCGATAGAGGGGCTGCCCCAGCAGTGACTGCCTACGCCCTGGTCCTCGCTGTCGGCCTGCTCGCCGGGCTGGTGAGCGGCATCGTCGGCACCGGCGCCACCATCATCCTGTTGCCGGTGCTGGCGCTGACCTTCGGGCCGAAATCGGCGATCCCGATCATGGCGATCGTGGCCTTGATGTCGAACTTCGCCAAGATCACGTCGTGGTGGCGCGAGATCGATTGGCGCGCGGTCGGCGCCTATGCCGTCGGCGGCATCCCGGGCGCCGCGCTCGGCGCGCGCACCATGCTCTCCCTGCCGCCGCGGCTGGTCGATCTGGCGCTCGGCGTCTTCTTCCTGGTGATGATCCCGGGACGGCATTGGCTGGCCGCCCGCAACTTCAAGGCCAGCGCGGTCGTGCTGGTACCGGCCGGCCTGTTCATCGGCTTCCTGACCGGCATCGTGGTCTCGACTGGCCCGATCACCGTGCCGATCTTCAGCGCCTACGGTCTCGCCAAGGGCGCGTTCATCGCCACCGAAGCCGCCTCTTCGCTTGCCATGTACATCAGCAAGACGATCACCTTCCGGAGCTTCGGTGCGCTGCCGACCGATCTCATCCTGCGCGGGCTCATCACCGGCACGTCGGTGATGGCCGGCACCTATCTTTCGAAGCTGCTGATGGAGCGCCTCAGCCTCAAGGCGTTCCAGCGGTTGCTGGACGTCGTGATGCTGTTCTCCGCCGCGTCCCTGATCTGGGGTGCGCTCAGATAGGGCTCATGCCCCCTGCGCGATCGGATTACGCAGCACGCCGATCTTCTCGATCTCGACCTCGCACACGTCGCCCGGCTTCAGCCAGGGCTGCGGATTGCGCGCCATGGCCACGCCCGACGGCGTGCCGGTGATGATGATGTCGCCCGGATCGAGCGTCATGCACTTGCTGAGCTCGTGCACCAGGGTCGGTACGTCGAAGATCAGGTCGTCGGTGTTGCTGTCCTGCATGGTGACGCCATTGACGCGCGTCATGATGCGCAGCGGCGCGGCGCCCGGCGGCAGCTCGTCGGGCGTCACGATGTCGGGGCCGAAGCCGCCGGTGCCGTCGAAGTTCTTGCCGAGCGTGAACTGGCCGCCCGACTTCCTCTGCCAGTCGCGGATCGAGCCGTCGTTGAAGCAGGCGTAGCCGCCGATCACGGACAGCGCCTTGTCCTTCGGCACGTTGCGGCACTTCTTGGCGATCACGATGGTGAGCTCGGCTTCCCAGTCGTACTGCACCGAATGCGTGGTCGCGAGCATCTTGCCGTTGTGCGGCACCAGCGTGTTGTTGAAGCGCGTGAACACGACCGGATAGGACGGGATCGGGCTGCCGGTCTCCTCGGCGTGCTTGCGGTAGTTGAGCCCGATGCACAGAATCTTCCCGGGCGCCGGAATCGGGCACAGGTACTTGGCCGACTTTTCCGACACCGTGGCGCCCTTCTTGGGCTTGGCGCACGCCTTGGCGACCGCCGACTGAACCTTCTTGCCGCCGGCCAGGATCTCGACCACGGACTTCGGCCCGCGCGGCATCTGCTTGCTGAGATCCACGACCTTGCCGTCGCCCATCTTCACGCCAACCGCAGGCTTGCCGCCGCTCACAATCGTGCAAAGGCGCATTGTTTCCTCCCCCACCAAAAGGTCACTAGAATCAGAAGGCGCGTAACCTCCACCGTCCCGCGAACGCGGTCAAGCGGGCGGCGCTTTGCTACTCTTGGCCCATGGTCCGCATCGTCTTTGTCGCCCTCCTGCTGGCGGCCTCGCCTGCCGCCGCCCAGTACGTCGTCCCCCTGGCCACGCCCGATGGCAAGGTCGGCTGCACGCAGGGCATGACCGGCATCGGCCGGATCCAGCACTGGGAAGCGGTGAAGGACAAGGACGCGCCCGCCGGCTGGGCGCTCGCCGAAACCAGCGGCGATTCGACCGACCTGCACTTTCCCTTTTGTCTCGATGTCCAGACGGCGGCGCGCGATTTCGACGCCGCGATGCGCTTCAAGATCCTGTCCGGCTCGCACGAACAGGCGGCCGGCCTGATGTTCCGCGCGCAGAACGCCAGCGACTATTTCGTCGCCTGGGCGAGCGCGCTCAGGAACGCCGTGAAGCTCTATCGCGTGCTCGGCGGACGCCGCACCGAGCTCGCCAACAAGGACACGCCAGTGAAGGCCGGCGCCTGGCATACGATGCGCGTGCTCGCGGCCAAGGGAAGCATCGAGGTCTGGCTCGACGGGGCGTCGATGCTCACTTACAAGGATCGCCTGCCCTCGCAAGCCGGCGCGGTCGGCGTGTGGACCCAATCCGACAGCCTCGTCCATTTCGGCCAGTTGCTGCTGGCGCCTCCGGCGCCCTAGGCGCTCCGGCGCCCTAGGCGCCCTAGCGGCGCGCCTCAATCAAGGCCTTTGCCATTTCGACGAAGCCCGCGCCCGAGCGCGCGGACGTGATCCAGCGCGGCAGGTGCGGCATCAGGCTCGCGAAGTCGCGCACGTTGGCCACGCCGAGGCCGTTAGGAAAGAAGCCGAACATCGGCGAGTCGTTGGGCGAATCGCCGGAGAAGACGTAGGCGTCGCGCTCGCGCTCGAGGTCGATGCCGAACAGTTCGCGCATCATGGCCTTGCTCGTGGTGAGTTTGTCGTAGGCGCCAAACCAGCCATTGACGTGGATCGAGCTGATCTTGGCCTGCGCGCCGTGCTTCTCGAAGATCTTCACGATGCGCTCGACCTCGCCGCGCGGCAGCGGCGGCACGTCCTCGCAGAAATCGATCGCGAGGTCGGCCAGCCGATAGGGCTGGTCGGAGGCGATGGCGGCGCCCGGCACGTCGCGCAGCACCTCTTCCTTTACCGCCTCGAGCCGGCGCCGCCCTTCTGCCCGCTCGGCGTCAGACTGGATGAAGCGCGTCCTCAACCTGGCGGCCTGCTTGTCGCGCCACATCCAGAAGGCGCCGTTCTCGCCGATCACGGCGTCGACCGGCCAGAAGCGGGCGATGTGATCGCACCAGCCCGCCGGCCGGCCGGTCACCGGGACCACCAACAGACCGGCGTTTTTGAGGGCCTCCATGGCGCCATAGGCTTCCGCGGTCAGCCGGCTGCCGGTCGACACGGTTTCGTCGATGTCGGTGAAAACGCCGCGAATCGCCGCCAGAACGGCCTTCGGGCACTCGGAAAGCGGTATCATGCCGGGGTACTTCTTAACATGGCAATCCCGGCCATTCGGGACTAAAAGCCGGGGGCCATGGAGCTCGATTCACTCACTGCGATAAGCCCCGTCGACGGCCGCTATCGCGGGACCACCGAAGCGCTCGCGGACCATTTCAGCGAATCCGCCCTCATGAAAATGCGCCTCACCGTCGAGTGCGAGTATCTCATCGCGCTTTCGGAGACGAAGGGCGTCGGCATGCGTCCGCTGACCGCGGATGAGAAGGCCCTGCTGCGCGCGCTGCCGCATATCGCGATCGATGACGCCCGGATCATCCAGAAGATCGAGCGCGAGGGTCACGATGGCATCCCGGCAACGAATCACGACGTGAAGGCGGTCGAGTATTTCATCAAGCTCAGGCTCAGGAACTCGAGTCTCACCGACGTTCTGGAATGGGTGCATTTCGCGCTCACCTCGGAGGATGTGAACAGCACATCCCATGCCCTCGCCCTTCGCGGTGCGATCGAAGAGGTCATGCTGCCGGCTCTCGGGAAGGTCGCGAACGAGATCGTCGCCCTTGCGAGGAGGCATGCCGATACCGCGATGCTGGCGCGCACCCATGGCCAGAGCGCGACGCCGACGACCTTCGGCAAAGAGATGAACGTCTTTGCGACGCGTCTTGCCAAGCAGGTCGGCGGCCTCAAGCAGAGCTCGGTCCTCATGAAATGGGGCGGACCGTCCGGCAACTACAATGCGCAAATGGTGGCGCTTCCGCAGGTGGATTGGCTCGCCTTTGCACGTTCTTTCGCCGAGCGTTTCAATGGCGACAGGACGCACGTCGTGCGTCTCGCCCTCAACGAAGTGACGACCCAGATCGAGCCGCACGACACGTTCGCCGAAATGTTCGACAGCCTGCGTCGTATCAACACGATCCTGCTCGATCTGTCGCAGGACATGTGGCGATACATCTCGGACGGTTGGGTCACGCAAAAGCCGAAAGAGGGTGAGGTCGGCTCGTCAGCCATGCCGCACAAGGTAAATCCGATCGATTTCGAGAATGCGGAGGGAAATTTCGGCGTCGCCAATGCGCTCCTCGAGCATCTCTCGCGAAAGATGCCGGTGTCGCGCCTGCAACGCGATCTCTCCGACTCCACTGTGGCGCGCACCTTCGGCACCGCCTTCGGACATTCGCTCGTCGGCTATCGCGCGCTGCTCCGCGGCTTCGGTAAGATCGACGTCAACGAAGCGGCCGTTCGCGAGTCGCTCATGGCGCATCCCGAAATTCTCGCCGAAGCGATACAGACCGTCCTTCGCGTGGCCGACGTCGAGATGCCGTATGAGAAGCTGAAGGCTCTGACGCGCGGCAAACAGGTGACAATGAAGGATTTCGCCACCTTCATCGACGGTCTCGATATCGGGCCGGAGATGAAGACGCGGCTCAAGGCGCTTCGTCCCGAGACCTACACGGGCCTCGCCGGGACGCTTGCCAAGAAGTAGCGGATAACGACGCTACTTCTTCACCTCGGTCATGATCTGGCGCATCGCCTCGACCAGCAGGCGCTCGCCCTGGCGGCGGATGGTATGCTCCTCGGTCGGCTTGCCGGCCGCGGTCAGGTCGCGCATTAGCGTATGGACCACATCGTGATCGCCCGGCGCCTCGAAGTCGGCCATCACGATGTCGCGTGCATAGTTTTCAGCAGCAGCGCCGGTCTTGCCCATCAGACCAGCCGCCCACAGGCCCAGCATCTTGTTCTTGCGGGCGCGCGCCTTGAATTGCAGTTCCATCTCGTGCTCGAACTTGTTTTCAAAGGCTTTTTCACGTTCGTTGAAACTTGTCATCGCGCCCCGCTCCGTTGGCCTGTGCCGCTGAGGATTGTATAGGCTACCCGGCCGGCCCCTTTCCACCCCACCTTGCCGATGTCAAAATTGCACGCATCGACACCAAAGGGGGCGACCATGAAATCCCATCTGCACCACGCAAACTGTGGCTGTCTGCAATTTGCGCCGCGCGACGTTTCCCGGCGCGGGATGTTCGGCCTTGCGGCCGGCGGCGCGCTGCTTGCCGCCTTCCCCAAGATCGCCTCGGCCGAGGGATACGAGGCTATGCTGTTCAATTGCATCGATCCCCGCTTCAGCACGTCGAGCTGGACCTACATGGCCGGGCGGGGCTTCAAGGATCTCTACAGCCAGTTCGTGATCGCCGGCGGGCCCATCGGTGCCGTCGCCGACGTCTTCAAGGACTGGCACAAGACGTTCTGGGACAATCTCGCGATCACGGTCCAGCTGCACAGCATCAAGCGCGTGATCGGACTCACCCACCGCGATTGCGGCGCCGCCGTCGTCGCCTATGGCGATCGGATCAAGAAGGACTGGGCCTTCGAGACCGAGAAACATACGGAAGCACTGCGTGCTTTCCGGGCCGAAATCGGCAAGCGCCAGCCCAAGCTGCTGGTCGACACCGGAATCATGAAGCTGGACGGCTCGGTCGAGGTCGTGACCTGAGGCGCAATAGTGTAAACTGAGGTTCGTGCCCGACTCCTCCCTCCCGATCCCTGGCAAGACAGCGTCGGCCCTCGAACGGCAGCTTGCCGCGCAGCGCGCGAGCCGGCCTGCCGATCCGTTGCTTTCCCTGATCGTGCCGGTGTTCAATGAAGAGGAGTCGATCGAGCTCTTCCTCTCCTCGATCGAACCATTCCTCGACAAGGCGGGGCTGCGTTTCGAGATCGTGTTCGTGAACGACGGCTCGCGCGACGAGACGCTCGGGCATCTGCTCGACCGCAGCAGCCGCGACAAACGCATTCGCGTGGTCAACCTTTCGCGCAATTTCGGCAAGGAGGCGGCTCTCACCGCCGGCATAGACCACGCCCGCGGCGATATCCTTATTCCGATGGATATCGACCTGCAGGACCCGCCCGAGCTGATCGGCCCGTTCATCGAGCGCTGGCGCGAAGGCTACGACATCGTTTACGGCGTGCGTTCGGCGCGCGAGACCGACACCGTCGCCAAACGCATGTCGGCGAGCTGGTTCTATTGGGCATTCAACTCGATGTCGCCGGTGCGCATCCCGGTCCATGCCGGAGACTTCCGCCTGGTCGACCGGCGGGCGGCAGAAGTGCTGCGCCAGTTGCCCGAGCGCAACCGCTTCATGAAGGGGCTGTTCGCCTGGGTGGGCTTCAACGCGGTCGGCGTGCCGTACGAACGGCCGCGGCGCGCCGCGGGATCGAGCAAGTTCAATCTGTGGCGGCTGTGGAACTTTGCGCTCGACGGCGTGGTGAGCTTCTCGACGGTGCCGCTGCGCGCGTCGTTCTACAGCGGCCTCGCCATCGCCACGGCGGCGGTCCTCTATGCGCTGTTCATCATCGGCCGCGTGCTGCTGTTCGGCATCGACACGCCGGGCTATGCGTCGTTGATCATCGTCGTGCTGCTGATGGGTGCGATCCAGCTCGTCTCCATCGGCATCATCGGCGAATATCTCGGCCGACTGTTCCTCGAGGTCAAAGGCAGGCCGATCTACGTCGTCGAAGGCGTCTACGAGGAAGGCCAAGCCCGTCCTTCCAAGTCCTGATGGATCTCAAGGAAGAAGACATCCTGGGCGCCGATATCGGCCGCCATTGGTATTACCGTTCCAAAGCGGCGGCGCTGCGGCGCGCGGTCGGCCATCTGCGGCCGCGACACGTGCTCGATGTCGGCGCCGGCTCGGGCTTCTTCTCGCGCCATTTGCTGAGCCAAGGCGGCGCCGATAGGGCGTTGTGCGTCGATATCGGCTACGATCGCGACCGCGACGAGCAGGAAGCGGGCAAGCCCGTGCTCTACCGTCGCGACACCGGCATCACCGACTGCGACCTCGTGCTGATGATGGACGTGCTCGAGCATGTCGACGACGATTGCGGCCTGGCGAAGCTCTATGCCGGCAAGGTGCCGAGCGGCGCGCATTTCCTGGTGACGGTGCCCGCCTTCCGTTCCTTGTGGAGTGGCCACGACGTCTTTCTCGAGCACAAGCGGCGCTACCGGCTCCATGAGATCGAGGCGGTGCTGCGCGCTGCCGGCCTCGAGATCGTGCACGGCGCCTACTATTTCGGGTTTATCTTTCCGCTTGCCGCCGCGGTGCGCTTTGCCCAGCGCGGCGAGGCCAAGCCGCGCAGCAGCCTCAAGAAGCATGGCGCGGTTGCCAACGGCATTCTCTCGGCCGCATGCGGGGCCGAGCTGCCGCTGTTCTCGATAAATCGCCTTGCCGGCCTGTCGGCCTTCGTCCTGGCGAAGAAGCCCTAGGCCGCGACGACGTCCTTGGCGCCGATGCGGCGGCGCCTGGCGTTGATCTCGCGCAAGGTCACCAGCATTTCGTCGGCAACGATGTCGCCCGGAATGCCGTCGCCCTCGGCCTTGAGCTCATCCATATCGACCCACACGGCGTAAAGCGGCGCGGTGCGCGCCGTGATGATGCCGGCATGCAGCAAGGTCTTGATCAGCACGCGGAACATGTTGGTGCTTTCCTTCAGCGATTCGCGCCGGTCGGCGTCGCTGAACGTCTCCTTCACCGCGTCGCGCACCCATTCCCAGTGCAGGCCGTACTTGCCGTAGATCACCTGCTTCTGCTCGGCATTGATCAGGTTGAACAGCAGCATCTGGAAGAGCTGGGCCGCCCAATCCTCGACCTTGCGATGCTCGTCGGCACTCAAATGGCCGATCGTCTTGCTGGCCCACAGGCGGCCGAAGCGGTGATGGAACGCCTCGTCGCTCATCACCAGCTGCACCAGCCGGCGCAGGACAGGATCGTTGGTCTTGGCGTTCAGCGTGGCGAACGAGCCCATCGCCAGCCCCTCGATCAGCATCTGCATGCCGACGATCTTCTTGTAGACCTCGGGCGTGCTGACGAGATCGGCGAGCACCGTGGCGATGGTCTTGCCGACCGGCAGGGGCGCGCCCCAGCGCTTGGCGATGTAGCGCGTGAAGCCCGCGACGTGGCGGGCTTCCTCGCGGGCCTGGTTGGCGGCGTATTCCTGGGCACCGGGATCGAGCAGGATGTGGCACAGGCTGGCCGACAAGGAGAGCGCGCCCTGCTCGCCATGCAGCAGGTTCGACACCGACCAGTGGATGACGTCGTTGGCGAACTGGATCTTCTGGCGCTCATCGAGCTTGTCGGCCACCGCTGAGCGCAGCTCGACCACCATGTCGAACGGCACGATCGAAGTCGTCGCCATGTCGAACGGCTGGTCGAAATCGATGTAGTTCTTGTCGAACGGATCCCAGAAATGGTCGTGGGTCGCCGAAATGATGCCATCGAAGGCATTGCTGCGCCGACCGTAGCGCGGCACGTCGAGCATCGCCGGGAAATCATCCGGCGCAACGGCGTCATAGGCCTTGTCGTAGGTGATTTGTTGGGCCATGTGGGGCCTCCAGATTCCCGTCAAATATGACGTATGCGTCATCTTTTTCAATGGATTTTTCCCCAGTCCCGGAGCATGGGACTTCCGCCATATTCCGGCCCAATGGTGGACGGTCTCAGCCGCCTGCCCAGGAGTAGAAAATGTCCCGCCGCCGCCGCATCTACGAGGGCAAGGCCAAGACCTTGTTCGAGGGGCCAGAGCCCGGGACCATCGTCCAGTACTTCAAGGACGACGCTACGGCCTTCAATAACCAGAAGAAAGGCACGATCACCGGCAAGGGTGTGATCAACAACCGCATCTCCGAGTTCCTGATGACCAAGCTCGGCGAGATCGGCGTGCCGACCCATTTCATCCGGCGCCTGAACATGCGCGAGCAGCTGATCCGTCAGGTCGAGATCATCCCGCTCGAGGTGGTGGTGCGGAATGTCGCAGCCGGCTCGTTCGCCAAGCGCTTCGGCATCGAGGAAGGCACCCAGCTGCCGCGCTCGATCATGGAGTTCTTCTACAAGAACGATCAGCTGGGCGATCCGATGGTCACCGAGGAGCACATCACCGCCTTCGGCTGGGCGACGCCGCAGGATCTCGACGACATCATCGCGCTTACGCTCCGGGTGAACGATTTCCTATTCGGCCTCTTCCTCGGCTGCGGCATCAAGCTGATCGACTTCAAGATCGAGTTCGGCCGCCTATATGAGGACGACATGGTCCGCATCGTGCTTGCCGACGAGATCAGCCCCGATTCGTGCCGGCTGTGGGACCTGCGCACCAACGAGAAGCTCGACAAGGACCGCTTCCGCCGCGATCTCGGCAAGGTCGAGGAGGCCTACCAGGAGGTCGCGCGGCGGCTCGGCATCCTGATCGACCAGGGTCCGGGCGATGTCAGAGGACCAACGACCCTGCAATAACGAGGCGAGATGAAAGCCAGAGTTCACGTAACCCTCAAGAACGGCGTGCTCGACCCGCAGGGCAAGGCCATCGGACATTCCCTCAATCGCCTCGGCTTCCCGGAAGTGGGCGACGTGCGGCAAGGCAAGTACATCGAGCTCGAGCTCAACGAGACCGACAAGGCGAAGGCCAAGGCGCGTCTTGAGGAGATGTGCCGGAAGCTGCTGGCCAACACCGTGATCGAGAATTTCTCGATCGAGCTCGTCTGATGAAGTTCACCCGATGAAATCAGCAGTCCTCGTCTTTCCCGGCTCCAACCGCGAAGGCGACGTGGCGCACGCCATCGAGCTCGTCACCGGCCGCAAGCCCGAGATGGTGTGGCACGGCGCCGGCGACTTCGAGAAAACCGACCTGATCGTCCTGCCCGGCGGCTTCTCCTATGGCGATTACCTGCGCTGCGGGGCAATGGCGGCGCAGTCGCCCGTGATGGCCGAGGTGAAGCGTCGAGCCGCCAAGGGCGTGCCCGTGCTGGCGATCTGCAACGGCTTCCAGATCGCCGCCGAAGCGGGCCTGGTGCCGGGCGTGCTGATGCGCAATGCGCACTTGAAGTTCGTCTGCGCCGACGTGCATCTCAAGGTCGAAACCAGCCAGAGCCTGTTCACCAACCGCTACCAGGCCGGCCAGGTGATCAAGGTCCCGGTGGCGCACGCCGAGGGCAACTATTTCGCCGACGCCGACACTCTGAAACGCATCGAGGATCGCGGACAGGTGGCCTTCCGCTACTGCGCGCCCGACGGGGCGGTCGACGGGACCGGAAACCCCAACGGATCGATCCACAACATCGCGGGCGTCTTCAACGAGGGCAAGACGGTGATGGGCCTGATGCCCCATCCGGAGAATGCCACCGAACCGATGTTCGGCGGCACCGACGGCAAGGCGCTGTTCGAGGGTTTGGTAGAGGCGCTTACGTGATCGCCGAAGAAAGGAATCCGCCGGTCAAGCTGCCCAACGAACCCGTCATCACGCCGCAGATCGTGGCCGAGCACGGATTGGCGCCGGACGAATACGAGCGGCTGCTCAAGATCATGGGGCGCACGCCAACGATGGTGGAACTGGGAATTTTCTCCGCCATGTGGAGCGAGCACTGCTCGTACAAATCGTCCAAGGTGTGGCTGAAGAAGCTGCCCACCAAGGCGCCGTGGGTCATCCAGGGCCCGGGCGAGAATGCCGGCGTCATCGATATCGGCGACGGCCAGGCCGCGATCTTCAAGATGGAGAGCCACAACCACCCGTCCTACATCGAGCCCTACCAGGGCGCGGCGACCGGCGTGGGCGGCATCCTGCGCGACGTGTTCACCATGGGCGCGCGGCCGGTGGCGAACCTCAATGCGCTGCGCTTCGGCGACCCCAAGCATCCCAAGACCCGGCATCTCGTGTCGGGCGTGGTTGCCGGCATCGGCGGCTACGGCAATTGCATGGGCATTCCGACGGTCGGCGGCGAGACCAATTTTCATGCCGCCTACAACGGCAACATCCTGGTCAATGCCATGACCGTGGGCATCGCGCCGACCGACCGCATCTTCTATGCGGCGGCGGCCGGGGTCGGCAACCCGCTGGTCTATGTCGGCTCCAAGACCGGCCGCGACGGCATCCATGGCGCCACCATGTCGTCGACGGAATTCAACGAAGACAGCGAGAGCAAGCGGCCGACCGTGCAGGTTGGCGACCCTTTCGTCGAGAAGCTGCTGCTCGAGGCCTGCCTCGAGCTGATGGCGACTGACGCGATCGTCGCCATCCAGGACATGGGAGCTGCGGGCCTCACTTCCTCGTCGTTCGAGATGGCGGCCAAGGGCGGCCTTGGCGTCGTTGTCGAATTGGACAAGGTGCCGATGCGCGAGACCGGCATGAACCCCTACGAGCTCATGCTGTCGGAGAGCCAGGAGCGCATGCTGATCGTGCTCAAGCCCGGTCGCGAGGAACTGGCGCGCAAGATCTTCGAGAAATGGGAGCTCGATTTCGCGGTGATCGGCCGGCTGACCGACACCGAGCGCATGGTGTTGTCGTGGCACGGCGAGATCGTCGGCAACATCCCGATCCCGCCACTGGTCACCGAAGCGCCGGTCTATGAACGCCCATGGACCCTGACGCCGCTGCCGCCGCCGCTGGATGCGGCAAAGGTGCCGGCGCCGAAGGACTGGAACGCGTCGCTGCTGGCGTTGATGAGCTGTCCCGATCTCGCGAGCAAGGCGTGGATCTGGCACCAGTACGACCATCGCATCATGGGCAACACGGCGATCAACCCGCAGGAGGGCGACGCTGCGCTGGTGCGCGTGCCCAAGGGCCCGCATGGCACAAGTCACAAGGGCCTCGCCATGACGAGCGACTGCACGCCGCGCTACGTGCAGGCCCATCCCGAGACCGGCGGCCGGCAGGCGGTGGCCGAGGCATGGCGCAACATCACCGCGACGGGTGCCCGGCCGCTCGCCGTCACCGACAACATGAATTTCGGCAACCCGCAGAAGGCCGAGATCATGGGCCAATTCGCCGGCGCCATCATGGGCATGGCCGAGGCCTGCAAGGCGCTCGACTTTCCGGTCGTGAGCGGCAACGTCTCGCTCTACAACGAGACCGAGGGCAGGCCGATCCTGCCGACGCCGACCATCGGGGCGGTGGGTGTGATCGACGACATCTCCAAGGCGGTCGGGTCGCGGCTGCGCGAAGCGGGCCTGGGCATCGTCTTGATCGGCGAGACCAAGGGCTGGCTCGGCCAGTCGCTCTACCTGCGCGAAGCCTGCGGCCGCGAGGAAGGCGCGCCTCCGCCGGTCGATCTCGCGGTCGAGCGCCGCAACGGCGATTTCGTGCGGGGCCAGATCGACCTCAGGCGCATCGCCGCCTGCCATGATCTGAGCGATGGCGGCCTGCTGGTGGCGCTGGCCGAGATGTGCATCGCCGGCGGCACCGGAGCGGAGATCGCCCTGCCGACCTCGGCCATCCCCTCGCACGCGTTTTTGTATGGCGAGGATCAAGCGCGCTATCTCGTGGCCTCGAAGGCGCCCAAGGACGTGATCGCCGATGCCGAGAGGGCGGGCGTTCCGGCCCTCCTGCTGGGCTATGCCGGTGGCGATGCGCTCTCGGTCAAGGGCCTGCTGTCGCTCAAGCTCAGCGACATCAAGGCCGCTCACGAAGCCTGGCTGCCGGCCTATATGAACGCCACGGATTAACGCCGGAAAATCAACGGAAAGATCACCTCATGCCGATGGCCGCCGAAGACATCGTCTCCCTGATCAAGCAGGGCATTCCCGACGCCGAGGTCCACATGCAGGACCTTGCCGGCGACGGAGACCATTGGGCGGCTACGGTCATTTCGGCCGCCTTCCGGGGCAAGACCAAGATCCAGCAGCACCAGATGGTCTATGGCGCGCTCGGCGAGCGCATGGGCGGCGTCCTGCACGCCCTGAAACTGACGACCATGGCGCCAAAGGGCTGAGCGCCCTATATTGAGTTCAAAGGAGACTTAACCCATGAGCGAACCCGAAGTGTTCGGTCGCATCCGCGACGAGATCGGCAAGAACGACGTGCTGCTGTTCATGAAGGGCACGCCGGTCTTCCCGCAGTGCGGCTTCTCGGCCGCCGTCGTCGAGTGCCTGAGCGAGCTGGGCGTGAAGTTCCACGGCATCAATATCCTGATCGACCCCGAGCTGCGCCAAGGCATCAAGGAATTCAGCCAGTGGCCGACCATCCCTCAGCTCTATGTGAAGGGCGAGTTCGTCGGCGGCTGCGACATCGTCCGCGAGATGTTCGAAAGCGGCGAGCTCGAGCAGCTCTTCAAGGACAAGGGCGTCGCCCTCGCCAGGGCCGCGTAAACGCCCGGCCTACGCGAACGCGTAGGCCGCCATCGACAAATTCCCCGAGGCGAAGCTCCGGTGCAGCGCCTTTCCGCGCGCGCCCTCGCCGGCCGCGCCGTAAGCCACGTGCAGCGGCAGGAAATGTTCGTCCGTCGGATGGGCTTCGCGCGCATACGGTGCCTCGGCACGGTAATTCGCCAGCGCCGCTTCGTCGCCCTGCTCCACCTTGTCGGCCACCCAGTCGTCGAACGCCTTGGCCCAGGTCTCGGGCGGCGTGTCGTGCTGGCCGCGCACCAGGCGGCGAAGATTGTGCGTCGCGCTGCCCGAGCCCATGACCAGGATGTCCTCGTCCTTCAGCGCCGAGAGCTTGCGGCCGAGCGCGATGTGGTGCGCCGGGTTCATGTAGGGCTGCACCGAGAGCTGGAAGATCGGAATGTCGGCCGCGGGCCAGCCCAGCATGGCCGGCACCCACGCGCCATGATCGAGGCCATACTCCGCCCGCGCCGCGCCGGTGAGCTCTGCCACACGAGCGGCAAGCTCCGGCGCGCCCGGCGCGTCGTAGTTCAGCCGGTAGAGCGCCTCGGGGAAGCCGTAGAAATCGTGGATGGTCTCGGGCTTGGCAGCCAGAGATACCGCCGGCCGCTCGGTGTTCCAGTGCGCGGAAACGGCGATGATCGCCTTGGGCTTCGGCACCAGCGAGCCCAGCGTGGCAAGAAATGCGCGCGCCGGCAGCTCCTCCTCGAGGAACAGCATCGGCGAGCCGTGCGAGACGAACAGAGTGGGCATCGACATTGCTTCAATCCTCGCACAACATCTGAAATTGCAAAATAGGGAGATGGATCATGGCCCGCTCACGCATCGTCGCTTCGCTGCTTGCCACCATATGGGCAGTGCTTGCGCTTCCCGCCATGGCGCAAACGACGTTGCGCGTCGTGCCCCACTCCGACCTCAAGGTGCTCGATCCGATCTGGACCACGGCCTACATCACCCGCAACCACGGCTACATGATCTACGACACGCTGTTCGCCAAGGACGCCAGCATGGAAGTCCGGCCGCAGATGGTCGACAAGTACGAGAGCTCGCCGGACAAGCTCACCTGGACCTTTACGTTGCGCGACGGCCTCGAATGGCACGACGGCAAGCCGGTGACGGCGGAGGATTGCGTCGCCTCGATCAAGCGCTGGGGCGCGCGCGATTCGATGGGCCAGCAGCTGATGGCCGACATTGCCGAGATGACGGCCCTCGACGACAAGACGTTCCGCATTTCCCTGAAGGAGCCGTTCGGCCAGCTGATCGAGGTGCTGGGCAAGCCGTCCTCGACCGTTCCTTTCATGATGCCCAAGCGGGTCGCCGAGACCGATCCCTACAAGCAGATTACCGATTACACCGGCTCCGGCCCGTTCATCTTCAAGAAAGAAGAATGGAAGCCCGGCGAAAAGATCGTCTACGTCAAGAACCCCAAGTACAAGCCGCGCTCCGAGCCCGCCTCGATGCTGGCCGGCGGCAAGATCGCCAAGGTCGATCGCGTCGAGTGGCTCGCCATTGCCGATCCGCAGACGGCGGTGAACGCCCTGCTCAACAACGAGATCGACATCATCGAGGCGCCGCCGCCCGATCTCTTCCCGCTGCTCAAGGCCGACAAGAACATCGAGGTCTACGGCTGGAACCAGCAGGGCAGCCAGATCATCATGCGCTTCAACGAGATCCATGCACCGTTCAACAACGTGCATGCCAGGCGTGCGGCGTTCTACACCATCGCCCAGGAAGACTTCTTGCGCGCGCAGGTCGGCGATCCGGCGATCTACCAGGTCTGCAATTCGCCACTGGTCTGCGGCTCGCGCTTCGCCAAGACCTACGGCGACCTGCTGATCAAGCCCGACATCGAGAAGGCAAAGGCCGAGCTCAAGGAGAGCGGCTACGACGGCGCACCCATCGCGCTGATGCACCAGACGGACCTGCAATCGTCCAACCAGTTGGCGCCGGTCGCCAAGCAACAGCTCGAGAAAGCAGGTTTCAAGGTCAACCTGCAGTCCACCGACTGGCAGACCGTGGTGACGCGCCGCGCCAAGAAGGTGCCGGTCTCGGAGGGCGGCTGGGACATCTTCTTCACTACCACCGTCACCGTCGACGCCGACAATCCGCCCGGCAACTCGTTCACCAGCGGCGCCTGCGAGAAAGCATGGTTCGGTTGGCCGTGCGACCCCGAACTCGAGAAGCTGCGCACTGCCTTCGTGCATGAGACCGATCCAGCGAAACAGAAGGCGCTCGCCATTGCCGTCTCCGACCGCGTGATGGATCAGGCTCATTACGCGGTCATCGGCCAGTACAAGGCGTTCGGCGCCTACCGCAAGGACCACGTCTCGGGCTGGCTGCCCGGTCCAGTGGCCGTGTGGTGGAACATCAGCAAGAAATGACGAAAGATCCCTGAACGGGGGATCTTCCGCACCAGCTACGCCGCACGAGCGAGCGGCTCCTCCTGCCAGCGCAGCGCCGCCTCGGCAACGCGCCGGCCGAGCGCCTCGGCGGTAGTGAATTCGCTCGCGCCGATTCCCTCGACGCCCTGATCGGCATTGGCTTGCGCCATCACGCCGATCGAGGCGCCGGTGCGGTTGAGGTCCGCCGGCGAGCCCTTCGAATGGTTGTTGCCCGGCGGCAGGCCGAGGCCGACCCACACCATGCCGTGCTGCGCCGCGAGCGTGAGCAGCTGATAGAGCGTGTTCTGCTTGTCGCCGCCCCATGACGCCGAGACAGTGAAGCCGGCGGCCAACTTGTTCTGCCAGGCGCGCTCCATCCAGCGCTTGGAGGTCCAATCCTTGAACTTCGCGAACTCGGCCGTGACGCCGCCCATATAGGTCGGGCTGCCGAAGACGATGGCGTCCGCAGCGTCGAGCTCGCCGGCGCGTGCCTCGGCATCGGTCACCGGAACGAGGGCGGCGGTCGCTCCGGCGACCGACTGGGCGCCCTTGGCGACGGCTTCGGCGATGGCTCGGGTATGGCCGAAGCCGGAATGATAAACGATGGCGATGTTCGGCATGCTTTTCTCCAGTCCTTTGAAATCATTACGATTTCTCAAGTTACTTTAAGTGACTGGCAATATTTGGGAGTGCGACTATATTTTTACGAGTAGGTACCGATTCGTAACCAAAGGAAAAAGATCATGGCCGCGACCGAGCACAGCCAAGGCGCCACCTGTCCCATGGACTTCATCCTGCGCATCCTGATGGGGCCGTGGACGACCTACATCGTCTACAACCTGCGCACCTACGGGCCGCAACGCTTCGGCGAGCTGAAACGGCGGGTCGGCAGGGTCTCGGCCAAGATGCTGACCGAGCGCCTGCGCACGCTGGAAAACGCGGGCGTAGTGAATCGCTCGTACGAGCCGACGATCCCGCCGAAGGTTACCTATTCGCTGACCAAGCGCGGCCACGAACTGGACAAGGTGCTCGACCAGATGGCCAAGATAGGCCTGCGCTGGGAAGCCGAGGACAAGGCTGCCCGCTCGCTCAAGGCAGCCGAGTGACGGCGAGCGGCGGTCACTTCTTCGATACGCCCCAGAACGAGGTGACCTGCGCCGGAATGGCGCGCGTCGAGACGTTGGCGCGCACGGCGGACACGGCATACCACTCGCCCAGCGGGACGTGCGTCACGATCTGCATGGCATAGCGCTGGACCTCCGCGGCGACCGCCTTCTTCTCGTCCTCCGTGGTGGCGCTCACGAACTTGTCGCGCAGCTTCTCCATTCCCTCGTCGCACGGCCAGCCGGAACGCGCTTTCTCGCAGGTCGCGGCGAGGTTGGGTGTCATCAGCGGATCGAGGATGTCGACCTGCGCCCAGCTCGTGCCGAACGCGCTCCAACCACCTGACGAGGTCGGGCCCTTGTTGCTGATCAGCCGCGATACCATGCTCTGCCAGTCCATCGGCTGGACCTCGACCTTGAAGCCCGCGCGCTCGAGCTGCTGCTTGGCGACGGGTGCGAGCTGCTTGATGACGCCGAGATCGGTCGGCTGCGGCATCACCACCACGGTGCCGTCGTAGCCCGCCTCCTTCAGCATCTCCCTCGCCTTGGCCGAATTGCCCTCGATCAGGCCGTCCATGCCGGCGGTCGTGGCGAGGGGCGTGTCGCAAGTGAACATCGCCTTGCAGACGCGGTAGAAGCGCTTGTCGCCGATGTTTGCCTGTAGAAATTCCTCCTGCGACAGCGCCATGGCGGCGGCTTGGCGGATCTTCACGTTGTTGAACGGCGGCTGCAGCCAGTTCATACGGAAGACGTACTGATTGGACGAGCGGCCCTTGATCAGGTGGATGTCCTTGTTCTTCTCCAGCACCGGCAGGTGGTCGTAGTCGACGCTCTCGATCATGTCGATCTCGCCCTTGAGCAGGGCGTTGAGCTGGGTCTCGGCATCGGGAATCCACACCCATTCGACGCGGTCGAGGTCGACCATCTTGCCGCCAGCCAAGCCCGAAGCCGGCTCGGAGCGCGGCTTGTATTTGGGGTTCTTGACGAACACCAGCTTCTCACCCGGCTTCCACTCCTCCTTCTTGAAGATGAACGGACCCGAGCCGATCGTGCTGTCGCTCTGGGTGAAGGCGCTGCTCTCAGCCATCTTCTTGGGCGTGATGAAGGGCGTGACGACCGACGGCTTGGCGAGCGCCTCGAGCATCGGCCCGAATTTCTGCTTCAGCACGATCTGGAAGGTCTTGGCATCGACCGCCTTGTACTCGACGGTAGCTTGCGCCAGCTTCTGGCCCATCGAATCGCGGGATGCCCAGCGCTTCAGCGAGGCGATGCAGTCCTCGGACGTGACCGGCGTGCCGTCGCTCCATTCGAGCCCGTCGCGCAGGGTGAAAGTCCACGTCAAGCCGTCGGGACTGGTCTCCCACTTGTCGACCATCTGCGGCTTGGGCTGCATGTTTTCGTCGTCCGAGAACAGCGTGTCGTAGATCATGTAGCCGAAGTTGCGCGTAATGTAGGCGCCGCTCCACACCGGATCGGTCGCTTTGACGTCGGAGTGCATGACCACGCGCAGCACGCTCTCGGCGAAGGCTGGGAATGCGCCGCACAGCGCGCCCAATCCGAGCGCGATCGCCAGAATGAAACGAGGCATGAGCTGTCCCCTCCACCGCTTGCCAAGGGGAAAGTCTAGGCCGTGCCCTACGGCAGAGCCAGCCGGTAGACGCGTGCCGCGGTGCCCGAGAACAAGGCGGTTTTTTCAGCAGGCGATGCCTGGGCGGCCAACCGCTTGAAGGCGTTCCACAGAACGCCGTAGCCCGAGGTGATCTTGTCGACCGGGAAATTGCTCTCGAACATGCAGCGCTCGGCGCCGAACAATTCGATGCAGGTCTCGACCCATGGTTTGAAGCCAGCCGCCAATTGTTCGGAGGTGGGCGGCGACGGTCGCTGGTAGAAGTCGAACCAGCCCATCGCCATGCCGAGCCCACCCACCTTCACGGTGATGTTCTGGCGCTTGGCGAGCTCCGCCATCGACTTCTTCCATGCCGAGCGCACCTCGTCATGGCGGCCGGCGTAGCTCGCGTAACCCAGCGGGCCGCCAACATGGTCGAGCACGATCGGCGTATCGGGAAAGGCATCGGCCAGCTCGGCGATTTCCAGGATTTGCGGATGATAGAGCCAGGCATCGAACGTCAGATTGCGCTTGGCCAGCTCCTTGAAGCCCTCGCGCCACGTCCTGTCGCGAGTGAGCTCCGGCGTCGGATCGGTGCGCGAGTTGCGGATGCCGGGATCGGCGTCCCAGCCGGTCTGATAGCGGATACCCTTGAAGCGGCCGTTGCCGGCGGCGATCTGGGCGTCGAACACCGCGCCCGCCTTGCTGCCGAGGCGCAGATCGACATGGCTCACGATGCCGGCGCAGGCGCGCAGGTTGCCGTAGATGCCCGAGGCGCTCATGGCGGCGACGCCGTTGGCGAATTCGGTCTCCCCAACGCAGCGCAATTCGGCCGGGCCCTCCTTGCGGTACATCGAGTGGCAGTCGACGAAGACGGTAGCCACGATGTTGTGGCCGGTCTGCGTGTCGGCTAGCAGGTCGTGGAACATGTAGTCGTTGCCGGCGCGCTGCCATAGATGATGGTGCGGATCGACGATCGGCAGGGCAGGCTCGAGCGCCGGCTCGGAATGCTTGGCGACCCACTTCGGATCGAGCGCGATGACGTTGCCGAGCGCGGGCGTCTCCTTGGCCATGGCGTTTCCCTTCTAGAGCTTCGGTCGTTCGTCGATAGTCGAGACGTGGGCCGCGACCACTTTCCAGCCGACGTCCGGGAAGCGCACCCAGGTCTGCATCTGACGACCCGTCCCCTCGCGGCCGCGCACCTTATAGACGACAGTCACGGTGGCGAAGTCACGGCCCAGGGTGACGATGTCCAGCCGATGACGCTTTTCCTTGGTGCCCGGGCCCGGCGGGCGTGCCACGCGATGGGCATGGATACGGTCGAAGCCGTAGCCATGCTCGTTGTGAGCGATGCGAATGGTGTGCGGGCTGTTCCAGAAAGTGTTGTCGAGGACCTCGACGTTCTTGTCGATCAGCGCCTGCTCGTAGGCTTCGAACAGCGCTCTCACTTCTTCGACGACTTCCGGAATATTCGGCTCGAGATCGGTCACTTCGCGGCCTCGAGGGCACGCGCCACGGCCACCAAGGTCGCGTCACTGCCCCGCGGGCCGATTATGGAGAGGCCGACCGGCAATCCGTCAACCGTCGCGGCGCCGGGAATATTGACCTGCGGATGTCCGGCCAATCCGCCGTGCGCACAGAGGCAGGTGATGCGATCGCGCAGCGGATCGAGTGTCGAGAGTTTTTGGCCGACGAGAGGCGCCGGGAACGGCGTGGTCGGCAGACAAAGGATCGTGCCTTCGGGCAGGAGATGCGCCAGACGGGCCCGGACCTCCTGGCGCATCAGGTTGGCCCACGCACGCTCGGTCGGCGGGATCATCGATGCCATCGTCAGCCGACGCGCCACCGAGAAGGCCATGCGCGGATTGCGCTCATCGAGCCAGCCCTTGAACGTGTCGTACGCCTCGGCCGGCTGCAGTGTGCTCTGTGCCCGCGCCCATACCGAAAGCCCCTGCGGCGCCATGATGTCCTCGCGGCCGTGGCCGATCAGGGCGGCGAGCTGCATCACGTTCGGATGAAGCGCCTGGGCGACATCGCGGTCGGCGAACCCGAACGCATCCGCGGCGATCACCAGCTTGGTCGGGAGCGCGTGCGGGATCTCCTCGCCCAGCATGACCGCCGACACTGTGGCGAAGGTCGCGGCATCGCGCGCAAACCAGCCCGTGGTGTCCGAGGTCGGCGCCTGGGGCATCATGCCGGTCGTGTCGATGCGACCGTGTGTCGGCCGGATGCCATGGAGCCCGCAGAAGCTCGACGGCACGCGAACCGATCCACCGGTGTCAGTGCCGAGCGCGGTATCGCAAAGGCCCGCCGCCACTGCCGCTGCCGAGCCGGACGACGAGCCGCCCGGCACCCGGCCCGGCGCGCGGATATTCTTCGGCGTGCCGTCGAAGGCATTCTCGCCCAGGATGCCGAGCGAGACCTCGTCGGTGATGGTCTTGCCGATCAGCGTGCAGCCGGCATCGAGCAGGGTCTGCACCGCCCAAGCGTGCTTCGTGGGAACCGGCCGGCCCGTCGGCCAGTCGTGATTGCCGCCGCCGGTCGGCACGCCAGCGACGTCGAACAGATCCTTGGCGGCGAAGGTCAGCCCCGACAGCGGGCCGCCCGCGCGGCCGTCGATGCGGACGCGCGGGCCGGGAACGAACGCCCCGATATCGTCGGCCATGGCTATTCGGCCGGCTGGCGCGAGCCGTTGCCGGCCGTCTGCTTGCGGCGGAAGAAGCGCAACTGGCCGAACTTCACGCCCAACAGCTTGTCGAACCAGATATAGACGACCGGCGTGATATAGAGCGTGAGAAGCTGCGATACCAGAAGTCCGCCGACTACGGTGACGCCGAGAGGCTGGCGCAGCTCGGCGCCGGCGCCGTGACCCAGCGCGATCGGCAGGGCGCCGAGAAGCGCACATGTCGTGGTCATCATGATGGGCCGGAAGCGCAGCAGCGCCGCCTCAACAATGGCCTGCTCGGCGGGGGCGCCCTGATTCCTGCGTTCGACGGCGAAGTCGACCATCATGATGGCATTCTTCTTGACGATGCCAATCAGCATGACCACGCCGATCATGGCGATCACGGAGAGATCCATGCCGAACAGCATGAGGATCAACAGCGCGCCGATGCCGGCCGACGGCAGGCCGGACAGGATGGTCAGCGGATGGATGAAATTCTCGTAGAGGATGCCAAGGATGATGTAGATCACCAGCACGGCGGCGAACAGCAGCAGGCCTTGGTTGGCAACCGCCTGCTGGAAGACCTGCGCGCTGCCCTCGAAGCTCGTGGTGATGTTGGCCGGCAGGCCGACCTCCTGAGCCACCTCCTGGATCGCTTTGACCGCCTCGCCGAGCGCCACGCCGGGCGCCAAGTTGAAGGAGATGATGACCGCCGGAAGCTGCGAGATGTGATTGACCGTCAGCGAGGTTGGCTTGTCGACCCGCTTGGCCACGGTATCGAGCGGCACGAGGCCGCC
>DASRFX010000128.1:0-36530 GCA_035651335.1 Reyranella sp. | reverse complement strand
GGCGGGTTCCCTCGTCACCAAGAAGGGCAAGGAGATTGCCGGCAACGTTGCCGATGCCATGACCGACCGGCTCGCCGGCGAAGATGTCAGCGGCAAGGTGGGTGAGGTCGTCGACGCGATCACAACGACTGTGAAGACAGGGCTATCCCAAGCCTCTTGAGCGAATCAGGTCAGGGAGTGCGCATGGTTCGGTTTGGCGAAATCAAGAGCAGTCGCTGAACTCGAGCAGCCCTAGCTGTCCGGACGAAAGGAATGCCCACGTCTACTCCGAGTCCGAGTCCCATGCATCTCTGATGATCGTAGAGGCCGAGGCCGTCATCCTTGGCACCTGCAGAACATGGTGACGGGTTTGGGCTACAGCGTTTGCGCGACGGTAGGCACGGAGGCAGCGGCCGTGGAAGCCGCTCGCCGCCATCAGTCCGATTTGGTTTTCATGGATTTGCGGCTGGCTGCAGGTGGAAACGGTCTTAGGGCCGCCGAGGCCATTCGCAGCGAACGCCTGGTACCCATACTCTTCTGCATCGCGCACGCCGATCAAGCCTGAAGCAGAAGCTGCAAAATTCGGAACAGGCAGCCGTATTGGGAAAGCCCCGTGAGGCAGCGTTAAAAGGGCCGATCGAGGCTCCCATTGATCCGGCCCGCCGCGCTTAGACGTCGCCAGAAGTCCGCACTAACAGTGGCCACGCTTCTCCCGAATTCTAGCTTCAGTTCATCATTCGGGACGCACGGGCCTGCACCAACCTGTAACGCGGGTATCTTTGCGGGTATCGCCTGTTCGTACAACGGGAACATGTCGCCATTTCAACTAGTTATTTATCTTGTTGGATTCCGTCTCGGGCACCAAACCTCTTCTTTATGGCCAACGCATCGGGCATTTAGCACCTGGTGCGACAGGCCTAAGAAAAATTGCAATCACACCCCCAGTCCGCTTTCAACCCGATAGCGGACATGCAACAGGCCGCTCGGCGTGTCCGCTTTGGGCCATAAGGGGACATAGGAAGGCTACTCGATCACCTCGTCGGCGCGGGCAACCAGCGACAGCGGGACGGAGAGCCCCAGCGCTTTGGCAGTCTTCAGGTTGATGGCCAACTCGAAGTCCGTCGGCTGTTCTATCGGCAGGTCGGCCGGCTTGGCGCCCCTCAGGATCT
Source organism: Reyranella sp. (assembly GCA_035651335.1). Lineage (GTDB taxonomy): Bacteria > Pseudomonadota > Alphaproteobacteria > Reyranellales > Reyranellaceae > Reyranella. The sequence continues at coordinate 35,382 of DASRFX010000128.1, read as the reverse complement.
TGTCAACGTATGCCGCGGCCCGGCGAAACTCCTTGGCCATGCTTACGCCGAGGGACTGCAGGGCACCTGCCAGCACGAAGTCGCGCAGCGGGCCGCTCGTCGGCAGCCGGCCGGCGAGCGCGAGTTCGGCGATCTTCGTGCGGTTGGCGACCGTCAACGCATTGAACGCGACAAACAGGGCGTCCGCGCCCCAGCGCAAACCCGGGATCTCCCTGGCGATGTCGCCGGCCGTGGCGACCGGCACTGCGACAGGAGACAAGCCGAGCTTGCGGGCTTCCTCACTGGTCTGCCGCCAACTTGTTTCTCCGATCGGATCATTCGAATCGAACAGGACTGCGAGGTGCTTTGCGGTCGGGACGGTTTCCAGCAGCAGTTGGAGGCGCTTGGGCTGAAGCTCGATCGCGGAATTCGTCGTTCCCGTGACGTTGCCGCCCGGTCGCGCCAGGCTTTGCGCGAAGCCGGAACCGATCGGATCGCTGACGGCGATCATGACAATCGGAACGCCGCGCGCCGCTGCGACGACTTCCTTGGTGACGAGGCTGCCGGCCGTAACCAAGAGGTCGGGCTTCTCGGCCAGCATCGACGCGACGACCCCTGGCAACCTTTCCGGCCGGTTCTCCACCCAGCGGTCGAGGATCGTAAGATTCTGGCCTTCGGTCCAGCCCAGCACGGCCATGCCCGCACGGAACGACACGAGGAACGGACCGTTGGCTTGCCGCGTGCCAGGCTCGATGAAGCCGATACGCGCCGGTTTGGGCTTGGGCTGCGCCGGCGCGGAGAGCGGCCAGGCGCCGATCGCGCCCGCGAGAAGAGTGCGCCGCCTCATGAACTCCCCTAGTCCGAATCGCGCCAAACCTAGCGGATCGCGAAAGTTCCCGCCATCCGGCTTTAAGCGCGAATGTCCGCGTTGGGTCAAAAGGCGACATCCGCGGAACGTTGCTGCATGTCCGCTTCGCTTCCGAAAGCAGACGACGGTCGCGATTGGACGCGGCGCAGTCCCCCATCGACAAGGTGCGGCAGCGGGTATCAAAAGGCCTTGGAACACAGCAAGCGATTTGGCTGTCGCACCCGACGGCAAGCCTTTGAACTATCTAAAATCCTGCCTTCCGTCTCGGGGCACCATCATCTCTCCTCACCATACTCGCCGACGCTCATAGTGCTTTTCGCATCAGGCACGTGAGCGATTTTGGCTACCCACAATGAAGAGGTAGGGCGCATCAACTCTTAGAACAAAAACCGGGTAGAATTCTGGATAGCGGTTCTTTCGCGAGGGGGGCGTAGCCAGATGCTTACACACGCCGGTGCTCAGCTCGGAGGGACAGCGTGAGGCGCATCGCTGTTGCCGCCCTGCTGGCCATCGTGAGCCAGGCCTGTCTTGCCCAAGACAATCTGCCCCTGCCGGCAGGCGGCGATCGGGCGATGGCGTGCGGCCAGAATGCCAACGGCCGCGCCTATTGGACTGAATACGGGTTCTGCAAGATTGCCGTGCGCGGTCCGGGCAAGGCGAAGGGCCTGGTGTTTTGGAGCCACGGTGTCGACGGCACCAACGAGCAGTTCCGGGGTGTGCCCCCTCTTATCATGCTGCGACTGGCCGAAAACGGCTGGGATGTCGTCAAGATCAACCGCAACAACCTCTATGAACGCTGCGGTTCCCAGAGCGTCGGCAGCATGTCGAGTTGCCGGGAAGGGGGTCTGAAGCACGTCGCCGACCTGGTCGAACGCGCACGTCGCGCGCGTGCTCAGGGGTACGATAAAATCATCGCGGCAGGCCAATCGTTCGGCGGCGCGATCTCGCTCGAGGCGGCGGCCCGAGCGCCTGATCTGTTCTATGGCGTCGTCGCCTTGTCGCCAACGCAAAGCAGCGACGTTGGCGACGGCAGATTCTCGAGCGGCGCATATGCCTCGCTCGATCGCCAACTGCTCGATGTGCTGGCACGGATACATTCCCGGCTGGTAATCGCGCTTCCGCCCGCAGATGCGTTGAGTCCCAATCGCTACAACGATCCGATCGGTCCCAAGGTCCGGCCCGTCCTGTCGGCCGACGGCATTCCCTTCATTCAATTCGACGAAACGCTGCCGATCAATGGACATGCGGCTGGCACGACGGAGCAGTTCAACGCCTGGTTTGGCGTCTGCATCCGGGATTTTCTCGATCCGGCGAAGTCGCCTCCCAACGGCGAAACCAAATGTCGTTCACCGTCGCCCGTTCCCAGGTTTTTGCGTCCGGTGAACATGACCATCCCGGCCCCCGGCACCGCAGGAGCCGACCGCTGGCTGGGCGTGTGGCAGGGAGCTTTCAACGAGGACCAGCGGGATTTCGCGATCATCGTCGAGAAGGTCGAGGGCGACACCGCGGTCGTCGTCTACAGCGTAGGAGCGGGTCCTGGGCACGACCACAGCATGGGGTGGAACCGCTACTCCAAAGCCAGGCTGGACGGCAACAAGATCAGCATCAATCGCGGTGGCGATCGTACGATGGAGCTGACCTTGTCGGCGGACGGTCAGCACGTCGACGTCATCCATCGCGCCCCGGACGCCAAGCTTTCCGCGACGCTTACGCGGGCTCCAAGGGGCTTCCTTTGACCGCCGCTATGCTCGCTCGCCGGCGTGCGCTCGACGGCATCCTTTCGCCGCTTCTTCGCTGTCGTCGCGACTCGGGGAAGGAAAGATGAAACTCTTCCTGCTGCCCCTTGCCGCTGCTCTTGCAATGGCAAATGTCGCGAGTGCGGCGCGTGCCCAGGCTTCCTTGCCTGTCCCACCGGGCGGCGATCCGTCGATGGCCTGTGGGCAGAAACCGGAAGGACGAGCCTATTGGCTGGAGTACGGCTTTTGTGACGTGCCGGTCCATGGGCCGGGCAAGGCAAAGGGGCTCGTCATCTGGAGCTACGGCGTCGATGGCACTAAGGAAGCATTCCGATCTTCGACGCCGCCGATCATGCGCGCGTTGGCGACGGCCGGATGGGACGTCGTGCGCGTCAATCGCAACAACCTCTATGAGACATGCTTCACCGCAACGGGGAACATGATGAACTGCTGGTCCGGAGGCGGCGTCAAGCATACCGCCGACCTGGTCGAACGTGGCCGGCAGGCGCGCGCCGCCGGCTACGATAAAGTGGTCGCCGCTGGTCACTCCTTTGGGGGCGCGATCGCCCTCGAGGCCGGCGCCAAGGCGGCTGGTACCTTCCACGGAATAATTGCGCTTTCTCCGGGCCACGGCAGTGACGCGGGCAATGGAACCAGTTCACACGGAACGTACTACAGCCTCGATAAGCAGATTCTCGATGCGTTGTCCGTGCAACACGCCAGGCGCTTGATCATCGCGTTCCCACCCGGCGATGCCATCCATCCCAATCGTTACAGCGATCCGATCGGGCCAAAGGTCCACACCGCCCTTGTCGGGACCGGCCTTCCCTTCGTCCAATTCGATGAGAGCCTGCCGATCACCAGCCACTTCGCACCCCTCAGCAACCAGTTCAGCGTTTGGTTCGGGGGCTGCATTGCCGACTTCCTCGAACCCGCCAGCACGCCCGTGGCCGGCCAAACCATTTGCCCGGCGCCTTCGCCCATACCCAGGTTCCTCCTGCCCGCGGGCATCAGCATTCCGCAACCGGGCACGGCCGGAACCGGCCGCTGGTTGGGCGCCTGGGAGGGGGCTGATACGGACCAGCGTGAGGTCGCGATCATCGTGGAGAAGATTGAGGGAACAAAGGCGACTGTGCTTTATGCCTTCGGAGCCGGACCCAAGCGAGACCAGAGTATGAGTTGGGGCCGCCGCAGTGGCGCGCACCTGAATGGCGACCGGTTGAGAATCGACCGTGGCCGCGACCGAGTTTTCGAGCTGACCCTGTCCGCCGATGGCCAGCATGTGGACGTCGCCTATCGAAGCCGGAAAGGGACTGACGCTTTCACCCTTTCGCGCCCTTCAGGCGGCAAGCTGTGACCAACCTCGAAGCCGCAGCACGTCCGGACTTCGTGGTCTCGCCAGAGGGCAAGACAGTACAGCCGCCGTCGCGGCCGGCTGAAACTTTGACCGGAAGTCGACAGCCATGACGTACATCCTTCTGATGGCAAGACGGCAGGTGCCATCTTGACGGCAAGCCGAGCGATGCATACCTTTTCGCCATGGCTGAACCCCAACTCTCGGTACGGAGCGCCAAGGCGCGCGAACTCGCCCACCGGTTGGCGCGCCAGGAACGCCGGTCCGTGGCGGCTGTCGTCGAGCGCGCGCTTGAGGCCTACGAGGCCGGGCGATCGGGCAGAGAGACAGCCCGCTCGTTCTTCACCCGGCTGTCGCAACGATATGGTGCGGAGGTCGATCTCGAGCGCCAGCTGCGGGCACACCGACGTCCTCACCGCGGATTGGATCTTTGATCTTCCTCGACACCAACGTCGTATCCGAAACGTTGCGCAAGCGGCCTGACAGCCGCGTCGTCGAATGGCTGATCGAACACGACGCCGAACTTGCGCTGCCAACGGTGACGATCGCGGAGATCGCCTATGGCATCCAAAAAATCCGACCTGCCGAGCGCGCACGGCGTCTGATGGAAGGGCTGAACGAATGGCGCCGGCGATTCGCCGGCCGCATATATGGATTCGATGAGGAAGCGGCGATGAGCTATGGCGACCTCATGGGCAAGGCTGCCCGGCAGGACGCGGTCATGTCGGCGCCCGACGGCATGATTGCCGCTATTGCGCAAACAAATGGCGGCCGCCTCGCTACCCGCAACGTCGAGGACTTCAGGACGACCGGCCTATCGCTAGTCAGTCCCTGGGACTGAGCTTTCCGCACCACTTTTCGACGAAGGGCCGACGAACATCACCGCCTCCGATTGGAGCCCGCGGCCGTCGACGCTCGTTGACATCGCTGATCCGGCGAGCGGCGGGCGCGAGGTTGGAGGCGTGAGGCATGGCCAAGACATACGACCTTGTCGTGATCGGGACGGGAACCGCTGCCTCCGCCGCGGCCTCGCGCTGCCGCGGCGCCGGATGGCGCGTGGCCGTGATCGACCATCTGCCGTTCGGCGGCACCTGCGCGCTGCGCGGCTGCGATCCGAAGAAGGTGCTGGTCGGCGCCGCCTCGGCCATCGATCGGGTCCGGCGCCTGCGCGGCAAGGGCGTCGGCGGCGGCGCGCCGTCGATCGACTGGCACGAGCTGATGGCCTTCAAGCGCAGCTTCACCGAGCCGGTTCCGGCGGCGAAGGAAAAGAGCTTCGCCGCGAGCGGCATCGACGCCTATCGCGGTCGCGCCCGGTTTGCCGGTCCGCGCACCGTCGAGGTCGCGGGCGAGAAGCTGGAGGCGCGCTTCGTTCTGATCGCCGCCGGCGCCGTGCCGATGCGCCTCGGCATCGCCGGCGAGGAACACCTGGCGACCAGCACCGACTTCCTCGAGCTCGGCCGCCTGCCCAGGCGGATCGTGCTGGTGGGCGGCGGCTATATCGCCGCCGAGTTCTCGCATATCGCCGCGCGCGCCGGCGCCAAAGTCACCGTACTGGAATTCTCCGACCGCATGCTGACGCCGTTCGATCCGGACCTCGTCGAGCTCCTGATGGCGAAGTCGCGCGAGATCGGCATCGAGCTGCGGACCGACACGCGTGTCGAGGCGGTCGAGAAGACAGCCGATGGCTTTGCCGTGCACGCCAAATCCGGCGGCAAGCACGCAACCGTCGCGGCCGACCTCGTCGTGCATGCCGCCGGCCGCGTGCCGGATCTCGACGGGCTGGAGCTCGCCGCTGCCGGCGTCGAGCGCGACAAGCGGCGGCTCAGGCTCAACGAGTTCCTGCAGAGCGTGTCGAACCCGGCCGTCTACGCCGCGGGCGATGCGGCGGGGATGGGGCCGCCCCTGACGCCGGTCGCCTCGCGCGATGGCGACCTGGTCGCCGAGAACATGCTGAACGGCAATCGGCGCAAGCCGAACTATCTCGGCGTGCCCAGCGTCGCGTTCACGATCCCCCCGATTGCCCGGGTGGGGATGCTCGAGGCGGAAGCGCGCGAAAAGGGCCTGCGCTTCCACGTGAAGCACGAAAAGACCGCGAGCTGGTACACGGCACGACGGGTCGGCGAGGGCGCTTCGGGCTTCAAGGTGATGGTCGAGGAGGAGAGCGGCCGCATTCTCGGTGCGCACCTCGTGGGGCCGGACGTCGATGAGACGATCAACCTCTTCGCGCTCGCCGTTCGGCACGGCCTGACGGCGCAGCAGCTCAAGGATACGGTCTTCGGCTATCCGACCGCGGCGTCGGATATCGCCTATATGCTGTGAATCGAGGCCGGGCCGTCGATCAGACGCGGCCGTCGGCGTTGGCGCCGATCACGCGCGGGCGGGCGCGCTGCACGCCGCTCACCACGCTGTCGACCTTCTTGCTGTAGGAAGCCGGCGAGGCGACCAGCGACGGCGGCTCGTAGGTGCTCTGCTGGGCGTGAGCGGTCGCCCGATTCTCGAGCGCAATGCTCGCCACCGAGGTCAGGACCAGAGCGCCGGCCAGCATCGCGGCCGCCACCAAGAGATGACGCATGTCACACCTTTCCCAATCGTTCGACAGGTCTCGCCAAAATTTCGAGGCCCCGCCGCACACTGGGACGCCGAGCTCCCACACTCCGCATCCCTGCGACGCCGATATGACGTGATTGCACCCGGCCTTCAACAAGATTCGCCCGGCTCGACCGATGCAAGCTGCCCATTTTGGTAACGAATGTAATTTTGGCCGTCCGGCTTGGCCACAGCCGACGGTCGTGCAAATAGTTTGGCAAAAATGACGCCGGCGTCATGTCCGGCCGGTGTGGGAAGCCCGGACAGCCTGTAGTGTCGATGCGGGAGACCGAGAGCCATTCTTTCCAGCCCTGAACAGAGCGTCCAGCCGGTGGTGAACCGGCGTCTGGTGGACGATCAGCCAATCTATGTCGTGGACGGGCTGTTCGCGCCCGATGTCGTGCGCATGATCCACGAGACCTGCCGCAATCTTCCCTTCGCGCTCGACGATTACGACACCGAGGCAACCTCCGACATTCTACACTGGAAGTACGAGTTCGAGCCGGAGCGGCTCTCGGCCTTCCCGCTGTTTCGCCGCTGGCACGACACGATCGTCGCGCACACATGCGGGCTGTTCGGCGAGCGAACGCTGTCGCTGCGGCGGGTTCACTGCAACAAGCACCCGCAGGACGACGTGCAACTCGTCCATCACGATATCGATCCGGGCGTCACCAGCGTCTACTTCATCAATCCCGACTGGCGCGACGAATGGCAGGGCGAAATGATCTTCTATGGCCGCAACGGCGAGCCGCATTCGGCGGTGAGCCCGCGCGCGGGCCGGGTGGTGACGTTCCCGGGCGGCCTGCTGCATCGGGGCGGCGTGCCCTCGCGGCTTTGTCCCGATCCGCGCCTGTCGGTCGCCTTCAAGTTCAGCGCCGCGTGACGGGGTTGGCGAGGTCAGCGGCCGCGCGGGCGCTCGCGCCACGGGTTGAGGCTCACCGCCATGCGCTTGCCGGTGTAAGCGGAGACGCCGTGCTCGATGCCGGGCGAGAACAGGACCAGCCGGTTCGTCTTCGGGAAGTAGCGCACGTCGTCGGTGTAGAACTCGCCACCCAGGACATTGTCGACGATCGGATAGTAGACGGCGCTGCACAGGGGCAGCACGAGGCGGCCTTCCTGCCTGAAGATCACCTCGTCCTTGTCGACGTGGCGGCCGGGATTGTTGGTGTTGCGCCACATCTCGTAGCCCGTCATTCCGGTCAGCTCGAAATGGCTGCGCGCGATGTCGAGGATCTTCTCGTGCACCGGGTTGCTGCCGAGCGGATACCAGGTCTCGTTGCCGTCGCCGTAGTCGAACTCGGCGATCGCCTTGACCTCGGCCGGCGCGAAAACCCCATCAAGGATGATGAGCTTGTTCATGAAGCTCATTCGTGGCGGAACACGTGATAGAAGAGGCTGCGCAAATCCTCCGGCACGCCGTCGAGGAATTGCGGCGTGAAGCTCAGCCGTTGCAGGCCCTTCTTGGTGAAGTTCGCGGGATCCTGGTACCAGCGCCGCGCGAACGTGGCGTAGATCATCGGCCGCGGCCGCTCCGAGCGGTTGGCGGTGCCGCTGTGGAAGAGCCTGAAATCCCACAGCATGCACGAGCCCGCAGGAACGTCGGGCGCCAGCGGCGCCACCTCCTCGTTGCGTTCCCGCCAGCGATGGCTGCCCGGCCACAGCGCGGTGCTGCCCTGCCGCTCGTTCATGTCGACCAGCGGCATGGCGAGCGTGAGCGCGTGCGCGGGCAGCATCGGCGAGATCGCCGAGTCGAAGAGTGGCATGCCGTCCCGGTGGATGTGCTGCTGCTCGGCGCCGGGCAGCGAGACGACGGCGCCGAAGCTCTCGAGGATGGCGTTTTCGTCCAGCGCCATGCGGGCGATCGCCACGACCACCGGGTTGGCGTAGATCGCGCAATCGGCGAAGCCGCCGGCAAGATCGATCGCCATCAAATAGCGCTTGTTGCCGACCTTCAGGGTGCCCGGCAGCTCGCTGTCCTGCAGATGGTTGTGGTAGCGCGCGAGGAATTCGCGGTGGAGCTTCTCCGCCGTGCCGGGGTCGATGACGTGATCGAGCACGACATAGCCTTGCTTGACGAGGCTCTCATAGGCGAGGCGGACCTGCTCGGACTGGGCCACGGTATCGCCGGCCATCTGCCGGCAGTCGATTCTCGTCATCCGCGCGTCATGTGATATCCGCCCGATCGATGATAGAGAAAATCCCCTCCCGAGGAACCGGAATCCCGAGCCCGCCTGCCCGCGTGAATTTTCATCGTCGATATATCGTCTACGGTCTCGTCGTCGACAGCGCCTTCCCGCTGGCGACCGTGCCCGAGGCGGCGGACCGCAAGGCAGCGGCGGATATTTGCATCGAGCTCGCGAGCGACGAGTTCTTCCGTGCCAGGGCCGAGGGCCTGCCGCCGCCGGCGGCGGACGACGACTGGATCCATTATTCCGTGCTGGCCGACGGCAGCGTCTACATCGTCGTCCGCAACATCCTGCGGACGGTGGTCTCGGCCGACGGCCGGCAGGCCGGGTGCGCCTGGGCCGACGGCGCCGACCGCACCGCGTTCGAAGCCAACTTCCTGAATTTTGTGCTGAGCACGGCGCTCACCCTGCAGGGCGAGGAGCCGTTCCATGCCACCGTGCTCGACCTCGGCGGCCGGGTGATCGGCCTGCTCGGGCCGAGCGGCGCCGGCAAATCGACACTCGCCGCCTGCCTGATCGGCCGCGGCGCCGACCTCGTCACCGACGACATGCTGCGGCTGGAGCTGCACGGTGCGCGGGCACTGGTTCATGCCGGACCCTATCGCCTGAAGCTGCATCGCGATTCGGCCGAGCGCTTCCTGCCGGGCGCCGCGCAGCGCGGCTACTTCAATCTCGTCACCGAGAAGATCCTGGTCCAGCCGCGGCCCGACCTGCCCTCTGGCGGCGCGCCGCGGCAGCTCGCGGCCCTGTTCTGGCTGGGTGACGTGCCGGCGGGCGACTCCGCCGGTCATGGCGCGCGCGCCGATCGCATGAGCGGGCTGGCGCTTGCCCGCGCGCTGATCGCCTCGGCCATGAACATCCGCTATCACGCGCCGGATCGGCTGGAGCGGCGGCTGCGCTTTGTCGAGCGGGTGGCCAAGGTGCTGCCGGTATATGCGCTGGCATATAAGCGGGACTTTGCGATCATGGACCGGGTGGCAGAGGAGATCGGCCGCGTGATGCGGGCATGAGCACGGTTGCGACGCTGTTTCGCCTGTCCGCCGAGGACCGGCGGCTGTTCGCCCGCGCCTGGCTTGCCCTTGTCGTGGCGCGCATCGCCCTGTCGCTGGTCGATATCGGCCGGCTGCGCCGCTGGGCGGCCCGTTCGGGCAGCGGCCATCGTCCGGTCAAACGTATCGTCTGGGCCGTGCGGGCCGCCGGTCGCCGGGTGCCCGGCGCCACCTGCCTTGTCTCCTCGCTGGCGCTGCAGCGACTTCTCTCCGGCAACGGCCACGCGTCGGAGCTGCATATCGGGGTGGCGCGTCGCGACGGCGCGTTGGCTGCCCATGCCTGGGTGGTGTGCGACGGCGAGGCGCTCGACAGCGGCGGCAGCGAGGACGCCTACGCCCGCCTGATCGCCTGGCGTTCGGCCGAGCCGACCTGACTTGTTCGCCGCGATCTTCAACGCCGATCGCAAACCCGTCGATCTCGCGGCCATGGGACTGGCGGTCGAGCACTGCCAGTTGCTGGGCAGCGCGCGCCATGTCGCGCTGCTGCGTTCGCGCGCGCCGTTCGCCGGGCGCGATCGCGAGACCTCGGCCATCCGCCAGATCGGCGACGCCTTGTGGATCGTGGGCCGCATCCGCCTCGACGGACGCCATGAGAGCGCCGACGACGATGCGCTTTTTTGCCTGCAGGCTTACGCGCGCTGGGGCGAGTCATTCCTCGATCACCTCGCCGGAGACTTCTGCTTCGTCTTGTGGGACGGAGCGCGCGGCCGTCTGATCGGCGCGCGCGATCAGCTCGGCATTCGCAGCCTCTTCCATGCTCACGTTGGCGGCACATGGGTGCTGGGCGATTCGCTCGACTGGATAAAGTCGTGGCGCGCTCTATCGCGCGAGCTCGACGATTGCTGGGTTGCCGATTTCCTGACCGCCCGCCGCAGTCTCGAATTCGATCGCACGATCTATCGCGAGGTGCGGCGCCTGCCGCCCGCCCATCTCGTCGGCATTTCAGACAAAGGCGCCGAGACCCGCCGCTACTGGCATCTGGCAATCGACGAGCCGCTGTATCTGCGCGACCGCCGGCTCTATGGCGAGCGGTTCCGCGAGCTGACCTTGCGCGCCGTCGCCGATCGCCTGCCCGCAAGCGGCCGCGTCGGCATCTCGCTGAGCGGCGGCCTCGATTCCACCACGCTCGCGGCGTCGGCCGTCGAACTGCGCGGCGATCCGGCCACGGTGGTCGGGCTGACCTTCCGCACCGCCCATCCGGCGCCGGACGACGAGCTTTCCTACGCCCGCGAGGCGGCGCGTCATCTCGGCATCGAGCTCGGCGAAAGCGTGATCGACGATCCGGCCCATGCTGCGGACTGGCGTGCGGCGGCGCTGCCGGCGGCCGAGCCGGACCCTGGCGTTCTCGAGAGCGCCCATGCGGGTCGCGTGGCCGCGTCGCAGGCGGCGGCCGCGCCCGTCTGGCTGCAGGGCGAGGGGCCGGACAATGCGCTGAAATTCGAGCGCGGCCCCTATCTTTCCTGGCTGGCGCGCCAGCGCCGCTGGGGACGTCTGATCGAAGCCGGCCTGCTCTACGCCCGCGCCAAGGGACTGCATGGCTGGGGCCCCACCTGGCGGCGCTATCTGCAGCCGCGATCAGAGCCGCAGAGGGCGACCGGTACTTTGCCGGCGTGGTTGTCGGACGATTTCGTGCGGCGTCTCGACCTGCACCACCGTGCACAGGCGCTGCGCGCGCAAAATCCGCCCGCTCACCCCTGGCACCCCTGGGCGATGGCCTCGTTCGCCGACCCGATCTGGCAGGCCGTGTTCGCCGAATGCGACGTCGACGAGATGCGGGCGGATTTCGTCTGGCGCCATCCCTTTCTCGATCTCCGGGTGCTGCAGTTCATGCTCTCCTTGCCGCCGCTGCCATGGACCCGACGCAAGCTCGTCATCCGCGAAGCCATGCGCGGCCGTCTGCCCGCCGCCATCCTGGCGCGCGACAAGACGCCGTCTGCCGGCGATGGCCCGGCCCCGGTCGGCGCGCCCGCGCCGCCGCTGCTGATGCCGGACGCGATGAAGCGCTGGATCGACCTGGATCGTTTCGCCGCGGCTCGGGCGACCGGCGATGTGCGCGCACTGGTGCCGATCCTGGCGCTCGATTTCTGGCTGGCCAGCCGGCCAAACGGGCAGGCGCGCGGTTGATGGTGCCGAGCTTCGGCGCTAAACCGGCGGCACACATGCTCCCGCCCACCACCCTCCTGAAGCAGTCGACCGCGCAGGTTTCCTGCAAGCTCGACGCCGAGGTCGCGATCCTGAACCTCGACAAATCGGTCTATTTCGGCCTGAAGGGCGCTGGCGCTGAGATCTGGCAGGCGCTCGAGCAACCGCGCTCGGTCGAGGAGCTGTGCAAATTGATTGTCGACCAGTTCGACGTCGAGCCGGCGCGCTGCGAGGCCGACGTGCAGAGATTTTTGCACGAGCTGCAATCGGCGGGCCTGGTCGAGGCGGTGGGTTGAAAGGCAGCCGGGCTGTGTACGGCCGAAGATCGGACGTGGTATCCTGAGGCCGCGAATGGACAAGATCGGAGCCTCCTTGATGGGCCGCACGAAAGACGAAGCCGCCACGGCAAGCCCCGCCGCAAAGAGCGAAAAGAAGCCTTATGAGGCGCCGGCGCTCATTCAATGGGGCACCTTGAGGGATCTCACGCTGGCGGTTGGAAGTTCCGGCGCCTCCGACTTCGGCGGGAAAAAGAGTGCCGCCAAAGCGACGCACTAGCCGCCTCTCGCCGGCATGCCGAGGGGCGCAATGCCATCGGCGCCTGCATCAGTCCAGAACGCCTTCGATTTCCTGACCTTGCTGGCGCGGCCCCAAGTGGCGGCCGAGCGGGCGGAGATGCTGCTGCGCGGCGGTCTCGATTTCGCCGAGGTGATGCGCCTGGCCGAGCATCACACGGTGCGCCCGCAACTGATCGACGGGCTGGCCCGGCTGGCGTGGCGTGGCGTGCCGGATGAGCTGCATGAGGCGCTCGACGACTATCGCCATGCGCACGTGGCGCGCGCACTTCTTTTCACCGAGGAGATCCGGCGCCTGGCCCGGCTGTTCGAAGGCGAAGGCATCCGCTACGCCGTCTTCAAGGGCGTGGTGCTGGCGCGCCAGCTCTATGGCGATCCTGCGGCGCGCGAATACAGCGACATCGACGTGATCGTGCCGGCTGCACGGATGGCCGACGCCGAGCGGGCACTGGCCGCGCTGGGATACCGCGCCGTGCAGGGCGAGCCCGCCTTCCGGCACATGTTTCTCTCCTCCCTTCGGCAATATTCGCTGGTGCGTGACGACGGGCTCGTCGCCGTCGACCTGCATTGGGAATTCAGCGGCGCGCACGTGCCGTTCCCGCTCTCGGCCGCGGAGATCTGGCCCAAGGTGGAGGCCCTTTCGATCGGCGGCCAGGCGGTGCGGACGCTCGCCGGCGGCGATCTCGCGCTCCTGCTGGCGGGACACGGCACCAAGGAACGCTGGCGCTGCCTGGAATGGATCAACGATTTCGCCCACCTGATTGCCCGGCATCCGGAGCTCGATTGGAGCTGCGTCCATGCGAGGGCGCGAGCGGCCGGCTGCGGCGGCAGCGTGACCCTGGGCGCGGCGCTCGCCGAGCGTGTGCTGGACCTCGAACTGCCCGGCGACCTGGCGCGGCTCGTGCAGGCCGACCGTCGCGCCCAGACAAGGGCCGAGGCGTTGCTCGCCGGGCTGCGCGCCGGCCCGCCGCCCGGCGACGCAGCGCTGCCCAACTTCAGCGACATCGGCTTGTGCGACCGGCCGTTCGACAAAGCGAAGGCAGTCCTGCAGCTTGCCTTCACACCGACGGTGAGCGACCACGGCGCGCTGCCGCTGCCGCGCCCGCTATGGCCGCTTTACTATGTCACGCGGCCGGTTCGGCTCGCCGCCAAGGCCGGCCGCAGCCATTTGCGGTGGCGCGCGTTTCCCCCGCGATCGTGATCTTGCCTTCTTGAAACCGCCCGATTCGACCGTCATAGGACCGATATGCGCCTGATCCTCGCGGCCTTTGCCCTCCTGGTTTCGCTTCTCGCTGCCGACGCCCCGGCCATTGCCCAGGCAGGCGTTGCCGAGGTCGAGCAGTACTTCAATTCGATCCACACCCTGCAGGCGCGCTTCGTGCAGAGCAATCCTGGCGGGTCGACGACGACCGGCACGCTCTATGTGCGCCGTCCCGGCCGCATGCGCTTCCAATACGATCCGCCCAGCCAGCTCAAGATCGTCGCCGACGGCAGCCAGGTCACCCTGTGGGACCCGGCGACGCGCGATTTCGGCCAGTGGCCGATCGGCTGGACGGCCGCCTCGTTCCTGGTCAAGGAGCCGTTCCGGCTGTCGGGTGACCTCACGGTCGAATCGCAGTCGCGCCACAACGGCGTGCTCGAGCTCACCATCGTGCAGACGCGCAAGCCTCAGGAGGGCAAGGTGATCGTGCGCATGGCGGAAAATCCCATGGAGTTGCGCGGCTGGACGATCATCGATGGACGCGGCAACCGGGTCGACGTCACCCTGACCGATCTCAAGACCGGCCTGCAGCTTGCCGACTCGCTCTTCAAGTATGACGGTCCCGACGCCGGCCAGATTCGGCAGCCCGGTCGCTGACGCGCTATAAAGCCCGTCATGAGCGAACTGATCGTGCGGGCCTCGACCGAGGCCGATGTGGCGCGCTGCGCCGAGATCTACCGACATCACGTGCTGCACGGCACGGCCTCTTTCGAGATCGAACCGCCTAGCCTGGAAGAGATGAAGAAGCGCCGCGCCGCGGTGCTCGATTTGGGGCTGCCGCATCTGGTGGCCGAGCGCGACGGCAAGGTGATGGGCTACGCCTATGCCGGCAACTGGCGGCCGCGGCCGGCCTACAAATTCTCCGTCGAGGATTCGATCTACATCGACAAGGACGCCGTCGGCATGGGCATCGGCAAGGCGCTGCTGCCGGTGCTGATCGAGCACTGCACGCGGCTCGGCAAGAAGCAGATGGTGGCGGTGATCGGCGACAGCGCGCAGACGCCGTCGATCAGGCTACATGCCTCCTGCGGCTTCGAGATGGTGGGCACCCTCAAGAACATCGGCTTCAAGTTCGACCGCTGGCTCGACAGTGTGCTGATGCAGAAGGCGCTTTGATCGCATGCGCCTGATCGACTATTTCGACCGCGGCGCCGATCTCTATCCGCAGCGCGATTGCCTGCACGATGGCACACGCGGCTGGACCTACGCCGACGTGCGGCCGACCACGCACCGCATTGCCAATGGCCTGCTGGCGGCCGGATTGACGCCCGGCGACAAGGTCGCGGTCTACAGTCCCAACCACGCCATGGCCTATGCCGCGCTGCTCGGCATCCAACGCGCCGGGCTGGTCTGGGCGCCGGTCAACGCGCGCAACGCCATCGACGAGAACCTCTATATCCTCGACAACACTGACGTCGCCTTCCTGTTCTACCATTCGAGCTTCGCGCAATATTTGCCGCGTATTCGCGAGGCCTGCCCGAAGATCACGAACTTCTTGTGCATCGACGCGCCTGAGTTCGAGGCGTGGCTGGCCAAGCAGGGCGAGACGGCACCCGATCTACCGGATGCTCCGGACGAGGTTGCGATCCTGATCAGCTCGGGCGGCACGACCGGCCGGCCCAAGGGCGTGCAGATCACCAATCGCGTGATCGAGACCATGAACTCGATCTTCTGGGCGACCATGCCGATCGGTGCGCCGCCGGTGCATCTCATGGTCGCGCCAATGACGCACGCCGCCGGCGTCTGTTCCTTTCCGCTGCTGCCCTACGGCGGCACCAACATCTTCATGGGCACGGCCGATCCCGGCGGGATTTTGGCGGCGATCGAGCGGCACAAGGTGACGCACATCTACATGCCGCCGACCCTGATCTATATCCTGCTCGCCCATCCCGACATCAGGAAGCACGACTACAGCTCCCTGAAGCATCTCGTCTATGCCTCGGCGCCGATGTCGGTCGACAAGCTCGTCGAGGCGATCGAAGTGTTCGGCCCGGTGCTGACCCAGACCTACGGCCAGGCAGAAGCCGCGATGATCTGTACGGTGTTCTCGCCTGCCGATCACGTGGCGGCGCTCGCGAGCAACAAGCGCCATCGGCTGGCCAGTTGCGGCAAGGTGGCGCCGTTGATGCGGCTCGAGGTGATGGACGATCAGGGCCGCATCCTGCCGCGCGGCGAGCGGGGCGAGATCGTGCTGCGGGGCGGGCTGGTCACGCCCGGCTACTACAAGAACAAGCAGGCGACGGAAGAGGCCTCGACCTTCGGCTGGCATCACACCGGCGACATCGGCTTCATCGACGAAGACGGATTCGTCTACATCGTCGATCGCAAGAAGGACATGATCATCACCGGCGGCTTCAACGTCTTCCCGAGCGAAATCGAGCAGGTGCTGTGGAGCCATCCCGCCGTACAGGATTGTGCCGTGATCGGCGTGCCCGACGAGAAGTGGGGCGAGGCGGTGAAGGCGGTGGTCGAGCTCAAGCCTGGCGCCAAGGCGACGGCGGACGAGCTGATAACGCTCACCAAGCAGAAGCTGGGCGGGGTGAAGGCGCCCAAGTCGGTCGATTTCGTCGCCAGCCTGCCACGCAGCCCGGTCGGCAAGGTACTGAAGAAGGATTTGCGCGCCACCTACTGGGCCGGCCGCGAGCGCAAGATCTGATGCTGGCGCGGCTCCGCCGCCTGCCGCCCAACGTGCAGGGGGCGCTGTGGCTGGTGAGCGGCGGATTCATCTTTACCGCCAACAGCGCCATGATCCGCCTGATGTCGGCCGAGATCGAGAGCGTGCAGACGGCCTTCTTCCGCGCTTTCTTCTCGGTCGTGATGCTGGCGCCGCTGATGTTGTCGGGCCGCGTCAAGCCGTGGCACAGCAAGCGCATCCAGGGCCATTTCTGGCGAACCACCATGGGCACCATCTCCATGGTGCTGGGCTTCTACGCCGTCTCCATGCTGCCGCTCGCCGACGCCACCGCGATCGCCTTCTCGCAGCCGCTGTTCTCGGTGATCCTTGCCGCCGTGGTGTTGCACGAGAAAGTGCGCTGGCGGCGCTGGACGGCCACGGTCGTGGGCTTCGTGGGCGTCCTGATCATGATGCGGCCAGGCAGCGGCAGCCTGCAGGCCGGAGCGCTGGTGGCGCTCGCGAACGCCTTCACCGTCGGCCTGTCGATCCTGCTGGTGCGCCGGCTGTCGGATTCCGAGACGCCGCTCATGATCCTCACGCAGTTCGCGATCTTCTCGACGCTCCTGCTGGCGCTGCCCGCGCTCTGGGTATGGCGCTGGCCCAGCGCCTGGGGCTGGGTGCTGGCGGTCGGCATGGCGATCTCCGCGACGGCCGGGCAATATTTCTGGGTGCAGGCCTTCAAGGCGGGCGAGATGTCGGCGGTCGCGCCATTCGATTACCTCCGCCTGCCGTTCGCCGTGTTCACCGGCTGGCTCATCTGGGGCCAGGTGCCGTCGATCTGGACCTATGTCGGCGCCGCCATCGTCATCGCCTCGGCGCTCTACATCGCCGCCCGCGAAGCGCAGCTGTCGCGCCAGCGGCGTGCCTTGGCGCGCACCGCGGCCGTGCTAAAAGCGCGTCCATGAACGGAGGATATCGATGAACGTGAAGGGTCAGGCCGCCATCGTCACCGGCGGCGCATCGGGGTTGGGCGGCGCCACGGCGTCGGCGCTGGCGGCGGCCGGCGCCAAGGTCGCGATCTTCGACGTGCAGGACGAGCTGGGCGAGAAGAAAGCCAGGGAGATCGGCGGTCTTTACGTCAAGACCAACGTCAGCGATGGCGCCAACACCGAGGCGTCGGTGAAGACGGTGGTCGAGAAGCTGGGCGCGCCGAGGGTCGTGGTGAACTGCGCCGGCATCGGCCGCGCCGCCCGCACCATCAGCAAGTCGGGCCCGCACGATCTCGGCATGTTCGCCCAGGTGATCCAGGTCAATCTGATCGGCACCTTCAACGTCATCCGGCTCGCCTCGTGGGCGATGAGCCAGGCCGCGCCGATGGATGACGGCGAGCGCGGCGTGATCGTCAACACCGCCTCGGTGGCGGCGTTCGACGGCCAGATCGGCCAGGCCGCCTACTCGGCGTCGAAGGGTGGCGTGGTCGGCATGACCTTGCCCATCGCGCGCGATCTCTCGAGTCTCGGTATCCGCGTCTGCACCATCGCGCCCGGTCTCTTCCTGACGCCGATGATGATGGGCCTGTCGGCCGAGGCGCAGAAGAGCCTGGGCGCCCAGGTGCCGTTCCCGCCGCGGCTGGGCGATCCCAAGGAGTATGCCGCGCTCGCCATGCACATCGTCGACAACCGCATGCTGAACGGCGAGGTGATCCGGCTCGACGGCGCCATCCGCATGGCGCCGAAATAGGCCTCAGCGCGACCGGCTCGCGGCGCGCTCGCCGAGCCGTTGCACCAGCATTGCGCCGAACCATGCGGCGGCGAACAGGCCGATGATCGTGAGCCCGATCCCGGTCGAGTGCTCGCCGAGTCGCTGGATCGCCACCCAGAGCGGACCGGCGAGATCGAGTCTGCCGGCAACGAGGCTCGCCGCCTCGATGCCGCCCACCGCCACGGCCACGATCACCGAGGCGAGCGTGATCGCGAGGTTGTATCGCAGCTTGCGTGCCGGCTCGAGCCTTGCCCAGTCGTAGGCGCCCAGCATCAGCACGCCGTCGGTGGTGTCGATCAGCGACATGCCGGCCGCGAACAGCAACGGGAACACCAGGATCGACCACAGCGAGATGCCGCGCGCGGTCTCGCTCGCGGCAATGCCGAGCAGCGACACTTCCGTTGCCGTGTCGAAGCCAAGGCCGAACAGGAAGCCGAGCGGGAACATGTGCCAGCTCTTCTTGATCAGGCGGAACAGCGGCCGGAACAGGCGGGCGAGCAGGCCGCGGCCGTCGAGCAGCCGGTCGAGGTCGTCCTCGACATAGGCCAGGCCGGCGCGCACGCGGCCAAGCGCGCGCCACACCGAGGTGAAGATCACGAGGTTCACGAGGGCTATGGCGAACAGGAAGAGGACCGAGATCGCCGTGCCGATCGTGCCGCTGAAATCCCTGAAAGCGGCGAACCGCGCGGTCACCAGCGTGGCGGCCGCGGCTACTGCGATCACCGCCAGCAGGACGACGGCCGAATGGCCGAGCGCGAAGAAGAACCCGACCGTCATCGGCCGCTCGCCCTGCTGCACGAGCTTGCGGGTCACGTTGTCGATCGCCGCGATATGGTCGGCGTCGACGGCGTGCCGCAGCCCCAGGCCGTAGGCGAGCAGGGCCAAGCCCCACAGCGACGGCGCGTGGAACAGCCAGAGCGCCAGCGCCCAAGCCACCACGTTGAACAGGGCGAGCAGGCCGTAGAGGCGAATCAGCCCGGCGGGAAACTTCGTATGCACGGCGCCGCCAATGTGCACACATCGTGCCGGCCGAGCAATCGGCCGTCGTCTACTCGAGCATCCGGACCTTGCCGCCCATCGCCTTCCAGGCGTAGTGGCCGCCCGCCATGTAGCGCGCATCGAAGCCCGCCTGGCGGAGCGCGATCGCGGTCTGGCAGCCGACATGGAAACCGTAGACGCAGTAGGTGACGACCGGCTTCTCCTTGGAGAGCTCGCCGATCCAGTCGTCGATGCGCTCGGGATCGCGCCACACCGCGCCCTCCATGATCTCGGTCGACTTGGTGGTGTAGTGGCGCGGCCGCGCGTCGATGATCTGCACGCCCTGGCCGCCATCGATCATGGCCTTCACATCTTCCGGCGTCACCGCCGGCACGTCGGCGAATTCCTTCTGCACCAGCGGCCGGGGCGGCGCCGACCTGATCGCGTCCTCGTAACGGCCGAGCACGGCCTGCCAGTCGATGTTGCGCATGAAGCAGGCGATGTAGGCCGCCGCGTTGGTGCCGAAATCGATGTGGTAGGCGTGCTCGTACATGTCGATCGCCAGGATCGGCACCGCGCCGGCCACGCTCTGCGTGTGGTCGAAACCGATCTGGTTGATCAGCGCGCCGTCGCGCGGCACCCAGCTCAGGATCACCCATCCCGAGCCGCCGGCCAGTCCTTGGGCCAGCGCCATGAACTCCTGGCGCCAGCGGTCGACCGAGCCGAAGTCGCGTTCCAGCGCCTTGGCCATCGGCTCGGGCGGGAAGCGGCCATCGCCGCCCAGGCTGGCGAAATAGAGCTCGTGCAGCAGGGTCGAGTTCAGTACCAGCGCCTGGTCGCGCTTCAGCCGGTTGAGCGCCCCGGCCGGCGCGGTGGCCGGGTCGAGGCCCTCGATCTCCCGGGTGAGCGCGTTCAGTTTGCGCAGCGCGCTGCCATAGTTGCCCTCGTAGTGGCTCTCGATCAGCCGCGGCGTCATGCCGTTCAGCGTCCATGGCCGGCAGTAAAGAGGGGCAAGCTTGTATTCCATGTCGATCTCCTGTGCTCTCAAGTGCAGTGAAAAAGCGCCGCCCGGTGGCTTTGCGGCAGGAAGGCGTAGAGGCGGTCGCCGGCCGGCGAGAGCGCCGTGGTGTGCGCCCCCCGTTCGGTCTCGACCGTGCCGGTCCGCTGGAGCGTGCGCGTGTCGAAGACGTCGATCACGCCCGGATCGCCGATTGCGACGTAGAGCTGGCGAAGTGCGCGGTTGAACCACACGACGTCGGGCGTGCCGCTGAGCGGCGCTTCGGCCAGAATCTTTCCGCTGCGGGCATCGAGCGCGAACAGGCGCGCGGCGTCGCAGGCGCAGAACAGCCGCCGTGTGTCGGGATCGAAGTCGAGCCCGTGCGGGCCGGCGGCCGGCACCGCGAACATGTGGGCGAGCCGGTCGGGCTTCCTTGCATCGACCACCGCGATCACCGCGGGGTCCATGACGTTGACGTAGAAAAGGCCAGCCTCGGCGTCGAACACCGTCCAGCGCGTGCGGCCGGGCGCAGGGAATGTCGCCCGCGCCTTCAGCGCCTGGACATCGACCACGCTGAGGGTGGCAAGACCGGCCGCCAGCAGAAGCTTGCGGCCCGGATCGTAGGACAGGCCGTTGGGCGCGGCGCCGACCTCGACCTTAATGACGGCGGGATCTGGCCCGGCAGGGAAGATCCCGACCGTGTCCTCGCCGCGGTTGGACGAGAAGATCAGGTTGTCCGCGTCGCTCACCAGCGCGCCGGCGACCGCCTTGAGGCCGGCAATCGAGAACAGGTGCTTCTCGTCGTCGAGGACGTCGATGGCGTCGTTGGCGGTGTGCGCCACGTAGACGTGGCCGCTCGCGGCATGGACGTAGGCATGATCGAACCCGCCTTTGCCCCGGTTGGCGGGCAGCTCGACATGGCCGTTGCGTTTCAGGGGCATGGGATCACCCGAGCCTTGCTTTGAGGCGGAAGGCCGCCATCAGCACGCCGCCCATCGTGACGAGGCCGAGTGCGGTCACGACGGCGATGCCAGCAAGGCCTGCGTGCAGCAGCTCGATCGCGATCCAGCCGCCCGCCATGACGACGAGGAGCCGGCAAGTCATCGCGGCGAGCGGCCATTGCGGCTGGCGCGTCGACTGGAAGGCGGAGTTCAGCAGCGTGCCGGCAACGAACGGGTAGGCGAGGCCGACGATGGCGAGGTAGAGGCGGCCATCGCCCAGGATGTCAGGGTCGGCGCTGAACAGGCGCATCCACAGATCGGGCGCGGCGATGGCGATCACGCTGACCGAGGCCATGAAGCAGGCGGCGACTGCGAGCGCGATCCAGGCAATGCGCGCGGCGCGGGCTGGCTGCCGGGCGCCGATATTGGCACCCATCATGGCGAGCACAGCGGCGCCCATGCTGAAGTTCAGCGGATAGAGCAGGTATTCCAGCCGCACGGCCGCGCCGAAGGCGGCCAGCGACGTGGCGCTGAGCACGCCTGCGTAGGAGGTCAGCGTGGCGAGTGCTGCATTGTTCAGCACAGGGGCGAGCGACATCGGCGCGCCGACTTTCAGGATCTCGGCAAACAAGCGGCGCTCGAGCCGCACGCGGCTGAAGCGCACCGATGTCCGGCCTGCGGCGATGTACCAGGCGAGCGCCGAAGACGAGGCGAGGAAGGAGCAGACGGTGGCAATGCCGGCGCCCGTGACGCCGAGAGCGGGAAGGGGCCCGACGCCGAACACCAGGAGCGGCACCAGGACGATGTGGAGCGCTTCGGCCGCGATATAGAACCAGGCCAGGACGGCGGCGTGGCCGGTGCCGCGCACGATGCTGGTGAGCGCTCCCAGCAACCAATAGGCCACGGCGCCGGCGAAGATCGCGTTGGAATATTCGAGCGCCGCGGCAAGGGCCGGTCCGCGGCCCCCGAGCAAGCGGTAGATCGTCGGCCCGCCCAGCAGGAACAGCGCGCTGCAGAGCACCGCCGCACCGACGGCAATGATCAGCGCGTGCACGACCAATGCCCGGGCATCGTCATGGCGGCCGGCGCCCAGCGCGCGGGCGATCGAGGCGGCAATGGCGCCGCCCATCGCCATGTTCGCCATCTGCTGCATCAGCATCAGCAGCGGAAACACCAGGGCGAGACCCGCCAATGCCTCGAGTCCCAGCCTGCCGACGAAATGCGCGTCGACGCTCGCGGTGACGGCAATCAGGATCACGTTCACCGCGAGGTTGGGCGCGGCGATCCGCAGCATCGTTGGCACGATCGGGCCTTCCAGGAGCAGCCGGGTACGGGCGGCTGCCGCCGGCGCGGCGGGCTTCAGGACGGCGTCCGTCATGCTGGCCTCAGCCCATCTTCGGCGGCCAGTTGTGCGTCTCGCCGGTCAGGCTGCGGCACCAGGCGTAAAGCGCGTCGTACACCACCATGCCGTGACGCAGCATCTCGTGGTCGTCAGCGAAGACGTGGCTGAGGCCGAGGGAGATCGCGAACAGGCCGGCCGACTGCGGCGTCAGATCGAGCCGTGAGGTGTCGGCGCCGCGCACGATGTCGGCTAGGCGGTCGAGGCCCGGTTCGGTGAGCTTGTATTCGGCGACGAAGGCGTCGAACGAGCATTTGTCGCCCACATGGCTGAACTTCACGTCAGGCACGTCGTACGGGATCGCGCCGGTCTTCTTGGCGGTCGCCATGACCTCGGCCGGCGGCACGTAGAGAAACTCCGGCTGCTTGTCGATGAAGCGCTGGATCAGCCACGGACAGGCGATCCGATCGATCTTGGGACGCTCTCTGGTTACCCATTTCATGACCTTCTCCTCTCTATGATACATGTGTTGCATGAAACATAGGGCCATGTGAAACCGTTAGCAACAGAAATGATACGCCTGTTGCTAAATCAATGGGTGGCGTGATACAGGTGCGCCATGTCTGCGGATGGTCCCCGCTGGCTCCTGCTGATCCACCAGCTGCCGGCCAAGCCGGCCTACGCCCGCGTGAAGGTGTGGCGTCGGCTGCAGGGACTGGGCGCGGTGCCGGTCAAGAATGCCGTCCACGCGCTGCCGGCCAGCGACGATGGCCGCGAGGATTTCGCCTGGCTCGCCAAGGAGATCGAGGAGCTTGGCGGCGAGGCGATCGTGTGCGAGGCGGCGCTGGTCGAGGGGCTGTCCGACCACGAGCTCAAGGAGCTGTTCGATGCCGCGCGCGATGAGGACTACCGCAAGATATCGGAGGAGGCGCGCGAGATCGGCGCGCGCATCGCGGGCGATCAGCCGGACAGCGTGCTTGCCGAGGCGGCGGTCCAGGTCGCGCGCCTGCGCCGGCAGTTCGACGCCGTGGTCGCCATCGATTTCTTCGGGTCCAACCATCGCCTCGCCGCGCAGGGTCTGGTGTCCGGCCTCGAGGCCATGCTGCAGGGGGAGGGTGAGGTGAAAACGAACGAAGCACTTCCGCCGGTCGGCGTGCTCGACAAGCGCGTCTGGGTCACGCGCCAGGGCATGCAGGTCGACCGCATCGCCTCGGCCTGGCTGATCAAGCGCTTCATCGACAAGCAGGCGCGCTTCAAGTTCGTGCCCTCGAGCGGCTACCGGCCGGAGCCCGGCGAGCTGCGCTTCGACATGTTCGAGGGCGAGTTCACGCACAGGGGCGATCGCTGCACCTTCGAGGTGCTGCTGGCGCATGCCGGGCTCGACGATCCAGCGCTCGCCGCGATCGGCGAGATCGTCCACGACATCGACCTGAAGGACGACAAGTACGGCCGCGCCGAGACGGCCGGCGTGAAGAGCCTGATCGCCGGCATCGCGTTGCCGGGCACCGGTGACGAGGAGCGGCTGGCGCGCGGCGCGGTCCTGTTGAACGGGCTCTACGACTCATTCGCGATCAAGGAGCAGGGCAAATGAACGACACGGTCAGCACAGGACGGGGCCGCATCGGCGAGCTCGTGCGCTATTTCCTGCGGCTCGGCTTCCTGGGCTTCGGCGGGCCGGTTGCGCTGGTCGGCCAGATGGAGCGCGAGCTGGTGGCAGACAAAGGCTGGCTCACCAAGGAGCAGATGCGCCAGGCGATCGCCGTCTGTCAGTCGATGCCCGGACCGCTCGCCATCCAGGTCGGCATCTACGTCTCCTACCTGCGCGGCGGCTTCTGGGGCGCCTGGGCGGGCGGCTGGTCGTTCATCCTGCCCAATTTCGTGATCGTGGCGGCGCTCGGCGCGCTTTACGTCTACCTGGGCGACCTGAAGCCGGTGACGGCGATCTTCTACGGCGTCAGCCCGGCGGTAATCGCGCTCATCCTCCATTCGTGCTGGCGGCTCGCCAAGCTCGGCATGGAGGACAAGCTGCAATGGGCAATCGCGGCGGCCTGCTTCGGCGTCACGGTCGTGTTGAAGGCCGAGGTCGCGCTGCTGTTCATCGGCGCGGGCGTGATCGGCATCCTGTGGTACGGCAGCCTGTTCCGCCGTTCGTCGACGCCCCTTGGCCTCACGCCGTTGGCGCTGCCGGCCGTGGTGCCGCTGGGGGCGCCGGCAGCGAACGCCTCGGTGCTGGGCAAGCTCGCGCTCTTCTTCCTCAAGGCGGGCTCGCTCACCTTCGGCAGCGGCCTGGTCATCGTGCCGTTTCTCGAGCAGGGGCTGGTGCACGAATTCGCCTGGCTGAACCAGCGCGAGTTCCTGGTCGCCGTCGCCATCGGCATGATCAGCCCGGGCCCGGTGGTCATTACCGCGACCTTCGTCGGCTTCATCGTCGGCGGCTTCTGGGGCTCGCTGGTCGCTACCGTCGGCATCTTCCTGCCGTCATTCCTGTTCGTGCTGATCGCCGCGCCCATCCTGGTGCGCCACGGCGGCAACAGCAACGTGCAGGGCTTCGTGAAGGGCGCCTATGCCGCCGCGATCGGCACCATCCTCGGCGCCTGCGTGCTGCTGGGTCGCGTGGCGATCGGCGACTGGCTGACGGCGGCGATCGGTGTCGCCTCGCTCGCCGTGCTGTTCCGCTGGAAGGTCAGCAATCCGCTCCTGATCGCGGTCACCGCCGTGATCGGCCTGGTCGGCTACGAATTCCTTCATCCGACCTGGGTCATGGCGATCGGCAAATAGGCGCTCCGGAGCGCCGCGTACAGCGGTGCCGTCGCACCGCAACGGCACCGCTGCGCGCTTCACGATATAGGCTATTCGCTCTCTTTCTTGACGACCGTGCCGTCGGCGCGGACGTGCACGCTCGTTTCCTTGCCGTTCGCCGCCTTGGCTTCGAGCTCGTATTCCTGCGGGTTGGTGCCGTTCACGATCTTGGCCTCGGTCGGCGCCGCGCCGAGCGCCTTCTGGCCGGCATCGCGCGCCGCCTTCGGCACCTGCGAGAGCTGAATGGTCTTTTCCTGCGACTCCTCCTGCGCCTTGGTGGTCTGGGCAAAGGACGGTGCGGCCGCGAGCATCGCCGCCACGGCGAGCGGAACGACAAATCGGATAGCTGTCATGGAGGTCTCCTTCGTTCGTTTGTCCTGCGAATCGAACGGTGCCGTTCGCAAGACCGTTGCGCATTCCGATTGGGGCAAATCCGGCCGGACTTAATCCTGCGATAAACTTGGGAGCGGACAGGCAAGCATGGAGGCCCGCTTAAAGCTGCCGTAAACTCGACATGGTCCGATGGCCGGTTCAACACGGGTTGGAAAATGCGATTGCTGGTCGTGGAGGACGAGGCACGCATTGCCGAAATCGTTCGTGGCGCACTGGTGCGCCATGGATTTGCCGTCGACATCATGACGGGATGCGCGGACGCGGCGGCCGCCTTCGAGGCCAATCCCTACGATGCCGCGATCCTCGACCTCGGCTTGCCCGACGGTGACGGGCTCAGGCTCCTGCAGGATGTGCGGGCCCGCGGCAACACGGTGCCTGTGCTCGTGCTGACCGCGCGCGACGCCGTCGAGCATCGCGTCGCGGGTCTCGATTCGGGCGCCGACGACTATCTGGTGAAGCCGTTCGCGATCGCCGAGCTCGTGGCGCGCACCAAGGCGCTGTTGCGCCGACCCGGCGGCGCCCTGGGCGCCACGCTCAGGACCGGCAATCTCGCGCTCGACACCATCGGCCGCGACCTCCGGATCGACGGCAAAGCGCAGTCGTTGCCGCGGCGCGAGACCGCCATCCTCGAGCATCTGATGCGTCGCGCCGGACGGGTCGTGCCAAAGTCGCTGCTCGAGGAGAAGCTCTACGGCATCGACGACGAGCTCGAGTCCAACGCGATTCCCGTGCATGTCCATTATCTGCGGCGCAAGCTGGCGGAAGCGGGCGCCACCGTGGAGATCCACACCGTGCGCGGCGTCGGCTATCTGCTCACCGAGCCCGGCACGTGAAGCCACCGCGTCTGCGCTCGCTGCAGCTGCGGTTGGCGGTGCGGTTGACGGTGCTGTTCCTGTTGGCGAGCGCAGCCATTGGCGGTTTCCTGCTGTGGCGCGCCTACGACACCGCCGAGTCGATCGCCGATCGCGAGCTTGGCCAGCGCGCGGCGGATCTTGCCGCTCACGTGCGTGTCGCACCGGACGGAACGGCTCAGCTCGTGCTGCCGCCGCGGCTGCGCGAGGCCTATGAAGCTTCCGCCGGGACGGACATCTTCGCCATCCGCGCCGCCGACGGCCGCATGGTGGCCGTCCAACCGCAGGCCTTCGCGGCCATTGCCGCCACCTGGCCCAAAACCGACGAGGACGCGAGCTACTTTCGCCTGCCCGGCATCGGCGCAGACAGCCGCGACTATTACGGGCTCGGCCTGACGGTCGACAGCGCCGCGGGGCCACTGTCGGTCTGGGTCGCGCGCGCCGAGGGCGCGAGCGCGCTGGTGCATTCGTTTCTCGAGGAGTTCGTGTTCGACATCGCCTGGGTCATTCCCCTGTTCATGGCCGTCACCGTCGCCATCGCGATCCTCGCCATCCGCGGCGCCCTGAGGCCGATCCGCCTGGCCTCGGACGTCGCCGCCTCGATCGGACCGGGGACGACCTCCGTGCGGCTTCCCGATCGGGACCTGCCGAGCGAAATCGCGCCCATCGTCGAGGCGGTCAATCGCGCACTCGACCGCCTTGAACAGGGCTTCGCCGTGCAACGGCAGTTCACCGCCAATGCCGCTCACGAGTTGCGCACGCCGCTTGCCATCGTCACCGCCGCGCTCGACAACCTGCCGGCCAATGTCGAGGTCGACAAGCTCAAGGCCGATGTCGAGCGCATGAATCGCCTGATCGAACAGTTGTTGAGCGTCGCCCGGCTGGATGCCGTCGCGCTCGACGTGTCGGCCGTGATCGACCTCAACGATCCGGCGCGCGAGGTGGTGAGTTCCCTGGCGCCGTGGGCCGTGGCCCAGGGCCGCGCCATCGGCTTTACCGCCGCCGGAGCTCCGACGTTCGTTCGCGGCAACCGCTTCGCCATCGCCGACGCCGTGCGCAATCTGGCGGAAAACGCCGTCGCCCATACCCCGCCCGGCACCGAGGTCGCAGTGGCGGTGCATGATGACGGCCGCATCTCCGTCTCGGACCATGGCCCCGGGGTGCCGCCTCAGGATCGCGAGCGCATCTTCGAGCGCTTCTCGCGCGGCAAGGGCCAGCGCACGCAGGGCGCGGGACTGGGTCTGGCGATCGTGCGCGAGATCATGCGCGCCCATGGCGGCAGGATCGCCGTGGACGACGCGCCGGCAGGGGGAGCGATCTTCGCGCTGGTGTTTCCGCTGGCACGGCACAAGCCATAGACGCATCGCCTGCCGTTCCCTGTCACGGCTTTGTGATGCGGATCGAGACCGGCTGTTTACCCGTAAAACTGCGTTAAACGCTGGCGGCGAGAATCGCGCCATAGCACGCCGCAGGAGACGACCGTGGTCCGCAGAAGGGTCTCCCTCGCCATCGCTTCAACCGTCTTGCTCCTCGCCGCCGTTGCAGCTGCGCGCGCGGCCGAGCCGGAGCTCAAGCCGGCCGAGCTCGCCAAGGCGCTGCCGATGGCGAGCCTGTCGCTTGAACAGGGATTGAAGATAAGCCAGAGCGCCGGCATGCCGATTTCGGCGAAATACGAGATCGAGGATGGCGCCCTGCAGCTCTCGGTTTACACGGCGAGCAACGGCAAGTTCAGGGAAGTCATCGTCGACTACCGATCGGGAAATATCGACAAGTCGGTCGCCATCACCGAGGGCGACGATCTGAAGGCCGCTGGCGAACAGGCAGCGGTCATGTCCAAGGCGCGCGTCCCGCTCGAAACCGCGGTCGCGAATGCCGTCAGGGCCAATGCCGGTTACCGGGCCGCGGCGGTCGATCCGGTGCTCGCCCAAGGTCGGCCGATGGCGACGGTCGTCCTGATGAAGGGGCAGGAGGTGAAGACGGTGGTGGAGAAACTCGATTGAACAGGAGGTTCCCATGATGGCGATCAGAAACGTCGCGCTGTCCATCGCCGCTGCGATGGCGCTGGCCGCCCCCGCCGTGGCGGCCGATCCCGACTGGGCCGCGGTCGGCAAAGCGCTCGGCAAGTCCGGCACCGTGCAGGCGGGCGGCGTCTATCGCGTCGGTTTCCCGCGCACCGATCTCAAGGTGTCGCTCGACGGCGTGGCGCTCAAGACCGGCTTTGCCTTCGGCGGCTGGCTCGCCTTCATGCCGATGGGCGAGCAGGCGATGGTGATGGGCGATCTGGTGATGACCCAGGACGAGATCATGCCGGTCATGCGCAAGCTGGTCGACAGCGGCATCGAGATCACGGCCGTGCACAATCACCTGCTGCGTGCCGAGCCGATGACGCTCTACATGCATGTCCAGGGGCGAGGCGATCCGGTGAAGCTGGCGACGGCGCTGCACGAGGCGCTCGCCGCGAGCAAGACGCCGTTCTCGCCGCCGCCCGGCACGGCGCAGCCCAACAGTCTCGACATGCAGGGCATCGACCGCGTCATGGGCTACCGCGGCAACGACGCCGGCGGCATTTACCAGTTCGGCATCCCGCGCGCGCAGCCGGTCACCGCGCACGGCATGAAGCTGCCGCCGCCAATGGGTGCCGCGATCGGCATCAACTTCCAGCAGACCGGCCCCGACAAGGCCGCCATCACCGGCGATTTCGTGCTGACCGCCAGCGAGGTCAATCCGGTGATCAAGGCGTTCAAGGAGAACAACATCGAGGTCACCGCCCTGCACAGCCACATGCTCGATGAACAGCCGCGCCTGTTCTTCATGCATTTCTGGGCCAACGACGATGCGCTCAAGCTGGCGCGCGGCCTGCGCGCGGCGCTCGACAAGGTCGACGTCCAGAAGGAAGTGGCGCACGCCAAATAGGCTTCGCGCCGCCGGAGGCGCCGGCTACCGCCCGTTGCGCGGCTGCTCGTGGCAGACCGCGTCGCCCGGGTGCGGACCGGGACTCGAATCTACCGGACCTGCTGCGAGCTTCTCGGCGACCAGCGGGTGCGGGTTCTCGGCCTGGGTCCCGGCCGTGCCATAGGAGCGCGTCAGGATCTCGATCAGGTGTCCGTTGGGGTCCTCGAAATAAAGCCCGCGACCATCGTCCCAGTGATTGATCAGCTCGCGCTTCTTCTGGTGCGGATCGGCCCAGTAGGGCAGCCGGCGTTCCTCGATGCGTGCGAAGATGCGGTCGAACTCGCTGTCGCTCACGCGGAAGGCGTAGTGCTGGCGGTGGATTTCCTGGTCGGTATCGAGGAAATCGAGCGTCAGATCGTCGCCCACCGTGACTGCGGCGAACGGCCCGAGCAGGAGCGGCGGCGGCAGGTCGAGCAACTCGCTCAGGAACAGGGCCGAGGCCTTCCGGTCACGGGCGGCCACGATCGTGTGATTGAGCTTGGCTATCATGCGTGCAACTCCGACTGTTGCCCGCAGGGGTAACGAGGGCCGTTCCGCGGGAGTTGCTGCCGCGCGAGTGCGCCGAAGTTCTATACGACGGAATCGGGTTCCTTCTAACCATCGGGTTATGGTGGCGATGCCATGATCGGCACCCATCGTTCGTCGTCGTCGTCCCGGTTCTTGGCGCAAGGAACACAAGATGCTGAGTCGCTCATGTTATTACCGTGTTAATTTAACACGCGCGTTCCCACATCTTGTGTCGCCGGTCGAGCCCGGTCGACGTCGTGATTCAATCGAAATAGCACACGCTTTAGGATGCCCGCCATGACCGACACGCCCTCTCTGCCCGACCGCCTTTCGACCAATCCCAAGAGCCCGCACTATGACGAGGCGCTGCTCAATCGCGGCGTCGGCATCAAGTTCGACGGCCAGGAGAAGACGAACGTCGAGGAGTATTGCGTGAGCGAGGGCTGGATCCGCGTCGCTGTCGGCAAGACGGTCGATCGCAAGGGCAACCCGCTCACCATCAAGCTCACCGGCAAGGTCGAGCCCTACCTCAAGGGATAGCGCATGCACAGCCACACTCTGAACGACTGGCGCCACGAACACGTTTTCCTCGGCCACGCGCACGACCGCAACGAGCGCCGTACCTGGCTGGTGGTCGGGCTTACCGCCGCCATGATGGTGGGCGAGATCGCGGGCGGCGCGCTGTTCGGCTCGATGGCGCTCACAGCCGACGGCTGGCACATGGCAACGCACGTGGCGGCGCTCGGCATCGCGGCCTTCGCCTACCGCTATGCAAGTCGCCATGCGCGCGATCCGCGCTTTGCCTTCGGCACCGGCAAGCTCGGCGATCTGGCGGGCTTTGCCTCGGCCATCATCCTCGCGATCGTGGCGCTCGGCATCGGCCTAGAATCGCTGTTGCGCCTCTTCCAGCCGGTGTCGATCCAGTATCGCGAGGCCATTCCCATTGCCGTGCTCGGCCTGGCGGTGAATCTGGCGAGCGTCTGGCTGTTGGGCGGGCATCAGCACGAGCACGATGACGATCACGACCACCACGATCATCACCATCATGACCACAACATGCGCTCGGCCTATTGGCACGTGCTGGCCGACGCGCTCACCTCGCTGCTGGCGATCGGCGGCCTGCTGATGGCGCGCGCTCTCGGCTGGAGCTGGCTCGATCCGGCGATCGGCCTGGCCGGCGCCCTGGTGATCGCCAACTGGTCGCGCGGCCTGCTGCGCGACGCCGGCGCGGTGCTGCTCGACGCCACGCCGCGCACCGAGCTCGCCGATGCCATCCGCCGGCGCCTCGAACGGGGCGAGGACCGCATCGCCGACCTGCATGTCTGGCGGCTCGGCCCGGGGCACAACGGCGCCATCGTCTCCCTGGTGAGCCACGACCCGCAGCCGGTCGAGCACTACAAGGCGCTGCTGCACGACGTGCCGGCGCTGAGCCATGTCACGGTCGAGCTCCATCGCTGCGCGGGAGATCACGAGTGACATGCGCGCTCTTTCCTTGCTTGCAGCCCTGCTCATGAGCGCGACGGCCAACGCACAGCCGGCCAGGATCACCCTGGGCACGGCGACGCCCGGCGGCGGCTTTCCCGCCTATGGCGCGGCCTTCGTCGCGGCGGTCAAGGCGCAGGATCCCGCGCTCGAGATCGAGGCGGTGAACACCAAAGGCAGCACGGAGAACGTCCCGCGACTGGAAGCTGGCACGCTCGACATAGCGCTGGTGCAGGGCGAGGTGGCGCACGAAGCGCTGG
Organism: Reyranella sp.; assembly: GCA_035651335.1. Lineage (GTDB taxonomy): Bacteria > Pseudomonadota > Alphaproteobacteria > Reyranellales > Reyranellaceae > Reyranella. The sequence continues at coordinate 3,775 of DASRFX010000128.1, read as the reverse complement.
AGGGCATCGGCCGGCCGGCGGCGCGCGGGCTCACCGTCATCGTGGCGATGTATCCCACAGCCGGCATGTTCGTGGTGAGGGGGGACTCCCCCTACCGCTCGATCGCCGATCTTAAAGGCCAGAAGATCGCTTGGGGCGCGGCCGGATCGGGCCTGGTGATCCTCGGCCGCTACGTCATGGACGGGCTCGGGCTCGATGCGACCAGGGATTTCCAGCCGATCTATCTCGAGAAGGCGGGCGACGGGCCGGCCATGGTGGCCGATGGCCGCGCCGCGGCGCTGTGGGGCGGCGGCGCCGGATGGCCGGGCTTCAAGGCCGTGATGGGCGCGGGCGGCCGCTTCATCGCGCCGGACAAGGAGGAGATCGCGCGCATTCTTGCCAAGCACAAATTTCTGAAGCCGCTCACCCAGCCGGCCGGCAGCTTCCCCGGCCAGAGCGAGGCGATCGCATCGGTCGGCTCGTGGAGTTTCGTCATGGCACGGCCGGGGTTCGACCAAGCGATCGCGTTTCGTCTCGCCAAGGCCCTGCATGCGGCGGAGAAAAAGGCCACACCGCCTCTTGCCGAGACGACGGCCGCCAACACGGTGGCGGGCGTTGCGCAGCAGGACCTGATTCATCCCGGCGTGCGCGCCTATTACAAGCAGGCGGGCTTGGTCCGCTAGCAGACGTAACCCGGGCCGCTTCCTCGCGTTCTTTGACGGACAGCAAGGGAGCCGACCATGACCGACGACAAGAGCCGGATCGATCAGAGCAGGGTGGAGGGCGAAGGCAGCTATATCGGCACGCGCGACTACAACAAGCGCGCGGAGAAATTCATCAAGGAGGGCAAGGTCGACAGAGCGGCCAAGGAAGCCGAGCGCGCCGTCGACTCGCCCGAGAACGACGAGCTCGCCAAGGCCGAGGCCACCGGCAAGAAGGGCGATCCGCGCAAGATGGACAAGAAGGGCTAGGCCGGCCCGCGGCGTTTCAGGCCACTGAGTCGATGAACTTCGCCAACGCGACATCCTTGTCGCTCAAGCCGCCGGCATCGTGCGTGGAGAGCACGATGCTGACGTTGCTGTAGACGTTCGACCATTCCGGATGATGGTCGGCCTTCTCGGCCGCGAGTGCGACGCGGCACATGAAGGCCCAGGCCTCGCTGAAGTCCTTGAACTTCAGGTCGCGCTTGATCGCATCGCGGCCCGGCACTTCCTGCCAGTTCCTGAGGTTCGCCAGCGCGTCGCTGCGCGCCTTTCCGGTCAGTTTCGCGGCCATCGCGTCCTCCTGCTGATCGAGTGCCCAAGCTTGCCTCAATCGGGGCCGGCGGCCTAGGCTCGCTCAACAAAGGGGGATTCCGTGAAATTGTTCCGCCGCACCGCGCTTGCCTCGGCCGCCTCGCTCGCCGTAGCTCCGTCCGCCTTCGCGCAGAAGAGCGCCGACACGCTGCGCATCCAGTTCGTCGACGCCGTCCCCAATATCGACATGTATTTCAACAGCCAGCGTACCGGCCTGATCCTGGCACATCAGGCCTGGGACATGCTGGTGCACCGCGATCCCGCGAGCTTCGACATCAAGCCGTCGCTCGCCACCGACTGGAAGTTCGTCGACGCCAAGACGCTCGAGCTCAATCTGCGCAAGACCGTCAAGTTCCATGACGGCTCGATGATGACGGCCGACGACGTGGTCTACACGCTGAACATGGCGGCCGATCCGGCGAGCAAGGTGGCGACGCCGTCGAACTACGCTTGGATCGACAAGGCCGAGAAGACCGGCGACTACTCGGTGCGCATCAACATGAAGCGGCCGACGCCCGCGGCGCTCGAATATCTCGCCATGGTGACCCCGATCCATCCCAAGGCGTACCGCGAGAAGGTGGGGCCGGAAGAGTTCGCCAAGAAGCCGGTCGGCGCGGGTCCGTACAGGATCATCAGGAACGAGCCCGGCAAGGAAGTCGTGTTCGAGCGCTTCGAGGATTACTGGGTCGGCTCGCCCAAGGGCAAGCCCGCGATCAAGACCCTGCATGTGCGCTTCGTGCCCGACCTCGCCACCGAGGTGACCGAGCTGTTGGCCGGCCGGACCGACTGGATCTGGAACATCAATCCCGACCAGATGGACAGCATCAACAAGATGCCGACGCTGCAATCGGTCCGCCAGGAATCGATGCGCATCGGCTACCTGCAGATCGACGCCGCCGGCCGCACCGGCGCCGGCAACCCGCTCACCAAGCAGAAGGTGCGCGAGGCCATCTTCCACGCCATCAACCGCAAGGAGTTCGCCGACAAGCTCGTGGGCGGCGGCAGCCGCGTGCCGCCGGCGCCGTGCTTCCCGAGCCAGTTCGGCTGCGATGCCGACGCGGCGGTGAAGTACGACTACAGCCCGGACAAGGCGAAGCTCCTGCTGAAGGAGGCAGGCTACCCGAACGGCTTCGATGTCGAGATGATCAGCTACGTACAGCCCACGTCGTGGGGCGCCGCGATCCAGAACTACCTGACGGCCGTCGGCATTCGCGTCAAGATCACCCAGCTGCAGGTCGCGCCCGCCATCCAGAAGTCGTGGCGCGGCGAGGCGTCGCTCTATCTCGGCAGCTGGGGCAGCTACTCGATCAACGACGTGTCGGCCATCCTGCCGGTGATGTTCGGCGAGGGCGCCAACGACAACTATTCGAAGGACCCGGAGCTCGAGAGGCTGATCGCCGAGGGCGGCGCCACCGCTGACAAGGAGACGCGGCTCAAGGCCTATTCGAAGGCGATTGAGATCGCGACGTCGAAGGCCTACTGGGTGCCGATCAACACTTACGTCAACACCTATGCCTTCACCCGGCAGCTCGACATGAAGACCTATCCCGACGAGCTGCCGCGCTTCTATTACGCCAAGTGGAAGTGACGCGCCGTTAGGGAACCAGCAAACACTCCACGCCGCCGCCGGGCCGGAGCTTGAGCGGCGGCGTTTGCGTGGCGCAGCGCTGTTCGGCGATCGGGCAGCGCGGATGGAAGCGGCAGCCGGCCGGGATGTTGGCCGGATCGGGCAAGGTGTCGCCCAGTCCCACGTCGGGCACGCCGAGACCGGGTTCCGGTGTCAGCACCGAGGCGAGGAGCGCCTTAGTGTAGGGATGCTCAGGCCGCGCGAACAGCCGCTCGGTCGGTGCGGTCTCGACGAAGCGGCCGAGATACATCACCGCGACCTCGCTCGCGACATGCTCGACCACCGCGAGATTGTGGCTGATGAAAAGATAGGTTAGGCCCAGGTCGCGCCGCAGCTCGGCCAGCAGGTTCAGGATCTGCGCCTGCACTGAGACGTCGAGCGCCGAGGTCGGCTCGTCGCACACCACGATGCGGGGCCGGAGCACCAGGGCGCGGGCGATGGCGACCCTCTGGCGCTGGCCGCCCGACAGCTCGGCCGGCAGGCGCGCCCCCATCTCGGGGGAGAGGCCGACGCGGGCCAGCATCTCCTCGACCGTCTTCCCGATCTCGGCCTTGGCAAACCTGCCCTGTGCCACCAACGGCATGGCGACGATGTCGCGTACGCGGGCGAGCGGATTGAGCGAGGCGAACGGGTCCTGGAACACCGGCTGGATCAGGCGCGCGCGGGCCTTGCGGTCGAGGTCAACCAGCCGCCGGCCGTCGATCACGATGTCGCCCGAGTCCGCCGGAAGGAGGCCGAGGATCAGCCGCGCGAGCGTGGACTTGCCGCAGCCCGATTCGCCGACGATGCCCATCACGCCGCCTTCGGGCACGCTGAGGCTGACATCGTCGACCGCCACGACGGTGCGCTTGCCGGCTTTGAAGGTCTTGCGCGC
>DASRFX010000127.1:0-5332 GCA_035651335.1 Reyranella sp. | reverse complement strand
ATCACGACGGTGGCGGCGATGCTGCTGGTCGAGGAGGGCAAGCTGCAGCTCGACGATCCCCTGTCCAAATTCATTCCCGGGTTCAAGGACGTTAAGGTCGGCGTGCAGAGCACGGGCGAGGACGGCAAGCCGCAGCTCGATCTCGTTCCGGCCAGGCGTCCCATCACCATCCAGGATCTGATGCGCCACACCTCGGGGCTGACCTACGGCTTCTTCGGCGAGGGGCTGGTCAAGAAGGCCTATGTCGCGGCGCATCTCGGCGCGGACGACCCCAGCCTCGCGCAGTTCACCGAACGGCTCGCGAAATTGCCGCTGGCCTATCAGCCCGGCACCACCTGGGACTACAGCCAGTCGACCGACGTGCTCGGCCGCGTGATCGAAGTCGTGTCCGGAAAATCGCTCTATCAGTTCGAGAAGGAACGGCTGCTCGATCCGCTCGGCATGAAGGACACCAGTTTCTACGTCACCGACGACGCCAAAAAGCCGCTGGTGGCCGAGCCGCTTCCCGACGACCGCAAGATCGGCGCTGGCGCCGAGATGGGCGATCCGCGCGTCGTGCACAAGATGGAATCCGGCGGCGGCGGCATGGTCTCGACCATCGACGATTACGCGCGCTTTGCGCAGATGATCCTCGACGGCGGTATTCTCGACGGCAAACGCTATCTCAGCCCGAAGACGGTGGCGTATATGGGCGCCAACCATATCGGGCCGGGCTCCGGCGTGGTGCCCGGACCGTATTATCTGCCGGGGCCCGGCTTCGGCTTCGGGCTCGGCTTTGCGGTGCGCACCGAGGTCGGCGTCGTTTCCTATGAGGGTTCGGTCGGCGAGATGAGCTGGTCTGGCGCGGGCGGCACCACCTTCTGGGTCGACCGTCAGGAGAACATCATCGTCGTCTTCATGGCGCAGACGGTGTCACAGCGCGGCCGCATCCGCACCACGCTGAAGAACCTGGTCTACGGCGCGTTCGAGAAGTGAGGTTCCGCGCTAGCGAGCGGCCGGTAACCTTGACCGTAGCGGGCACTGGACCTGAACCGTGGGCGTCCTAGATAGACAAAGAGGGGGGAGTGTCGTTCTGCGTCTTTCAGGAGGCCAGCATGGTCCCCAGAAGCCTGGTTCCAGCCCTCCTTGCCGCCGCGCTGCTCGCGCCCGGCAGCGCGTCGGCGGCCGATTACCGTCCCGGCGATTTCCTCAATCTCGACCTGTCGAAGGCCGTGTTTTCCAAGACGCCGCTCGGGCCGCCGACGGAATTTGCGCCGGTCGCGGTCGAGGCCAAGGGCGACCGCGGCAGCGAGCCCGCCTGGGCGCGCAACGATCTCAAGGTCGAGCCGAAGCAGGTTCCCGTCCGCACCGTCAGGGCGGCGCACCGGCCGACGCATGTCGCACGCGTGAAGCGCCGTGGCGCCGCGCGCGTGAGGCTGGCCCATCGCCCCTATCGCGATCCGATGAACGCTCAGGCGATGGATACGCGCATCCAGACCTGGCCGTGCAGGTCCGGCGGCGGCATCTGCAACTGGAAGCGGTAAGCGACGCCTTGCCGTTTCTGCAGCGGCGGCCGCACGGGTCATCTGCTGCATTGCGTGCGCCCCGGGGCGAGCCACGGCCTTGATCTGGCGCTGCCGTTGCGGGCAAACTGTGCTCCCGCCGTCCTCAAAACGATCCCACAACAACGCGCGTTTTTCGGCCTCGCCGTGCGCATGGCGGCGCAGAGGTTTCAGGGAGTTTCCATGGATTATTTCAACACCCAGGGCATCCGCATGCCGCGGCTCGGCTTCGGCACTTTCCGCATGCAGGGCGATGTTTGCCGCGCAGCGGTCGAGAGCGCGCTGGCGCTCGGCTATCGCCACCTCGACACCGCCGAGATGTACGCCAATGAGGAGGAGGTCGGCGCTGCGATCGCCGCAAGCGGCATCCCGCGCGGCGAATTGCATGTGACCACCAAGGTCTGGAACGAGAATCTGGCGCCCGACGCGATGCGCCGCGCCTTCGACGCCAGCATGAAGAAGCTGCGGCTCGACGTGCTCGACCTCTATCTGGTGCACTGGCCGAAGCCGGGGATGCATCTGCCGTCGATGTGCGAGACCTTGATGAAGCTGAAGGAGGAGGGGCGCACCCGCGCCATTGGGGTTGCCAATTTCAACATCGCGCTGCTGCGCACCGTGGTCGAGGAGATCAAGGCGCCGATCGCCTGCAACCAGATCGAATATCACGTGATGCTCGACCAGTCGAAGATCAAGAAATACATGGACGCGCACAGGATTCCGCTGGTCGCCTACGCCCCGCTGGCGAAGGGCAACGCTCCCTCCGACGAGACGCTGATCGCCATCGGCAGGAAGCACAATGCGACCGCGGCGCAAGTGGCGCTGAAATGGTTGCTCGATCAGGACGGCGTCGGCGCGATCCCGAAAGCTTCGCGCCGCGAGAGCCAGCAGGCCAATTTCGAAGCGCTGAAGGTCCGGCTCGACGACGAGGATCGCAAGAAGATCGCGTCGCTCCCCAAGAACAAGCGCTTCGTCGCACCCGGCTTCTCGCCGGCATGGGATTGAGTGGGTAATCGACTTATCGACTCGTGCCGCGAGTCCGATACCCCCACAAGAGGAGAAGGTAAGGGCGTCTCCCGGAGATGATGACGCACAAGCGAATGGCCCCTTGCGGGGCCATTGCCGTGTCGGCCTTGGTCTTTTAGTAGCTGCGGCGCTCCTTGATCACGACGCGGTCGTGATCATGATGCCGCCAGCCCCAATTGTGATCGCGGACGCGGACTTCCGCGCGGGCGCGATCCCAGTCGTGGTGATGGCGCTTGATCACGACGGTCTCGGCGCTGGCAATGGTGGGCGCCGCAACCGCGATCGCACCGAGCGCCGCGATGACATAACCAAACTTCTTCATGCTGTCCTCCTCAACTCAAGTGAGGAATCAAACCTGCCGTAGGGAAGAACGTTCCGATGGAACCTAAAGAGAATTCTGAACAGCCATTCAGCAACCACGCGCGGTGCGCGATTGCCGTGTGCCTGCTTGCGCAAAGCGGGGCGCGGGCGCATCATCTCCGATAAGAATATCGGGGGGAACATCATGTCAGCGTTGTCACGCCGCGATTTCCTTGCGTTTTCGACCTCGGCTGCCGCCATCGCCCTGACCGGTCCCGCCAGCGCGGCGATGGGGCCGAACGACAAGTTCGACCTCGTCATCCGCGGCGGCGAGGTGCTCGATCCCAGCCAGTCGCTGCGCGCCAAACGCGACGTCGGCATCCGCTGGGGCGTCGTGGAAGCCGTGCAGGAACAGATCCCGGCCGAGCGCGCACTGAAAAGCATCGACGCGTCAGGCAAGCTCGTGACGCCGGGCCTGATCGATCTGCACTGCCATGTCTATCCCTATGGCTCGGCGATCGGCATCCCCGCCGACGAACTGGTGCAATTCCAGGGCACCACGACCGTGGTCTCCGCGGGCGATGCCGGCGTCAACAACCTCGCCGCACTCCGGCGCTTCGTCGTGGCGCAGACGCGGGCGCGGATGTACGCCTTTCTCCACATCGCCAACAACGGCTTGTCGGCATTCCCCGTCGCCGAGCTCTACAACATCGACAATGCGCAAACCGAAGCCTGCGCCATGGCGCTCGCCGAGAACCCGGACTTCCTGATCGGGGTCAAGGTGCGGATGTCGGAGAACGTCATCTTCAAGCACGGGCTGGAGCCGCTCAAGCGCGGCATCCAGGCCTGCGAGATGTGCGGCTGGCCGGCCAGGATGATGGTGCATATCGGCGGCGTCGAGACCAGGGAATTGATGTCGCAGATCCTCGACCTGCTGCGGCCGGGTGACATCCTGACGCATTGCTATACCGGCTTCCCCAACATGTCGGGCGTCTTCACCAATATCGTGCAGGACGGCAAGCTGTTGCCGGCGGCGCTGGCGGCCAAGCAGCGCGGCGTGATCTTCGATGTCGGCCATGGCGGCGGCAGTTTCGATTTCACCGTGGCCGAGGTCGCAATCCCCGGCGGCTGCACGCCGGATACGTTGTCCTCCGACATCCATGTCTTCTCGGGCAACTCGCCCGGCATTCCCTTCCTGCCCAACGTGATGAGCAAGTTCATGGCGCTCGGATTCACGCTGGAGCAGGTGGTGTCGATGGCAACGATCGCACCGGCGAAGATCATCAACCGCGCGCCCAAGATCGGCACGCTGCAAATCGGCGCGCCCGGCGACGTCACGATCATGGAATTGGTGGAGGGGCCGGTGAGCTTCGTCGACACCCGCAGCAACAAGCGCGACGGCAAGGCTTACCTCAAGCCGATCCAGACCGTGATCAACGGCGTGCCGTTCGGCCGGCCCTATCAGGCGCCGTTTGCGGTGCGATGACCAATCCCTCATGGTGAGGAGCCCGTCTCGGCGTCTCGAACCATGGGAGGGTGGTCCAGCCCGTCAGCGAACCGAGACCATGCTGCGTGCCGGGCGCGGACTCATCGTTCGCGATCAGGCTGGTTCGCTTTCGGCGGCAAGGCGATGGCGCCAGCATTGGGATGACGATCGTCGGTGAGTGCTTGATACCGGACGCCATCACCCGGCATTCGTCCATCAAACAGGAACGGCCGTGATCCATTCTCGCCGGCAACACCAGGCGTTTGCGATTGGTGGCTCAGCTCTGCGCGCGCCGCTCCACATTGGCGATGCGGATCGGCACGCCGAATTCGCGCCGGCAGACATCGGCAAGCACGGCCACGCCCTCGCGGATCTGCTGCTCTGAGGGACTGGCAAAGCAGAGCCGCAGCCGGCTGCCGGACCAGGCCTTGTGAGTCGACCATTCCGGCCCCGGATTGATCGCTACGCCGGCCGCGAGCGCGGCCTGATAGAGTTTCAGCGTATCGACATTGTCGGGCAGCTTCACCCAGAGGAAAATGCCGCCCTTGGGGTCCTCGAACTCGGCCGCGGTGCCGAACTGCTCGTTGAGCGCCTCCATCAATGTGTCGAGCTTCTTGCGCAGGCCGCGCGTCAGCTTCGGCACATGGGTGGCAAAATGCGGCGCGCAATATTCGGCGAGCACCATCTGCTCGAGCGCGCCGGAGCCCGCATCGGTCTTCAGCGCCAGCATGCGCGACATCATCTCCCAGGGCGCGACGATGGAGCCGACGCGTAGCGCCGGCGCGATCGACTTGGAGAACGAGCCGATATGGATCACGCCGCCATTCTTGGCCATGGCATAGATCGCCGGCGGCCGCTTGCCGTCCCAGATCAGGTCGGCATAGCAGTCGTCCTCGAAAACCGGCACGCCGTACTCTTGCGACAGTTTTAGCAGCTCGGCGCGGCGCTGTTCCGGCATGATGGTGCCGGTCGGATTCTGTAC
>DASRFX010000126.1:0-23059 GCA_035651335.1 Reyranella sp. | reverse complement strand
GCGAACGGACGATAGCCGGCAGCCTGCACCCGCTCCTCAGCGCAGGGCGTCGGTGCGGATCGTGATGTCGACGGTGTCGCCCACCACGTCGATGTACTTGGTCATGCCGTATTCCGAGCGCTTCATGCTGCCTTCGGCCTTGAAGATCGCGTAGCGCTTGCCCGGCGGAGCGTCCGGATTGCGATCGGTCACCGAGACGTCGAGCGTCATGGGATGGCTGATGCCGCGCAGCAGCAGATCGCCCACCACCTTGAGCGTCGTCTCGCCAGTGCGCTCGACCTTGGTCGAGGTGAACACCATCTGCGGAAATTTCTCGACGTCGAAGAAGTCGGCGCCGCGCAGCATGGCCGTCTGCTGCGGATCGAGCATCTCGATGCTCCTGGTGTCGATCGTGACCTTCACCGAGCTCTTGCCCACGTCGGCGTCGTCGACCCGCACCGTGCCCTGCCACTTCTTGAAGCCGCCGGTGGTGCGGAAGACGCGGCTGTCGCCGATCGCGAAATCGATCGTGCCATGGTCGCTGCTGATCGTGAGCCGGTCCGACGCGGCCCGGCCCTGCCCGGGCGCGGCGAGGGCGCCGGCAGCGCCGGCAAACAGGGAGCGGCGCGACAAGCTAGGAGGCAACCGCCGTCTCCTCGAAGGTCTCAAAGTAGCGCCGGTTGGTGCCGCGCTGGTTCTCGTAGATCGAGCCCTGGTGATCGGCGGGGGGCAGCGGCATGCGCACCGGCGCCGGCACGACGCGCGGCTCGATGGTCGGCTCGCCCAGCACCATGCGGCTGTTGAACTCGTCGAAATTGACGACGCCCAGCAGCGGCCAGGCGTCGGCGGCGGCGTATTCGTGCAGCAGCAGCCGGCGCTGGCGGTTGGAGCGGTTGAGCGCCGAGCCGTGCACCAGCCGCACGTGGTGGATGGTCATCGAGCCCGCCGGGCCCATCAACGGCACGGCCTTGGAAAGATCGAGCCCTTCGCAGCGCGCCGGGTCCATGGCGCCGCAGAAGCGGCCGTCGGCGTGATGGTCGTAGGTCGGCCCGCGATGCGAGCCCGGCACGACCAGCAGCGGGCCGTTGTCCATGTCGCAATCGTCGAGATAGATGCCGGTCGCCAGCACGTCGTCGTTGGTGTGCGGATAGAATGCCCAGTCCTGGTGCCACTCGACGGGCGAGCCGTAGCCCGCCGACTTCATGTTGAGCTTGCCGCCATGCTGGCGGATCGCCGGACCGAGCAGCTGGCTCAGGATCGAGGTGATCTTGGGATCGCGCGCCAGCGCGTGGAAGAAGCCGTAGCGCTTGAAGATCGCGGGCTTCAGCCGCCGCACCCTCGGCATCGCCGCGCTGTGGCTCGGCTCGAGGTCGTAGAGCTCGTCGTTCTCGCTCACGCCGCGCGCCTCGCCGACGATGCGATCGGTGATGGCGCGCAGCTCGGCGAGCTGCTCGCCCTGGATCAGCCGCGGGATCACGAGATAGCCGTCGCGCCGATAGGCTTCGATCTGCTGGGGAGTGAGCATGCGAAATCATAGCATGGCGGACCCGCTTCACGGATAATCACGCTATGGCGATCCGTGCCTTCTTTCCGACACTGGTCTATCGCGCCGCCCTCGAGGGCGCGCGCGGCGCCGCCGGTTTCAATCGAACACTGGCCGACGAGTGCCAGGCGCTCGCGGCCTCCGACGTTGCGGGCAAGCGCTGGTCGGCCAGGAACTATCTCGGCGGCTACACGTCCTACGGCAGTCACGACCGGCTGCATCTGGTGTCGTCGGTGTTCGCCGCCCTGCGCAAGCGCATCGACCCGCACGTGCGCGCCTATGTCCGCCGTCTGCACTACGACCTCGGCGGGCGCAGGCTCGCCATGACCGACTGCTGGCTGAACGTCATGCCGGCCGGCGTCGTCCACACGCTTCACCTGCATCCGAGCTCGGTGATCAGTGGCACGTATTATGTCGCCGTGCCGCGGGGTGCAGGCGCGCTCAAGCTCGAGGACCCGCGCCTGTCGCGCCAGATGGCGTCGCCGCCCAGGCGCGCCGACGCGCCCCGCCCGCTGCGCGCCCATGTCAGCCTGCCCGCGCGGGCCGGCGATCTGATACTGTTCGAGAGCTGGCTGCGTCACGAGGTGCCGCCGGCGCGTTTTGAAGGTGAGCGCGTTTCGATCAGCTTCAACTACGGATGGGCGAAAGGATCGCGCGCGTGAAGCTGACCGTGCTGCTTGCCCTGCTTGCCGTGTCATCGCCGGCGTGGGCGGGCGACTGCCCGCTCGATCTCGGCCATGGCACCGGCTGGGTGGTGTTCTCGGACCACTACATGCTCGCCTTCCGCCCTGATCCGCCGCTGGTCGAGGTCGGCCAGCCCTTCACCCTGATCCTCAACGTCTGCACGCGCGGCGGCGACGCCGCCGAGCTGGTGTCGGTCGAGGGCGAGCGCTCGGAGACGCAGACGCCGATGAAGGCCAAGCCGACCATCGTGCCAGGCAACGACGGCCGCTACCGCGCCGAGGGGCTGGTGTTCAACGCCCCTGGCCACTGGGACGTCACCTTCGACGTGCGCTCGAAGGGCGAGTCGGAGCGGCTGAGCCACGAGATCGTGGTCAAGCAATAGAGTTCAGCCGCGCCAGCAGGCTCTCGAGGATCCAGGCCGCCGCCGCCGCATCGACCCTCTCGGCGCGCTTGGCGCGGCTCATGTCGTAGTCGTCGATCATGCCGCGAGTCACCGCGGCCGTGCTGAGCCGCTCGTCCTGGAAGACCACGGGCAGCGCGGCGAGCGCCGCCGGCCCGTGCTTCTCGATGTTGGCGGCGAACTGGCGCACCGACTGGCAACGCGGCCCTTCGCTGCCATCCATGTTGAGCGGCAGGCCGATCGCCATCGCCTTGACCTCATGCTTGCGGGCAAGCTCGGCCAGCGCCGCGAGATCAGCGGCGAGCTTGCCGCGCCGGAGCGTCGTGAGCGGCGTCGCCAGCCCGCGCAGGACGTCCGACGTGGCGATGCCGATCGTCTTGGCGCCGACGTCGAGCGCCATCAGCCGGCCGCTCGGCGGCAGCCGCGCGCGCAGCTCTTCGAGCGTCAGGACAGCCACGCGGCGACATCCTCTGCGATGGCTTTCCAACCAGGCTGTCCCAGCACCCAGTGGCCCTGGTCGGGATAGGCGAGGTATCGGCTGCCGGGGAAGCGCGCCGCCGTGCGTCGCACGACATCGGGCGGCACCAGCCGGTCCTTCTCGGCGCCGACGAACAGCAGCGGCACCTTGATGTCCTGCGGCCGTACCGTGGCGGCGTTGCCGCCGTCGAGCCAGGGCAGCGCTATTTCGAACAGCGCGCGGCCCGACTCGTGCACGAACCTGGCATAAAGCGCGCGTGCCTCGTCCGGCGGCGTGGTGTTGAAGGTGTAGCGCAGCGCTTCCGCTTCGGTCGGCCGGTGCGGCTTGTGCCACCAGCCCCAGTTCATCTGGATGCGCGAGAACGCCATCAGGTTCGACGGCCGGATGGCGATCACGCTGGACGGCGGCGCTGGTGTAAGCAGGACGCCTTTGCTTGCCACACCGCGCGCGCAGAGCAGCAGCGCGATCAGCCCGCCCATCGAATGGCCGATCACGGCCGGCCGTTCGGGCAGCGCCTTGATCTGGCCCGCGAGGTCGTTGACGTAGTCGGTGAGGCTGGTCGCGCCCAGCGCAGCCGGCGGGGCGAGCGGCGGCGCATCGTGATGGAGCAGCGGCGGCGCCACCGTCGGCCAGCCGCGTGCCTCGAGGAAGTCGCGCCATGGCCGCCACACGTCGGGCGTGCTCCACATGCCGTGTATGCACACTGCCAGCCGGCTCATCGAAGCGGTTATAAGCTGACAACGGCCTCAGGCAAGGTAAGTTCGCCACAGGTAGAGTTGAATCGTGAACGAGACGCTGTACGCCCTGCTGGCCATCGCGCTGCTGCTGACCCTGGTCAGCGTGCTGGTGCCGCTGGCCGAGCGGCTGCGCCTGCCGCACACGGTCCTGCTCGCGGTGGCCGGCCTCGGGCTCGGCTTCCTCGGCACCTGGATCGTGTCGCATCGCCGTGAGATGAGTGCGCTGGGCGATGCCTTCGCCGGCCTCGATCGGCTGCAGCTCGGCACCGATCTTTTCCTGCCGCTGTTCCTGCCGCCGCTGCTGTTCACCGCGGGCCTGACGATCGACGTGCGCCGGCTGCTGGACGAGTTGTCGGCCGTGCTGCTGCTCGCCATCGTGGCCGTGCTGGTGTGCATTGCCGGCGTGGCCGGTGCCGTCCACCTGGTCACCGGCGCGCCGCTGCTAGTCTGTCTGCTGCTGGGCGCCATCGTCTCGACCACCGATCCCGCGGCAGTGATCGGCATCTTCCGCGACGTCGGCGCGCCCAAGCGGCTGTCTATTTTGGCCGAGGGCGAGTCCCTGTTGAACGACGCGGTCGCCATCGCCGCTTTCGGCTTCGGCATCGACCTGCTGGTGAACAACGGCACGCTGCCGCCGGGCAGCCACGGCCCGGTGGTGCACTTCCTGCGCGACTTCGCCGGCGGCATCGCCTTCGGCTTCGCCATGGCGCGCGCTGCGATGGTCGTGCTGCCGCGGCTGGGCGACGAATCCGACGCCGCCATCGCGTCCGTAACGGTGAGCCTCGCCTACGCCACCTACGTGTTGGCCGACAGCTATCTTGCCATCTCGGGCGTGGTCTCGGTGGTGATGGCGGCGCTCACGGTCGCGGCCTATGGGCCCTCGCACCTCCATCCGCGGCAGTGGAGCGCCTTGCGCCGGCTGTGGGAGCAGCTCGAGTTCTGGAGCAACTGCCTCATCTTCACGCTCGCCTCGATGGCGGCGGCCAACGTGCTGGTGGGACTGAACTTCCTCTTCATCGGCGGCGTGCTGGCCGTCGCCGTGGGCGCGCTGATCGCCCGCGCGGCGGTCGTCTTCGGCATGCTGCCGCTGCTCGAGGCGTTCCGGCTCGTGCAGCCGGTCAGCAATCGCTACAAGACCATCCTGGTGTGGGGAGGGCTGCGTGGCGCGGTGACGATCGTGCTGGCGATGGTCGTGGCGGGCGACAGCCGCATTCCCGGGCCGACGCGCGATTTCATCGCCGAGCTTGCCGTCCTGTTCGTGCTCTTCACCCTGTTCGTGAACGCGACCAGCCTCGGGCTCGTCATGCGGGTCCTCGGGCTCGACAAGCTGACGCGCATCGAGCTGGCTGTGCGCGACCGCGTGCTGGCGCTGTCGCGCATCAATGTGGCGCGTCACCTTCAGGAGATCATCCGCACGCACAATCAGCGGGTCGAAGGCATCGATGTCGATCCGGTGTCGGCCGGGGAAGCCGAAATCGCCGCGCCGCCCGACCTCGACCTGTCGATCGAGGAGCGGCTCCGGGTCGGACTGCTCACGCTCTGCACGCAGGAGAAGGAGCTCTATCTCGAGCTGTTCGAGCAGCAGACCCTGTCGCGCCGCATGATTGCCCTGCTGTCCGCCCGCACCGACAACATGATCGACGCCGTGCGCGATCGCGGCGTCGAGGGCTACGACGCTGTCGTGCGCCGCTTCGCCCATCCCGACTGGGAGTTCCGCCTGGCCCTCTGGCTGCATCGCCGCCTGGGCTACGCCCGCGCGCTCACGGTTCGGCTGGCCGACCGGTTCGAGATCCTGATGGTGTCGCAGGACGTGCTGGCCGAGCTTGCCGCCTTCAATCTTCGTTCGGTCGGCGACCTGCTTGGCCGCGAGGCCGAGGAGAAGCTGGGCGAGATCATCAAGGCCCGCCAGCAGCTGGTCGACCGCGCGCTCAAGGCGCTGTCGCTGCAGTATCCGGGCTATGCCGAGTCGGTGAAGGACCGCGAGCTCGAGCGCGCCGCAATCCGCCTCGAATCGGCGGAGTATGCGCGGCGACTGCGCGAATCGACCATCGGCCGCGAGGTCTATGCCGACCTGCGGCAACAGTTGAGCGAACGGCGCGGCGCCATCCGCAAACGCCCGCCGCTCGACCTCGGCCTGCAGCTCGCCGGCATGATCGGCCGCGTGCCGCTGTTCGCCGGTCTCGATGCGGCGGCGCTGCGCGAGGTCGGCCGGCGGCTGCGGCCGCTGGTGGCGCTGCCGGGCGAGAAGATCGTGCGCGCCGGCGGCCCACCCGATGCCATGTATTTCATCGCCTCGGGCGAAGTCCGCGTGCATGTCGCGGGCGGTCCGGTGTCGCTCAAGGACGGCGACTTCTTCGGCGAAATGGGGCTTCTCGAATCGAAGCCGCGCAATGCCGACGTGGTTGCCGAGGGATACTGCAACCTGCTGGTCCTGCACCGCCGCGATTTCGACGAGCTGCTCGACCGGCGGCCCGAACTGCGGGCGAAGATCGAGGCCGTTGCCCGGCAACGCGGCATCGAGCTGACGGCCGGATCGTGAAGGACCCCTCACTTCGTTCGGGATGACACGGAAAGGCAAAACGGCTACCAACCGCGCAAATCTGCGATTTCTGGAGTCGGTTCGATGTCGCTCGACAAGGACACGGTGGCGCGCATTGCGCGGCTTGCCCGTCTGAAGGTCCCGGAGGAAGAGCTCGGTCCGCTGGCCGGCGAGCTGTCGGGGATTCTTGCCTGGATCGAGCAACTGAACGAGGTCGACACGAAGGACGTCGAGCCGCTGGCCAGCGTCTCTGACGTGACGCTGCCGATGCGCGAGGACAAAGTCACCGACGGCGGCATCGCCGAGAAGATCCTGGCCAACGCGCCGGGGGGCGCGGTCTATATCGAGCCGACCGACAAGAATGCCGGCGGCTTCTTCACCGTACCGAAGGTGGTGGAGTAGGCGATGGCTGCTCTCACCGATCTCACCATCGCCCAGCTTTCGGCGGCGATGGCCAGGAAGGACACAAGCGCCGTCGAGGTGGTCGACGCGCATTTGAAGAAGCTCGACGAGCATCGCGCGCTCAACGCCTTCATCACCGAGACCCCGGACAAGGCGCGCGCCATGGCCAAGGCGTCCGACGAGCGCCGCGGCAGGGGCCAGGCGGGTCTGCTCGAGGGCGTGCCGGTTGGCATCAAGGACCTCTTCTGTACAGAAGGCGTGCAGACGACGGCGGCGAGCCACATCCTCCAGGGCTTCGTGCCGCCCTATGAGAGCACGGTGACCGCCAATCTGTGGAAGGCGGGCGCGGTCATGGTCGGCAAGACCAATCTCGATGAGTTCGCCATGGGCTCGTCGAACATGACGAGCCATTTCGGCGGCGTCGAGAATCCGTGGAAGCGCCGCGGCGACAACCGCAAGCTGGTGCCCGGCGGGTCGTCGGGCGGCTCGGCCGCGGTGGTTGCCGCCCACATCGTGCCGGGCAGCACCGGCACCGACACCGGCGGCTCGATCCGCCAGCCCGCGTCCTTCTGCGGCGTCGTCGGGCTGAAGCCGACCTATGGCCGCTGCTCGCGCTGGGGTGTCGTGGCGTTCGCCAGCTCGCTCGACCAGCCCGGTCCGTTCGCGCGCACGGTGGAAGACGCCGCGATCATGCTGCAGGCCATGTCGGGGCACGACCCGAAGGATTCGACCTCGGCGCCGCTCGCCGTGCCCGACTTCGTGGCCGCCGCGCGCAATACGGACATCAAGGGGCTGCGCATCGGCATCCCGAAGGAATATCGCGTCGACGGCACGGCGCCCGAGATCGTGGCGCTGTGGGAGAAGGGCGTCGAGATGATGAAGGGTGCGGGCGCCTCGATCGTCGAGGTGTCGCTGCCGCACACCAAGTATGCGCTGCCGGCCTATTACATCGTGGCGCCGGCCGAGTGCTCGTCGAACCTGGCGCGCTACGACGGCGTGCGCTTCGGCCTCAGGGTGCCGGGCAAGGACCTGATCGAGATGTACCAGAACACGCGCGGCGCGGGCTTCGGCAAGGAAGTGCGGCGGCGCATCATGATCGGCACCTACGTGCTGTCGGCGGGCTACTACGACGCCTACTACAGGAAGGCGCAGCAGATCCGTCAGCTCATCGCGCGCGATTTCAGGCAGGCCTTCGAGAAGTGCGACGTGCTGCTGACGCCGACGGCGCCGACTGCGGCATTCGCCGCCGGCGAGAAGATGGACGACCCGGTGACGATGTATCTCAACGACATGTTCACCATCCCCGCCTCGATGGCGGGACTGCCCGGCATCTCGGTGCCGGTCGGGCTCGATAAGGACGGCCTGCCGCTCGGCCTGCAGCTGATCGGCCGCTCGTTCGACGAGGAGACGATGCTGCGCTCGGCGGCAGCGCTGGAGAAAGCGGCGTCGTTCACCGCGCGGCCAGTGGGGTATTAGGTAATTTCCTGACCCACCACCAATGGTATGGGTGGTGCCTAACTCGAATTTAATAACGGGAAAATAACGGGACGGTTGTGGCGCGTTTGTTGACCATAGCGCGCGACCGCGCACGAATCTTGCGCATCGATCCGGCCGACCAGTGCGAACCACTAGCGGGGTAGCGCTAACTGCGCTAACCGGCGGCTCCTGTCGTCCTGAGCGCACGCAGCGCAGCGAAGGGCCTCGCATCGCAGCAACGCGATGTTGAACCCTCAGGTCCTTCGGCTTCGCCTCAGGACGACGGAGCTGGCTGTAAATAGCGGCGATCATGGCGTCGCCACCCTAACCCCGGTGTTAGAAGGAACCCGATTCTGTCGTGTAGAACGCCAGCCCGTGGCTGGCGTCCCGAGCCTTTGCGAGGGACCCGGGTAAAGATCCCTCGCTGCGTTCGGGATCACACGGTAGAACACTCGGGCGCCATGTCCCTCCATATGTACGCCGCGTATTTCGTCGCCTGTCTGGTGATCGTGATCGTGCCCGGTCCGACGGTGACGCTTATCGTCGCCAATAGCCTGCGCCATGGCACGCGCGCCGGCATCCTCAACATGCTGGGCACCCAGATCGGCGAGGCGATCATCATCGCGGCAGCCGGCATCGGGCTGGCCTCGCTGATCGCGGCGATGGGTCACTGGTTCGACTGGTTGCGGCTCGCTGGCGCCGCCTACCTGATCTGGCTGGGCTGGAAGATGATCCGCCGGAGTAAGGAGGACAGTGGCGGCGAACTGGGCGAGGGTGCCGCGCCACGCACACCGCGCGGCGGCTTCGTCGTGCAGGGCTGCATCGTGGCGCTCAGCAACCCCAAGACCCTGCTGTTCTTCGGTGCCTTCTTCCCGCAATTCATCGATCCGACGCGCGGCTACGTGCTGCAGATCGCGATCATGGGCCTGACGGCGATGATCGTCTCGGCGGTCTCCGACAGCACTTATGCGTTCGCCTCGGGGCGCGTGGGGAAGGCGCTTTCGGCGAGGCGCGTGCGCCTGCTGTCGCGCGTGAGCGGCGGCTTCCTGATCGGCGGCGGCGTGTGGCTCGCCGCCTCGCGGCGATGAGCCCGCTGCGCCTGCTGGCGGCGCTGGGCCTGGCGCTGCTGGTCGCCGCATGCGCCCATCAGCCGCCGCCGACGGGCGGCGCGCCCTTGCCGGGCTTCGTGCTGGGCCTGCTGCACGGCTACATCTCGCTGTTCTCGCTGATCGCGAGCCTGTTCTTCCCGGTCCGCATCTACGAGTTCCCGAACAACGGCTTCTTCTACGATCTCGGCTTCGTTATCGGCGTGTTCGCCTTCTACGGCAGCGGCCGCACGACCTACGTCTACACCTACGGCCGCCGGCGGTGAGATTGGTTCCGAGGAGCGGCCGAATGCGACAGCCGTGTGTTTGCGCTAAACTGCCGCCAACCCGGGAGTGAAACATGGCTGACTTCGATTTGGTCGTACGAGGCGGCACCGTCGCGGACGGCACCGGCTCCGGCACGCACGAGGCCGATGTCGCGGTCAAGGACGGCAAGATCGCCGCTGTTGGGAAAGTCTCCGGCAAAGGCAAGGAGGAGATCGACGCCAAGGGCCTCCTGGTCACGCCCGGCTTCGTCGACATCCACACCCACTATGACGGCCAGGCGACCTGGGATTCGCGGCTGCAGCCCTCGAGCTGGCACGGCGTCACCACGGCGGTGATGGGCAATTGCGGCGTCGGCTTCGCGCCGGTGCGTCGCCAAGACCGCGACCGCCTGGTCGAGCTGATGGAAGGCGTCGAGGACATTCCCGGCATTGCCCTGCACGAGGGCCTGAAATGGTCGTGGGAATCGTTCGGCCAGTATCTCGACGCGCTGGAGGCGCGGCCGCGCGACATGGATCTCGGGGCCCAGTTGCCGCACGGCGCGCTCCGCGTGTTCGTGATGGGCGAGCGCGCGGCGCGTCTCGAAGAGGCCACTCCCGAGGAAGTGGCCGAGATGCGGGCGCTGACGACGGAAGCAATGAAGGCGGGTGCGCTCGGCTTCTCGACATCGCGCACGCTCAACCACCGCACGGTGAAGGGCGACCCGACGCCGTCCCTGCGTGCGTCCGAGCAAGAATTGATGGGCATCGCTTTAGGCATGAAGGACGCCGGCAGCGGCGTCATCGAGTTCATCTCCGACTTCAACACGCCCAATCCCGAGAGCGAGTTCGAGATGATCGACCGGCTGCTCACCGCGTCGGGGCGGCCGTTCTCGGTGTCGCTGGCCCAGCGCAACAACAAGCCCGACGGCTGGAAGCGCCTGCTCGGCCTGGTCGAGGGGCTGGCGGTGAAGGGCCATGCGGCCAAGGCGCAGATCGCGCCGCGGCCGATCGGCGTGCTGCAGGGCCTGCAGGCGAGCCGCATCCCGTTCTCTGTCTGCCCGTCCTACAAGGCGATCAAGGACAAGAGCGTGGCCGAGCGGCTGGCAATCATGCGCGATCCGTCGTTCCGCGCGAAGATCCTCGAAGAGGCGAAGGTGCCGCTGCGTTCCGACATGGCGGCGCGGCTGACCGACTACGACCGCATGTTCCCGCTGGGCGACCCGCCGGACTACGAGCCTTCGGCCGAGAGCTCGCTCGGCGCGCGCGCCCGTCGCGAGGGCCGCGATCCGCGCGAGGTGGTGTACGACTACCTGATCGAGGGCGAGGGCAAGAACTTCATCTTCGCGCCGGTCGCCAACTACGCCGCCTTCAACATCGATTGCTGCAGCGAGATGATGCAGAGCCCGCACACGCTGATCGGCCTGGGCGACGGCGGCGCGCATGTCGGCCTGATCTCGGACGGCTCGTTCCCGACCTTCCTGCTGGCGCACTGGGGCCGCGACCGCAAGTCCGGCCGCCTCGACGTGGCCTGGCTGGTCAAGCGCCACACGCTCGACAATGCGCGCGCCCTCGGCCTCGACGACCGCGGCCGCATCGCGCCGGGCTACAAGGCCGACCTCAACGTCATCGACTTCGACCGGCTGGCCGTCGAGGCCCCGGTGATGAAGTGGGACCTGCCGGCGGGCGGCAAGCGGCTGTTGCAGAAGGCGCGCGGCTATCGCGCCACGATCGTCTCGGGCGCCGTCACCTATCGCGACGGCGAGGCGACGGGCGCGCTGCCGGGCCGGCTGGTCAGGGGCGCGCGGAAGGCGGCGTAGGCCGCCCCGGCTACTTCATCCGCTCGATCAGCCGGTTGCGCACCGACTGGTCGTTCTGCGCCACCCGCATGATGTTCATGTATTCGTCGACCGACAGGCCCTGGTCGGTGACCGCCTTGGTCATCGCCTGGTTGGCTTCGGCGACGAGCTGCTGCTTCTGGGCGTCCGGCGCCTGGTCGACCTTCGCCTTGTAGCTGCGGTTGATGACGACGACGTTCTTGGCCGCCGCCGCGACGGCGTCGAGCTTCTTGTCGGAGATCGACGATGTCGAGCTGCTGCCGGGCGGCGAAGAGGATGGGGCCGTCGTGGTCTGCGCGTTCACTGTGACCGCGAACGCAAGGGTCGTGGTGACGGCGAGGGCTCCGAGGACTCGCGAGAGAGTAGCCATGTCGAACTCTCCTGTGGTTTGCGCTCAGGGCATATAGCCCGAGCACACGGGTCGCGGAGCGTGTCATCGGTGTGACCCGCGGGGAGACCCAGCGGCCGGACCGAGGCGGGCTCAGTCGCTCTTGATGTTGTTTTCCTTGATCACCTTGAACCAGCGCTCCTGCTCGGCCTGCTGGAAGGCAGCGAACTCCTCGGGCGTGCTGGCGAGGATCTCCATGTCGATCTGGTCGGCGAATTTCTTCGCCACGTCGGGCGCGCGCGCCGCCTTGCGCAGCTCGGCGCCGATGCGGTCGACGATCGGGCGCGGCGTGCCGGCCGGCACATAGACGCCCCACCACGAGTAGGTCGGGTAGGTCGAGATGCCCTGTTCGCCGAGCGTCGGGGAGTCGGGCAGGCTGGGCGCGCGCTTCTCGCCGGTCGTGCCAAGCACGCGGGCCTTGCCGGCACGGACGTGCGGCTGGGCGGCGCCGATCGTGGTCACGGTGAAGTCGATCACGCCGGCCAGCAGGTCCTGCATGATCGGCCCGCCGCCCTTGTAGTAGATGTGGTTCAGCTCGAAGCCGTTTGCCTTCTCGAGATGCGCGGTGATCAGCAGCTGGCCGCTCGCCGGCAGCAGCCCGCACGTCACCTTGCCGGGCCGCTTCCTGGCGTCGGCAATGACGTCGTTGAAGGTCCTGTAGGGCCGGTCGGGATGACAGACCGCCACCAGCGCCGCGCGGCCGACCAGCATCACGTTGAAGAGGTCGGAATCCTTGTAGGCGAGATTGGGCGTGAAGGCTGGCGACAGGATGTGGCTGTCGAAGGTGATCATCCAGGTCAGGCCGTCAGGCGGCGCCTTGGCCGCTATAGCCGCGCCGATCGCGCCGGCCGCGCCCGGCTTGTTGTCGATCACGGTCTGCCAGCCGGTATTCTCGCTCACCTTGGCGGCGAGGATGCGGGCTACCGGGTCGGTCGTGCCGCCGGGCGGGAAGGGCACGACCACGCGGATCGGGCCCTTCGGCCAGTCGTTGCCGTCGGCGCGCATGAGCCGGGGAGCGGCGAGGGCCGCCGCGGATGCGGAAAGGAGCGTGCGGCGGCGCATCATGGTCAGTCGCTCTTGATGTCGTTGTCCTTGATCACCTTGAACCAGCGCTCCTGTTCGCTCTTCTGGTAGGCGGCGAACTCCTCGGGCGAGGAGCACAGGATCTCCATGTTGAACTGCTCGATGAACTTCCGGGTGATGTCGGCCGAGCGCACGGCGCGGGTGAGCTCGGCGTGCATCTTGTCGACGATCGGCCGCGGCACGCCGGCCGGACAGTAGACGCCCCACCAGGCATAGGACGGGAAGCTCTTCACGTTCTGCTCGAGCAGGGTCGGCGTGTCGGGCAGCGCGGGCGTGCGCTTGTCGCCGGTGACGGCGAGCGGCCGCACCTTCTTGGCCATGATGTGCGGGCTGAACGAGGTGAGGCTTTGGATGGCGACGTCCGTCACGCCGGCCAGGATGTCCTGGTTGACCGGGCCGCCGCCCTTGTAGGGGATGAGGTTCAAGTCGACGTCGTTTTCTTTCTTGATGAGTGTCATCAGCACCAGCGCCTGGCTCGACGCCAGCACGCCCACGCTCACCTTGCCGGGGCGCTTCCGCGCGTCAGCGATGACGTCGGTGAAATTCTTGTACGGCCGGTCGGGATGGCAGGCGATGGCCTGCGGCGTGCGGCCGATCTCCATCACGTTGAACAGCTCGGAATCCTTGTAGGGCAGGTTGGGCGTGAAGGCCTGGTTCAGGATGTGGCTGTCGAAGGTCACCATCCAGGTCTGGCCGTCGGGCGGCGACTTGGCGGCGATCGAAGCGCCGACCACGCCGGTGCCGCCCGGCTTGTTGTCGACGATGATGTTCCAGCCGTCGAGCTCGACCAGCTTGGCCTGCAGCAGGCGCGCCACCGGATCGGTCGAGCCGCCCGGCGGGAAGGGCACGATGAACTTGATCTGGCCCTTGGGCCAGTCGACGGCGTCGGCCCTGGCGACGATGGCGGGTGACACCAGCGGCAGCGCGGCGGCGCCGGCCAACAGGGCGCGGCGTTTCACGACAGACATGCAAATCCCCCCAACAACATCTTCTCGTTGCGGCAAGCCTATCACCTGCGGGACCTGCGTTGCCAGCCGGACCCTTTTCGATTTTTGCCAAGGAACAACCATCGGGCTATGCAAGCCGCATGCGCTTCTTCCTTGCTGTCGCCTGCCTGCTGGTGGGCCTTACCACCTCATCGCTCCATGCCGCCGACCGGCTCGATCCGGCGCCGCGGGTCGCCGTGATCTCGGCTTTCGAGCCGGAATGGAAGGTGCTCAAGGCGGATGTCCGGGACGCCAAGCGCTACGAGGTGAATGGTGTGGAGTTCGTCACGGGAATCCTGGCTGGCCGCAAGGTCGTGCTGTTCCTGAGCGGCATCAGCATGGTGAACGCCACCATGACCACCCAGCTCGCGCTCGACCGGTTCAACATAGACGGCATCGTCGTGAGCGGCATCGCCGGCGGCGTCGATCCTTCGCTGCATGTCGGCGACGTCGTGGTCGCGGCACGCTGGGCGCAATATCTCGAATCGGTCTTCGCGCGCGAGAATGACGGCAAGTTCGAGCTGCCGCCGTTTGCCAAGAGCTCGCTGCCCAATTACGGCATGATCTTCCCGCGCGACGTCGAAGTGCGCAGTGCCAAAGCTTCCATGCCCGAGAAGCGCCTGTGGTTCGATGCCGATGCCGGCATGCTGGCGGCGGCCGGCAAGCTCGGCGCCGTCGAGCTCAATCGCTGCACCGCCGAGCAGGCCTGCTTAGACGCCGCGCCGCGGCTGGTGGTCGGCGGCAACGGCGTCTCGGGGCAGGCCTTCGTCGACAACGCTTCCTTCCGGACCTACGTCTTCGATACGTTCAAGGCGCGCGTCCTCGACATGGAGACGGCGGCGATCGCGACCGTGGCCTATGCGAATGCCGTGCCGTTCGTCGCTTTCCGCAGCCTGTCCGACCTCGCCGGCGGCAGCCACGCCGGCAACGAGATGGCGACTTTTTTCCGGCTGGCGTCCGACAATTCTGCCGCCGTCGTGCGACGCTTCCTTGCCCAGTGGACGCCAGCCCGCTGACAGCGGTATCTAGCGGCCATGTCGCTCCTCAAAGGTGAAACCGGCGATTGGGAAATCGTGCTGGGGCTGGAAGTCCATGCCCAGGTGATCTCCCAGGCCAAGCTTTTCTCCGGCGCGCCGACCGCGTTCGGCGCCGAACCCAACACCCAGGTGTCGCTGGTCGACGCCGCCATGCCCGGCATGCTGCCCGTGATCAACGCGCATTGCGTCGAACAGGCCGTGCGCACGGGCCTCGGGCTCAACGCCAGGATCAACCTGCGCTCGGTGTTCGACCGCAAGAACTACTTCTATGCCGACCTGCCGGCCGGCTATCAGATCTCGCAGTACAAGGATCCGATCGTCGGCGAGGGCGTGATCGAGGTCGATCTCGAGGGGGGCCAAACCAAGAAGATAGGAATCGAGCGGCTGCATCTCGAGCAGGACGCGGCCAAGAGCTTCCACGACCAGCATCCCACTCAGACCTACGTCGACCTCAACCGCTCCGGCGTGGCGCTGATGGAGATCGTCAGCAAGCCCGACATGCGCTCGTCCGACGAGGCGGCGGCCTATCTCACCAAGCTGCGCTCGATCGTGCGCTATCTCGGCACCTGCGACGGCAACATGGACGAAGGCTCCATGCGCTGCGACGTCAACGTCTCTGTGCGCCGGCCGGGCGGCGAGCTCGGCACGCGCTGCGAGATCAAGAACGTCAACTCGATCCGCTTCGTGAAGCAGGCCATCGAATTCGAGGCCCGCCGCCAGGTCGAGGTGATCGAAAGCGGCGGCAAGATCGAGCAGGAGACGCGTCTGTTCGATCCGGGCCGCGGCGAGACGCGCTCGCTGCGCACGAAAGAAGATGCGCACGACTACCGGTATTTCCCCGATCCGGATTTGCTGCCGCTGGTCCTGAAGCAGGAGTTCGTCGACGGTATCAGGGCGTCGCTGCCCGAGCTGCCGGACGTGAAGAAGGCGCGCTTCATCAAGGAGTACGGCCTGACGCCCTATGATGCCGGCGTGCTGGTTGCCGAAAAGGAGACGGCGGAGTTCTTCGAGACCGTGTGCAAGGGCCGCGATCCGCGGGAAGCGGTGAAGCTCGTCACCGGCGATTTCTTTGCCATGCTGAACCGGCGCGGCATAACGATCGCGCAGTCGCCGATCAAGGCCGAGCATCTCGGCAAGCTGATCGACCTGCAGAAGGACGGCACGATCTCGGGTCGCATCGCCAAGGACCTGTTCGTCGCCATGGAGGAGACGGGCAAGGATCCGGCGGTGCTGGTCGAGGAGCGCGGCCTGAAGCAGGTCACCGACACCGGCGCGATCGAAGCCGCCATCAAGTCGATCATCGCGGCCAATCCCAAGCAGGTCGAAGCGTACAAGGCCAAGCCCGCGATGCTCGGCTGGTTCGTCGGCCAGGTCATGAAGTCGACCGGCGGCAAGGCAAATCCCAAGATCGTCAATGATCTGCTGAAGAAGGCTCTCGACGCTTAGTCGTGCCGTTGACGTCCGGAGTACCGGGAGCGGCCGGTTTCGAGGCCGGCGTGCCAGGCGCCTGCGGCGGCTGCGGCGCACGGGGTGGCGCCCCCTCGGCGGTTTCGGCCCGTTGTTCGCTGGGCTTGGCGCCGCGCGTCAGGTTGAAGGCGGTATTAATCAGCCCGACATGCGAGAAGGCCTGCGGAAAGTTGCCGGCCATCCGCCTCTTCCCGCTGTCGTACTCCTCGGCGAGCAAGCCGAGATCGTTGCGGATGGCGAGCAGGCGCTTGAACATCTTTTCCGCGTCGTCGTAGCGGCCGATCGAGGCGTAGGCGTCAGCCAGCCAGAAGCTGCACGCGAGGAACGCCGCTTCACCGGGTTTCAGCCCGTCGTCGACTTGTGCCGTGTCGTAGCGCTTCACGAATCCGTCGACCAGAAGATCGCGTTCGATCGCCTCCACCGTGCCGATATAGCGCGGATCGGTCGGCTTGATGAAGCCCACCTGGGCCAGCAACAGCAGGCTGGCGTCGAGCGCCGTGCTCCCATAGGCCTGCCGGAACGTGTTGCGCTTCTTGTCGAAGCCGTGCTCGAAGACCTCTTCGCGAATCTCGCCGCACGCCTTGCGCCATTCGTCGACCGGTCCGGGCAGACCGTGTTTCTCGACGGCCTGGATGGCGCGGTCGAAGGCCACCCAGGCCATGACCTTGGAATAAGTAAAATGCTGCGGCTCGCCGCGCGACTCCCAGAGGCCGTAGTCGGGCTGTCTCCACGTATTGGCGACGTGCTTCATCAGCTCGACCTGCAGCTCCCAGCCGCTTTCATTGGCGGCGAGGCCGCCTGCCCGCGCCTGTCCGAACGTGTCCATCAGCTCACCGTAGACGTCGAGCTGGAATTGCTTGTGCGCGGCATTGCCGATCCGCACCGGCTTGGACTCGAGATAGCCGTCGAGCCAATCGACCTCCCACTCGGTGAGGCGCCGTTCGCCCATGATGCCGTACATGATCTGCATGTCGCCAGGGTCACCGGCGACGGCGCGCTGCAGCCAGTCGCGCCAGGCCGACGCCTCGTCATACACGCCGGCATTCATCAGCGCGAGCAGGGTAAGCGTCGAATCGCGAATCCAGCAGTAACGGTAGTCCCAGTTGCGCTCGCCGCCCAGCTGCTCGGGCAGCGACGTCGTCGGCGCCGCGACGATGCCGCCGCTCGGCACGTAGGTGAGCGCCTTGAGTGTGATCAGCGATCGCTTGATCGCGTCGGCATAGGGGCCTTCAGCCTTGATGCGCCCGGTCCACTCGCGCCAGAATTTTTCGCATGTCTGCAACGCCTGCTCGGGATCGACCGGCTCGGGCACCGGCAGATGGGAGGGACCGTAGCTCAGCACGAACGGCACGCTCTTGCCCGGGCTCGTCGTGAACATGGCGAAGGTCTTGAAATTCTCGCCCCACAGGGCGACGGGCGTCCTCAGCACGGCCATGTCCGGACCGGCAATGGCGCGCAGCGTGCCGTCCTTCAATCGGCTGACCCATGGCATGGTGGCGCCGTATCCGAAGCGCAGCACCATCTCCATGCACATCTGCACCTCCCCGCTGTCGCCGCGCACGATGCGGACGAGGTCGGAAGTGCGGCCTCGCGGCAGCATGAAGTCGATGACGGTTGCCACGCCGGTTTCTGTCTCGAAGCGCGTCTCCAGGATCAGCGTATCCGGCCGGTAGCAGCGTGTCGTCTTGGCTTCGAGTTCGGTCGAGATCAGCCAGCGGCCGTTCGACGGCTTGCCCAGCAGACTGGCAAAGCAGGCGTCCGAATCGAAGCGCGGCCAGCATAGCCAGTCGATCGATCCGTCGAGGCCGACCAGCGCTGCCGTCTGGCAGTCGCCGATCATGCCATAGGCCTCGATCGGCAAGCTCACGGCTTGTCTTCCGGCGGAAAGCCGCCGACGCGGCCGGTTCGTCTCTCGCGCTGCACGGTCGGATCCTCGCCGAACGGATGGCCGCCGAAACCGCGGCGCATGAGCGCGATAGCGCGCGCCCAGTTCTTGTGGCCGTCGCGCGAGGCAACCAGCTGCATCACAGCCTGGGTGATCACGGGAATCGGCGCATCCATGTGCAGCGCATCGTCAACGAGCCAGTTCACCTCGCCCGTGTCGCTGACATAGCCCGGGACGTCGCCGAGTCCGCCGCGCTCGCGGTAGCTCTTGGTCATCAGGTCGATGAGCCACGAGCGCACCACGCTGCCGTGCCGCCAGCACTCGAGCACGTCGGCGATCGGCAGGCGATGGCGATAGCGCTCCAGCAGGTCGATGCCTTCGCCGATCGCCTGCAGCATGCCGAACTCGATGCCGTTGTGAACCAGCTTGACGAAATGCCCGCTGCCCGGCGGTCCAGCGTAGACGAAACCACCTTCGACCGCGAGCTTGCGCAGGATGGGCTCGAGCTTCGCTACAGTCTCCGCATCGCCGCCCGCCATGAAGCAGGCACCTTCGAGCGCGCCAAGGGGTCCGCCGCTGGTGCCGAGATCGACGAAGTGGACGCCACGCCGTCGCATCGCCGCGTGGCGGCGCATCGAATCGCCCCAGTAGGAATTGCCGCCGTCGGCGACGATGTCGCCGGCCGACAGGATTCCCGCCAGCTCGTCGAGTGTGCGATCGACGGCCTCGCCGGCAGGAATATAGAGAAACACCAGTCGCGGCGTTTCGAGCGCCGCGGCCAGTTCGCCGAGGTTGTTGGCGACGACAAGTCCCGCCTGCTTGAGATCGGCGGCGGGACCACCCTGCGTGAAGCCGGCGACGCGGAATTTCTTGGCCAACGCCTGCCGGGCGAGATTGCCGCCCATCTTACCGAGGCCAACGATGCCGAAATTCGCAAGGGTCGCGGTCGATGACGACATGGGGCGAGAACGTCGCCGACTGAGGTTCGGTTCCGTTCCCGGGCGTGCTAGGCTTGTCGCATGTCGGTAAAAATCTATGCCATCACCTGTGGGTATCTGACGGGCGACTTCGGACGACTGATGGAAGGCGCCGAGGGGCAGATCTCGCTGCCGATTCCATCGTTCCTGATTGAGCATTCCAAAGGCCGCGCGCTGTACGACACCGGCATCCACCCCCTGTGCAGCAGAGATCCGGTTGCGCGCCTGGGCGAGCGCGTGCCGAAGCTGTTCAGCTTCGCCCAGTTCGGGCCGAAGGACGACATCAAGTCGAAACTCGAGTCACTCGATCGTGATACGGCCAAGGTCGATTTCATCATCAACTCGCACCTGCATTTCGACCACGCGGGCGGCAACGAGCTGGTGCCCAACGCCACCGTGATCATCCAGAAGCGCGAATGGCAGGCCGGTCAGGATGCGGAGACGGCGGCCCAGGTCGGCTTCCACAAAGTCGACTACGACCACGGCCATCCGGTGAAGCAGGTTGAGGGCGAATACGACGTCTTCGGCGACGGCAGTGTGGTGACGATCCCGACTTGGGGCCATACGCCGGGCCATCAGTCGTTGCGCGTGCGCACCGGCAAGGGTGAGGTCGTGTTGACCGGCGACTCCTGCTACTTCTGCCGTACCTTGAAGGAGCGTCGCCTGCCGCGCTTCGTGTTCGACCGCCAGCAGATGCTGGCATCGCTCGACCGGCTGGAGGCGCTGGAGAAGGGTGGCGCCAAGCTGATCTTCGGTCACGACCCTGATTTCTGGAAGGACGTCCCGCAGGCGCCTGTACCACTTTTTTAGCAGCCGCTGTTCTAGGTCTGCGGCATGAACTCGATCATCAAGCCGCCGGTCTGGTCCGGCGGCACCACGATGCGGTCGCCCTCGGTCAGCGCGAAGGCAATGTTGTTGGCGCGCAACAGCGCCTGAAGCGGCCGTGGTCGTTCGACGGCGACGGCAATGCCAACGATCGCGGGCTTGCGCTCGGGGGCCATCGCCTCGATCGACTTGTATTCGAGCTGATAGGCGACGGGCGACCAGACGAGCAGTTCGACCGCTCCGGTCTTCACCAGCATGCAGCCGTCGAAGATCTGCTCGCTCTCCGCCTTCCAGGCAGCAGCGAGCTTCTTGGCGGTGTCTTCCGGATTGTCGGAGACAGCATGGACCGCCATCATGCCGAGCGCACCGTTGGGATGAACGATCCACTCCGGCTCCATGAAGGCGTCGGGCTGCAAGTGCTTCACCGGCAGCCAGGGCAGCGGGCCGCCGCCTTCGCCGACGACGAACTCGGCGCTGACGACGAGGCCTTCGTCGCTTTCCCAGCTGACACTGCGCTCCTCGCCTTCCAGATCGGTGACGTTGACGGCGAGCGTGACGCCTTCGGGCGACCCCTCGACGAGGTCGAGGTAGTTCGGAATGTCGTCTTCGGCCGGCGGAAAGCAGATGCAGCGCGGCTCGGTCTCGGCCGGCGTGAGAGTGAATCCGACTTGCTCCAGCCTGGCCGCCACGGTGACCGGGTCGGCCGCCGTGATGGTGACATGGTCGATGTCGCGCGCGGAAACCTTCATCCGCGCGGTCTTACAGCCTGCGGCTGCTGGGTCAAGCGCGCCGAGATTCGAGCGTCTTGCCGATCAGCGGCATGGCGTAGTCCATCATGCCGCCGATCGCGGCCGCCAGTTCGTTTGGCAGGAGGTCGATCGTCCAAACCAGCCGGCACTTTGCCGCCCCGTCGGGCAGGATCTCGATCACACCATTGTGGTGGGTCGTGCGGCCGCCGACCGCCGTGTAGGCGAGCCGCATGCGCTCGTCGTCCGACGTCACCAGGCGCTCGCGGGCGACAACGCCGTTATAAAAGGTGAGGACGCGGTCGCCCTGGTCCATTTCGTTCTTGATGAGGAAACCGGGAGCCACCCGGACATGGACCCGGCTGAAATCGCGCACGGCGTCCCAGACCTGGGCGGCGGGGGCGTCGAGCTGCACTTCGCGTCGATTGGTGGCCATCGGTGGCGCTCCT
This sequence comes from Reyranella sp., assembly GCA_035651335.1. Lineage (GTDB taxonomy): Bacteria > Pseudomonadota > Alphaproteobacteria > Reyranellales > Reyranellaceae > Reyranella. Next base: position 1,792 of record DASRFX010000126.1, on the reverse strand, counting down.
CGGAAATGAATGCCGTGCTCCTGTAGCCGGCGGTTGTGCTATGGGCTGGCGGTTTTCGGACGGGATCGCCTTACTTATGGACAAGCCCAAATCGCCGGCCGTCGAGGGGTTCTGGCAGGAGTTTCGGCGCCTGAGGAACATCTCCGAGCAGCCCTACGATGTCTGCCGCATGGGCGACAGCCCCGAGTTCGGCGATGAACTGCTTAGGCTCATCCTGACCGGCCCCAAGCGGGCGACGGCCTGCCTGTTGCGAGACGTCGAGGCCGGCGGCGAGGTCATGGCGCGCGTCGGCGGCCATGTCGTGGTGCTCGACGGACAGGACCAGCCGCGCGCCATCTGGCGGACGAAGACGGTCGAGGTGAAGCCCCTCAATCAGATCGATGACGCCTTCGCCTGGGATGAGGGAGAAGGCGAGCGCACGCGCGAAGATTGGCTTGCCATGCACGTGCGCTACTTCAGCCGGCGCGCCGAGGCCGAAGGCTTCGCGTTCGATCAATCTATGCCGGCAGTGTTCGAGCGCTTCTTTCTGGTCTGGCCTCCGGAATATACCGATCCCGACTAGGTGCTCTGCAGCGCAGCCTTTGTGCTCGCGGTTCATCGGGCGACGACTATGATGCTGGAGTATTTTGCGGGAGGTGGCCGATGCGGCGTCTTGTAGTTTTGAGTATTTGCGCTGTCGGCATCGCGATGCCCGCGTTGGGCCAGGGAATTCCAAAGGCGCAGTCGCCGGAGGAAGTGGGCTTCGTCTCGACCAGGCTGAAGCGGCTCTCCGAGCGCATCGAAGAGGGCGTCAAGAACAACGAGCTGCCGGGTGCCGTCGTGCTGATCGCGCGCAACGGCAAGCTCGCGATGTTGGACGCCTTCGGCTGGCGCGACAGGGAAGCCAAGGCGCCGATGAAGACCGACACGATCTTCCGCATCGCCTCGATGACCAAGCCGATCACCTCGGTGGCGGCCATGATCCTGGTGGAGGAGGGCAGGCTCAGCCTGGCCGATCCCGTGTCGAAGTACATTCCCGAGTTCGCCAACACCAAGGTCTCGACGGAGCAGAAGAATCCGGACGGGACGGTGCAACTCGGCCTGGAGCCGCAGATCCATCCGATGACGATCCAGGACCTGATGCGGCATACCTCGGGCCTCACCTATCCGCTGGCCGGCCGCAACCCCGTCAAGCAGTCCTATGTCGACATGAAGGTCATGATGGCGGACCAGACCAATGCCGAGATGGTGAGCAAGCTCTCCAAACTGGCGCTGCTCTACCAGCCCGGCACGCACTGGGAATACTCGATGTCGACCGACGTGCTGGGGCGCGTGATCGAGGTCGTTTCGGGCATGCCGCTCGATAAGTTCATCGAGGATCGCATCACCAAGCCGTTGCGCATGGGCGACACCGCCTTCGAGGTCGGCCTCGACAAGAAGGATCGTGGCGCCAAGCCGCAGAAGGAAGGGCCGAAGAACGAAGCGCCGCAGATTCCCGATGTCACCTTCAGGTCGACCTGGAAATCGGGCGGCGGCGGCATGGTGTCGACGGCCGCCGACTACGCGCGCTTCCTGCAGATGTTCGCCAACGGCGGCCAGCTCGACGGCGCGCGCATCATCTCGCGCAAGACAATCGACCTGATGACGGCCGACCACCTGCCGCCTGACATCAAGATGGGCGACGAGATGTGGCGCCTGGACGTGATGGAGCCGAGCGCGCGCCTGGGCCAGGGCTTCGGCCTGGGCTTCATGGTGCGCAACGAGCAGGGCCGCAGCCCGTTGCTGGGCTCGCCCAACGACTATTCCTGGGGCG
>DASRFX010000125.1:0-64006 GCA_035651335.1 Reyranella sp. | reverse complement strand
CGTGCCGCGGAACAGCGACATGTGGGTGTGGGTCGCCACGAACGGATCGCCGATCTTCTGGCGGCCCATCACCGTGGTGGTGCGGCCGCGCCGGTCGAAGCGGTCGCCGTTGGGGTAGAAGCCGTCGGAATTCCACACGCCCATGCCGACCGCGGTCAGCCGGTCGGCCGACACGATCGCCTCCACCTTGTCGAGCTCGTAGCGGAAGTTGCGGATGGTGCCCCAGACATTGCGCCACTGCTTCTGCTCGGCGAGGTCGCGGCCGTGCATGAAGTCGGTGAAGGTGCCGAAGGCGATCATGTCGTCGGCGAAGATCGGCCGCGCGCCCTCGTAGTCGACGGCGCGGCAGTGCTTCGACAGGGTGTCGAACCAGGCGCGCACGGCGGCAAGGTCGTCGGGATGGACGGGCTGGAGAAGCTTCATAGGCCAAAGCGCTGCCAGTGCAGGCGCTCCTCGATGGCGGCGACGGTCGAGGGCCCGAGCTCTTCGAGGCCGGAGCCGAGGCCGAACCGGCTGAGCAGGCGGCGCTTGGGCGCGATCAACGGCAGGTGGACCTTCTCGCCGTAGCGTTGCTGCAACACGGTGCGCAGCTCGCCCAGCGCATCGACCAGGCCGAGCTCGAGGCCGCGCCTGCCGGTCCAGAATTCGCCCGAGAACAGTCCCGCTTCGTCGGCCTTCAACTTGCCGGCGCGGCGCTCGCGCACCCAGTCCTTGAAGCCGTCATGGATCTCGGCCTGCAGGCCCTTCAGCCGCTCGACATCCTCGGGCTTCTCGGGCCGGAAGGAATCGAGCATCGACTTGCGCTCGCCCGACGTGTGCACGCGGCGCTCGATGCCGAAGCGGGCGATCAGGTCCTGGAAGCCGAAGCCCGCGCTGATCACGCCGATCGAGCCCACGATCGAGGCGGCGTCGGCCACGATCTCGTCGGCGGCGCAGGCGAGCCAGTAGCCGCCCGACGCCGCCACATCCTCGACGAAGGCGATCACCGGCAGCTTCTTCTCGGCGGCATGCAGGCGGATGCGCTGGGCGATGAGCGCCGACTGCACCGGCGAGCCGCCCGGCGAATTGATCGACAAAGCCACCGCCTGCGCCCCGCGCAGACTGAACGCCCGGCGCAGCAGCGGCGCCGTCTGCTCGATCGACAGCCCGCGCGAGCCCAGGAGGCTCGACGCCGCGATCACGCCCGACAGGCGTACCACCGGCACGACCGGGCCGCGGCGAAAGCGGTCTTTGATCCATCCCAGCATGGCCGGCACTCTCGCGGCGCCGGCGCTAGAAGGCAAGCGGGGCGGCGTGGCGCAGGATCGCCTCGGCCTCGTCGGTGTAGCCGCCGTCCGTCCGGTGCAGCACCAACGGCGGCGCCGTGCGTCGCCTGGGGGTGGCGGACTTGCCGGCCCGCACGAGCACGCGCGCGGCGAGCGGCTTCACCGCGATGTCGGCCCAGCCCAGCCGCCCGAGATGGCCCACGACCTCCTCCAGCCGGTCGGCGCGATGGATCAAGGTGATCGTGCCGCCAGGCTTTGCCGCGGCCGCGGCCACAGCGAGCCAGCGCGCAAGATCGGCGCTCGATTCCACCGTGGCGAGCGCCTTGCTGGCGTCGGGCGACGGATCGGCGACGGCGGCCGCGAGGTAGGGCGGATTGCTCGCCACGTGATCGAACAAACCAAGATCGGCGGGCAACGGATCCGCGACGTCGTGAACGATCGTTCGCACGCGCGCACTCACATTGTTGAGAGCGGCGTTGCGTTCGGCGAGGCCAGCCAGCTCGCGCTGCAGTTCGATGCCGACGATATCGCAGCCCGGCACGCGCGCCGCGAGACAGAGCCCGACCGCGCCGACGCCGGCGCCCAGGTCGAGCATGCGCTGGCCCGCCGTTGCATCGATTGCCGCGGCCAGCAACGGCGCGTCGACCGCCACGCGATAGCCGCGCTTGGGCTGCAACAAGCTCACGCGGCCGCCCAGCAACCGATCTTCGGTCACGGCCATTTCCATGCTAGGGACGTTCCGCGAAAGGTTCATTCGATGGCAAACGTCGTCTCTCTCGAAGGCAAGCGCAAGGCTCCGAGCCTCGACCCGCTGCTTGCCCTGTGCGCCGCCGACATGGCGCGCGTCGATCGCGAGATCCTGGCGCGCATGCGCTCTCCGGTTGCCCTGATCCCCGAGCTCGCCAATCACCTGGTCGGCGCCGGCGGCAAGCGCATGCGGCCGCTGCTCACGGTGGCGGCGGCGCGGCTGTGCGGCTACGCGCACGACGACGACCGGCATATCAAGCTCGCGACCTGCGTGGAGTTCATCCATTCGGCGACGCTGCTGCACGACGACGTGGTCGATGTCAGTGCGCTCCGCCGCGGCCGGCCGACCGCCAACTCGGTGTGGGGCGACAAGGCCTCGGTGCTGGTCGGCGACTTCCTGTTCACGCGTTCCTTCGAGCTGATGATCGAGGTGGGCTCGCTCGATATTCTGGACGTCCTCTCCAAGGCGTCGTCGACCATCGCCGAAGGCGAGGTGCTGCAGCTCGTCACGCAGCGTGACATCAGCACGCCCGAGGCGCGCTACCTCGAGGTGATCAAGGCCAAGACGGCGCGGCTGTTCGCGGCGGCGGCCGAGGTCGGCGCCATGGTCGCCGGACGCAACGGCGCGGAGCGGGTGGCGCTCGAGAGCTTCGGCATGAATTTGGGCATCGCCTTCCAGCTTGTCGACGACGCGCTCGACTATGCCGGCCGCGAGGCCTCGCTCGGCAAGTCGGTGGGCGACGATTTCCGCGAGGGCAAGATCACCCTGCCGGTGATTCTGGCCTTCCTGCGCGGCGGCGCGGTCGACCGCGAGTTCTGGAAGCGCACCATCCAGCAGCTCGAGCAGAAGCCGGGCGACCTCGAGCAGGCGCAGAGCCTGATCGAGCGCCACAATGCCCTGGCCGACACCCTGGAGCGCGCGCGCCACTACGGCTCGATGGCGCGCGATGCGCTCGGCCTGTTCGGCGACAGCCCGCTCAAGGCGGCGCTGCTCGAAGCGGTCGATTTCGCCATCGACCGCGCGCACTAGCGCGCCGGACGGGGAGGGGGAGGATGGCGGCGAAGCACGTCCTGGCGATCGACCAGGGCACCACCAGCACCCGCGCCATCGTCTTCGATTCGAGCGGCATGCCGGTCGCCAGCGCGCAGAAGGAACTGCCGCAGATCTTTCCCAGGCCGGGCTGGGTCGAGCACGATCCGGAAGAGATCTGGCGCGCCACCGTCGAGGTCTGCCGCGGCGCACTGCGCAAGGCGGAGCTCACGCCGGCCGAGATCGCGGGCATCGGCATCACCAACCAGCGCGAGACGACGGTGGTGTGGGACCGCGCCACCGGCAAGCCGGTGTACAACGCCATCGTCTGGCAGGATCGGCGCACCGCCGATCTGTGCGGGCACCTGAAGAAGGCGGGCCACGAGAAGCTCTTCACCGAGCGTACCGGCCTGCTGCTCGATCCCTATTTCTGCGGCACCAAGCTGGCGTGGATCTTGAGCAACGTGGCGGGCGCCAGGGAAGCGGCCGACAAGGGTGCGCTCGCCTTCGGCACCGTCGAATGCTTCCTGCTGTGGCGCATGACCGGCGGCAAGGTGCATGCCAGCGACGCCACCAATGCCAGCCGCACGCTCCTGCTCGATATCCGCCGCGGCGCCTGGGACGCCGAGCTCGGCAAGATCCTGGGCGTGCCGCAATCGATGCTGCCCAGGGTGGTCGACTGCTCGGGCGAGCTCGGCGTGGCGACGGCCGACTTCCTCGGCGCGCCGGTGCCGGTGCTCGGCATGGCGGGCGACCAGCAGGCCGCCACGGTCGGCCAGGCCTGCACCAAGCCCGGCATGATCAAGGCGACCTATGGCACCGGCTGCTTCGCCGTGCTCAACACCGGCAGCCTGGCGCCGCATTCGCAGAAACGGCTGCTGACCACCATCGCCTATCAGCTCCAGGGCAAGCGCACTTATGCGCTGGAGGGCAGCATCTTCATCGCCGGCGCGGCCGTGCAATGGCTGCGCGACGGGCTCAAGTTGATCCGGCAGTCGAGCGAGGTCGAGAAGCTGGCGAGCGACGCCAGGGAGCACGGCGTCTACATGGTGCCGGCGTTCGTCGGCCTCGGCGCGCCCTACTGGGATGCCAATGCGCGCGGGGCGTTGCTCGGCCTGACGCGCGACACCGGTCCGGCCGAGATCGCCGCCGCCACCCTCGATTCGGTCTGTTACCAGACGCGCGACCTCGCCGAAGCCATGAAGGGCGATGGCGCCGAGATCGGCGAGCTTCGGGTCGATGGCGGCATGGTGGTGAACGACTCCTTGATGCAACGCCTGGCCGACACGGTCGGCCTGCCGGTGGCGCGTCCCAGGGTGATCGAGACGACGGCATTGGGCGCGGCGTTCCTGGCCGGCCTGCACGCCGGGCTGTGGCCCTCGCTCGAGGCGCTGTCGGCGACCTGGGCGCTCGACCGGGCCTTCCAGCCCACCGAGACGGCGCCATCGCGCGACCGCCGCTACGCCGGCTGGCAGGATGCCGTCCGGCGCGTCCGCAGCGCCTAGAGGAATTCGCGTGTCGGCTGCGCATTGACGCGGCCTCCGACTCTTTGCGAACCTGCTCGCTCTGACGAAAACTCCGTTCGCATTGCGGACCTGGAAAGGCGCCCCCCGTGTTGAAGCCGCTTCGCCTCACGCAGCAAGGCATCGTCTTCGCGATCTTCGTGGTGCTGTTCGGCGTCTTCGCGGTCTTCCTGCACGGCTTCCTGAGTGCCGCCAACATGCTGAACCTGCTGCAGAACGTGGCGGTGCTCGGCATCCTCGGCCTCGCCATGGCGATCGTCGTGATCGGCCGCGGCATCGACCTGTCGCTGATCGCGGTGCTCGCCGTGCCGTCGGGCCTGGTGCTGCAACTGGTGCAGGACGGCGACTCCTTCTGGCACTCGCTGCTGCTCTCGGCGCTGCTTACGCTCGCCTTCGGCCTGATCAACGGCTGGTTGATCGCCTATGCCGAGGTGCCGTCGCTCTACGCCACGCTCGCCTCGGGCCTGTTCCTGGCCGGGTTGGGGCAGGCTGCCTTGTTCAAGCTCGACGTCGTGCAGTGGAGCCCCGGCCTCGAAGGCTTCCAGTTCCTGGGCCAGGGCAACCTGCTCGGCGTGCCGATGCCGATCATCGTGTTCGCCGCGACCTGCCTGGTGGTCGCGTTCTTCCTGCGGCGCACGCGCCTCGGCGCCTTCATATATGCGCTGGGCGACAATCCGTTCGCCGCCCGCACGTCGGGCATCCCGACCCGGCCGCTGGTCGTCATCAAATATGTGCTCGCCGCCATGATCGGCCTGCTCGCCGGCCTGGTGCTGGTGGCCTCGGTGAACAGCGGCCCGACCCGCATCTACAACTCGACGCTGATCTACGACGTCATCCTGGTCGTCGTGCTGGGCGGGATCGGCCTGGCGGGCGGCCGCGGCGGCGTGCTGAGCGTCGTCATCGGCACCTTGCTGATCGGCACCATGCTGAACGCCATGACGATCATGGACATGTCCTATTCCGCCCAGAACCTGGTGAAGGGCGTCGTGCTGCTGGTCGCCGTTATTGCCGATTCCTTCCTCAATCCGCGCAACGAGGAGACGGCGCAGCAAGGCGATATCTGAGTGCGCAAGCGTAACGAGCCCGAAAACGAACGGAGAGGAGACCTACCCATGACCCTGTCGAAAATGACCAAGTGGCTGTGCGGGATCGCCGCCGCCTCGGCGCTGCTCGGCGCGGCGGCGCCGGCCTTCGCGCAGAAAGGCCTGGAAGAGCCCTTCCAGGGCCCGTTCAAGGCAGCCCTTGCCGGCAAGACCGTGGCCTACGTGCCGGTCGCCATGAACTTCGACCTGACCGAGGGCTGGTTCGCCGTGCTCAAGCACCAGCTCGAGCCGTACGGCATGAAGGTCGTCGTGCGCGACGCCAACTGGAGCACCAACGCCGGCGCGCAGGCGCTGACCACGCTGATCGGCGAGAAGCCCGCCGCCATCGTCGTGCACAATCCCGACGTCCAGACCTACGCCAAGCTGATCCAGCGCGCCGAGAAGGAAGGCATCTTCATCATCCAGATCAACATGGGATCGGCGTTCCGCTCGACGGCGTTCGTCGGCGCCAACTGGATCGAGATCGGCGAGCGCGACACCGAGGCGGTGGTGAACTACTGCAAGGGCAAGTCGAACAAGATCGCCGTCGTCCAGGGCGCGCTGTCGGCGGCCGCCAGCGCCTATACGCTGAAGGGCGTCGAGAACGTGCTGGCCAAGAATCCCGACGTGAAGGTGGTGTCGAGCCAGGCCGCCGATTGGGACGCCGCCAAGGCCAAGGCGATCACCCAGACGGTGCTGAAGCAGCATCCCGACCTGTGCGGCATCGTCGGCTTCTGGGATGGCATGGACATCGGCACCGCCGCCGCCGTCAAGGAAGCGGGCCTGACCGGCAAGGTGTTCGTCGCCACCTCGGGCGGCGGCGAGCAAAAGGGCGCCTGCGACCTCGTGAAGTCGGGCGCGTTCGACCTCGACTTGAGCTACGACGTGCCGACCCAGGGCTCGGACATGGCGGCGCTGATCAAGTGGCTGCTGTCGTCGGGCATGAAGCCCGGCCAGGTGAAGGGCTCGGTCTACACGACGCTGATCCCGGTGACCAAGGACACCGCCGGCAAGGACGGCACCTGCTGGAAGCTGGAACAGGTCAAGGGCTCGTAAGCATCCGGGGACGCGGCTGCCTTTGGCGGCCGCGTCCAATTCTTCTCGTGACCAGGTCGAAGCATCGTCAGGACCAAGGCTGATGAGAGACGCCGTTCTGCGCCTGCGCTACCGGCTGTGGCCGGACCATCTGCTGGGCGAGATCCTGTCCAAGCGATGGACCGAGACGGCCATCCCGGTGATCGTGCTGCTGATCGTGGCCGTCGCCTTCTCGCAGGCGATCCCCGGCTTCCTGTCGATCAACAGCCTCGGCGATGTCGCGCGCCAGGCGGCGGAAATCGGCTTCGTCGTGCTCGGCATGTCGCTGGTCATCGTCGTCGGCGGCATCGACCTGTCGGTCGGCTCGACCTTCGCGCTGACGGATTTCTGCGCGCTGTTCTGCCTCGACGTGCTGCACCTGCCGGTGGCCGCCGTCGCCGTAATCACCATCGTCGTCGGCGCGCTGCTGGGCGCGGTCAACGGCCTGCTCGTCGGTTACCTCAGGCTGCGCGCCTTCATCACCACCCTGATCACCTTGATCATCTACCGCTCGACCTACGATCTGTTGCTGGTCGACTACTCCAACACCATCGCCGCCTCGTTCCCCGACATCGAAGCGTGGGACTTCATGGGCAATGGCGGCGTGCTCGGCATCCCGAGCGTGACCCTGCTCTACATCGCCGTGGCGATCTTCGGCCACGTCTTCATGACGCGGCTGCGGCCGGGTTGGCACATCACCGCGATCGGCGGCTCGCGCCGCTCGGCCTACAACTCGGGCATCGCCGTGCGCCGCACCATCGCGCGCTGCTACGCCGCGAGCGGCGCGCTGACGGCGGTGGGTGCGCTGTTCTTCGCCGCACGGCTCGGCACCGTGGGCGGCGATGTCGGCGTCGGCCTCGAGGTCACGGTGCTGACGGCGGCGGTGCTGGGCGGCATCAGCCTGGGCGGCGGCCGCGGCTCGGTCGCGCGCGCCCTGGTCGGCACCCTGATCGTGCTCCTGATCACCAACGGCCTGACGACGCTGTCGGTGCGGGGCGGCGTCAATCGCATGGTGCTGGCAGCCATCCTGCTGGTCGCCGCCATGATCGACATACGCTGGCTCAAGAACCGCAACCGCATCATCGCCAAGGTCTATGTCAGCCCGACCTTCCACGAGATGCCGCCGCTGCTGGGGCCGCGGGTCGGCGCGGGCACGCGCTTCGAGCAGAACGACAAGCTGAAGGACGTGAGCCTGATCGGCCTCGGCCGCATCGAGGCGCCGGAGGACGTGATCCTCGACCGGCACGACAATCTCTATGCCGGCTCGCGGCATGGCGACATCATCCGTTTCTTCCCGCCCGACTACGAGAAGATGGAGGTCTATGCCCATATCGGCGGCCAGCCGCTCGGCATGGCGTTCGACCGACAGGACAACCTCTATGTCTGCATCGGCGGCATGGGCCTCTACCGCATCACGCCCGACCGCAAGGTCGAGAAGGCGACCGACGAGACCAACCGCAGCCTCTACTCGGTCAACGACGACAGCCGGCTCAGGCTGGCCGACGATCTCGACATCACCGACGACGGGCGCATCTTCTTCTCCGAGGCCACCGTGCGCTACGAGATGCACGAATGGCCGGTCGACGGCCTCGAGGCGCGCGGCAACGGCCGCATCATCTGCTACGACCCCAACACCAACACCACGTCGACCGTGCTGCGCGGCCTCAGGTTCCCCAACGGCATCTGCGTGTCGCGCAACGGCCAGTCGATCCTGTTCGCCGAGACCTGGGGCTGCTGCGTCAAGCGCTACTGGTTCGACGGTCCCAAGAAGGGCCGGGTCGAGATGGTGATCGACAACCTTCCGGGCTTTCCCGACAACATCAACCTGTCGTCCGACGGCAATTACTGGCTTGCCATGGTCGGCATGCGCTCGCCGGCGCTCGACCTCGCCTGGCGCATGCCGGGCTTCCGACGGCGCATGGCCAAGCGCGTGCCGGTCGACGAATGGCTGTTCCCCAACATCAACACCGGCTGCGTGCTGCGCTTCAACGAGCAGGGCGAGATCCTCGAGACCTACTGGGACATGGCCGGCGTCAATCACCCCATGATCACGTCGATGCGCGAGCACAAGGGCTACCTCTATCTCGGCGGCATCATGAACAACCGCATCGGCCGCTATAAGCTCGCCAACGCCGATCCGGGCTTCGTCCAGTACGATTGGCGCTGGGGCAAGTCCGCATGATCGGGGCATTGCGCCAATTCAGCGATCGGCTGCTGGGCCGCGGCGAGGCCTCGATCACCATTCCGATCTTCGACGGCGCGCTGAAGCCCAACCAGATCCTGGAGCGGGCCGAGATCGTGGCCGAGCTCAAGGACGCCAACGACATCGCCGCCGACGGCGACACGGTCCTGATCGCCGACGGCAGGCGCGTGCTGCGCCACGGCAAGGATGGCAGCAGCGAGGTGGCGGCTTTCGACCGGCGCGTCACCGCCCTCGCGGCTCTTCCGGCGGGCGGCATGGCCGTGGCGCTCGACGGCAAGGAGGTGCGGATCAAGGGCGGTGCGCGCGATGGTTTTGCCTCGACTGGCCTCGCGAACGCGCCCTTCCATGCCGTCAATGCCGTGGCGCCTCTCGCCGACGGCACTCTGGCGGTCAGCGACGGTTCGCTGCGCGAGGATTACGACCGCTGGGTGCACGACCTCATGAGCCGCGGCGCGACCGGGCGGCTGATCGTTCTCGATCCCGGGGACGGGGGCGCGCGCGAGCTGGCGCGCGGCCTGGAATACGCCTTCGGCGCCTGCGAGATCGCGAACGATATCCTCGTGTCCGAGAGCTGGCGCCATCGCGTGCTGGCGGTCGGACGGGACGGCAGCCGTCGTCCGCTGGTCACCCGGTTGCCGGTCTATCCCTCGCGCATCGATGCGGCGTCCGGCGGCGGCTTTTGGCTGACCGCCTTCACCGCGCGCACGCAGCTCGTCGAGTTCGTGCTGCGCGAGAATGCCTTCCGCCGGCGCATGATGAAGGAGATCGCGCCCGAGCACTGGATCGCGCCACGCCTGCGCTCCGGCCAAACCTATCTCGAGCCCATGCAGGGCGCGCACCTGCGCACCATGGGCGTTCTGAAGCCGTGGGCGCCGCCGCGTTCCTACGGGCTGGTGGTCCGTTTGTCGGCCGCCGGACAACCGCTTTACTCGCTGCACAGTCGCGTCGACGGAGCTAATCACGGCGTCGTCGCTTCGGCCGAAGTCGGAGGCTTCCTGTATTTGCTGGCCAAAGGACCGGGCCGTCTGCTGCGCCTGGCCATGGCCGACATCGAGAAGGAGCTGGCGCCATGAGCCAAGCCATCCTCGAATTGCGGCAGGCGACCAAGCTCTATGGCGGCCAGCCGGCGATCGAGAAGGTCGATTTCGAGCTGCGCGAGGGCGAGATCCACGCGCTGGTCGGCGAGAACGGCGCCGGCAAGTCGACGCTCACCAAGGTCATGGCGGGCGTGGTGACGCTCACCTCGGGCACGATGACGATGGGCGGCAAGGAAGTGGCGCCACGCACGCCGCTCGAGGCGCGCAATCTCGGCATCGCCATGGTGTTCCAAGAGAACAGCCTGGTGCCCTCGATGACGGTGGCGCAGAACCTCTTCCTCGGCCAGGAGAAATTCTACAACCGCCTGCGCGGCATCTACATCGCCGCCCAGCAGTTCCTGCAGTCGCTCAATTTCGACGTCGTGCCGACCGCCACCGTGTCGGCGCTGGGCGCGGCCAAGAAGCAGATGGTCGAGATCGCGCGCGCTGTCCTGCACAACGCCCGGATCATCATCTTCGACGAGCCGACGGCCAGCCTGACGCCCGAGGAGAAGAAATACTTCTTCGACCTGGTGCGCGAGCTGAAGCGTCGCGGCGTGTCGGTGATCTTCATCTCGCACGCGCTCGAGGAGGCGCTGCTGATCTCCGACCGCATCACCGTGCTGCGCGACGGCCGCCATGTCGTGACCGACGACACCGCGAAGTTCGACCGCGCGCGCATCGTCCAGGCGATGGTCGGGCGCGACCTGTCGCAGACGCTCTATGCCGAGCGCAAGAGGCGGGTGCGGCCGCCGGGCGAGCGGGTGCTCACCATCGAGAACCTCACCATGCTGCCCATGGTGAAGAACAATTCGCTGTCGGTCTTCGCGGGCCAGGTGACGGGCATCTTCGGCCTGGTCGGCTCGGGCCGCACCGAGACCTTCAAGGTCGCGTCCGGCGTCATGAAGCGCGACTTCTTCCATGGCGGCGAGGTCTTCCTGCGCGGCAAACCGGTGCGGTATCTGACGCCGGCGCCCGCGATCCGCGACGGCATCGCCTACGTCACCGAGGACCGCAAGGTCGAGGGTTTCTTCGAGACCATGTCGATCGCCCGCAACATCTATGTCGGCCTGCTGGCCAAGCTCGGCCGGCGGCGGCCCTTCGTGCTCAACAGGGAGGCCGAAGCGGTCGGCAAGAAGTGGATCGACGCCCTCAAGGTCCGCGCCATCGGCCAGGACGTGAAGGTGGTCGAGCTGTCGGGTGGTAATCAGCAGAAGGTCGTGATCGCCAAGTCGCTGGTGCAGGAGCCCGACATCATCGTGTTCGACGAGCCGACGCGCGGCGTCGACGTGGGCGCCATCACCGAGATCCACGAGCTGATCGACCGGCTGGCCGACCAGGGCAAGGCGGTGGTGATGATCTCGTCCTACCTGCCCGAGATCATGGCCATGTCCGACCGCATCCTGGTGTCCCGCCAGGGCAAGGTGGTGGAGGAATTCGCGGCCCACGACGCCACCGAGGAAAAGATCATGTACGCGGCGATCCACTAGGTTCGTGACAAGGTATTTGCAGTCCGGCTGTCTCAGCCGTCTCAGCCGTATCACGTGTCTCAGCCGTCTCAGGCGTCTCACGCTGTCTCACCAGGGGGGTGGGGGTGTTTCGTGAGACTCGGCGGCAAAACCCTTATGCCATCGACATCGGAGGCGTCTCACGGCCGTGAGACTCGGCGCGACAGAGCGATGAGATTGCTTTAGGTTGCGCCCCGCCATGAAAGCCACCGCCAACCCCGTCTATTGCGGCGTCGACACCACCGATCTGGAGGGCGCCGCCCGGCTGATCCAGTCGATCGGCGGAGCGCCCAGGCCGGCGGTGGGCGGCATCAAGCTCGGGTTGGAATTCTTCCTGGCGCACGGCGCGCCCGGCATCCGCTATGCCTTCCCGGCGCCAGTGCGGGCGACCGGGGTCGGCTTCTTCCTCGACCTCAAGCTCCACGACATCCCCAATACGGTGGCGGGCGGCATCCGCGCCGTGGCCGATCTCGCGCCGACCTACATCACCATCCATTCGAGCGGCGGACGCGACATGCTGAAAGCCGCCGTCGAAGAGGCGGGTAACCAGGCGTCCAAGCTCGGCGTGCCGCGTGCAAGGCTCTTGGGCGTCACCGTGCTGACCTCGCTCGACAAGTCCGATCTCGTGGCGACCGGCGTGAATGCCGAGCCGTCCGACCAGGTATTGCGGCTCGCCGCTCTCGCGCGCGAGGCCGGCCTCGATGGCTGCATCTGCTCGCCGCATGAGATAGCGGCGCTGCGTAAGCAGTGCGGCAAGGAGTTCGTGCTGATGGTGCCCGGCATCCGCCCCGTGGGCAGCGATGCCAACGACCAGAAGCGCGCCATGACTCCGCGCCAAGCGGTCGATCTCGGGGCCACGCATCTCGTGGTCGGCCGCCCGATCTACAAGGCGGCCAACCCGCGCTCCGCCGCCGAGGCGATTGCGCGCGAGGCCGGTGTGAACGACCTATGACTGAAGCAAAAATCTGCGGGCTCTCGACGCCCCAAACGGTCGACGCCGCCGTGGAGGCGGGGGCCGACTATGTCGGCTTCGTTGCCTATCCGCCGTCGCCGCGCCACATTCCGACCGAGACGCTCCGGGCGCTGGGCAAGCGCGTTCCGGGCCTCGTGGTCCGCGTCGGGCTATTCGTCGATCCCGACGATGCGCTGCTCGACGAGAGGGTTGGCACCGGCGCGCTCGACATGCTGCAGCTCCATGGCTCGGAGACGCCCCAGCGCGTCGCCGACATCAAGAAGCGCACCGGCAAGCTGGTGATGAAGGCGATCAAGGTCGGCAAAGCGTCGGATGTCGATCAGGGCATCAAGCTCTACGGCCGCCTGGTCGATCTGCTGATGTTCGACACCGAGGGCGGCGAACTGCCGGGCGGCAATGCCAAGCCCTTCGACTGGACGGTGCTGTCCGGCCGCGCCGTGCCCGTGCCGTGGATGCTGGCGGGCGGCCTCACGCCCGACAATGTCGCCCAGGCCGTCCGCCTCACCGACGCGCCCATCGTCGACGTTTCCTCTGGCGTCGAGGCGACGCGCGGCGTGAAATCGGTCGACAAGATCCGCGCCTTCCTCAAGCGCGTGCACGAGATCGACTAGGGGGACCACATGAAGACCGAACAGCACCTGAAGAAGCTCGGCATCGAGATCGCCGCGCCCTCCTCGCCGATCGCCAACTACGTCAACGCCGTACGCACCGGGAACCTGCTCTATCTCGCGGGCAAGGGGCCCGGCCTGCCGGGCAAGCCGATGCCGAGCGGCAAGGTCGGGCGCGACTTCACCATCGAGCAGGCCTACGGCTTTGCCCGCGAGGTCGGCCTCAACCTGATCGCGGTGATGAAGGCGGAGCTGGGCGATCTCGATCGCGTGAAGCGGATCGTCAAGATCCTGGGCATGGTGAACGCAGTGCCGGAATTCGGGCATCAGCCCGAGGTGATCAACGGCTGCTCCGATCTGATGGTCGAGGTGTTCGGCGAGCGCGGCAAGCATGCCCGCTCGGCGGTCGGCATGGGCTCGCTGCCGCGCGGCATCCCGGTCGAGATCGAGGTCATCGTCGAGGTCGAGGATCTCCCGCCGCGCCGGGCCGCGGCGGCAGCGCCCAAGGCCAAGAAGAAGTCGGCCCGGAAGAAGAAACTCTAGGGCTTTTGACCGCGGCCCCGCGGGGCTGCTAAGTCCGGCGCATCATGGCGGCTTCCTCCAATTCCCTGCGCAATTCCTTGCGCACCGGCCCCGACGAGCGCGGGCATTTCGGCATCTTCGGCGGCCGCTACGTCGCCGAGACGCTGATGCCGCTGATTCTCGACCTGGAGAAGGCCTACAACGAGGCCAAGGCCGATCCTGCCTTCCAGGGCGAGCTCTCGCGGCTGCTGAAGCACTATGCCGGCCGGCCGAGCCCGCTCTACTTCGCCGAGCGGCTGACCAGGCATCTCGGCGGCGCCAAGGTCTACCTGAAGCGCGACGAGCTGAACCACACCGGCTCGCACAAGATCAACAACGTGCTGGGCCAGGTTCTGCTCGCCAAGCGCATGGGCAAGACGCGCGTCATCGCCGAGACCGGCGCGGGCCAGCATGGCGTGGCGACCGCGACGGCGTGCGCGCTGTTCGACATTCCCTGCGTCGTCTTCATGGGCTCGACCGACGTCGAGCGCCAGGCGCCCAACGTCTTTCGCATGAAGATGCTGGGCGCCGAGGTGAAGCCTGTGACGTCGGGCGCCTCGACGCTCAAGGACGCGATGAACGAGGCGCTGCGCGACTGGGTGGCGACCTGCGAGACGACGTTCTACTGCATCGGCACGGTGGCGGGGCCACACCCCTATCCCGCGATGGTGCGCGACTTCCAGTGCGTGATCGGCAACGAAACGCGCGAGCAGATGATGGAGGCCGAGGGCCGCATTCCCGATACCTTGGTCGCCTGCATCGGCGGCGGTTCGAACGCGATGGGCCTGTTCCATCCCTTCCTCGACGATCCGGGCGTGCGCATCATCGGCGTCGAGGCGGCGGGGCACGGCATCGAGACGGGCGAGCATGCGGCGTCGTTGACCGGCGGGCGGCCCGGCGTGCTGCACGGCAACCGCACCTATCTCCTGCAGGACAAGGAAGGCCAGATCACCGAGGCGCACTCGATCTCGGCCGGCCTGGACTATCCGGGCATCGGTCCCGAACATTCGTGGCTGAAGGAGCAGGGCCGGGTCGAGTACGTGTCGGCAACCGACGACGAGGCGCTCGAGGCCTTTCATCTTTTGTGCAAGCTCGAAGGCATCATCCCCGCGCTCGAATCCTCGCATGCGCTGGCGCATGTCTCCAAGCTCGCGCCCACCCTGCCCAAGGACAATCTCCTGGTCGCCAACCTGTCGGGCCGCGGCGACAAGGACGTGCCGCAGGTCGCCGCCCGGATGGGGATCAAGATCTGATGAGCCGGATCGAGAAGCGCTTCGCCGCGCTCAAGGCGGGCAAGCGGGCGGGACTGGTGGCCTATATCAGTGCCGGCGATCCCGACATCAAGACGAGCTACGAGGTGCTGAAGGGCCTCCCCGGCGCCGGCGCCGACCTGATCGAGCTGGGCATGCCGTTCACCGACCCGATGGCCGACGGCCCGTCGATCCAGCTGGGCGGGCAGCGGGCCCTGAAAGCCGGCATCACCGTCGACGCCACGCTCGACATGGTGAAGCGCTTCCGCAAGGAAGGCGACAACGACACGCCCATTCTACTGATGGGCTATTACAATCTGGTTTACCAGCGCGGCGCCGAACGCTTCTGCAAAGAGGCGGCCGAGTCAGGTGTCGATGGCTTCATCCTGGTCGATCTGCCGCCGGAAGAAGCAGACGAACTGAAGCCGCACGCGGAAAAGAACGGCATCGACACGGTTCTTCTCACCGCACCGACCACGGACGACAAGCGTCTGCCGGCGGTGCTGAGATATTCGGCAGGATTTGTCTATTTCGTCTCGGTGCTCGGCATCACCGGCTCCAAGTCGGCGACCGAGGACGCGGTACGCGCGCACGTCTCACGTATCAGGCGCCATACTAAGCTGCCGATCGGCGTGGGCTTCGGCATCAAGACTCCCGAGCAGGCCGCGGCGGTGGCGCGGCACGCCGATGCCGCCGTGGTCGGCACGGCGATCGTTGATCGTGTCAAGGCCGGCCTCGACGAAAAAGGCAACGCCAAACCCGATCTCGTGCCGAACGTTCTTTCCTTCGTGAAGTCGCTCGCAGACGGTGTGCGCAGCGTCGCCAAGGCGTAACGCTTCGTCACCACAACGTCATGAGCTCGACCATTGTTTGGTCGCAATGCCGTCCCTATATCGCGCTCACCAATGAAGCCGCGACTCGGAGGACGGGATGCAACAGCACTCCACCGAACAGAAGAACAGACTACGCCGGAACTTCATCGCAGCGCTTGATCTCCTCGATACGCTGCAACGCGAACCCGATCGGTGGGAAGAAGAGTGTCTCTCCTATGCCCTGAGCGCGATGGCGAGCGGTCTCTATCTGGTGGCCGAAGTCGAGCTGGAGGCGTTCGGCCGGCCGATCGACCAGCGTCCGCGCGAGCTGGTGGCGGCCCTCGAGGCCAAGCCGCGCCGCTTCACCAAGGCGCTGCTGCGGCAGGGCTTCGAGTTCATGCTTAAGAGCAGCGAGCAGCCCGACCTCGAGACGCTGCCGGCCTTCGCCGTGCTGCCGCCGGAGATTCGTGCCCCGCTCTAGCTTGAGCTTTCCTCTTCGTCCTCGAAGTTGAGATCGGCGACGAACGGGTTGGTCTTGCGTTCCCAGCCGAAGGTCGACGTCTGGCCGTGGCCCGGCACGAAGGTAATGTCGTCGCCGTAGGGCCAGAGCCGGCTGCGGATCGAGCTCAGCAGCTGCTCGTGGTTGCCGCGCGGGAAGTCCGTGCGGCCGATCGACCCCCGGAACAGCACGTCGCCGACGAAGGCGATCTTCGCCGGCCTGTGCACGAACACGACGTGGCCCGGCGTATGGCCCGGGCAATGCACGACGTCGAAGGTCTGCTTGCCGAGGCTCACGGTCTCGCCGTGCTCGAGCCAGCGGTCGGGCAGGAAGGGCTTGTAGGCCGGGAAATTGTACTTGCGGCCCGAGTCGGGCAGGCCCTCGATCAGGAACCGGTCGTCCCGGTGGGGCCCCTCGATCTGGACGCCGTAGTGCTCCGCCATCGTGCCGGCGGCCGAGGCATGGTCGACATGGCCGTGGGTCAGCAGGACCTTGGTGATCTTGATGCCCTGCTCGTCGATCGCCTGCTTCAACATGTCGAAGTCCCCGCCGGGATCGACTGCGGTACCCTCCATCGTGTCCTGGCACCACACGATGGAGCAGTTCTGCTGGAACGGCGTGACCGGCGCGATCATCACTTTGATCATGCGACCGGTCTAATGCCTCCCGGCTTGGCAGGGAAGGGCGTACACTAGGGGCAATGAGGGCGGGGGCCTGGCTTGGAATCATAGTCGCGCTGCTGGCGGGCCTGCCGGCGGCGGCGCAGATCGCGCCTGTCAGCACGCCGACCGGGCCGGCGATGGCCGGCCCTTACGTGATGGTCGACGCCGCGACGGGCGAGACGCTGCTGGAGCGCAATCCCGGCGCACCGTGGTATCCCGCCTCGCTCACCAAGCTGATGACCATCTATCTCACCTTCCAGCAGCTGAAGGCGGGGTATCTGTCGCTTTCCAGTCCGGTGCCGTTCTCGGCCCATGCCGCCGGTATGCCGGAGACGCGGCTGGGGGTGGCCCCCGGCACCAAGATCACCGTCGAGCAGGCGCTGGAATCCCTGGTCGTTCACTCGGCCAACGATTCGGCGGTGGCGCTGGGCGAGCTGATCGGCGGTTCGGAGCCGGGCTTCGCCGAGCGCATGAATGACGCCGCCAAGCGGCTTGGCATGACCGCGACGCACTACGTCAACGCCAACGGCCTGCCCAATCCCGGGCAGATCACCACGGCGCGCGATCTCGCACTCCTGGCCGTGGCGCTGACCCGCGACTTCCCGCAATACTATCCCTACTTCCAGACGCACGACTTCGCGTTCGGCAAGCGCCGGTTCACGAGCGGCGTGAAGTTCGTCGAGATGTATTCGCCCTATGCCGACGGCATGAAGACCGGCTTTATCTGCGCCTCGGGATTCAATCTCGTCGGCAGCGCGGTGCGCGACGGCCGCCGCCTGATCGGCGTGTCGCTCGGCTTCCGCCGCGCCGATCTGCGCGACGAATTCATGGTCCGCCTGTTCGACGAGGCCTACCGGCTCAAGACCGGCGGCAACCGGGCCAAGGTCTGGCAGCTGCGCAACCTCGCCGGGGCGCCGCCCAACGTCTTCACCTACGCCGACTGCAACCCGTTCCGCTACGACTATCCCGGTGACGCGGTTTGGCTCGGCACCTACGCCAACTGGCAGATCGCCCGCCGCGCCTACGACCAGGGCCAGGCCGCACTGGCCGAGCTGGGTGCCACCGTGACGGGCAAGGAATGGATCCTCCCCGTCACCGCCGACAAGACGACGCGTCAGGCAGCCTTCATTGCCGACCTCGTGCCGGCCGAGGCGCAGCGGCTTTGCGAGAGCTATCGCTCGCGCAAGCTCTTCTGCCAGGTGGTGAAGCCGCAGGATATCGTGGCGCCGTTCGGCACCTTCTGGCACTGACCTTTTCCCGTCTTCCCATTCGTGCGATAGAGCCGCCATGAACTGGCTGACCAACTTCGTCCGCCCCAAATTGCGCGCCCTGGTGTCCCGCAAGGAGGCGCCGGAGAATCTCTGGATCAAGTGCCCCAAGTGCGAGCAGATGCTGTTCACGCGCGACTGGGAGGCCAACCAGGAGGTCTGCACCCATTGCGGTCACCACATGCGCGTGCGGCCGATGAAGCGCCTGCCGTACCTGTTCGACGACGGCAAGTTCGAGCTGCATCCACTGCCCAAGGTGCCGACCGATCCGCTGAAATTCCGCGACACCAAGCGCTACGATGCGCGGCTCAAGGAGGCCCAAAGCAAATCGGAAGGCGGCAAGAACGAGGGCGGCGATGCGCTCGTCGTAGCAAGCGGCCAGATGGGCGGCCGAACCGTCGTGATGGCGCTGCTCGATTTCGGCTTCATGGGCGGCTCGATGGGCACCGCCGTCGGCGAGGGCCTGGTGATGGCAGCCAACCTCGCGATCGGTCGCAAGGCGCCGCTGATCGCCTTTTCCGCCTCGGGCGGCGCGCGCATGCAGGAGGGCATCCTGTCGCTGATGCAGCTCACGCGCACCACCATCGCCGTGCGCAAGGTGAAGGAGGCGGGACTACCCTACATCGTCGTGCTGACCGATCCGACAACCGGCGGTGTCTCGGCCTCGTTCGCCATGCTGGGTGACGTGCACATCGCCGAGCCTGACGCGATCATCGGCTTCGCCGGCCCGCGCGTGATCCAGGACACGATCCGGCAGGAGCTGCCGGAGGGCTTCCAGCGCTCCGAGTACCTGCTCGAGCACGGCATGGTCGATGCCGTCGTGCATCGCCACAAGCTGCGCGAGACCTTGATTCGGCTGGTCACGCTGCTGATGGATCCGGTCATTTCCGAGGCCCGCAGCGTCGCCGTCGCCGGCCGCTGAAGGCGGCCGCCGTGACCGACGCCATCCTCGAGCGGCTGACCAGGCTACATCCGAAGCTGATCGACCTTGGCCTCGAGCGCATCGAGCGCTTGCTGGCCCAGCTCGGCAATCCGCACCGCAAGCTGCCGCCGATCGTCCATGTCGCCGGCACCAACGGCAAGGGCTCGCTGGTGGCCTACCTGCGTGCCATGTCCGAGGCGGCGGGCTATCGCGTCCATGTCTACACCTCGCCGCACCTCGTGAAGTTCAACGAGCGCATCCGCGTCGCCGGAGAGCTGATCTCCGACGAGATGCTCGACGAGGTCCTGACCGAGTGCGAGCAGGTGAATGCGGGACAGCCCATCACCTTTTTCGAGATCACGACGGTCGCCGCTTATCTCGCGTTCGCGCGGGTGCCGGCCGACCTCACCATCCTCGAGGTCGGCATGGGCGGCCGACGCGACACCACCAACGTCGTGCAGCCGATGCTCTCGGCCATCACGCCGATCGGCTACGACCATACGCAGTTCCTGGGCGATACGCTGGAAAGCATCGCGGCCGAGAAGGCCGGCATCCTGAAGCACGCGGTGCCGGCCGTGATCGGCCGCCAGCGCGCGGCGAGCAGCAAGGTGATCGAGGTCGAAGCCGCCCGGCTGGCCGCGCCGCTGTTCCGCATGGGCCGCGAATGGCAGGTGACGCACAAGCCGTCCGGCTTCCGCTATGAAAGCGATACGTTGGCTCTCGATCTGCCGGCGCCCGCCCTGGTGGGCGACCACCAGCTCGACAACGCGGCAACGGCAGTGGCATGCGTCGAGCGCCTGCGCGCAGCGCGCTTCCAGATCGACGACAAGGCGATCGCTAAGGGTCTGGCAACGGTGGATTGGCCGGCGCGTCTGCAGCGGCTGATACGCGGGCCGCTGCCCGACTGTCTGCCACCCGGCTGTGAGCTCTGGCTCGACGGCGGTCACAACGAGGATTGCGGGCTGGTCCTGGCGCGCCAGGCGAGCGACTGGGCCAGGGAGCCCGGCGCACTGCCGCTCTATCTGATCTTCGGCATGCTCACGACCAAGGACGCGGCGGGCTTCCTGCGGCCGCTGGCGCGGCATGCGCGGGCGGCGCGGGCGGTGCCCTTTCCCGAAGGCCACAGCGCCTACTCGCCTCAGGAAGCCTGCGCCAAGGCGGCCGAAGTCGGGCTCGATTGCTTGCCCGCAAACGACATCGGCGCAGCGCTGGAAGACCTGTTGGCTACCCAGCCCGCGCCGATGCGTATCCTGATTTGCGGGTCGCTCTACCTTGCGGGATCGGTGCTCGTCCGCAACGGCTGAAACCTGCTCAGCTGACGACGGTGTTGATCCAGCTCACCAGCTTCTGCTTGGGCTCGGCGCCGATCTTGGTCGCCGCCACCTGGCCGTTCTTGAACAACAGCAGGGTCGGGATCGAGCGCACGCCGTAGCGCGTCGGCGCCATCGGGTTCTCATCGATATTGACCTTCACGATCTTGAGCTTGCCGTCCATTTCCTTGGAGATGTCCTCGAGCGAGGGGCCGATCATGCGGCAGGGGCCGCACCACTCCGCCCAGAAATCCACGAGCACCGGCGTGTCGGACTTCAGAACTTCCTGCTCGAAGGTGGCGTCGGTAGCTTTGACGGTCATTTTGGGTTCTCCCGAAGACAAAGAAGGCCGGTCGATCGACCGGCGCCGCCCTGTCCGAAAGCTAGGAAGCGCCTGCTGCCAAGTCAAGATGCCGCTGCGTAAGGCATTGAAGCATCGAGGGTTTCGGCCGTGATCTCCATCAGCAGCGGCGCCGCTGTCCACAGCAACATTGCCCGCACTTTGCGGTCCGGATAGAGGCGTGCCAGCAGGGCGCGATAAAGCGCGAGCTGCCGGCGGTAGGCGAGCGGCACTTGCGCTGCGCTCTCGGGCGGCGGGCGGTTGGTCTTGTAGTCGACGATCAGGATCTCGCGATCGGTTATCGCGAGACGGTCGACTTGGCCGCTGACGGTGAAGCTGCCGCGCGGCGTCTTGATGGTGCCGATCAGCGGCACCTCGGCGCGCGAGCCCGGGGCGAACAAAGCTGCATGGCCGGGCGCCTCCATGACCGCCAGGGCTTCACGGGTCCAGCCGTCGATCTCCTCGGGGGCAAGGCCGTGAGCAGGCTGGGCGAGGAAGCGGCGTGCCGCCTCGGCGCGCCCGGCGGGCGGCAGCGCCGGCAGATGGCGTAGCAACTCATGGATCAATTGCCCGCGCTGCCAGCGCCGGCCGTTGTCCGGTCCCAGTGGACTGGATGCTCGTGGCGGCTGCGCTGTTTCGTCGGGCAGCGGCCGCGACGGCGCAAGCGGCATTGGCGGATCGGGTTCGTCGGGCGCGGGCAGGCGAAGCCACGCCGGCAACTCGGCGGTTTGCGGCAGCGGCAGTTCCTGCTGCTCGGGCGCCTTGATCGAGCCTTCGTTGGTGAGCTCGTAGCCTTCACCCTTCCAGCCGTCCGGATCGATCAGCCTGGTGAAGTCGAATTCCCTGGTCGGCGCGCCGCTTTCGGCGAGCCCGGCCGTGATGCGCTCGTACCAGCAACCGCGATCGGGTTTGGTCTTGCCGACCCAGCCGCCGACATAGAGTCGATCCTCGGCGCGCGTCATGGCGACGTACAGCAGCCGGTTCTGTTCCTCGAGCGCGCGGGCGCGCGCCTCTTCTCGCCAAGCGCGCGCAGCCTCGTTGGCATCGTCGCTGCGCGGCAACCAGAGTCGGGCGGTGCCTTCGCCATCGGCAATCAAGCGGTCGGCGTATTTCGGCACTCGGGTCGTGTCGGGCAGATAGACGATCGGCGCCTGCAGGCCCTTGGAGGCGTGCACGGTGAGGATGCGCACCTCCTCGCGGCGATTGGCGTCGAGGTCCCGCTTGATCTCGCCGCCGCCCGTCTCGAACCAGCGCAGGAAGCCCTGCAGCGAGCCCGCTTCGGCGCGCTGGTACTGCAGCGCCCGCGCCAGCAGTTCGTCGATCGGGTCGGACGCCTCGCGGCCCAGCCGTTCCAGCAGGCGCTGGCGGCCGTCTTCCGGGCCGAGCGCCTGGGCGAAGAAATCGAACGGCGTGACGAGGTCGGCCCGCCTGAGCCAGGCCGACAGGCGCTGATGCGCCGGCGCGAAAGCAGGATCGCCCGCCTTCTCGCGCAGGGCGCGCCAGAGATGACCGGTGCGTTTGTAGGCGAGCGTGAAAAGCTGCTCCTCGTCGAGCCCGATCAGCGGCGACTTCAGAAGAGCGGCCAGGTTGAGATCGTCCTGCGGCAGCAGCACGAAGCGCGCCATGGCGAGCAGGTCCTGGATCGCGAGCTCCTCGCCCAGGTTCAGCCGGTCGACGCCGGCAACTTCGATCTGCGCACGCTTGAGCTCCTTGACCAGCGCGTTCACGAACTCGTTGCGCCGCCGCACCAGCACCATGAAGTGGCCAGCATGCAGCTTCTCGCCATTGCGCCCCCGCCGCTCGGTGCCAATCAGGCTTTTGGCGTGGCTCGCGATCAGCCGCGCCAGCCGTTCGTGCGGCAAGGCCTCGGCGCTGCGCGCACCTTCGAGGTCCGTGGTGTCGATTTCCTCCTTGTCCGACTGGCAGAGCGGCCAGACCTGCACCATGCCAGGTTCGTCCTTGCGGCTCGCCAGGTGCTCGACCTCGCCGGGCCGCGCCACGCCGTTCGCCGCCTGATCGTGCTGAAAGACGCGATCGACCGCCTCGAGCACGGCCGGTGTCGAGCGGAACGACACGGTGAGGTCGACCGGCACGAAACCCTGCCGCGCATCGCGGCTCTTGTCGGCGAACCAGTCGCGCATCTCGGCCAATTTGCGCGGATCGGCGCGCTGGAAGCCGAAGATCGACTGCTTGGTATCGCCGACTGCGAAGACGGTCCGCGGCCGGTCGACGGCGCCGGCGCCGGCAAAGAACTCCTCCGTCAGCCGGCGGATCACCTCCCACTGATCGGGATTGGTGTCCTGGGCCTCGTCGACCAATACGTGGTCGATGCCGCCGTCGAGCTTGTAGAGCACCCATGCCGCGCTCTCGCCGCTCTCCAGCAGTCGGCGCGTGGCGACGATCAGATCGTCGTAGTCGAGGGCCGCCTTGCGGCGCTTGGCGCGCCCATAGCGTTCGGTGATGTCGAGCCCGAGCCGCAGCAGCGCCACCGTCAACTCGACGAGCTCGCGGCCGCGCTCGCAATCCAGCCGCTCGGATTCCTGGATCAGGATCGGCTCGATATCCTCCAAGGCAGCGACCGCGGCCTTGCTCGCCAAGGTTTTGCGCAAAACACCCCGGTCGGTGAAGAAAACGCTGCGATAGCTGTCGGTCAAGGCTGCGCGGCCCTCGTCATCGGCGTCGAGCCAGGCCGCGATCGCGGCGCCACGTGGAGGGTCCACTTTGCCGCCGGCTTCGATGAGGGCGCGGGCCGCCGCCCGCAAGCCTCGTTCATCGATCGGCTGCTGCTGGCTGCAATTGAGCCGCCTCATCAGCAGGCGTCGCGCCGCACGCAGCCCGGTCTCGCCGCCGATGCGCGCCAGAAGCCAGGCCCGCTCGCCGAGCAGCGCCGTCATCAGTTCGGCATACTCGGCGATCGATACTTTGTTGGCGACCGCAGCAAGCGCCTCGGCCAGGGGCGCCGGCGCATCCAGCGCGGCGAGGGCGTCGATCTGCTCGTCCTGCGCCGCTCGCAGCAGCGCCTTGGCATCGGCCTCGTCCATGACCTCGAAGCCCGGCGCGACGCCGGCTTCGAGTGGAAACCGCTTCAAGAGTGCCTGGCAGAAGGCATGAATGGTGAGGATGTTGATGCCGCCCGGCGCGTCGAGCACGCGTGCGAACAGCCGGCGGGCCGTCGTGCGCTGGTCCGTCTCCGGCTCCTGGTCGATCAGGCTCTCGATCTCCTCGTCGAGCGTCCTGTCGTCCGCCATGGCCCAGCGCCCGAGCTGAGCGGCGAGACGATTGTGCATCTCGGCAGCGGCGGCCTTGGTGAAGGTGAGGCAGAGGATCCGCTCGGGCTTGACGCCGGCCAGCAGGAGACGCGTCACGCGGTCGGTCAGCACCTTGGTCTTGCCCGTGCCTGCGTTGGCCTCGACCCAGGCCGAGTGGTCCGGATCGGTGGCATTGCGCTGGCGGCGCCGGGCGAAGTCGAGGATGTCGGTCATTCCTCGCCGCTTCCCGCCGTCGACCATTCGGCGACGCGCTCGAGGTGCTCGTAGTCGTTGAAGTACGGGCCGAACTCCGGCCAGGGCAGCGCTTCGTAGGCTGTGCCCTCCCGGGCGAAGTGATCGGCCATCTTTGCGACCAGCGCCAGCATGGCCGGCACCAGCTCGTCGCTCTCCTCGATCTCGGCCACCTTGCCGCCCTGGCCGAGGCCGTTGGCCTGCCAGTAGGAGATGCGTACCGATTTCGGCTTGCCCTTGATCGCGCTGAAACCGCCGCGTTCGGCCATCGCCGCTTCGAGCAGCAACTGGGGCGCAAACAGCGCCTTGAGCTCCTTCTTCGACGGCACCCGGCCGGTCTTGTAGTCGATCACCTCCCAGGCCCCGCCACCGTTGTCGTCGATGCGGTCCGCTCGCGCTTCGATGGTCAGCGGCCCGACGGCCATCGATCCCTGCGTCTCGCTGCCGAGCAGCCGCGCGCCCGCCGCGCGGCGAGAGTTCTCGGTGCCGATGAACCAGCGCGCCAGCCTGCGGAAACGCGGCCACCAGAAGGCGCGCTCGGCGGGCGCCGCGAGGATATCAGCAAGATGCCGTTCGCCGAGGGCTTCGAAGCGCTGCAGCGCGTCCGCCGGCAGCAGGCCGGAAGGATGATCGCGCAGGAACTCGTCGAGCGCATCGTGCAGGGCCGAACCACGTTCGGCGGCGCCAAGCTCGGCCTCGAGCGGATCGAGCGCGTCCAGTCCCAGGATGCTCCGCGCATAGAGGCCATAAGGGTCACGCCGCCATTGCTCGAGCCTCGATACCGAAAGGCGCGTCGGCCGAGCGGCCACCGGCGGACGCGGTTCGGGCCGCGCCACCGGCTTGTATTGGCCGGGTCTGTCGAGCGCATCGGCCCAGGCAAGGTAGCTGCGTCGGCCGCGCTGGATGTATTCTGGCGGCGCCTTGGCGCTCCCGGGTTCGTAGCCGAACAGTGCGTCGAGCCGCGCCAGCCAGCGCGACGGCACGGTGGGAGCGCCCGCGTCGCGTTCGGCACGCGTCAGCAACACGCGCTCGGCCGACAGCGCAGCGGCGAAGTCATGCGCCGATTGGCCGATGCGACGCTCGGGCTGCGGCAAGCCGAGTGCCACCCGCATCGGGCGATTGATCCACGGGCCGGTCTCGACAGAAGGCGGCCAAGAGCCCTCGTTGAGTCCGCCCAGGATTAGCAGATCGGCGCGCTGCAGGCGCGCTTCCAGCGGCCCCCAAATGGCGAGCCTCGGGTGACGCCCGTAGGCGGGCCGCAGGATCTCGGTCGAGAGCATGGCGGCCAGAAGGGCCGGCCATTCGCCGAACGCCACTTCCCGCTGGTCTTGCCAGGCAGCGCCGAGCTTGGCCAGCGCATCGCTCAGGGCTTCGCCGGCGGCGCCCGCCCACAGCGTTTCGCGGGAAGCGATCTTTTCGGCGGCGGCTATCGTCGCCTCAAGCAGGGCCTGCGGC
This sequence comes from Reyranella sp., assembly GCA_035651335.1. Taxonomy (GTDB): domain Bacteria; phylum Pseudomonadota; class Alphaproteobacteria; order Reyranellales; family Reyranellaceae; genus Reyranella. The sequence goes on along the minus strand of DASRFX010000125.1, from coordinate 38,338 downwards.
GAGCCGCGTTCGAGGCGGGCGAGATCGACGGTCGCCTCGTCGAGCCGGTCGATGAGGTCGGCGACGGCAGCACGATCGGTCTCGGCGCCGAACTTCGCCGTCTCGACCAGGCGTCGAAGCAAGCCGATGCCAGGCGCAGGCTTCAGCCCGCGCAGCACCTTGCGGTCGAGCCGGCGTGTCGTATCGAGCAGGCCGGTGCGCTTCAGGCCCAAGGTGCAGAGCGGATGCTTGAGCAGTGCCAGCACGTCGACCGGCGCGAAGCCCGAATCGACCGCCGCCACCAGACAGCGCAGCAACGTGGCAGGCGGCGTGTCGAACAACGGCTCGCCCGCCGAATCGTCGATCTCGATGTTCCAGCGGCGCAGTTCGGCCGCCACGCGGCGCGCCAGATCGCGGTCTGGCGTCACCAGCGCAGCCGTGCGCCGGGGTGTCTGCAAGGCCTCGCGCAGCGCGAGCGCGATCACCAGCGCTTCCTGATGCGAGGTCTGGCAGTCCGCGCGCGTCACGTGCTCCAGCGACGCCTCTGCCGGCCTCGACCAGACGTCGCTGGTCTCGGCAGGCCGCATCAACTCGGCAAGCAGCAGGCGCCGCGCTGGATCGCCGCCATCGCCCGGCCAATCCGCAACCGCCTGCCGTTCGCGGCCGAGCGCCGCCAGGAGCTCGCGCAAGGCGTATTGCGGGTGTGTCGGATCGAGCTTCAGCCAGCTCTCCTCATCCATGTCCTTGTCGAGGCCGGGCAGCACGACCGCGCCGTTGGGCAGGTCGGCGATGACCTTCAGGAGCTCGCGCGTGGCGGGCTGCGTGCCGGTCGAACCGGCGGCGATGACGGGCGTGGCTGGCGGCGCGGCTCTCCAGCGATCCGCCTGGGCGCGGATCGATCGTGTACGCCGCTCCAGGGGATCGATTTGCCCGCGCGCCGCCAGCAAGCGAGGCCAATGTTCGCCGACAATGGCCAGGAACTGGACGGTGCGCTGCCAATGATGGGCGAAGTTGCCTTCGACCAGCCGTTCGAGGCGATCGAAGGCAACGCCATCGATCGCCAGTTCGTCGAGCAGGCGCCCCAGCTCGCGCGCCAATTTCAGCGCCTGCGCCGTCGACTGCGCGAGCGGTTCGCCGTCCACGTTGAAGGCCTTGACCAGCTGCGCCAGCAGCGCGTCGCGCTCGGCGGGGTCGATGGCCGGCGGCAAGGCAAGCGCTTGGTCGCCCATCGTGTCCCATTCGCCTTCGTCGAAGTCGCCGAGCGGAGCCATGCCGGGCAGGATCGTGGGCTTGCCATCCGACGCGCGCAGGAATGCCTCGCGTAGCGCGCGCACCGAACGCCGGGTTGGCAACAGGATCAAAAGGTCACTGAGCGCCAGCGGGTCGTTGCCGTGCTCGGCCAGGATGCCGCGCGCCAGCTCGTCGGCGAAGCGTCGGTCGAGGCCGATGGAATAGACGCCGTTCACCTCAGCACCTGCTCGGCCTCGGCCAGGGCGCGCGGCGTGCCGACATGGAACCATTGGCCGTCATGCACCAACCCGTAGAGATGGCCGGCGGCCTGAGCGCGATTCCACAGGCGCAGCAGCGAGAACGGGCCATCCGGCGCGCCGCGGAAAAGGCGGGAGTCGCAGATCGACACACTGGCGAAGAGATAGGGGGCGCTCGGCTCCTCGGCACGGTGGCGCGCCTTGCCGCCTGCGTCGAGAAAATAGTCGCCGCGGTCTCCGGCTTCGCCGCCGATCGTCTTGTCGATCGGGTGGAGCAGCAGCAGAGCATCCATGCGCGAGGGCTCCCAGGCCGCCTCCAGGCGCTTCAGCATCGGCATCGGCCCGTCGGTCCACAGGCCATCGCCGTTCAGCACGAAGAATGGCTCGTCGCCCAGCAAGGGCAGGGCGTTCTTCACACTGCCGCCGGTTTCCAGGAGCTTCTCCTCGCGCACGATATGGGCGCGGCCTGCGCCGACATGGGTCGCGATCTGCTCGCCCAGATGATGCACGTTGATCACGAGATTGCGTATCCCATGCGCCTGCAGGCGGTCCATCGTCCGATCGAGCATCGATCGGCCGGCTACGGGAATCAGCGGTTTGGGCAGGGCGTCCGTGAGTGGCCGCATGCGCTCGCCACGACCTGCCGCCAGGATCATGGCGCTGCGGATCATGCCGCGCCGATCCGGCGCAGTGGCGGCGGCAGCACGCGATCGACCCATTGGCGAAGCGGCGCGAGCGCGTCGTGCTTGAGTGCCCGTTCGAACAAGCGCCAGACGCGCGGCAGGTGCGGCAGATATTCGGGCTTGGCATCGCGCCGCCACAGCCGCACGAACAGGCCGATGACGCGCGCATGGCGCTGTGCGGCCATGAGCGCGAAGCCGGTCTGGAAGTTCGTGACGTCGAGCCCGGTCATGTCGATGTAGCGCGCCAGGCATCGTGCATAAGCCTTGGGCGACACGTCGCGCCGTGCGTCCTCGATCAGCGAGACGAGGTCGTAGGAAGGATGGCCACGCTGGGCGTCCTGGAAATCGAGCAGGCCGCAGGCCTTTGCACCGGGCCGGTCCGGCAGCCAGATGAGATTGTCCTTGTGGTAGTCGCGCAGCAGCAGGCTGTCGCCGTCCGTCGGCAAATGCGCGAGGCAGGCCCGCCACGCGGCGCGATAGGGCTCGAATTCCTCGTCCGGCACCTTCATGCCGCTCGCTTCGGGCAGATACCATTCGGGCAGCAGGATCGCCGCTTCGATGAGATTCTCGCCGAGATAGGCGCCAAGCCCCGGCAGCAGCCCGTGATCGGGCGCCCGATGCAGCGCCACCAGAACGTCGGTTGCGCGTTCGTACAGCGCCACCTCGTCGCCGCCCTTGCTCAGCACCCGGGCGAAGGTGTCGTCACCCAGATCCTCGAGCAGCAGGAATCCATGGGCCAAATCTTCAGCCAGGATCTCGGGTGCGCTGAGACCAAGCGCCTTCAAATGCCGGCCGACCCGCACAAACGGTTCCACAGGTTCGTGCGCTGCGGGCGAATCCATGACGACGACTGTCCTGTCGCCGCAGCGCAGGCGGAAGTACTTGCGGAACGAGGCGTCGCCGGCCAACAGGCTCTCGCGCGCGTCTGCCCAGCCCGAGCGGGCGATGAAGTCGGCGCGCAACTTGTCGCGGTCAGACATCGAGCTGCGCCTTGCGGCCATCGCCGTCCATTTCCAGGGCGACGCTGAGATGTCGCGGCAACAAGCGGCCCAATCGTTCCGGCCATTCGACCAGCACGATGCCGCCGGCGAGCGCTTCCTCCCAACCGAGCTCGTACACCTGCTCGGCCGTCTCCAGGCGATAGAGATCGAAATGCCAGTACGTGCCCGTGGGCGTGTCGTAGACCTCGACCAGCGTGAAGGTGGGGCTGGGCACGATCAACTCCGGATCGCCCGCCGCGGCGCGCAGAATGGCGCGGGCGAGCGTGGTCTTTCCAGAGCCGAGCGGGCCCTTGAGACCGACCACGTCGCCGGGATTCAGCCGCGCGGCGAGGACGGCGCCGAGTTGCTCGGTCGCTTGCTCGTTCGCCAGGGACATGGAAAGGGCCGGCATCTGTCGATGCCGGCCTTTTAACACGACCTGCTTATTAGAGCGGAATGGGATGGAGATGGAACCGCACATGGTTCCATCTCCATCCGATTCGCGCGCAAGGATGATCGTGGTTCCATCATGCTCTAGTAGCGATAGAGGTCGCCCTTGAACGGACCGGCCTCGGGCACGCCGATATATTTGGCCTGATCGGGCCGCAGCTTGGTGAGCTTGGCGCCGACCTTCTCGAGGTGGAGGGCAGCCACTTTCTCGTCGAGCACCTTGGGCAGTGTATAGACCTTCTTCTCGTACTTGCCGGGGTTGGTCCAGATCTCGACCTGCGCCAAGGTCTGGTTGGAGAACGAGGCCGACATCACGAAGCTCGGATGGCCGGTGGCATTGCCCAGGTTCACCAGGCGGCCTTCGGACAGCACGATGATGCGCTTGCCGTCGGGAAACTCGACCTCGTCGACCTGTGGCTTCACGTTGTGCCACTTGTAGTTCCGGAGGTTGGCGATCTGGATCTCGCTGTCGAAGTGGCCGATGTTGCACACGATGGCGCGATGCTTCATGGCGCGCATGTGGTCGTGGGTGATCACGTCGACGTTGCCGGTGGCGGTGACGAAGATGTCGGCCTTGGGTGCGGCCTCCTCCATGGTCACGACCTCGTAACCTTCCATCGCCGCCTGCAGCGCACAGATCGGGTCGATCTCCGAGACCATGACGCGGCAGCCGGCTTGGCGCAGCGAGGCAGCCGAGCCTTTGCCGACGTCGCCGAAGCCTGCGACCATCGCCACCTTGCCCGACATCATGACGTCGGTGCCGCGGCGGATGCCGTCGACCAGCGATTCGCGGCAGCCATAGAGGTTGTCGAACTTCGATTTGGTCACCGAATCGTTGACGTTGATGGCGGGCCACAGGAGCCGACCTTCCTTTTCCATCTGGTAAAGGCGATGCACGCCGGTGGTCGTCTCCTCGGTGACGCCGCGGATATTGGCGCCGAGTTTGGCGTACCAGCCCGGCTGCTCCTTGTTCCTCTTGGTGATCGCCTTGTAGAGGACTTCTTCTTCTTCGTTGGTCGGCTTGGCGATCAGCGACGGATCCTTTTCGGCGCGCATGCCGAGATGGACCAGCAGGGTAGCATCGCCGCCGTCGTCGAGGATCATGTTGGGCGTGCCGCCGTCGCTCCACTCGAAGATCTTGTGGGTGTAGTCCCAATAGTCGGCGAGGCTCTCGCCCTTGATAGCGAACACCGGCGTGCCGCTCTTGGCGATCGCCGCCGCGGCATGATCCTGCGTCGAGTAGATGTTGCACGACGCCCAGCGCACGTCGGCGCCGAGCGCCTTCAGCGTCTCGATCAGCACGCCGGTCTGGATGGTCATGTGCAACGAGCCCGCAATGCGCGCGCCCTTGAGCGGCTTGCGAGGACCGTACTCCTTGCGGATCGCCATCAGGCCCGGCATCTCGGTCTCGGCCATGTCGAGTTCCTTGCGGCCCCAATCGGCGAGCCCGATATCCTTGACGACGTAGTCCTGAGCCATCTGGCGCTCCCGGCAATTGGATGAGTTGGCGGTGTCTTATCAGCGGCCCGATGCCGCCTCAACGCGCCGGATCAACATATAAGCAAGAATTTATGGCGATATGTGCCGGGGTTTATGTCGCCGTCACTCTTCGCCGAATTTGCCTTCGACGAGGGCCGAAAGAGCGGCCATTGCCTCGCTCGCCTGGCGGCCCGAGCAGCTGAGCTCGATGGTGCTGCCGATGCCCGCCGCCAGCATCATCAAGCCCATGATGGAAAGGCCCGAGACCTCCTGGCCCTTGAAGCCGACGCGGATCACGGCGTCGAACTGGCCCGCGGTCCGCACGAACTTCGCGGCGGCGCGCGCATGCAGTCCGCGCTTGTTGGCGATCGCGAGTGAGCGCCGCAGGGTGCCGAGCGCGGCATCCGCGGCGTCAGGCGCGGGGCCCGTCACGAGGCTTCCTTGGCGAGGATCCGTGAGGCGACGGTGATGTATTTGCGGCCCGCTTCCTGGGCCATGCGCACGGCCTCGCTGATCGGCCGCGTGCGCACGCTGGCAAGTTTCACCAGCATCGGCAGGTTGGCGCCCGCCAGCACCTCGATGTTGGCCTGGTCCATGATCGAGATCGCGAGATTGGAAGGCGTGCCGCCGAACATGTCGGTGAGCACGATCACGCCTTCACCGGTGTCGCAGGCACGCGCGCATTCCAAGATTTCGGCGCGGCGTTTTTCCATGTCGTCGTCGGCGCCGATACAAACCGCCGAAGTGCATTGCTGCGGACCGACGACGTGCTCGAGCGCGGCCAGGAATTCGCGCGCCAAGCTGCCGTGGGTCACGAGTACGATGCCGATCATCCGCCCATGCCCGAACTACTGCTCCCCGACATCGGCGTCCCGCGGACATCGACGTCACGGTGGGAAAGACTGACTGACCGGCCGGCCGCGCGCAACCATTCTGCCAATTGCTCGGCCACCGCCACCGAGCGGTGGCGGCCGCCGGTGCAGCCAATCGCAATGGTCAGATAGCTCTTGCCCTCTGCGTCAAAACGCGGCAGCAGCGGCCCGATCATGCCCTCCAGCCGGCTCCGGAAGGCCTTGTAGTCGGGGTCGGTCTCGATGAATTCCACGACCGCGCGATCGCGCCCGGTCAGCGGCTTGAGCTCGGGCACGTAGTGCGGGTTCTTCAGAAACCGCACATCGAACACCAGATCGGCTTCGCGCGGCAGCCCGCGGCGATAGGAAAACGACATCACCGCGATGCGCATACTGGCCTTGGCGTCGAGCGCGAAATGGCCGAACAGCAATTGCTTGAATTGATGCGGCGTCAAGGTCGAGGTGTCGACGACGAGATCGGCCGAATCGCGCAACCAGCCGATCATGCTGCGTTCGTCGGCGATGCCGTCGCTCACCGGGCGGCCGGGCGCCAGCGGGTGCGGCCGACGCGATTCGGTGTAACGCCGCATCAGCGTCTCGGTATCGCAATCGAGGTAGAGCAATCGCGGCGCGAGATCGGCGCGCGTCCGCAGCTCCCGCACGCGATGCGCCAGGTCGTGCGCGTTGAAGCCATGAGTGCGCGTGTCGATGCCGAACGCGAGCGGCGCCGCCATCTCGCCGGGGCTGCCAGCGGTCGAGCGCATCAGGTCTCCGAGCAGCGGGAGCGGCACGTTGTCGACTGCGACGTAGCCGAAATCCTCCAGGGCGTGCAGGGCGGTGACGCGGCCTGCTCCGGACATGCCGGTGATCAGCACGAACGGTCGCCGTGTGCCGACGCCGGCCTTGGCGGATGAAGGTGTCGAACTATCGTCAGGCATGGCCGCAACGGCCGTGATCATGCGTTGGCGGTTTGAGCCAAGGCAAGGCGCAACTTCGTGACCGTGGATGCCTCGAACGCCGGCAGGGCAACCACCCTCAGAGTAATTCCCAAAATCGCCTCGTACGTGGGCTCAGGCAGGCGTTCCACCGAATCGGGGAAGACGAGATCGACGGCGAGCGCCAGCGGCGCCTGGGCAAGCAATTGACTGCGCGGCAGGCGCACGATGCCGACGCCTCGCACTTCGATCAGTCCTTGCAGGGGTTTGGGCGCCGTGGCGATCAAGCTCCGACCGCGGCGCGCAAGATGCGTCTGGTCGTCGGCGATCAGTCGACCGCCGGCCTCGATCAGCCGCAGGGCAAGGTCGGACTTGCCCGCGCCGGAAGGCCCGCGCAGCAAGATGCACCGCCAGCGGCCTTTGTGCCGAAGCGCCGCGCTGGTGGCGTGCACGAAAGTCATCTTGCCCGGCTCACCGGCCCACTCATTTACCCGTCGCGGCGGGAATGCGGATCGTGAAGCGTGCGCCCAGCACGCGGCCGTCGGCGGCACGCCGGTTGGAGGCGCTGATCGAGCCGCCATAGGTCTCCATGATCTGCCGGCAGATCGAGAGGCCGAGCCCCGAGTGCTGGCCGAAATGCTCGGTGGGACGCTCGGAGTAGAAGCGCTGGAAGATCGATTCGAGGTTCTCCTCCGGAATGCCGCGGCCTTCGTCGTCGATTGTGATGACGAACGGGCCGCCGCGCGGCTCGCGGGTCAATTCGACGACGATGTGCGAATCGGGCGGACTGAAGGAGAGCGCATTGTCGATGACATTGCGCAGGACCTGGCCATAGCGGCCGTCGTGGCCATGCGCGCTGAACGGCGGATTGGCGCTGATGCGCAGGTCGACGGCGACGCGGGATTTCTGGGCCGTGGAGACCGCGTAGTGCCGCACCATGTCGGTCAGCAGTGCCTGCAGGTCGACCGGCTTGACCTCGCCACGCATCAGCTCGGCGTCGAGCCGCGAGGCGTCGGAGATGTCGGAGATCAGCCGGTTCAACCGGTTGATGTCGTCCATCACGATGCCCATCAGCTTCTCGCGCTGCGCCGGCTCGAGGTTGGGTCGCACCGCCACCTCGATCGCCGAACGGAGTGAGGTCAGGGGGTTCTTGAGCTCATGCGCCACGTCGGCGGCGAAGCTTTCGATGGCATTCAGCCGTTGCCATAGCGCGTCGGTCATCGAGCGCAGCGCGTCGTTCAGGTCGCCGATCTCGTCGCCGCGCTTGCCGAGGTCGGGAATCTCCGGACGGCTGTCGCGCGCAAGCCGGACCTCGTCGGCCGCACGGGCGAGCCGCACGATCGGCTGGGTGATGGTGCCGGCCAGGTAGAGCGACAGCAGCACGGTGATGCCGAGCGCCGCGACCGCAATGGTCAGCATGTCATAGCGCACCTCGCGCAAGGACGCGGCAATCGCGCGATTGTCGCGGGTCAGCATCAGGGCGCCCAGCACCTGCTTGTAGCGCTGTACGGGCACGGCGACACTCAGGATCAGCCGGCCGTCGGGAGCGATACGGACGGCCGTGGCGTTGAAGCCGCGCAAGGCGCTCTGCGCTTCAGGAAAGTCCCGCGATGTCGGAGTTCCGCGCTCGATATACTCGGGATAGCGGTCGGGACGGCTGAGTTGGCGGGCAATCCAGTCGCCAATCACGTCGCCCAGCCGCTCGGGCTTGGGCTCCGGCTCGACATTTGGCGGCGGCAGCGGCGTCGAGTGGATGCGGCCCATCTCGCTCAGCACCGCTGAATCGCCCAGCAGCTCGCCGGTCTCGCCGAACAGGCGCGCCCGCACGCCGGTCGGCCGCACCAGCCTAGTCAGCAGCTGGCGTGCCGCCTCGGCATCGAGCCGGTTGACGGTCGTTTCGCCGCCCACGACGGCGACTTCGCTGATGCCGGCCGCCACCATCTCGCCCTGCACCTGGAGCGAGGCGAGCTCGGCATCGATCAGCTCGTCCTCGTAGTCGCTGAGATAAACCGCCCCCAGCGCAAGCAACGCCACCGGTACGATGTTGAGCAGCAGGATGCGGCGGGTGAGGGGGGAGTAGCGCCGGGTTGGGCGCCGGCGCCGGAGCAGGGACGGCGTCTCGAGCCGCCGCTCGACCGCACGGGCGCGCCAGCGCAATTTGGAAAAAAGTCGCTTCAGCTTCGTGGCAATTGCCCGGTCTCTCTTTGCCGCGCGCGCTTCATGCGTCGCGGTATCGATATCCAATGCCATAGAGCGTTTCGATCTGCTCGAACTCGCCGTCGACCTCGCGGAACTTGCGGCGCACGCGCTTGATGTGGCTGTCGATCGTGCGGTCGTCGACGTAGATCGTCTCGCCGTACGCGGCATCCATCAGCTGGTCGCGATTCTTCACGTGCCCTGGCCGCTCGGCGAGCGACTTCAGCAGCAGGAATTCGGTGACGGTGAGGTGCACCTCCTTGCCCTTCCAGGTGCACTGGTGGCGGGAGGGATCGAGCACCAGTTCGCCGCGCACGATGCGCTCGGCCTGACCTTCTCCCTTGACGCCGACCCCGTCGGTCCGACGCAGCACGGCGCGGATGCGCTCGAGCAGGAGGCGCTGCGAGAACGGCTTGCGGATGAAATCGTCGGCGCCCATGCGCAGGCCCAGCACCTCGTCGATCTCCTCGTCCTTGGAGGTGAGGAAGATCACCGGGAACTGCTGCGTCTTGCGCACGCGGTTCAGCAGCTCCATGCCGTCCATGCGCGGCATCTTGATGTCGAAGATGGCGAGATCGGGCGGCGCTTGGTTCAGGCCCTCGAGCGCTGCGGCGCCGTCGCTGTAGGTTTTGACCTGGAAGCCTTCGGCTTCAAGCAGCATCGACACCGACGTCAGGATATTGCGGTCGTCGTCGACGAGGGCGATGTTCTTGCGCACGGCGTGGCTTCTCCTGCAGCTCTTCCGTTATGGTAGCACAGACGGACGGTTGCTGCGGGCCACCCGATCTGCCATCGATAACGTGGGAATTGCGGCTTTTTTCGACAACCCAACGGCGTCATGACCGACGATCTGTCCCGAGCGGTTCGCGATTTGATCCGCGGCCAGGACCGGGCTGCACTGGCCTGCCTGTTGCCGGACGGTGCTGCACCGGCACGGCCCTATGCGTCGCTGGTGCTGGTTGCGTTCGCTCACGATCTCTCACCCCTTCTCCTGCTGAGCGACCTTGCCGAGCATAGCAAGGCGATCGCCTCTGATCCGCGCGTGTCTTTGCTGTTCGACGGAACCCAGGGGCTGGATCAGCCGTTGACCGGCTCGCGCGTCTCGATCGTCGGATACGCCCGGACCTTGGATGATGAACGACTCAAGCATCGCTATCTCGCGCGTCATCCTGACGCTTCGATGTATGCCGCCTTCAGGGATTTCCGCTTCTACAGGGTCACGATCGAGCGGGCTCATTTGGTGGCCGGCTTCGGCAAGATTCGTTGGCTCGGCGTGGCGGAACTCGCATCATCACCTACGGCTGACGCGTTGGTCGATGCCGAGCCCGGCATTGTCGCGCACATGAACCGCGACCATGCCGACGCGCTCGATCTTTATGCCACTAGGCTGCTCGGCCTCGGCGGCCGCGGCTGGCGCATGACGGGCATCGACAGCGAAGGGCTCGATTTGCGCCTGGGCGGCCGGGTGGCGCGGCTTGCCCTGCCGGCGCCAGTCGAGGATGCAGCCGGTGCGCGACAGGCCTTGATCGCTTTGGTTGGAAAAGCCCGTGCTGCCTGATCTTCTGGGTCATTCCGCGGCGCGGGATGCTTTGTTGCGTCTGCGAAGGACGGTCCACATGCGACGAAAAAAGTCACAAACAGCGGACTTGCCAACGTTCCCGTCGCCCCATTGTCTAGGGCAATAAGACAGTGAGTTTTCGAAAGGGAGAGACGCCGTGAAACAGGCGGGCTTCATCGTACCCAAGATCGGATTGGAAACGCTGGGATTGAAGAATCTCGGCACGGTGCACTGGAACCTTTCGGTTCCCGCCCTCTACGAGGAGGCGGTGCGGCGCCACGAGGGCCATATCGCCGACGGAGGCGCGTTCGTCGTGCGCACCGGCGTGCATACCGGCCGCTCGCCCAAGGACAAGTTCTTCGTCGAGGATGCGGTCACCAAGGGTACGGTCGACTGGGGCGCCACCAACAAGGGCATGCCGGCCGAACGGTACCGCGCACTCTACAATCGCATGATCTCCTATGCCCAGCGCCGTGAGCTGTTCGCGCGCGACTGCTGGGCCGGGGCCGATCCGGCGCACCGCATCGGCGTGCGCGTCATCAACGAGACGGCTTGGCACAATCTCTTCGCCCGCAACATGTTCCTGCGGCCGGGACCCGAGGAGCTCGAGGGCTTCAAGCCCGATTTCACCATCCTCAACCTGCCGGGCTTCCAGGCCGACCCGGCGCAGGATGGCACCGCGTCCGACTGCGCCGTCCTGGTGAACTTCACCGACAAGGTCGTGGCGATCTGCGGCACCTGGTATGCCGGCGAGATCAAGAAATCGGTGTTCACCATCCTGAACTTCATCCTGCCGCCCAAGAACGTGCTACCCATGCACGCCTCGGCCAATATCGGACCGAAGGGCGACGTGGCGATCTTCTTCGGTCTTTCGGGCACTGGAAAGACCACGCTGTCGGCCGATCCATCGCGCACCCTGATCGGCGACGACGAGCACGGCTGGGGCGAGAACAGCCTCTTCAACTTCGAGGGCGGCTGCTACGCCAAGGTGATCAAGCTGCGGCGCGACGCCGAGCCCGAGATCTACGCCACCACCGAGCGCTTCGGCACCGTGCTGGAGAACGTCGTGCACGATCCGCACACGCGCAGCCTCGATCTCGACGACGGCCGGCACACCGAGAACACGCGCGCCTGCTATCCGCTCGAGTTCATCCCCAACGCGCTTCCGTCCGGCATCGCCGCCACGCCGACCAATATCGTCATGCTGACTGCCGATGCCTTCGGCGTGCTGCCGCCGATTTCGCAGCTCACGCCCGAGCAGGCGATGTACCACTTCCTGTCGGGCTACACGGCGCGCGTCGCCGGCACCGAAAAGGGGGTTACCGAGCCGCAGGCGACCTTCTCGACCTGCTTCGGCGCGCCGTTCATGCCGCGCCATCCGACGGTCTACGCCAAGATGCTGGGCGAGAAGATGGCCCGCCAGAACGTCAAATGCTGGCTGGTCAACACCGGCTGGTCGGGCGGCGGCTTTGGCGTCGGCCAGCGCATGTCGATAAAGTACACCCGCGCCATGGTGCGGGCCGCGCTCGACGGCACCTTGGCGACGGTCGCTTCGGCGACCGATCCACATTTCGGCATGAGGGTGCCGACCGCCTGCCCGGACGTGCCGGGCGACGTGCTCAATCCCAAGAACACCTGGAAGGACAAGAAGGCCTACGACAGCACGGCTCGCGACCTGACGCAGCGCTTCGAGAAGAACTTCCAGCAGTTCGAAGGCCACGTCGATGGCAAGGTGAAGAAGGCAGCGATCCGGGCAGCGGCATAAGCCGACTGCTGCCGCCCGATCTACCTAGAAATCACGAGGACGACGGACTTTTCATAGTTCTGGATCAACGCCTGCAGCGACTGGCTGCCGGCGACAGGAGGCCGTGTCTGCACGTCGGTGAGCAGTGGTCGCGCACCGTCTATTTTGCCCGCGAAGTTTATGTTTTGCAGAAAGGCGCCGGTCCTCTTGAAGGAACCGATCGTGCTGAGCGTCATGGTCGTCACACCCACCACATTGCCCTCGCGCGTGATCAAGGGACCGCCCGAGTTGCCGGGCTGGATGGGCACGTCGATCTGGATGAAATGCGGATCGTCCAGTGGGCCGGACAAGGCGTTGACGCGCCCGAAAGTCGCTTTCTGCGCATTGCCCTGGAGAATGGTGAGTGGATAGCCGAGAGTGAACACCTCGTCAGCGCGCTCCAACCGCGACGATGTCCCGATAGGAAGCGGCTGGAAATGTCCTTCGACCTTGAGCAGGGCGAAGTCGAGAGTTGCGTCACTGCGCACCACCTTTGCTGTGCGCTCGTTGCCGTCGATCATGACGGACACGCTCGTCGCACCGTCCACCACATGATGGTTCGTGAGGAGATGTCCGTCGCTGGAAATGAAGAAACCGGTGCCGGTTGCCACCCCCTGTTTCTTGCGGGCCTCGCCCGGGCGATAGACCGGCAAGTCCGGTTTGGCCGAGACTTCCTCCTGATAGATCCCGAGCTTTGCCGCCGCTTCCTGCTCGCTCATGCCGAAGGCGAACTCGAAGCGGGCACCGCGGTTGTCGTCGCCGCCGCCGTGACCCGAGGTGCAGCTCGTCGCCTCCCAGTCGGCTTCGAGTCGCCGGCCGTCATCGCAGCGCAGTACGGCGATGCCCCTCTGGCCGGCGCAGACCGGCAGTAAATAGCTCGCTGTCGGGATGTAGAGGACCCTGGAGAGTCCATGGCATCGCAACCCGGTGTTCTTGCCCTTCGCCTCGATGAAACTCTGGCCGGACATCAGGTCGGCATTCACGGTGCCCAGGAACACTTCGTTGTGATCGCTGAACCGCCCCACGACCGGATAAGTCGCCGTACACGCGGCAAGCAGCAGCGCAGCCAAGACGCAAAGAAAGGTCCATCGGCTTCTGACCATTGTCCCCCCGTATTTCGCGAAAGTTTAGAAGATGGCTGCGCGAGTCGCAATATATTGGCAGGTTGCTCGCTTCGGTTGAATCGTGCCGGCTTGCGCCGAGCCTTCCCGCCGCTCATATGCAAGGCGGTTGAGATGATGCCGATTGACGACCGTACCTGACGCTCCCTCCCTTGCAGCCACACCGGCCGCAGCGTCCGCTCGCCGGCTGCGCCTGCCGCTGATCGCGGCGCTCGCATTGGCCTTCATCTCGTTGGCGGTGATCTCGGGCGCCGCCTACATCATCGTACTGGCCGGTGCCACCGGATCGGCCGAGCGGCTGCTGGTCGACCATGCCCAGCGCGTCGTCGATTCCCAGGTCGCTGCGGTCAAGAGCCGGCTCGATCCCGTCACCGAGCAGCTCGAGCTGATCGCCGCCCTGATCGCGGCGGGGCGCATCGATATCGAATCTCCGGTCGCCGTGCGCGAGGCCATGGCGGTGATGATGACCAAGGTGCCCGGCGTTTCGGTCGCGGCCTTCGCCACGCTCGACCTGCAGCTCCACCGCGCCATCCGTCATCCCGACGGCATGGTGGTGCGCGACACCGTCTCTCTGCTCGGCTTCCCGCAAGGCATGGAGCGCTTCCGCAAGCTGCAGACCTCGCACACGACGTTCTGGGGCGAGCTGTTCTGGAGCGAGGGCCTGCATCAGCCGCTGCTCAACGTTCGCACGCCGGTGCGGCGCATCGACGACGCCTTCATCGGCGGGCTGATCGCCACGGTCGCGGTCGGCGATCTCTCCTACCTGATCAACCAGCCCGGCCAGAACGGCAACTATTTCATCCTGGTCGACCACGACAAGGTGCTGGCGCATCGCCGCCTGATCGACCCGCGCGGGCTCGGTCTGTCGGAAGAGCATCCGCTGCCGTCGATCAAGGAGGTCGACGATCCGATCCTCGCCAAGTTCTTCGATCCACGCGTGCAGAGCCCGCGGATCGATCGGGTGCTCGGCGACCTCGGCCATGTGGTCGAGTTCGACGGCAAGCGCTGGGTGTTCGTCTATCGCAAGCTGCTGGGCTACGGCCCCGAACCCTGGCTGGTCGGCCAGTACTTCCCGCTCGAGGAGGCGACGGCCGATCTCGACAAGCTGACGAATGGCGCGATCGTCGGCGCCGGCACGCTCGCCGCCGCCGTCATGCTGGCGATGCTGATGGGGCTGCGCATGGCGCGCTCGATCCGCACACTCACGTCGGCCGCCGAAGCGATGGAGCGCCTGCAGTTCGACGAGCCGTTCCATCGGGCCTCGCGCCTGCGCGAGATCGACGAGGCGAGCGCCAGCCTCGACAAGGCGCGCGGCGCGCTCAAATGGTTCGGCGCCTACGTGCCGCATCGCCTGGTGCGGCGGCTCATGGAACTGGGCGAGGACGGCGTGACCTCGCGCCGGCGCAACGTCACCGTGATGTTCACCGACATCGTCGAGTTCACGCCGCAGGCGGAAGACCTGCCGGAGACCGAGGCGGCGGACTTGCTCAACCACCACTTCGCCCTGCTCGGCGCCTGCATCGAGCGAGAGCATGGCATCATCGACAAGTATATCGGGGACTCGGTGATGGCGGTGTGGGGCGGCCTGCAGCGCCTCGAGGACCATGCCGATGCCGCGATCCGCGCCGCCCTGGCCATCGTCAAGGTGATCAAGGAAGACAATGCCGTGCGCCGCGCCTCCGGCAAGCTGCCGGTACGCATGCGCATCGGCATCCATTCGGGCCGGGTCGTGGTCGGCAATATCGGCGCGCCGGGGCGCGTGAACTTTACCGTCGTCGGCGACGCGGTGAACGTGGCGCAACGCTTCGAGCAGCTCGGCAAGGAGTTCATGCTACCCGGCGAGGAGGTCGTGCTGCTGGTGAGCGGCGACACCATCGCCGCCGTCACCGATCGTTCCTCGCTCGGCATCGTCCTGCCGCCGCCCGAACTGCGGCCGATCCGCGGGCATGACGAGCCGGTCGAGGTCTATCGGCTGGCCTAGCGCGGGAGTATCCTCTCGCCCATGTCTTCGCCCGCGTGGGTCCGCAACGCCTGGTATGTCGCCGCCTGGGAGCACGAGATCGAGCCCGGCCGCATCGTGGCGCGCACCATCATCGACCAGCCGCTGGTGCTCTATCGCACGGCCGACGGCCGGCTGGTCGCGCTGGAGGACCGCTGCTGCCACCGCTTCGCGCCGCTGTCGCTTGGCCGCCTCGAGGGCGACGATCTGCGCTGCATGTACCACGGCTTGAAGTTCGCGCCCGACGGACGCTGCATCGAGATCCCGGGCCAGAAGCAGATCCCGCAGAGCGCCTGCGTGCGCCGCTACCCGGCGCAGCAGAGCGGCGCCTGGATCTGGGTGTGGATGGGCGAGGCGAAGGACGCCGACCCCAAGGCCATTCCCGCCTCGCTGGCGCTCGGCGATCCGGCCTATCGCCTGAAGGCGAGCCAGCTCGACTACGATGCGCACTATCTCCTGATCGACGACAACCTGCTCGATCTCTCGCATCTTTCGTTCGCGCACGAGAAGACGCTGGGCCTGGATATGCCGCAATGGGCGGACCTTCGTCCGCGCATGATGTCGCTCGAGCGCGGCCTGCGCTTCCAGCGCTGGCACACCGACCATTCTCCGCGCGGCTTCATGAAGAAGCTCGGCGAGCGGGTCGACGTCTGGACGACCTACGATTTCATCTTTCCGGGCATCTTCCTGCAGCGTACCGGGTTCTATCCCGCCGGGACGGCGGAAAGGGCCGGCCGCGGCGAGCCCGACGGCGCGCCGCTCTTCTGGCGCGTCGATGAGCAGGCGGTGACGCCGATCGGCGAGCGCAGGTCGCGCTACTTCTACGCCGCCGGGGCGCGCGCCGGCGACATCGATCCCGACAAGCTCGATCGGCTTTTCGCGGTGACGGAGATCGCCTTCCAGGAGGACAAGGCGATCATCGAGGCGCAGCAGAAGCTGATCGACCGCGAGCCCGGCCGGCGCATGCTGCCGACCAGTCTCGACGCCGGACCGACCCAGTTCCGCAAGATGGTGGACGGTCTTCTTACGTCAGCGGCGGCATGACGTTCTTGGCGTAGGCCGGCCGCGCCTTCAGCCGCTCGTACCAGGCCTTCACGTTCTTGAGCTCCGGCCGCTCGACGTCGAGCGCGTACCAGCGGTGCACGAAGCAGCCCACCGGGATGTCGCCCATCGTGAAATGCTCGCCGCCGACATACTTGCGGCCTTCGAGCTTCTGGTCGAGCCGACCCCACAGCTTGCCGGCATCGGCTGCCGCCTTCTTGATCGCTGCCATGTCGCGCTTCTCCGCCGGCGTGCGCACCAGGCCCCAGAAGATCAAGCGCATCGGCTCGGAGATGGTCGAGAGCTGCCAGTCCATCCAGCGGTCGGCCTCGCTGCGCGCGCCCGGATCGTTCGGCCACAAGGTGCCGGCGGCGTAGCGCGCCGACAGATAGCGCACGCAGGAATTGCTTTCCCAGATCACCCGGCCGCCGTCGTCGATCGTCGGCACGACGCCGTTGGGGTTCATGTCGAGGTACCATTTCTGGTCGTTGCCGCCGAACTGCATGCCGACATTCTCGCGCTCGTACTTGAGCCCGATCTCGTCGGCGCACCACAGCACCTTCATGACGTTGATCGAATTGGCGCGGCCCCAGATCTTCATGGCTGTTTCCCCTTCAGTACCTGCATACCCACTCCGCCGCGCCGCCCGCCAGGTGCAGGCTGAGCTCCTTCGGCTTGGGCTCGTCCGTCGCCACCATAGCATCGTCGAACCGGGCGTTGTCGTCGTCGATCCAGCGCGGCAGGGAACCTGCCGCGAGCAGGGTGGGACAGCTCGTGGATTTTGCGAACGGCAGGCGCACCGGCGGATCGACGCTCGTGTCGAGCACTTCGGTGGCCCCGGCGCCGCGCGGCATCAGGAGGTCGGTGGCGATCGCGTGCCGCTCGCCGGGCGAGAGCACCGGCGGAGCCAAGGTACGCACGATCAGCCCGTCGCGCTGGCGCACCAGATAGCCCATCTGCTCGGCAAAGCCGCTGACGCCAACCACATAGTAGCCGCGCCCGGGCCACCAGCCGGCCAGGCGGTGAACGCGCACGTTCTCGACGCCGCAGGCCGAGCTGCTTTCGCAATCGACAAAGCGCAGGGTCCGGCCGGCCCCGAGGCGCAGCCGCAGGATGCGGCCTTGCCGGCCGGCCCGGCCCTCGACCGCCGCCAACACGGCGGCCTCCCGCTCGTCGGCCCGGCCGGTGCCCTCGCAGCAGGGCCGATTCTCGATCGCGATATCGGAGCCCCACAGCAGCTTGCCGGCGACCGGCATCGCCACATCGTCGCGCGCCCGCTCGGTCTGGGCGAACGCAGCACTTGCCACGACCAGGCTGGCCGCGGCCAGCGGTGGCAGCAATGGCCTAATGCGCCGCCGCCCAGTTGGCGCCGACACCGGTCTCGACCACCAGCGGCACCGAGAGCGTGGCCGCGCTCTCCATCACCTTGCGCGCCACGTCCTTGGTCTTGTCGACTTCTTTCTCGGGCACCTCGAAGAGCAGCTCGTCGTGCACCTGCAGCAGCATCTGCGCTTTGAGCTTGGCCGCCTTGAGCGCATCGGGCAGGCGGATCATCGCCCGCTTGATGATGTCGGCGGCGCCGCCCTGCAGCGGCGCATTGATCGCCGCGCGCTCGGAAAAGGCCCGCATGCCCTGGTTCTTCTCGTTGATGTACTTGAGGTGGATCTTGCGGCCGAACGGCGTCTTCACGTAGCCGTTCTTGCGCGCGTACTCCTTGGTCACTTCCATGTAGTCGCGGATGCCGGGATAGCGCTGGAAGTACTTGGCGATGTAGTCGCGCGCCTCGGGCTGGCCGATGCCGAGCTGGTTGGCCAGCCCGAAGGCCGAGATGCCGTAGATGATGCCGAAATTGATCGCCTTGGCGCGGCGGCGCACCAGCGGGTCCATGCCCTTGACCGGCACGCCGAACATCTCCGACGCGGTGATGGCGTGGATGTCGTCGCCGCGCGCGAAGGCGTCCTTGAGCGACTTGATGTCGGCGACGTGCGCCAGGAGGCGCAGCTCGATCTGCGAGTAGTCGGCCGACAGGAGCTTGCAGCCCTTCTCGGCGACGAACGCCTCGCGGATCTTGCGGCCTTCCTCGGTGCGCACCGGGATGTTCTGCAGATTGGGGTCGGTCGAGGCGAGCCGGCCGGTCGCCGCACCGGTCATCATGTAGGAGGTGTGGATCCGGCCGGTCCGGGGATCGAGCTCGCGCACCAGCGCGTCGGTGTAGGTGCCCTTGAGCTTGGCCAGTTGGCGGTGCTCCAGGATCTTGACCGGCAGCGCATGGCCCTGCGCAGCAAGCTCCTCCAGCACCTGGGCGTCGGTCGACCAGGCACCGGTCTTGGAGCGCTTGCCGCCCGGCAGCTTCTGCTCGTCGAACAGGATCTCGCCCAGCTGCTTGGGCGAGCCGACGTTGAACTCGCGGCCTGCGATCTTGTGGATCTCGCGCTCGAGCTCGCCGAGGCGCTTCTCGAAATCCGCGCTGAGCTTCACGAGCTGCGGCGCGTCGACCTTGATGCCGGCCTCCTCCATGCCGAGCAGCACCGGGATCAGCGGCCGTTCGATGGTCTCGTACATCGACACCATGTGCTCCCGCGCCAGCCGCGGCTTGAACTGCGCCCACAGCTGGAGCGTCACGTCGGCATCTTCCGCGGCGTAGTCGCGCGCCTTGTCGATCGGCACCTTGTCGAAGCTCACCTGCTTGGCGCCCGAGCCCGCGACGTCGGAGAACTTGATCGTCTTGTGGTCGAGGTAGCGCTCGGCGAGCTCGTCCATGCCGTGATTGTGCTTGCCGGCATCGAGCACGAAAGAGATCAGCATCGTGTCGTCGACCGGGCCGATCTGCACGCCGTAACGGCGCAGCACACAGATGTCGTACTTGATGTTCTGGCCGACCTTGAGCACGCCCGGGTCCTCGAGCATCGGCTTCAGCTTGGCGATCGCGGTCTTGAGCGGCAATTGGCCGGGCAGGAGCTGGCCCGCGCCTTCCTCCTCCGCATTGCCCAGCAGATCGAGCGAACCCTGCGCTTCGCCGCCCGGCGCGCGGTGGGCGAGCGGCAGGTAGGCGGCTCGCCGCCGCGTCGAGTTGACGTTGGCCCACGGTCCTTCGAGCAGGGCGAGCGAGAGGCCGACCAGATTGGCGTTGTTGGAATCGAGTGCGTCCGTCTCGCAGTCGAAGGCGACGACTCCCGCCTTGGTCGCCTCGGCGATCCACTCGTCCAGAAGCTTCTCGTCGGTGATCAGCTCGTAGTCCGCCGCCGTGAAAGGCCGGTTCGACTTGGCGCGGGCGGGCTTGGGCAGCGCCGGCGCGTCTTGCTTGGGCGCGGGCAGGGCGGGCGCGGCGGCCGGCGCCACCGGCTCGGTCGCCTCGCCCAGCTCCTTGGCGAAGCGGCCGTACAGGCTCTTGAAGCCCTGCTGCTCGAGCCAGGGCAGGAGCACGTTGGGATCGGGCTTCCTCTTCTCGAATTCATCGGGATCGGCCGGCGCCGGCACGTCGTCGCGCAGGCTGACCAGCTTCTTGGAGATGCGGATCAGCTCGGCGTTTTGCTCCAGCGATTCGCGCCGCTTGGGCTGCTTGATCTCGCCGGCGCGCTTGAGCAGCGTCTCGAGATCGCCGTACTCGGTGATGAGCTGTGCCGCGGTCTTGACGCCGATGCCGGGCGCGCCGGGAACGTTGTCGGTCGAATCGCCGGCCAGCGCCTGGACGTCGACCACCTTGTCGGGCTTGACGCCGAACTTCTCCATCACCGCATCCGGCCCGAGCTTCACCTTCTTGATCGGGTCCATCAGCTCCACGCCGGGCCGGATGAGCTGCATCAGGTCCTTGTCGGACGACACGATCGTGCAGGTGCCGCCCTTCTCGACGGCGAGGCGGGCATAGGTCGCGATCAGGTCGTCGGCCTCGAAGCCCGGCACTTCGCAGACCGTGACGTTGAACGCCTTGGCCGCTTCGCGGATCAGGGGGAACTGCGGGATCAGGTCTTCCGGCGGATCGGGCCGGTTGGCCTTGTACTTGGGATAGATTTCATTGCGGAAGGTGGTGCGGCCGGCATCGAGGATCATGGCGATGTGGTCGACCTCGTCGTTGTCGAGCAGGTCGGCGACCAGCATGCGGCAGAAGCCGAACACGGCATTGACCGGCGTGCCGTCGGGCCGCGACATCGGCGGCAGTGCGTGATAGGCGCGGAATAGATATCCCGATCCGTCGATAAGGTAGAGATGGCGCAACGGCTTGCCGTCGGCGCCGTTCGTCGGCTTGGACGCGTTCGCAGGAGCCTTGGTCTTTGCCATGGAAAAGGCCTAGCACGCGGCGGCGGTGGGTGGGAGGGGAGACAAGGAGTGGAAGCCTTCTTTGTGTCAGCAGGGCTCGTCGCCATCGCCGAGATCGGCGACAAGACGCAGCTTCTCGCCATCATCCTCGCCACGCGCTACCGCCAACCGGTGCCGATCATTCTGGGCATCCTCGTGGCAACGCTCGCCAATCATCTGCTGGCCGCCTGGCTGGGCTCGGCGGTCGCGAACTGGGCAGGCCCCGACATCATGCGCTGGGTGCTGGGCGCGCTGTTCCTCGCCATGGCTGCATGGTGCCTGATTCCCGACAAGGCCGACGACGGGATCAAGGCCATGAGCGGGGCGGGGGCATTCCTCGCCACCACCGTCGCCTTCTTCCTGGTCGAGATCGGCGACAAGACGCAGATCGCGACGGCAGCGCTCGCCGCCCGCTTCCACGACCTGCTGCCGGTCACCGCCGGCACGACCACCGGCATGTTGATCGCCGATGCGCCGGCGGTGATCTTCGGCGATGCGATCTCGCGCCGCGTGTCGCTGAAGCTGATGCGGGCCTGCTCCGCGGCGGCGTTTGCCATCCTCGGCCTACTGGCCCTGCTGGTGCAGTGACGCGATCAGCCGGCGCGCCGGCTCGGGCGAACGGGCGACGGTCGTGACCGCCGCCGTATAGGTCGTCACCAGGTCGCAGCCCGGCGGCAGCGGCGCGGCGACGACGATGCCCGGGATGGCGCGGATCTCGGTCTCCTGCGTGCAGCCGATCGGCCGCGCGGCCTTCGAGCTCGCGAGCGCCCGCATCGCCTCGGCGCCGCTTGGCTTGGGCCGCAACCGGCTCTCCGCCTCGGCCCACACGCCCAACTCCTTCAGCACCTTGCCGAAATGGATGCCGGCGGTGGATTGCGACGGATCGGGGAAGTGGATCTCGTCGGCGGCGAGCAATGCCGCGCGCAGCGCCGCCTTGTCGCCGACGTCGGGCCGCGGGTCGCCCGCGCGCACCGCGATCGCCGTCGTCACCCGCGCCACGTCGGTCACCGAGCTCGCCACGACCTTGCCGGCGTGCACGAGCTCGTCGATCAGGCTGCGGCTCAGGATCATGACGTCGGCCGGTTCGCCGCCCAGCAGGCGCGCCTTCATGCCGCCCACCGCGCCGAACGAGCCGTCGATCGTGAAGCCGGTCTCCTTCTCGAAGGCGGGCCGCACCTTGTCGACCAGCCCGTGCGCCGCGCCGCCGCTCAGGACCTTCAGAACCTTCATCGAGCCCTCATGCTCATTGGATCGTCATGCCCGACTTCTTGATCACGGCCGCCCATTTGTCGATGTCGTGCTCGAGGAACCTTCCGAAGTCATCGGGCGTCATGCTCATCGGCACGGCGCCCTGCTTGGCCCATGCCTCCTTGATCTTGGGCGTGGCGACGATGCGGGTGATCTCGGCATTGAGCTTGTCGACGATCTCCTTGGGCGTCCCCTTGGGCGCCATGATGCCGAGCCAGATCGTCGCCTCGTAGCCCGGCACGCCGGCCTCGCTGACGGTCGGAATGTTGGGCAGCACGGTCGAGCGCTGCAGGCCGGTGGTCGCCAGGGCGCGCACTTCGCCGGCATCGATCGTGCCCTTCATCGCAGTGACCGCGTCGAACATCATGTTGACGTGGCCGCCCATGACGTCGTTCCGCGCCTCGCCCGAGCTCTTGTGCGGCACGTGCAGGATGTCGGTGCCGCTCATCGATTTGAACAGCTCGCCCGCCATGTGATAGGGCGTGCCAGGACCCGATGAGGCATAGGTGAGCTTGCCGGGGCTGGCCTTGGCGAGCGCGATGAATTCCTGCAGCGTTTTGGCCTTCACCGACGGATGCACCACCATCACCAGGTCCGACGAGTTGACCGGCGCCACCGGGATCAGGTCGCGCAGCAGCACGTACGGCTTGTGCGCGAACAGCGTCTCGTTGGTGGTGTGCGTGTTGGACATCATGAGCAGCGTGTAGCCGTCAGGCGGTGACTTGGCGACGACCTCGGTGCCGATGATGGCGCCCGCGCCCGGCTTGTCGTCGATGATGAATTGCTGCTTGAACGTTTCCGTCAGCGCCTGGCCCAGGATGCGGGCATAGACGTCGGCCGGACCGCCCGGTCCGAACGGCACCACGATCTTGACCGGCTTGTCGGGCCAGTTTTCGCCCATCGCGGGCAGAGCGAGTGCCGAGCCCGCCGCGGACAGGAACAGACGTCGCGCCAATGGACGCATCGAAGCCTCCTCATGATTTTTTGTTGGGGCAGTGATGCCACGGCTTGGGCTCACGCGCCAACCGGCGTGGTAGGGTGCGCGGTAACAAAAACCGGAGCCCTCGGAGGAAGTCAGTTGGAGGAAGCCCAGGTCGACGGCCGCCGTTCGTGGCGAACGGCCTGGCTGGTTCTTGCGATATTGACGTTCTCCTACGGCGCCCCGCTGCCGATCGTCGTCGGCATGAAGACGATGCAGGGCGAGCTCGGCATCGACCGCTCGGTGCTGGCGCTGGCGGGCTCGCTGGTGTGGGTCGGCACCGGGGCGGGCGGCATCCTGATGGGCTGGCTGGCCGACCGGATCGGCCTGCGCAAGGTCACCATCCTCGGTGCCTGCATGATCGCGGGCGGGCTCGCGCTTTCCTCCACCGGCTCGATCTGGGCGCTCTATGTCGGCCATGGATTGATGGTCGGCCTGCTGGGCAACGGCGCGGTCTACCCGCCGCTCTTGGTCTACGTCACGCGCTGGTTCGACAAGCGCCGCGGCTCCGCCGTGGCCTTCATCTCGTCCGGCCAGTATGTCGCCGGCGTGCTGTGGCCGTGGATGTTCGAGCGCGGCATCGCCGGTGTCGGCTGGGAGACCGTGATGCTGGTCTACGGTCTGCTGTGCCTGGTGTTCATCGTGCCGGCGACGTTCTTCCTCAAGCCCGCGCCGCTTGCTCCGGCGCCGTCCACCGCGGCGAGGGCCAGGACCGCCGGCAGCACCGCCAAGGTCGCGGGCTTCCATCCCAACGTCGTGCAGGCCCTGGTCTGCGTCGCGGCGTTCTGCTGCTGCATCCCGATGTCGATCCCGTCGGCGCACATCGTCGCCTTCTGCGGCGACATCGGCATCAAGCCGACGCACGGCGCGGCCATGCTGTCGACCATGCTGGCGGCGGCCTTCGTCGCCCGCCAGGCATGGGGCGCCCTGGCCGATCGCGTCGGCGGGTTGCGCACGGTGATGGCCGGCTCGGCCTGCCAGGCGGTCGCCATCGCGTGCTTCCTGCTGACCCAGGACGAGGTCGGCCTGTTCTTCGTCGCCACCGCCTTTGGCTTCGGCTTCAGCGGCATCATTCCCTCCTATTCGGTGGTGATCCGCGATCTCTTTCCGGGCGCGCAGGCGTCGTGGCGCATTCCGCTCACGCTGTTCACCGCGATGAGCGGGATGGCGTTCGGCAGCTGGTTCGCCGGCAAGCTCTACGATCATTTCGGCTACTACGCGCCGGCCTTCGGTTCGGGCGTCGCCTTCAACGTGGCCAACCTCTGCATCATCGGCTTCCTCGTGTTCCGCACGACCCGCTGGCGGCGCGCCCCCATCTGGCCGGCCGGCCTGTTCGCGAAGTAGGCGCGCGGCATGCTGACCGGACGATGCGCCTGCGGAGCCCTGCGCTGGCGCGCCGAGGGCGAGCCGCTGATGCAGGGCTTCTGCCACTGCCGCTCGTGCCAGCGCACCAGTGGCGCCGGCCATGTCGGCTGGCTGTGCTTTCCGGAAAGCGCGGTCACGATCGAGGGCGAGCGGCGCTGCTTCACGCGCGTGGGCGGCAGCGGCCGGCTCGCCTCGCGCTTCGCCTGCCCGGTCTGCCTCAGCGTTGTCTGGGGCACCGCCGAGGTGATGCCGGGCCAGGTCAATTTCTATGCCGGCTCGCTCGATGAGCCGGCGCGCTTCAAGCCGCAGATCGCGATCTTCGTCAGCGAGCGGCCGCCGTGGGACGACGTCTCGCGCGGCCTTCGCTGCTTCGACACGGTAATTTCCTGAACTGCTATTAGTTGAAGGGCTCATGTTAAAATAACAGGAAAATAACTGGAGCCTTGTGGCTCGCGCGCGATTCCATCGATTCGTCGCGAACGAATCTTGCGTTCCGATCGGGCCGACCACTGCAAAGCACTAGCGGGGTAGCGCTAACTGCGCTAACCGGCCGCTTCTGTCGGAGCTGGCTGTAGGTGATGGCGATCATGGCGTCGCCACCATAGCCCGCGTGTTAGAAGGAACCCGATTCTGTCGTATAGAACGCCCGCCCGTGGCGGGCGTCCCGAGCCTTTGCGAGGGCCCTAGCCAAAGATCCCTCGGCTTTGCCTCGGGATGACACAGGAAACCTCGGCGCCCCTCCGCCCTACTGCTTCGGCTCCTCGGTCTGGCTCCAGCCCTTCTTCTCGGCATCGAAGAACGAGTCGAAGACCTTGCGGATGGTGCTCTCGGCGATATCGCGGGTGATGAACACGACGCGGCTCTTCCTGTCGTCGCCCGGTGGCCAGGCTTCGAGCGTCGCCGGCGGATGGAAGACGTGCTGCACGCCGTGGATCACCACCGGCTTGTCGGTGTCCTTGACGTTCAGGATGCCCTTCATGCGCAACAGGTCGGGGCCGCGATAGGTCACCAGCGCATCGAACGCGGCCGCCACGGTCGACCAGCTCATCGGCTCGTCGAAGGTCATGCAGAACGCCCTGATGCGGTCGTCGTGGCGATTGACGTTGTGCGGGTCCTGTTCCGCGCCCGCACCTTCGTGATGGTGATGATGGTCGTGGCCGTGATCATGACCATGGCCATGATGGTGGTGGCCGTGGCCATGGTCGTGGCTCTCGGCGTAGGCTTCTTCGTGCAGCCAGCGCTTCACATCGGCGGTCTTGGTCTCGGGATTGTAGAGGCCGGCGTTGAGGATCTTGTTGGGGTCGATCTCGCCGCCCGAGATCTGGATCGCGGCGGCCCCGGGATTGAGGTGCGCCAGGCGGTGCTTGAGGTCGGCCAGCTTCGGCGCCTCGGCGATGTCGACCTTGGTGAGCAGCAGCCGGTCGGCGACGGCGGCCTGCTTGATCGCCTCCTCGTGGTTATCGAGCGTCGAGGCGCCGTTCACGCCGTCGACCGTCGTCACCACGCCGTCGAGGCGATAGCGCGAGGCAAGCAGCGGATCGGTCATCAGCGTGTGCAGGATGGGCGCCGGGTCGGCCAGGCCCGTGGTCTCGACCACCATGCGCTTGAACGGCGTCACCTCGCCCTTGGAGCGCTTGAGGAACAGCTCGCTCATGGTGCGCACCAGGTCGCCGCGCACCGTGCAGCAGAGACAGCCCGAGTTCAGCGTCACCATGCCCTCGTCGCTCGACTTCTCGACGAGCAGGTGATCGAGGCCGATCTCGCCGAACTCGTTGATGATGACAGCGGTGTCGGCGAGCTCGGGCCGGCGCAGCAGCTTGTTCAGCAGCGTGGTCTTGCCGCTGCCCAGGAAGCCCGTCAGCACGGTTACGGGAATGCGCTCTTCGGCGGCGGTCTGCGTATTGGTCATGCGCGTATTCCTACAACAAAAATGACGGCGTCGCCGTCACGCTCGCCAGAACCGCTCGGCCTTCTCGAAACGCTTCCAGGCCCGCCTGAGCTTGTGCCGCCGCTTGTTGTCGCCGGCCGCGGCCTGCTTGGCGAGCTTCTTGAGCGGCTTTTCCAGGTCCTCGCCGGGCCTGGCCGCTCGCGCGATGTCGCCCAGCATCTGGCCGGCCACTTCGCGGTCGTTCAAGGTGCCGAGCGCGCCCTGCAGGCGCGCCGTCGCCTCGATATAGGCCTTGCTGTCCTTGGAGGCAAAGGCCGGCCGCAGGAACTCCGCCGCATAGCGCAATTTCTTGATGGCGATGCGGAGCTTGTGCAGCCGCTTGCCGTCGAGCGAGGCGACCTTGTGGCCGCGCTTGTCGGCCTTGTCGGCGCGCGCCTCGAGCACGACACGGCCGAACAGGTCGAGCCGGCCGGTGGCGTTCTGCGGCCGATGATCGACGAAAGCCGCGAGGCTCGCTTCGAATGCGATGAAGCGGGGGCCCGCGAGCGCCATGCGGGCGCGCTCGAGGTGGAGCTTGCCGAGGCGCCGGGCGACCCTGCTCACGGCCGGCGGAACGTCCCGGGCGGTCTCCTTCAGATAGACGTGCAGGTCGCGCGCCGGTGCGCATTCGCCGGCCAGCCACTTGGCCTCGCCCGCCAACGCATGCATGTCGCGTCGCGCGGCGTCGCTGCTCGCGGCATCCTCGAACAGGCTGAGCGCCGCGCGCATGCGGCGCAGCGCGACCCTCGTCTGGTGGACACCGACGGGACGGCTGCTTTTCAGCACGATGGCGCGGTACTTGATGAGATCGTCGCGGCATTGGCCGACGATCCGCCGAACAGCCAGTTCGGGAGCGGTTTCGTGAGAGAGCGGGCTGGCCATCCGGGCGAAACGGTAGCGGCCGGGAAGCCTCGGGCAACTGCAAACCGCGTCAATACGATGAAGGTTTTGTTGCAGGCGGCGGCTTGAGATGCGGCCGCACAGGACCCCCGCCGTTCGTCCGATTTCGCTGACCGGCCGGGCATTTAGCGGGCGTTTGTGGTGGCGGCAGGCGGCGCCGCTGCCCTAGGATCGGATCATGAGCATCGATGCGGCTGCCTTCAAAAAGGGCATGCGCCATTTGGCGGCCAGCGTGACCTTGATCACGACCCGCCATGACGGCCTGCGCGGCGGGCTGACCGCCACGGCGGTCTGCTCGGTGTCGGCCGAGCCGCCGCAGATCCTGGTGTGCGTCAACAAGTCGGCCTCCGCCCACGACCCGATCGGCAAGGCGGGCTTCTTCTGCGTCAACATCCTGGCGCCGCACCACCGCAAGATCGCCGAGCGCTTCGCCGGCATGGACGGCGTCGAGGGCGACGAGCGTTTCAACGACATGGGCGAGTGGTCGACGCTCACCACCAGCGCGCCGGTGCTGGGCGGCTGCCCGGTCTCGTTCGACTGCAAGCTGGTCGCCGAATTGGCGGCCGGCACGCACACGATCTATATCGGCGAGATCGTCGACATCGCGCTCGATTCGGGCGCCGTGCCGCTGGTCTATGCCGACGGCAATTTCGTGCATGGCGAGGCGCTGCGGAAGGCGGCCGCCGCGCACAACTGAAGCCTGCCTTGGTGTCCGCCGCCTTCAGAGCCGCGGTCCGGGACTTCCCGCCGGCCTATTTCGCCATGGTGATGGCGACCGGCATCGTGTCGCTCGCCGCCGACGCCTACGGCATGACCGGCGTCGCACGGTTCCTGTTTGACGGCAATGTCGTGATCTTCGGCGCGCTGCTCGGTCTCACCGCGCTCCGCCTGCTCTGGCAGGCGCGCGCGTTCCTGGCCGACATGGCCGATCACACGCGCGGGCCGGGCACCTTCACTCTGGTCGCGGGTGTCTGTGTGCTGGGCAGCCAGTTCGTGATCCTGGCCGGCAACTATGCGATCGGCACCGGCCTCTGGCTCGCCGCCTGCGTGCTGTGGGTGGTGCTGATCTACGGCGTATTCGCCGCCCTCTCGGTGAAGCAGGCCAAGCCCAGCCTGGCGCAGGGCATCAACGGCGGCTGGTTGCTCGGCGTGGTGTCGACCCAGGCCATCGCCGTTCTGGGCGCGTTGATCGCCGTGCATTGGCCGGCCTGGCAGCTCGAGCTCAACTTCATCGCGCTCGCGATGTGGCTGGTGGGCGGCATGCTCTACATCTGGATGGCGGCGCTGATCTTCTATCGCTACACGTTCTTCGCGTTCGCTCCCGGCGATCTCTCGCCGCCCTACTGGATCAACATGGGCGCGATGGCGATCTCCACGCTCGCGGGCTCGCTGCTGATCCAGAACGCGCCCGATGCGCCGTTCGTCCGCTCGTTGTTGCCGTTCGTGAAAGGCTTCACCGTGTTCTACTGGGCGACCGGAAGCTGGTGGATCCCGATGCTGCTCGTGCTGGCGGTCTGGCGCTACGGACTGCGCCGCCATCCGCTGCGTTACGACCCGCTCTACTGGGGCGCCGTGTTCCCGCTCGGCATGTACACGGTGGCGACCGACCACATGGCGCGCGTCATGGACCTGCCGTTCCTCGCGCCGCTGCCGCACATCTTCGTCTATCTGGCGCTCGCCGCCTGGCTGGTGGCGTTCGCAGGCCTGCTCGCCTCGCTGTGGAGCGGCGCCCGCCATGCCTTTGACTCAGGCGCGTAAGCCACTATTTTGCGGCCCGCTTCGGCACAATGGGGCGTAGCCAAGTGGTAAGGCAGAGGATTTTGATTCCTCCATTCCCAGGTTCGAATCCTGGCGCCCCAGCCAGCCTTGCCGTTCAGGATTTACGCTTCAGGTAATCGAAGGCGAGGTAGGCGAGCGCGCGCACGCCGTACTTCAGCGCCGGCTCGTGGATGTGGAACAGCGGCGAATGGTTGGCCGGCGCGGCATGCGCATCTTCGTCGGGCGGCGTCACGCCGAGGAAGAAGAACATGCCGGGCACGGCCTTGGCGAGGATCGAGAAATCCTCCGCGCCCATCACCGGCCGGCATTCGCTCACGCGTTCGGCGCCGACGCCGTCGCCCAGGCTCTCGCTGCCCCATTGGGTGAGCGCCGGATCGTTGTAGGTCACCGGCACGCCCTCGCCGGTCTCGAAGGTGGCGTGGGCACCGCCCAGCTCGGCGATCGTCTTGGCCGTCTTCTCGATGCGCCTCTTGATGTCGGCGCGCACGCCCTCGTCGTGGGAGCGCAGCGTTCCTTCCATCACCACGTCGTCGGGGATGATGTTGTTGCGCACGCCGCCGTGGATGGTCGAGACCGAGAGCACGGCCGGCGTGACCGTGGAGTCGATCTGGCGCGTGATGATGGTCTGCAGCGCCAGGATGATCTGCGCCGAGATCACCACCGGGTCGACGCCGCGCCACGGCATCGAGGCGTGGGTCTGCCGCCCTCTCACGCCGATCTTGAGGCGGTCGGCGCTCGCCATCAGGCCGCCCGGCCGGAGCGCGATCTGGCCCGAGGTGATGTTGGAGGTGACGTGCAGGCCGAGCACCGCCGACGGCCTGGGGTTCTCCAGCGCGCCGTCGTTGATCATCGCCTGCGCGCCCGAGATGCGGCCTTCGTGGCCTTCCTCGTTGGGCTGGAACAGGAGCTTTACCGTGCCCGGCAGCTCGGCCTTCATCTCCATCAGGATCTCGGCCACGCCCATCAGGATGGCGACGTGGGCATCGTGGCCGCAGGCATGCATGACGCCGGTCATGCCGCCCATCCACGGCGCCTTGACCTTGGAGGCGAAGGGCAGATCGACTCTCTCCTCGACCGGCAGCGCGTCCATGTCGGCCCGCAGCGCCACGCAGCCGCCGGGCTTGCCGCCCTTGATGAGGCCGACCAGGCCGGTGTCGCCGACGCCGGTCTTCACCTCGCAGCCGAGCTTCTTCAGATGCTCGGCGACCAGCGCCGCCGTGCGCGTCTCGTGATAGGAGAGCTCGGGGTTCTGGTGGATGTCGCGCCGCCAGGCGATGACCTTGTCTTCGATCTTGAGGGCGGCGGCCGAGATGCGCTCGGCCAGTTCGTTCGATGCTGTCGAGAGGCTGTCCATGAGGGACAGCCTAGGGCCCCCGCATGGCGCGGTCACGCATTTCGTAGGCTCGCGCGAGCCGCGCCGCGCGGTCCTCGAACAGGTCCGCACCGCGATCTTTTTTCAGCAAGGCTTCCTCGACCTGTTCGTGCGGCCGCGTGCCGCCATCGGCCAGCAGGTGCTCGATCCTTGCGCCGCGCTCGGCCAGCCACCGCGACACGAGAATGGTGCGATGGCAGTCGAGCGGCTCCTTCTCGGCACACATCAGGCAAAGCGGGGTGTCGTGCGACGTCTCGATGACGCGGTCGAGAGCCGCCTCGAAGGCGGCGCGCGGGGCGCGCGGCTTGCCGCCCAGCGCTTCACCCTCCCAGCGATAGTCGATGCCGGCCTCGGCCAGGCTCTTGGTCAGGCGTTCGCGGCCGAATTGCGGGAAGCGGCGCGAGTAGGGCATCGAGCGCACGTCGACGAGCAGCCTGACGCCGCCTCTCTTCAGTAAGTCGACGAAGCGTTCGATCGGATGGTTGGAATGGCCGATGGTCTTTATCACTTGAGTCGTCGCACCAGGTCGATGAAGCCGAGCGTCGCGGCCGAGCGCTCGTCGCGCCGGCAGGCGAGATTGAGCGGCACCTTGATGGCCGGCCGTCCTTTGAGCGGCCTGTAGGTTACGCCTTCCAGCGGCAGGCGGCTCAAGGAGGCCGGCACGATGGTGATGCCGAGGCCCGCCGCCACGAGATTGAGCGTCGAGACGATGCGCGGCGCTTCCTGGCCGACATGCGGGCTGAAGCCCGCCTCGCTGCAGGCGGCGATGATCACGTCGTATAGGCCGCGGCCGTCCGGGCGGCGGTAGAGGATCAGCGTCTCGTCGGCGAGATCCTTCAGGGTGAGGCGCGAGCGTCTGGCCAGCTTGTGGCCGGCCGGAAAGGCCGCGACCATGTCCTCCTCGAGCAGCGGGTGCACGACCACGCCTTCGGGATCGACGAGGCCCGCGCGGATGAAGGCCACGTCCAAACGCTCGTCGCGCAAGCCGCTCAGCAGTTCGCCCGAACCCAGTTCCTCCAGCACGAACGAGACATCGGGCCGGCGCTCGCGGAACTCGCGGATGGCGCGCGCCACCAGCGGATGGAATGGCGCCGACGTGGTGAAGCCCACGGCAATGCGGCCGACCTCGCCGCGCGCCGTCCGGCGGGCGCGGATCTTGGCGTGATCGGCCTGGGCCAGGATCGCCTCGGCGTCGCCGAGGAACGACCGGCCGGCATCGGTCAGCGTGACGCCGCGGGCGTGACGCAGGAAAAGCTGGGCGTCGATCTCCTGCTCGAGCGCGCGGATCTGCTGGCTGAGCGGCGGCTGCTGGATGTGCAGCTTTTCCGCGGCGCGCGTGATGTGGCCCTCATGGGCGACGGCGACGAAATAGCGGAGATGGCGCAGTTCCATTGGCATATCCAGGGAGTATCTAAAGACCATCTACCATATATTTGAACACTGGATAAGCCGCCCGTACCGTGCCCGCCATGACGATGCTGATGGC
Source organism: Reyranella sp. (assembly GCA_035651335.1). Taxonomy (GTDB): domain Bacteria; phylum Pseudomonadota; class Alphaproteobacteria; order Reyranellales; family Reyranellaceae; genus Reyranella. The sequence goes on along the minus strand of DASRFX010000125.1, from coordinate 6,447 downwards.
GGCGGGACTGAGCGTGCTGATGGTCGGCACGGCGCTTCTCTCGGGCGTGTTCGGGATGGCGGGCGGGCTGATCCTGATCGGCGTGCTGCTGATGCTGATGCCCCTGCCGGCGGCCATGGTGCTGCATGCGGTGACGCAGATGGCGTCCAACGGCTGGCGCGCCGTCCTGTGGTGGCGCCACATCGTGTGGAAGATCATGGCCTTCAGCGTCGCCGGCAACCTGGTGGCGGTCGGCCTGTGGTCGCTCACGCTCTACGTGCCGGACAAGGCGGTGGCGCTGGTCATGCTCGGCCTCTCGCCGTTCATCGTGCGCGCCATTCCCGAGAAGATCCTGCCGCGCAGTTTCGGTCCGGCGCAGGTCGCGGGCACCGGCCTCGTCTCGATGATGCTGATGCTGGTCACCGGAGTCACCGGCCCGCTGCTCGACACGATGTTTCTGCGCTCGCCGCTCCAGCGCAGGGAGATCATCGCCACCAAGGCCTGCTGCCAGCTGTTCAGCCACGCCTTCAAGCTCGTCTACTTCGGCGCGCTGATCGACCAGGCCGGTCACGTCGAGCCGTGGTTCCTGGTCATCGCCGTCCTCTCGTCGATGATCGGCACGTCGCTCGGCAAGCTCCTGCTCGAGCGGCTGTCCGACACGCAGTTCCGCGTCTGGTCGAACCGGCTGATCACGGCGCTCGCCTCGTACTATGTGGGCTACGGCTTGGTCCTGCTGGCGCGCATCGCCTAAGATGAGGCGTGCCCAGCATTCCGCCCGGCTTCAAACAGATTGACGCCAAAGGCTTCGCCGCGGCCAACGGCCCATGGTTCGAGAGAATCGACAAGGGCCGCATCGTGCGCGGCTTCCTGCCCGCCGAGCAGCATGCCAATACGCTGGGCATCGTCCATGGCGGCATGCTGGCGGCGTTCCTCGATTCGGCGATGGGCACCGCGGTTTTCCATACGCTCGCGCGGCGCTGCGTCACCCTCACCCTTAGCCTCGACTATCTCGGCCCCGGCCGGGTCGGCGACTGGCTGCAGGCTGAGGGCTGGGTGGTCGGCCACGACGAGAACGTGGCCCAGGTGCGCGGCCGGCTCTACGGCCGCCGCCACGACGTTCTGACCGCGATGGGCTCGTTCGCCCTGCTCAGTCGCCAGCGGGCCTAGACGCCCGAGCTAGACGGTCGCGCCAAAGTCGCGGGTGAGGGCCCGGCGTCCCGAATCGGTGAGCCGCACCGTGCGGCCGCGGCGCAGGCGTTCGGCCCAACCGCGCTTGAAGAAGACGTCGGCGATCGCCGAGCCGAGCGCGCCCGCGATGTGCGGCCGCCGCTCGCTCCAGTCGAGGCACTGGCGCGCGAAGTGACGAGTGTCCGCCCGGCGCGCGCCGTCGAGATCGACGCCGAGGCGCTGGCAGAACAGTTCGCCCGACTGGGTGAGCTTCCAGTCCTTCGGCCCCTTGGGCTCGAGATGGCCGTGCTGGGTGAGCGAATCGGTGACGGCGATGCCGACTTGGCCCGCCAGATGGTCGTAGCAGGTGCGGCAGAAGCGCAGGTCGGGATCGCGCCGCCACGCGGCGTTCTTGGAGGCGGGCGTGGCGCGCTGGCCGGCCAGCGCCATCAGCGATTCGACGGCGTGCGCCACCTCCGGCGAGGCGAGCCGGTAGAAGCGGTTGCGGCCCTGCGCACGCGCGGCCAGCAGGTCGGCCTCGACCATGCGCGAGAGATGTCCGCTCGCGGTCTGGGCGGTGACGCCGGCGGTGAGCGCGAGCTCGGACGCGGTGTGGGCGCGGCCATCCATCAGCAGCTGCAGCATGGCGGCGCGCGCCGGCTCACCCATCAGGGTGGCCACTTCGGAAAGGGCGTTGACGGTCAGCATGACCCGAATCTAGGGCTGCCCGGCTGCCCTTTCCATGGCCAATAGTTCGGCTGGCGCCGAATTGTCAGCGCCACTTGGGATTGGCGATCGCGATCTTGTCAGCAATTGTCAGTTCGAGATGCGCCATCAGCGCACCGTCGGTCTCGTCGCGCTCGCCGGCGCGCAATTGCCGGGCGAGTTCGCGGTTCAGCTCGGCGAGCGTGCCATCGCGGCCCAACAGCTCGCGCAACCGGTCGAGCTCGCGCGCATCGGCGGCCGTTCCCAGCCGTTCCTCGCGCTCGAGGATGGCGAGTGAGTTGACCGCAACCCGCATCTGGAAGCCCAATCGCGGGTCGGCCTTGTCGAGCGCAGGCGTCGCCTCCTCGCGCAGGAAGTCGATGATCGCGTTCAGGAACTCCGAGGCAGTCGGCCGATCCTGCGCCATGGTCAGCCTCCACTCTTCAGGAGTTGCAGCAGGTCGACCTCGGTCTCGACCGCGCGCCGGCCGATCGCCGCCATCTCCATCGATTTCAGCGCACCCGACAGGTGCTTCCACGCCTGGGTGTGGCAGATGATGCCCCAGCGCACCGTGCCGAAGACCTCCCACCAGTGCGCGCGCGCCGGATCGACCTTGCATCCGCCCGCGCCTTGGTAGGCCCCCCACAATTCCTCGCGCGTGCCGAAGCCGCCGGCCGGCTTGTCGACCGAGCCGAACCGCCAGCTCTTGACGCACAGCCAGCCCAGATCCTCGACCGGATCGCCAAGATGCGCGCCTTCCCAGTCGAGGATGGCGGTGACGCCCGTCTGGTCGGCGAGATAGTTGCCGGTGCGATAGTCGCCATGCACCAGCACCGGCCGTGCGACCGGCGCGGGCTTGCGCCGGTCGAGCCAGCTGAGCGCCAGCTCGAACACCGGCTGCGCCGTGCCCAGCGCATCGAGCTGCCGGCGCAGGGCGGCGATGTGATCGGCCGCCTGGCGATGGGCGAGCGGCGGCAGCTTGGCCGTATCGACCGCATGGATGCGTGCCGCGATGTCGCCGAGCTGGCTCGCGATCTTGCCGCGTGCCTCAGCATAGGGCGCGTCGCGCAATAGCTTTCGCGCAATCGCCGTGCCGCCGATGCGGCGCATGACATAGGCATCGCCCAACCCATCCTCGGCGGTGAGCTCGAACAGCACCTCGGGCGCGCGCACGCCCGCCTCGAAGGCCGCGCGCAGGACGCGGAACTCGATGGCGCGCGGCAGCGAGCCCGACCGGTCGCCCGTCGCGGTCGGCGGATCGCGCCGCAGGATCAGCGCGTGACGCTTGTCGGCTGTGAGCGCGTCGAAACTCCAGGTTTGGCGCGACGCCCCGCCTGATTCCCGCGTGAGGTTCTCGATCGTGACCGGGGCGCCGAAATACCGGCCGGCAGCTTGCGTCAGTCCAGTCGTCACCAGATGCGATTCGTGCGTCGCATGAACGGTCATTCATGCGACTGTGGCACAGGGCCTACCGCATGGTAAGAGGGCGCGCATGTCAGGCGATTTCTCGGCCATGAACGGCCTCTTCCTCGAAGACCTCAAGGTCGGCCAGCAGGCGATGTTCGGCCGCACCGTGACCGATGCCGATATCGCGGCCTTCGCCGGCGTCTCCGGCGACACCAACCCGATCCACCTGCATGACGGCTTCGCCAAGAGCACGCGCTTCGGCCGGCGCATCGCGCACGGCATGCTGTCGGGCAGCTACATCTCGACGGTGATCGGCACCAAGCTGCCCGGTCCGGGCGCGGTCTACATCTCGCAGACCATGAACTTCATGGCGCCGGTGCTGCTGGGCGACACCATCACCGCCGTCGCCACCATCAGCGAGATCGACGACAAGCGCCGCCGCGTGACGCTGAAGACACAGTGCCTCAACGGCGACGGTAAGGTCGTGATCGACGGCGAGGCGGTCGTACTGGTGCCGCGCCGCGCCAGCGCCTCCTGAAGACATGGTCGCCGTCTTCGAGCATTGGCAGAAGGTGCCGGCCGAATGGAAAGGCGGGGCGATCGCCCTCGGCAATTTCGACGGCGTGCACAAGGGCCATCAGGCGTTGCTCGCCAAGGCCGCCGAATGCGCCAGGGCGCTGGGCGCGCCGCTCGTCGTGCTGACCTTCGAGCCGCATCCCAGGCGTTACTTCGTGCCGACCACCGGGCCGTTTCGCCTCACCATGGCTCCGGCCAAGACGCGGCTGTTGGGCGAGCAAGGCGTGCAGGCGGTGCTGGCGCAGCATTTCGACGAAGCGTTCGCGGCGCTCTCGCCCGAGGCCTTCATCGACAGCGTGCTCCTCGAGGGCCTCGGCGCGCGCCATGTCGTGTGCGGCTACGACTTCACCTACGGCGCGCGGCGTGGCGGCAACGTCGAGAGCCTGCGCGAGCAGGGGAAGGCCAAGGGTTTCGGCGTCACGGTGCTCGATCCGGTGATGCGCGAGGGCGAGATCTATTCCTCGACCTCCATCCGCGAGGCGCTGCGCGCCGGTTGGCCCTCGGAAGCGGCCGAGCTGCTGGGCCGGCCGTGGGAGATCGAAGGCGTGGTCGAGCACGGCGATCATCGCGGGCGCACCATCGGCTTTCCGACCGCGAATGTGGCGCTGGGCGAGCATCTCAGGCCGCGCTTCGGCGTCTATGCCGTGCGCGCCTTGGTCGACGGGCGATGGATGAAGGGCGTGGCCAATCTCGGCAAGCGACCGACGGTCGGCAAGCTCCAGGAAAATTTCGAGGTCCACCTGTTCGATTTCTCGGGCGACCTCTACGGCAAGGTCCTTCGGGTGGCTCTGGTCGATTTCATCCGCCCGGAAATGAAATTCGCCGGGTTGGATCAGCTTAAGGCCCAGATCGCGGCTGATGGCCAGGCCGCACGGGCCATTTTGGCCGGTTGACCCCCTCTAGGGGGGTCCCTAGATTGCCGGCCCCATGCTGATAAGGGCCATTCGGGAGCGAATTAGCCGCCCGGTCCGCTGACCAGGCGGCCGGGTCGTTGTCGTTTTCGCTATAGCGGGCTGATCCACCTTAATGAGGCGGCCAGCCGCTCCCTGTTCCCGAAAGCTCGTGAGTTCACTTTGACCACTGACTACAAATCCAGCGTCTTTCTGCCCAAGACCGACTTTCCCATGCGCGCGGGCCTGCCGAAGAAGGAGCCCGAGCTGCTGAAGCGCTGGGCCGACATGAGGCTGTTCCATCGCCTGCGCGAGGAGAGCAGGGGGCGGCCGAAGTTCGTCCTGCATGACGGCCCGCCCTACGCCAACGGCAACCTGCATATCGGTCACGCGCTCAACAAGATCCTCAAGGACCTGGTGAGCCGCACCCAGCAGATGTTGGGCAAGGATTCGCACTACGTGCCGGGCTGGGACTGCCACGGCCTGCCGATCGAATGGAAGATCGAGGAGGAGTACCGCGCCAAGAAGCAGGACAAGGACCAGGTGCCGGTCGGCGAATTCCGCCGCGAGTGCCGTGCCTTCGCCGATCACTGGATCAATGTGCAGCGCGAGGAGTTCAAGCGCCTCGGCGTCGAGGGCGACTGGGACAATTACTACTCGACGATGAAATACGAGTCCGAGGCGGTGATCGCCCGCGAGCTCGGCAAGTTCCTGATGAACGGCGGACTCTACAAGGGCTCCAAGGCCGTGCTGTGGAGCGTGGTCGAAAAGACCGCGCTGGCCGAAGCCGAGATCGAATATCACGACCATACGTCGGATACCGTGCATGTGCGCTTTCCGGTCCTGAAATCGAAGGGCGGCAAGCTCGGCGGCGCCTCGGTGGTGATCTGGACCACGACGCCATGGACCATGCCGGGCAATCGCGCACTCGCCTACGGCAAGGACATCGCCTACGCACTGGTCGAGGTGACGAGCGTGGGCGAGGGCAGCCTCGCGAAGGTTGGCGAGAAGATGGTGCTCGCCAAGGATCTGCTCGGCGTCGTCGCGGCCGAAGGCAAGTTCACCGCGAGCATCGTGGCGGACGTGGCGCCGGAAGATTTCGAAGGCCTCGTCGCAGCGCATCCGCTGCGCGGCAAGGGCTACGATTTCGACGTGCGCCTGTTCCCCGGCGACTTCGTCACCGCCGACGCCGGCACCGGCTTCGTCCATATCGCGCCGGGCCATGGCGCGGACGACTACGATCTCGGCGTCGCCAACGGCGTCGAAGTGCCGGACACGGTGGCCGAGGATGGCACCTACTATCCGCACGTGCCGCTCTTTGCCGGCCTCGCCGTCTACACTTCCGTCGGCAAGAAGGGTCCCGCCAACAAGGCCGTGACGGAAGCGCTCCGGGACGCGGGCAAGCTGCTCGCCGCCGGGCGCATCACGCATTCCTATCCGCACTCCTGGCGCTCCAAGGCGCCGGTGATCTTCCGCAATGCGCCGCAATGGTTCATCGCCATGGACAAGCCGATCGCCGAGATCGGCGGCACGCTCCGGGAGAAGGCGCTGGCGGCGATCGACGCGACGCGCTTCGTGCCGCGGGCGGGCTACAACCGGTTGCGCTCGATGATCGAGCAGCGGCCGGACTGGTGCGTGTCGCGCCAGCGCGCCTGGGGCGTGCCGATCGCGGTGTTCGTCGACAAGAAGACCGGCGAGCCGTTGCGCGATCCCGAGGTGATGG
>DASRFX010000124.1:0-35377 GCA_035651335.1 Reyranella sp. | reverse complement strand
ATCACGTCGGCGGCCGCACGGCGGTCGGCATCCAGCGGCCGTCGGCGGAACACGAGGGCGAGCGGTTCGCGCAGAATCGCGTGGGCCTGCACCATCTCTGCCTGCGCGCCCGCACGCGCGAGGATGTCGACAAGGTCGCCGCGAAGCTCAGAGCGATGGGCGCCGTTATCGACCGCGGTCCGCTCGAGGGCAATTTCGCGCCGGGCTACTACTACATCGTGTTCGAGGATCCCGACGGCATCCGCCTCGAGGTCAATTACATTCCGGGCAAGGGCCTGCTGGCGTCCGACCCGCCGCTCAATCCCAGCACCGATCCGAACTGGGACCAGAATCCGCTGCCCTAGGCGGGCACTTGGGTGCGGTACCAGTCGAGGATTTCGGCGCCGGTCATCATCACGACGCCATCATGATCCAGGATGTAGTCGTAGAGCATCTCGAGATACTTGATCCGGTGCGGGACGCCGGTGAGGTACGGATGGATCGAAATCGCCATGACGCGCGGTGCGGTCGCGCCGTCGAGGTAGAGCCGGTCGAACTGATCCCGCCCGCGGCGGAAGATCTCGTCCGACGGCTGCTTCTCGACCGCGCTGATCACCACGTCGTTGACCTCGACGGTGTAAGGCACCGACACAACGGTGCCATGCCTGGTCTTGAGTGGCAGCGGCTGCTCGTCCATGACCCAGTCGGCGACGTACTCGATGCCGGCTTCGGCCAGCAGGTCGAGCGTCTCGTCGGTTTCGGTAAGGCCGGGACTCTCCCAGCCGCGCGGCTTGCGCCCGGTGAAGGCCTGGATCGCCTTGACGGTGTCGTTGATGGCAGCACGCTGGTCGTCGACCTTGTGCATGGGCTTCTGCACGAAGCCATGGCCCATGAAATCCCAGCCGGCGTCGCGTGCGGCCTCGCAGGCCTCGCGGTAGAGGTCGATCACGCTGCCGTTCAGCGCAAAGGTGGCCTTGAGCTTGCGCTTGCCGAGCACCTCGACGAATCGCCAGAAGCCGACGCGCATGCCGTATTCATGCCAGGCCCAGTTCGGCACGTCGGGCAGCAGCGGCTGGCCCCCCATGGAGCTCTGCGGCGGCGGCAGTACGGTGCGCGGCATGGCGCCGAGCGCGCTCCAGTTCTCGACATTGACGATGGTCCACACCGCGACGCGCGCATTGTCGGGCAGCGTGAGCTTGGGCCGCTTATGGATCGGCAGGTAGGGAGTGCGGCCGCGCACGCTCTCGCCAACTTCTCGTGTCATCGATAGTCTCCCGTCCTCCCAGGATCCGAGGATCATGCCAGCAATGACGAATCTTAGCAGCGTTCGCACGCTGGCCCGCTATCGCATGTGGGCAGATCGGCTGACCTTCGACGCCGTTGCCAATCTGCCGGCGGGCGAGGCCAAGAAGGAGCGGCCGACGCTTTTCAAGACGATGATCGGCACGCTCAACCACAACTACGTGGTCGATCTCATCTGGCAGGCCCATCTCGAGGGCCGCGACCACGGCTTCAAGGCGCGCAACCTCGTGCTGCATCCCGAGCTCGCCGATCTGTGGGCGGCCCAGCAGGCGGTCAACCAGTGGTACATCGACTGGGCCGACCGGCAGACCGAGCAGTCGCTGGGCGAGATCGTCCATTTCCGGTTCGTCAGCGGCGAGCCGGGCGCCATGAGCCGCGGCGACATGCTGCTGCACGTCGTGAACCACGCCACGTACCACCGCGGCTGGGTCGCCGAGATGTTCTTCCAGGTGCCGGCCAGGAACCCGACGACCGATTTGCCGGTCTATCTGGCCCGCGCCTGAGCGGGGGCGTATGGTGACGATGGCGCATCCAAGCGGGAGATCGACCGATGGCGACGAATGACTTGAAGCCGGGACTCAAAGCCGAGATCGTCACGACCGTCGACGACAAGCTCGTGGTCCGGCACATGGGCGGTGACGGCGTCCTCTCCACGCCGTCGATGATCGGCTTGATGGAGCGCGCCGGCATCGAGGCCGTGCAGTCGCATCTTCCCGAAGGGCACACGACCGTGGGCTTCGAGGTGAACGTCAAGCATTTCGGTGCCACGCCGAAGGGCAAGAAGGTGACGGTGCGAGCCGAGCTGCTCGAGGTGGACGGCCGCAAGCTGCGCTTCAAGGTCGAAGCGCACGACGAAGAGAAGAAGGTCGGCGACGGCACGCATCGCCGCGCCATCATCGCCGTCCAGCCCAAAGCCTGATCTCGAAGGCTAGCGCGCCCTGAAAAAGAGCCAAGGGTCGCGCATGAAGGCCTCGCGCGCCGGCCTCGGATCGGGCGCGCAAAGCGGCAGGGCCGCGCGGCGCTGGAAAAGCATGTCGCGCCGCACCTCGGTCGTGTTGGCCGCCGTGCCATGCGCCAGGAAAGAGTGCGCCACCACGACGTCGCCCGCCTTCATTCGCGGCACGGTCATGTGCGGGCTGAGGAATTTCTTCTGGCCGGCGATCTTCACCTGGCCCCAATCGATCTCGATGCCCTTGGGCTGTCCGGCGAACAGCGAAGCGAAGCTCTCATGCGAACCCGGCAGAACATGGAAGCCGCCCGCCGTGTCGGCTTGAACGTCGGTCAGCGCGACGCCGAACAGGATGTTGAAGCAGGCGAGCGAAGGCTTGGTGCCGCCATCGATATGGAAATGCCGACCGACGATGCCTTTGGTCGCGAAGCCCGGCATGGTCGAGGCCAGCTGGATGGGTTCCGGCTTGTGGACGCTTTCCAGAATCTCCGCCGCCAGCGGATCGAGCACCCGCTCGACGATGGCGACGAAATCGGGATGCTGGCAGTCGCGCACCTCGCGCCAGCTCTCGTTCTTGCTGCGCTCCCAGCCGCCCTCGGGCCAGATCGCCGCGAGGTGTTCGGCCGCCGCCTGTGCCGCCGAGAGCAGCACAGGCGGAACTGCGCCGGCGACGACCGTGTAGCCCTGCCGGTGCAGCTCGTCCCAATGGCGATCCTCGAACGCCATCGCTTCGCCTCATCTCACCCCTTGTTGGGATTGATCAGGTATTTCTCGCCCGTGGCGCGCTTGTTGTAGACGGCGATGTTTTTCAGGTCGAGCGCTTCGGCAAGCGAGATCGTCTTGGTGTAGTGGCTCGCGAACGTGGTCTTGAGCTCGTTGACCACGCGTTCGCGCAAGCGGGTCTGGTCGGGCCGGCCGATCTTCTGCAGGAACGGCGTCAGCAGCCAACCACCAACGCCCCACGCCATGCCGTAGTTGCGGTTGAGCTCGACCGGCCCCGTGTTGAGGCTGCCATAGATATAGACCTGCTTGTGGGTGGAGGAGCCGTAGCGGCTGTATTCCTTGGCCGTCTTGTTGATGGCGATCTCCATCGCCGTCAGGATCTGGCTGGCAAGCTTGCCGCCGCCGATGGCATCGAAGGCGATGGTGGCGCCGGTCTCGACCAGCGCCTGCGTCAGGTCATCGAGGAACGACGGCGCGCTCGAATCGACGACATGCTTGGCGCCGATGCCCTTGAGCAGCTTGGCCTGCTCGGGCTTGCGCACGATGTTCACCAGGGGGATGCCGTCCTTGAGGCAGATCTTGTTCAGCATCTGGCCGAGGTTCGAGGCGGCGGCGGTATGGACCAGCGCCTTGTGGCCTTCGCGCTTCATCGTCTCGGTCATGCCGAGCGCCGTCAGCGGATTGACGAACCACGACGCGCCCTCGGCCGCCGTCGTGCCGGCCGGCAGCGGCTGGCAGTCGCGCGCCTTGAGCACGCGGTATTGCGCGTACATCGCGCCGCCGACCATCGACACCGTCTTGCCCATCAACGCCTGCGCCTCGGGCGAGGCACCCGCTTTCACGACGGTGCCGGCGCCTTCGTTGCCGACCGGCATCGCCTGGTCGAGGCGCGCGGCCAGGAACGGCAGCGCCGATTGCGGGACCGGCGCGGTGACCTTGAGGTCGGCGCCGCTGCCCGAGCTTCTGGCCTGGCTCATGTCGGCTGGCCCGATCAGGAGTCCCAAATCCGAGGGATTGATTGGCGTCGCCTCGACCTTGACGACGACCTGATCGTCGGTGGGCTCCGGGATCGGCACCCGGGCGAGGGTGAGTTCGAGCTCGCCGCTCTTCTTGATCTGCGAGCGCAGTTGCAGTCCGTCCATGTTCGTCTCCTGAGCTAGCCCTTCCAGGCGGGGCGCATCGCCGAGACGGCCAGAATAGCCGAGATGGAGACGATGCCCAGAGCGACGAAAACGAACAATCAGCCTTATGGGTGCTTGAGCCGGATGATGGTATCGGCCAGCTCATCGACGGTGCGAATTTCGGCCACGACGTTCATCGGGATCGCGACGTCGAAGCGGTCTTCCAGCTCCATCACCATGTCCATCACGGTGAGGGAATCGATGGTGGCGCCGTCGCTGATCACCGTCTCGCCGGTGATCGGCACGCCGCAGGTGAGGTAGGGGGCGAGTTGCCGGCGGATCTCCTGCAGAACTTCCATCTGCAACGACACGAGTCCGACCTTTTCGGCGAGGAGGGGTTGCATGGCGGCATTTCAAACGATTCCTGCGCCGCAGTGAAATAACGTTTGGTTACCGGCGGTTTCGACACATTTCGAAATGTTACTCCGCCGCGAGCTTGGCGGGCGCGAGCCAGCGGTCGATGTCGGCCAGCGCGCGCGCGGCGAGCGCCTGCTTGCGATCCTTGCCGCGCAGCGTGCCCTCGAGGGGCGGGAACAGGCCGAAGTTCACGTTCATCGGCTGGAAGGTCGCCGCATTGGCGCCGCCGGTGATGTGGCCCAGCAATGCGCCCATTGCCGTCGTGCCGGGCGGCGGGGAGGGCGAACCGCCATTGGCCTCGGCCGCGGCGAAGCGGCCGGCCATCAGGCCGACGGCGGCGCTCTCGACATAGCCCTCGCAGCCGGTGATCTGGCCGGCGAAGCGCAGTCGCGGCACCGCGCCCAGCCTCAGGCTGCCGTCGAGCAGGTGGGGACTGTTGAGGAAGGTGTTGCGATGCAGGCCGCCCAGCCGCGCGAACTCGGCGTTCTGCAGCCCGGGAATGGTGCGGAACAGGCGCGTCTGTTCGGCATGCTTCAGCTTGGTCTGGAAGCCCACGATGTTCCACAACGTGCCGAGCGCGTTGTCCTGGCGCAGCTGCACCACCGCCCACGGCCTGCGGCCGGTGCGCGGGTCGCGCAGGCCGACCGGCTTCATCGGCCCGAAGCGCAGCGTGTCGGGGCCGCGCGCCGCCATCACCTCGATCGGCAGACAACCGTCGAAATAGGGCGTGTTCTGCTCCCACTCCTTGAACTCGGTCTTCTCGCCCGCCAGCAGCCCGGCGACGAAGGCTTCGTACTGCGCCTTGTCGAGCGGGCAGTTGTAGTAGTCGGCGCTTTCACCCTTGTCATAGCGCGACTGCTTCCAGACGACCGACTGGTCGATGCTGTCGTGATGCACGATCGGCGCGATGGCATCGAAGAAGGCGAGCGACTGCGCGCCCGTCGCCTTGACGATGGCCTCGGCCAGAGCGGCAGAAGTGAGCGGACCGGTGGCGATGATGGTGCTGCCCCATTCCGCCGGCGGCAGGCCGGCGATCTCCTCGCGGCGCAGCTCGACCAGCGGATGAGCGAGCAGGGTGGTCTGCACCTCGTCGGAGAAGCCCACGCGATCGACCGCGAGCGCGCCGCCCGCCGGCAGCTTGTGCTTGTCGGCGGCACGCATGATCAGCGAGCCCGCCCGCCGCATCTCCTCATGCAGCAGGCCGACGGCATTGTTGGCGGCATCGTCGGAGCGGAAGGAGTTGGAGCAGACCAGCTCGGCCAGGCCGTCGGTCTGGTGGGCTTCCGTGCCGCGCACGCCGCGCATCTCGTGCAGCACGACGCGCACGCCCGCAGAGGCGAGCTGCCAGGCCGCTTCGCTGCCGGCCAGGCCTCCTCCCACGATGTGCACAGGGCTGCTTGACGTCATGCTGGAACACCCGAAACTCGGCCCTCTTATATGGGAGATCAGCGGATGGCCAACAAGTTTCACAATCCCAAGAGCGTGGCGCTCGCCGGCAAGTACAGCCTGGGCTGCGAGATCCCGCCCGGTGCGCGCGTGCTGTTCGTCGCGGGCCAGGTCGGCCTCGACAGCAACGGCAAACTCGCCCAGGGCATCGAAGCGCAGTGCGATCAGGCCTGGAAGAACATCGGCGAGGTGCTGAAGGCGGCTGGCATGGGTTACGGCGACATCGTCAAGCTCAACACCTTCCTGACTGACAGCCGCTTCATCGCCGCCAACCGCGCGGCACGCGAGAAGGTGATCGGCGAGCCCTATCCTGCCTCGACGCTGCTGGTCGTCCAGGCGCTGGCCGATCCCGCCATGCTGGTCGAGATCGAGGTCGTGGCGGCCAAGTCCTGATGACCGACAGCCTGAAGGTCGCGCTCGCCCAGCTCAATCCCAAGGTCGGCGACGTCGCCGGCAACCTGGCCAAGGTGCGGGCGGCGCGTGCCGAGGCGGCGAAGCAGGGCGCCGACCTGGTGATCACGCCGGAGCTGGTCCTTGCGGGCTATTTTCCCGAGGACCTGGTGCTGAAGCCCGCCTTTCAGAAGCAGTGCATGGAGGCGGTCGAGGCGCTGCGCGCCGACACGCGCGACGGCGGGCCGGGCGTGTTCGTCACCACGCCGTGGCGCGAGGACGACAAGCTCTACAATGCCATCATTGCGCTCGACAAAGGCGAGATCACGGGCAAGCGCTTCAAGGTCGATTTGCCGAACTATGGCGTGTTCGACGACAAGCGCGTGTTCTCGCCCGGGCCGATGCCGGGCCCGCTGGTGTTCAACGGCGTGCGCATCGGCGTGCCGATCTGCGAGGACGTATGGACGCCCGACGTCGTCGAATGCATCTCCGAGACCGGCGGCGAGATCCTGCTGGTGCCCAACGGCTCGCCGTTCGAGATCGGCAAGACCGACCAGCGCGTGCAGCATGGCGTCAAGCGCGTGATCGAAAGCGGCCTGCCCTTCGCCTACATCAACCAGGTCGGCGGCCAGGACGAGGTGATCTACGACGGCGGCTCGTTCGTGATCGGAGCCGACCGGCTCCTGAAAGCCAAGCTCGCCTCGTTCCGCGAAGAGGTCCGGACGGTCGAGTTCCGCCGCGGACAAAAGGGTTGGGAGTGCCTGCCTGCGTCGATCGCGCCGGAATTGGGCGAACTCGAGTCGATCTACCAGGCGATGATGCTGGGCTTGCGCGACTACGTGAACAAGACGGGCTTCCCGTCGGTGCTGATCGGGCTGTCGGGCGGAGTCGACTCGGCGCTCACCGCGGCGGTGGCTGCCGACGCGCTGGGACCCGGGCGCGTGCAGACGATCATGATGCCGTCGCCTTACACCAGCCAACATTCGCTCGAGGACGCCAAGGCCTGCGCCGAGGCGATCGGCGTCAAGTACGAGATCGTGTCGATCGAGCCGGCGATGGAGGCGTTCCGCAAGATGCTGCTGCCGCTGTTCGGCAACCGCAAGGAAGACGTCACGGAGGAGAACATCCAGAGCCGCGCGCGGGGCGTCACGCTGATGGCGGTATCGAACAAGATGGGCGGCATGGTGGTGACCACCGGCAACAAGTCGGAGATGGCGGTGGGCTACGCCACGCTCTACGGCGACATGTGCGGCGGCTACAACGTGCTGAAGGACGTCTACAAGACCACTGTGTTCGATCTCTGCCGCTGGCGGAACCGTCACCTGCCGGACGGTGCGCTTGGCCGCAAGGGTCCGGTGATTCCCGAACGCATCATCGCCAAGCCGCCGTCGGCCGAACTCAGGCCCGACCAGAAGGACGAGGATTCGCTGCCGCCCTATCCGGTGCTCGACGCCATCCTCAAGGGGCTGATCGAGCGCGACCTGTCGGCCGAGGAATTGGCCCGCGAGGGGTACGACATCGCAACCGTCGACCGCGTGTGGCGTTTGCTTGAAGCCGCCGAATACAAACGGCGGCAAGCACCGCCCGGCGTCAAGATCACGTCGCGGCTGATCAGCAACAAGGAGCGCCGCTATCCGATCGTCAATGGATTCCGAGGATAGGCCCGATGCTGATCGCGCAGATCTCCGACATGCACATCAAGGCGGCCGGCGTGCTGCTCTATAAGCGCATCGACACGGCGGGCTATCTCGAGCGCGCTGTCGCGCACGTCATGCGGCTCGATCCGCGGCCCGACATCGTGATCGCGACCGGCGACCTGGTGGATGGCGGCAAGCCCGAGGAATACGCCCTTCTGCGCGAGCTGCTGGCGCCGCTGGCGATGCCGGTCTATCTCATTCCCGGCAACCACGATGCGCGGCATGCCTTGCGCGAAGCCTTTGCCGATCAGGGCTATCTGCCGGCGTCCGGCTATCTGCAATATGCCATCGACGAACATCCGGTCCGGCTTCTGGCGCTCGACACGCTGGCCGACGGCAAGCCCCATGGCGAGCTTTGCGAGCAGCGGCTCGGCTGGCTGGAGGCGCGGCTTGGCGAGCAGGACCGGCCGACACTTCTTTTCATGCATCATCCGCCGTTCGATTGCGGCATCGAGGCGTTCGACCGCGCCAAGCTCAAGATCGGCGGCGAGCGCCTGGCTGACATCGTGCGGCGCAATCCGCATGTCGAGCGCGTGATGTGCGGGCATGTTCACCGGCCCATCCAGACGCGCTGGGCGGGCACCATGGCCTCGATCGCGCCCAGCACGGCGCACCAGGCGACACTCGATTTGCGCGAGGGCGCGCCGCTGTCCATGACCATGGACCCGCCGGGCCTCGCGTTGCACCAATGGCGGCGGGGCTCTGGACTGGTGACACACGTCAGCTATGTCGGCGACTTCGAGGGACCAAGACCGTTCGGCTAAGACGTTCAGGCTGCTCGAGCATCTCGGGCCCGGTGTCATCACCGGCGCGGCCGACGACGATCCAAGCGGCATCGCCACCTATTCGCAGGCCGGCGCCCAGGCCGGAACAGGCCTGCTGTGGACCGTCGTCATCACGCTGCCGATGATGGTCGCCGTCCAGTCGGTGAGTGCGCGCATCGGCCGGGTCACCGGGCGAGGGCTCGCCGCCAACATGCTGCTTGTGTTCCCGCGCCCGGTCGTTTTCGCCCTGGTCGGTCTGCTGATGCTGGCCAACACGATCAACATCGGCGCCGATCTCGCCGCCATGGGCGCCGTGACCGAGCTTGCCCTGGGTGGCCCGGGACGGTGGTACACCGTCGCCTTCGCGGTGGGATCGCTGCTTACCGTCGTCTTCATTCCCTACAGCCGCTACGTCGCGGTGCTGAAATGGCTGACGTTCTCGCTCTTTGCCTATGTCGGCATCGTGTTCGTCGTGCACATCGATTGGCCCGACGTGCTGTTGGGCGCGGTGCTGCCGCGGTTCACGGTCGATGGCGACACCCTCACGCTGATCGTCGCCATCTTCGGCACGACGATCAGCCCCTATCTCTTCTTTTGGCAGAGCTCGGAGGAGGTCGAGGACGAGAAGGCCGATCCGAAGGCGGCGCCGCTGGTGCGAAAGCCCGAGCAGGCCAAGCACGAACTGACGCGCATCCGGTGGGAGACCGGGCTCGGCATGACCTTCTCCAACCTCGTCGCCTTCTTCATCATCCTGACGACCGCGGTGACCCTGAATGCGCACGGCAAGACCGACGTGCAGACGACGGCGGACGCGGCGGCGGCCCTGAAGCCGATCGCGGGTGACTTCGCCTTCGCCCTGTTCAGCCTCGGAATCGTGGGGACCGGCCTGCTTGCCGTACCCGTGCTCGCCGGTTCGGCCGCGTACGCAGTCGGCGAGGCTGGTGGCTGGCGCATTGGCCTGGAGCGCAGATTGGGAGAGGCGCGTCTCTTCTATGGCGTCATCGCCGCCGCCATCCTGCTCGGCCTCGTCGTCGATTTCGTCGGCCTCGATCCCATCAAGGCCCTGTTGTGGAGCGCGGTCGTGAACGGCGTGATCGTCGTGCCGGTGATGGTGGCGATGATGATCGTCGGCTCGCGCTCTGACCTCATGGGTGCGTTCCCGGCCAGCCGCGGCCAGAGGATCGGCGGCTGGCTGACCACGGCAATGATGACAGTGGCCGCGGTCGCGATGTTCGCCACGATGTGATATGCAGCCGGCGACTTTGCTGGGAAGGCCGGTCGATGGCGGCAATGAAATATCGGCGGCGGACATTGCTGCTGGCGGGCGGCGCGACGGCATTGACGCGAAGTGCGCGGGCGCAGCAAGCGAAGGCGGCCGCGCTCATTCCGCGCCGGCTGCTGTTCTCGTCGCCGGAACGCGCGCGCGTGGCGATCAGCCCCAATGGCAAGCTGATCGGCTTCCTGGCGCCGCTCGACGGCGTGGCGAACGTCTTCGTGGCGCCGGTCGACAATCCCGAGGCCGCCAGGCCCCTCACCAAGGTCACCGACCGTGACGTGAAGTTCGAGTTGCTGTGGCCCTGCGATAATCGCCATCTCGTGTTCTTCCGCGACCAAGGCGGCGACGAAAACTGGCAGGGCCATCGCATCGACGTCGAGACCGGCGAGATCAAGGCGCTGACGCCCGGCCCGGGCGTTCTGGCCTACGTGCAGCAGACCTCGCCGCATTTTCCGGGCGAACTGCTGATCGGCCACAACCAGCGCGACAAGCGCTATTTCGACGTCTATCGCGTCAATGTGGCGACCGCTGCAACGACGCCGCTCTACCAGAACAACGGCTTCTCTGAAGTCGTCACCGATCCACATTTCCAGGTGCGCTATGGCATCCGCTTTCGCGCCGACGGCGGCTGGGATGTGGTCCATCTGTCGGGCGACAACGCTGGTGCGCTGGTCCGCAGCATCAAGGCGGAGGACGCCTACACGACGCAGCTCATCGAATTCTCGGACGACGACCGCGAACTCTTTTGGCTCGACTCCGAGGGCAGGGATACCGCGGCACTGGTGGCGCAGGACCTGGCGAGCGGGCATAAGCGCGTGCTGGCGGAGGATCACGAAGCCGATTGCGGTGGGCCCGTCCTCGATCCGCTCAGCAAGGTGCCGATTGCAGCGCCGGTCATCTATACGCGCCGGCGCTGGACGGTGACGGATCCCGCGGCGCTCCCCGATCTCGACCGTTTGCAGGCGACTGTCGAAGGCGACATTGGCGGATTCGGCATGTCGGACGACCGTGCCCACTGGATCGTCTACGCCGAGCGCAGCGGCATGCCCGGGCGCTTCTTCCACTACGATCGCGCAGCCGCCAAGGTGAACCTCCTGTTCGCCGCCCGTCCGGCGCTCGAGAAGATGCCGCTGCAGAAAATGGAGCCGGTGGTGGTGACGGCGCGCGACGAGCTGAAGCTCGTCTGCTACCTGACGCGCGCCATCGACGCCAAGCCCGATCGGCCGGGGCCGACGGTGCTCCTGGTTCATGGCGGGCCGTGGGGCCGCGACATGCCCGACTTCAACAGCACGCATCAGTGGCTCGCCAATCGCGGCTACAACGTGCTCAGCGTCAACTATCGAAGCTCGTTGGGCTTCGGCAAGAAGTTCGTGAACGCGGGCGACCTCGAATGGGCGCGCAAGATCCACGACGATCTGCTCGACGCGGTCAGTTGGGCGGTCGCCCGGCGCATCGCCGACGCGGCAAAGGTTGCGATCTATGGCGCGAGCTACGGTGGCTATTCGGCGTTGGTCGGCGCCACCTTCACGCCCGACAGGTTCGCCTGCGCCATCGACCTGTTCGGCATCTCCAACCTCGTGACCTTCGCCAAGGCTGTGCCGCCCTATTGGGGAAGCTGGGCGCCGGTGCTGAAGACGCGCATGGGCGACTACACGACGGAGCAGGGGCGTCAGTTCCTGCTGTCGCGCTCGCCGATCAGCCGGGTCGACAAGATCGTGCGGCCGCTGCTGATCGGGCAGGGCGCCAACGACGTGCGCGTGACCCCGGCCGAGTCCGAGCAGATCGTGGCCGAGATGCAGAAGCGCAAGATCCCTGTCACCTACGTCTACTACAAGGACGAAGGGCACGGCTTCCACCGCGCCGAGAACCGGCAATCCTTCACCGCCGTGGTCGAGGCCTTCCTCGGCAAGCATCTCGGCGGGCGCGTCGAGCCGGTGGGCGACGACTTCAAGGGTTCGAGCATCGAATTCAAGGCCGGTCGCGAGCTCATTCCGGGAATGGGCTGACAATCCCTGACACCTTCTGACGGTCAGGGCGGGCTAGGCTCGCGGGATGAAGCTTTATTCCGGTCCGCTCAGCATGTTCGGCGCCAAGGCCGAGATCGCCGCCCGCGAGAAGGGGCTCGACTTCGAGCTCGTCATGGTGCCGTTCGAGATGAAGACGCTGTACCAGCCCAAGCATCCCGAGGTGGCGCGCATCAACCCCAAGCGCCAGGTGCCGGTGCTGGTCGACGGCGATCTCGAGATCTTCGATTCGACCCAGATCTTCGAATATCTCGAGACCTTGAAGCCCGAACCGGCACTGTGGCCGGCCGATCCAAAGGCCCGCGCGCGGGCGCGATTGCTCGAGCTCAAATGCGACGAAGTCTACTTCCCGCACATCGTCCGCCTGATGAGCGATGCCAAGGCGCCGGGCGCGCACGACGCCGCGGCTGCATTCTACGCCGAGATGGAAGCTACGTTGGCGAAGCGCATCTGGCTCGCCGGCGACTACAGCTACGCCGATATTGCCTTCTACATGGCGGCGCTGTTCGGCGAGCGCATGGGCGCGCCGCTCACCGCGGACCATCCGAACCTGCAACGATGGCGCGACCGCATGAGCGCCCGGCCGGCCGTGGCCAAGGTCGCTGGCGCGATGGCACGCTACGTGCTGAGCCAAGGCCGGCCATTACCTCCGTTCATGGCGTCCCTCGCTTCGACTGCGAATTGACGCGCCTCCGCCGGACGCCTTAGCGTCCCGGCCGGCGATCATGACGACCAAGAACGGCACCTGGCCGGAAGTTTTTCTGGCATTCCTGCGGCTGGGGCTCACCTCGTTTGGCGGCCCGGTCGCGCATTTGGGATATTTCCGTCAGGACATCGTCGAACGCCGGCGCTGGCTCGACGAGCGCGCTTTCGTCGACCTGGTGGCGCTCTGCCAGTTCCTGCCCGGCCCGGCGAGCAGCCAGGTCGGCATCGGCATTGGCCTTTATCGCGCCGGCCTGCCGGGAGCGTTCGCCGCCTGGACGGGATTCACCCTGCCGTCGGCGATCGCTTTGGCCTTGTTCGCCCTGGGCGTGGAGAATTTTGGCGCCGCTCTGGGCAGCGGCTGGCTGCACGGGCTGAAGGTGGCCGCCGTTGCCGTCGTTGCGCTCGCGATATGGAGCATGGCGCGCACCATGGCCAACGACCGGCCGCGTGCGACGCTGGCGATCGTCGCTGCGGCGCTCGTGATGGCTGCTCCCGGTACGCGGGGCCAATTGGGCGCGATCGTTCTGGGCGCCATCGCCGGGCTCATCTTTCTGCGCGAGCAGGCGACAGCCGTACCGTCCCCAGCGCCACCGCTGCGGCATGGGCACGGTTTCGCCGTCGCCTGCCTTATCGCCTTCTTCCTGTTGCTGTTCGGCCTGCCACTGGCGGCCGACATATCGCATCGCCAGGATCTCGCCGTCGCCTCGGCCTTCTATCGCGCGGGCTCGCTGGTGTTCGGCGGCGGCCATGTGGTGCTCCCGCTGCTGCGCGCCTCGGTCGTCCCGCCGGGATGGGTGAGCGACGACCTTTTCCTCGCGGGCTACGGTGCGGCCCAGGCGGTGCCGGGGCCGCTCTTCACCTTCGCGGCCTATCTCGGCGCCGTCCTCGACCGGCCGCCCAGCGGTTGGGCCGGAGCCGCGCTCTGCCTGGCCGCGATCTTCCTGCCGTCGTTCCTGCTGGTGATCGGCGCCTTGCCGTTCTGGGAGAGCTTGCGCGCCCGGCCGGCGGCGCAAGCGGCGTTGCGCGGCGTCAACGCCGCGGTGGTGGGACTGCTCCTGTCGGCACTGTACGACCCGGTGTGGAAGGGCGGGGTGCTCGAGGCGCGCGACTTCGCTCTCGCGGCGACGGCTCTGCTGCTGCTCGCGATCTGGAAGACGCCGCCATGGCTGGTGGTGATCGTCTGCGCCGTTGCCGGCGCCGGGCTCGCTCAACTCTGACCGGGAGGCTGTCCATGAGGCGTTTTTCGTTCTTTTTGCCCGTCGCGGTGTTCTCGATCGCCTGGACGGCGATCTCTTCGGCACAGACACCGCCGGCGACGGCCTCCCGCTTCGGACTCGGCGACTACATGACCGCCTTCGTTCAACCCCGCCACATGAAGCTCGGCTTGGCGGGACAGGCGCGCAATTGGGACTACCTCGCCTACGAGCGCAGTGAGCTCGACGAGACGTTCGAGATGATCGAAAAGCAGGTGCCGCGCTACAAGGGAACGGCGATGGCTGAATTGCTGAAACTGGTCGACGGTCCGATGGAGGAACTCGACAAGGCGATCAAGGCGCGCGACGGCGCGCGCTTCGACGCGGCCTACGCCCGCCTGACCGACGGCTGCAACGCCTGTCACGTGACGACCGAGCACAAGATGGTCGTGATCCAAGCTCCCAAAACTTCGCCCTTTGCCAATCAGAAGCTCGATCCGTGACACCGAACGTCTTCTTCCTCCCAGGGTCGGGTGCGTCGCCGGATTTCTGGAGACCTGTGGGCGAGCGTTTGCCTGCGGTCTGGCGCAAGACCTATTTCGGCTGGCCCGGCATCGGCCACCAGCCGCCGGATGCTGCGATCAAGGGCTTCGATGACCTGATCGCCATGGTCGTGGCCAAGATGGATGAGCCGGTCGATCTGGTCGCGCAGTCGATGGGCGGCGTCATTGCCGCCCGCATCGCGCTCGCCCATCCCGGGCTTGTACGTCGTCTGGTGCTGACGGTGACATCGGGCGGCGTCGACATGACGTCGTTCGGCGCGATCGACTGGCGTACCGCCTATCGCGCCGAATATCCCGAAGCCGCCGGGTGGATCTACGAATTCCGCAACGCTGCGCCCTTGCCCGTCGAACGCATCGCACAGCCGACCTTGCTGCTGTGGGGCGATGCCGATCCGATCAGTCCCACCGGCGTGGGCCGGCATTTGGCCAAGACCATGCCGAATGCGACGTTGCACGTCCTGGCGGGCGGCGGCCATGACCTGGCCGAAAAGATACCCGACCAGGTGGCACCGCTGATCGAGGCCCATCTGGCGCGCAACTGAAGGCGGTCGGAAGTTCTATACGACAGAATCGGGGTCCCTCTAACGCCGGGGTTATGGTGGCGACGCCATGATCGCAAAGCCGCGCCCGCCGCTCACCCACATGGAATTCCCCCAATTCCCGCTAAAGCACGATGACTTTTCATTCGATCTAGGCCGCCGCCCAAAATGGCGTCAATGGCTCGCCGAGCCATTGCGCCGAGCCCCGCAGCGCAGCAGTGCCAGCGTTTGGGCGGCTGCGGCAGCAAGCGATGCAAACGTCGTCAAAAGTTCTGTTGTCTCAACGGTTTGGATATGTCGCCAGTTCGTTTGGCGGATTCTGGCGCAGAGCTCCGCCCTGGTGACCTTCTGCGCGATAACCATCTACGCGCCGTTTTCCTTGCGTCGGAAAACGGGAAAACATCCGGCCCGACGACCGCAACTGCACTACCGGTACCGGGTAATAAACTTCCCGGTGTTCCCGCCGGTCCGCAGCCTCTACGGCTTCACCTTGCGCTTCAGCATCGTCTCGTAGACGCGCAGGATCGAGGTGCTGTCCTCCGGTCCCCAACCCATGCCCTTGGCGAGGCGCTGCAGATTGTGCGTCGAGGCGCCCTGCTGCAGCGGCACGCCGAGTTCGTCGCCCAGCTCGAGCGCGAGGTGGAGGTCCTTGTAGGCAAGGTCGAGGGCGAAGGAGGGCGGATTGTAGAAACCCTTCAGCGGCCGCAAGGTGAAGTTCTTGATCGCATTGGAGTTGCCGCTCGAATTGGCGATCGCGTTCAGGAGCTTCTCGGGATCGAGCCCGTAGCCCGTGCCCAGCATCATGGCTTCGCACAGCGCCGCCATGTTGCAGAACGACAACATGTTGTTGCAGAGCTTGGTCACCGTGCCGCTGCCCAGTCCACCCATATGCAGGACGTTGGCGCTGAACGACTGCAGCACCGGCAGCGCGTCGTCGAACACCTTCTTGTCGCCGCCCACCATGATGGCGATGGTCGCGGCCTCGGCCCCGGTCGTGCCGCCGCTGACCGGCGCGTCGAGCATGGCGATGCCCTTCGCGGCGAACGCAGCGCCGATCTTCTTCACCATCGACGGTGCGTTGGTCGAGAGATCGATGTAGGTCTGACCCTTGCCGATATTGGCCAGCACGCCATTGTCTCCCAGCGCCACAGCCTCCACATCCTTGGGCATGGGCAGCGAGGTCATGACGATGTCGGCGTTCTTGGTCGCCTCGGCCACCGACTTGGCCGCGCTGCCGCCGAGATCGGTGCAGGCCTTCACTGCTGCCGGATTGAGGTCGAACACGGTGACCTGGTGGTTGGAGCGCTTGATGATGTTGCGGCACATGGGGCCGCCCATATTGCCGACGCCGATGAATCCGACCTTCATGCTTTCCTCCCGAACGGCAGCGATCGTGGGACTATAGACGATGCACGGCGCCGATGACGACCGCGCCCGCGCGCTCCGACGGGTGAAATGGGCGGCGACGCTATTGCTGGTCGGAACGGCGGCGCTGTTCGGTCTCGCGCGCTGGCTGGAGCCCACGCACTGGGCGTGGGGCTATGTCGCGGCCTTTGCCGCGGCGGCGACGGTGGGCGGCCTCGCCGACTGGTACGCCGTGGTGGCGCTGTTCCGTCGGCCGCTGGGGCTGGCAATCCCGCACACCGCCATCATCCCGCGCAACCACGAGCGTATCGCCGAAAACCTCGGCTCGTTCATCGAAACCAACTTCCTGGCGCCCGAGGCGGTCGAGAAGAAGCTCGGCGAGGTCGACTTCGCGGGCCAGATGGCGGATTGGCTGTCCGATCCGGCGCGCAGCGCGGCCCTGGCGGGCTTCGTCGCCGAGCTGCTGCCGCAGACGCTCGCCGCCATCGACCATTCGGGCCTGCGGCGCTTCATGGGCGAGCGGGTGAGGGCGGAACTGGCGCGCATCGAGCTGGCGCCGCTCGCCGCCGGCCTGTTGAGCGCGGTGACGGAGAGCGGTCGCCATCAGCGCCTGCTCAATGAGTTGCTGGGCGCGCTCGACAAGCTGCTCACCAACCAGGAAGCGCTCGACTCCTTGCGCGAGAAGATCCGCAGGGAGTTGCCGGCGTTGTTCAATCTCTACCGCGCGGACGCCTACCTGCTGCGCAAGATCGTGGCCTCGACGACCTCGTTCGTGCACGAGGCTCGCACCCAGGCCGACCATCCGCTGCGCCGCGAGTTCGATAACTTCGTGAAGGGTTTCATCGACCGCCTGCGCTCCTCGGCGGATTATGCCCGTCGCGCCGAAGCCCTGAAGCAGGATTTGTTGGCGCGACCGGAAGTTACAGCGCTGGCCGACGGCGCGTGGGACAACATGCGCGCGTTCATCGAGCGCGACGCGGCGGGCGACGATTCGCAGATCCGGCGCCAGCTCGAGACGCTCCTGGTCAATGTCGGCCGGCAACTGGCGCGCGATGCCGCGATGCGCGCCGAGATCAACCGCGGCATGGTGCGGCTGCTGGGCGACTTCGTGCAGAAGCAGAAGGGCGGCGTCGGCCGCTTCATCGCCGACCAGGTCAGGGGCTGGGACATCGACATGCTGATCGGCCGCATCGAACTGACGGTCGGCCGCGACCTGCAATATATCCGCTTCAACGGCGCGCTGATCGGCGGCCTGGCCGGCCTGGCCCTGTACGCTCTCGAGCAGGCGGCGAAGGCGTGGCTGTGAGGCGCACTAACGGAGGATGTCGGCCAGGCTTGCCGTCTGGTCGGCCCGCCCGACATTGAAGGCCGCTTCCCATTGGGCGATCCGGCCGTCGCGCATCACCCAGATCTCGACGCCGAAGCCCTTCATCGCCGCGCCGGTCTCGGCATCTTCCCACGCGCCGTTCCAGATGTTGGTGATGACGTTGCCCTGCAGGGAGCGCAGTTCCTTGGTCAGCCGGTAGTTGCGTTGCCGGGCGCTGCGTGTGTTGAAGAAAGTGCGAATGGCGTCGCGGCCACGGATCTCGGGCAGCGTGCCGAAGCGCACCACACAATCTTCGGTGAAGCCGTCGACCAGCGCATCGACATTCCACGGCATGAACAGCGACTCGACCCGCTTCACCAAGGCGCGCGCTTCCTCGAGGGAACGCGGGTTGCGGGCTTCATCGGCTTTGTGCATCGGTTGAACGGCCATGTTCTCCTCCCTTGAGCGCAATACTATATAGTCGGGGACGAGGGCGTCCCGGGGGCAGCATGGACCGATTTTGGCTGAAGAACTATCCGGCGGGCGTGCCGGCGGATATCGACCCTTCGATCTATCCCAGCGTCGTCGACCTGATCGAGGAGAGCTTCGCCAGGTATCGCGACGCCACGGCCTACGTCTGCATGGGCGCCGCGCTCACCTTCGGCCAGACCGACGAACTGTCGAAAGCGCTCGCTGCCTGGCTGCAGAGCCGCGGCCTGCAGAAAGGCGCGCGGGTCGCCATCATGATGCCCAACGTGCTGCAGTATCCGGTCGCGGTGGCGGCCGTGCTGCGCGCGGGCTTCATCGCCGTCAATGTCAACCCGCTCTACACCGCGCGCGAACTCGAGCACCAGCTCAAGGATTCCGGCGCCGAAGCGGTGATCGTGCTGGAGAATTTCGCCAACACGCTGCAGCAGGCGCTGGCCGGCGTCACCGAGCCCGGCAACACCCGGGTGAAGCACATCGTGGTCGGCGCGATGGGCGACCTGCTCGGCTTCCCCAAGGGCCTGATCGTCGACTTCGTCGTGCGCCACGTGAAGAAGATGGTGCCGGCCTTCTCGTTGCCGGGTCATCTGACCTTCAAGCAGGCAATCGCGGCCGGCCGCAACGCCCCCTTCAGCAAGCCGGCGCTCGGGCCCAACGACGTCGCCGTGCTGCAATACACCGGCGGCACGACCGGCGTCGCCAAGGGCGCGACGCTGCTTCATCGCACCATCGTTGCCAACCTGCTGGCATCGGAAGCGTGGATGCAGCCCGGGCTGAAGCGCCATCAGCTCACCGGCCAGCACGTCATCGTCTGCGCGCTGCCGCTCTATCATGTGTTCGCCTTCATCACCTGCGGCCTGCTCGGCATGCGCACCGGGGCGCTCAACATCCTGATCCCCAATCCCCGCGACATCCCGGGCACGGTGAAGGAGATCGCCAAGTACAAGATCAACATCTTCCCGGCGGTGAACACGCTGTTCAACGCGCTCGCCAACAATGCCGATTTCGCCAAGCTCGATTTCTCCGGCCTCGTGATCTCCAACGGCGGCGGCATGGCGGTGCAGGAAGCCGTCGCCAAGAAGTGGCTCGCCATCACCGGCTGCCCGATCGTCGAGGGTTACGGCCTGAGCGAAACCTCGGCCGGCGTGACCTGCAATCCCACCGATTCGGATTCCTACACCGGCACGATTGGCCTGCCGATGCCGAACGTCGAAATCAAGATCCTCGACGATGACGGCAAGGAGGTGCCGCTGGGCGAGGCCGGCGAGATCGCGATCAAGGGGCCGCAGGTCATGCGCGATTACTGGCAACGGCCCGACGAGACGGCGAAGGTCATGACGCCCGACGGATTCTTCAAGTCGGGCGACATCGGCATCATGGATGCGCGCGGCTACGTGAAGATCGTCGACCGCAAGAAAGACATGATCGTGGTGTCAGGCTTCAAGGTGTTCCCCAACGAGATCGAGGACGTCGTGGCGAGTCATCCCGGCGTGCTGGAATGCGCAGCAGTCGGCGTGCCGGATGCCAAGTCGGGCGAGGCGGTGATGCTGTTCGTGGTGAAGCGCGATCCCAAGCTCACCAAGGAGGAGCTGGATGCCTACTGTCACAAGGAGTTCACCGCCTACAAGCGGCCCAAATACATCGAGTTCCGTAGCGAGCTGCCGAAGACCAATGTCGGCAAGATCCTGCGCCGCGAGCTGCGTGACGGCGCGATGAAGAAGGCGGCGTGATTGAGGAGTAAGACGATGCGCGTGAGATTTTTCCTTCTGGGCGCGGCCCTCTTCGCCCTGACTGCGTGCAATGACGAGACACCGGCCGAGAAGCGGGCGGATTCGCCCTACTACAGACCGCCGACGCCGGCCGAGCTTGCCTGCGACCGCCAGGGCCTGGTACGCGGGACCAACGGCTACGAGGACTGTCTGGACCGCGAGAACCACGTGGTCCGGGCGCTGCCGCCCGTGGTGCCGACCCCGCCGGCGGGCGTGCAGGCCTTTCAGGACGAGTACGGAAACCGCTATGATGGCCAGGGCAATCGGCTGGACGCGCAGGGGAACATCATCGCCCCTCCGGTGAGCAAGCCGTAAGCGTCAGGACGGGGAGAGGGTAATGGCCGTCGGGTCTCGGAGTTTCGTACTTGCATTGACGGGCATCGCGCTTTCGGCATGCCAAAGCTCGCTGCCGGTGCCCGATTATGTCGCGGTCAAGACGCCGCCGCCGTTCCGCTCTGGTCCCAACGGCACCCTGATCGACAACGAGGACCAGTTGATGGGCGCTCGCGGCTACCGCGTCGACCAGAACGGCAACCGCATCGGCGAGGTCGACGTGCAGGCCAAGATGGGCAACCAGACGTCGAGCGCCATGGCGGGCTTCTACAACAGCACGACCGGCAGCTACGTGCCGGGCAAGGTCATGGCGCCGAGCGAAGGCGCGCGATCGGGTGCGGGCTACGGGCCGGGCAGCGCCAACATGCCGTATGTCGATCCGGCGACGGTCACACCGACACCCACCGTCACAGTGCCAGCCACTCCGCCGGCGAGCAGCGCGCCGGTGCCGCTCGCCCCGCAGACGAAGTAGCGCCAGCTATTCGATCCGCACGCCGGCTGCCTTGATGATCGGCGCCCATTTTTCGAGCTCGCCCTTGATGAACTGAGCCGTGCGCTCGGGCGAGGTCTCGGATGCCGGCACGGCGGCGATATCCTCGAGGAACTTGATGGCCGCCGGATCGGCGATGACCTTCTTCGTCGCCTTGTCGATCACGTCGACCACGTTCTTGGGCGTGCCGGCGGGGCCCAGGATCAGGTTGAAAGTATAGGCTTCGTAGCCCTTCACGCCGGCCTCGCTCATGGTCGGGATGTCGGGCGCGATGGCCGCGCGCGTGGAGTTGGCGAAGGCCAGGATGCGCAGCTTGCCGGCGCGATGCTGCTGCAGGGTCGTGCTGAAGGTCTCGAACATCCAGGCCACGTTGCCCGACATGACGTCCTGCAGCGCCGGCCCCGAGCCCTTGTACGGCACGTGCACCACGTCCATGCCGCCGACCTCTTTCTTGAAGTACTCGCCGGCGAGATGAAGGATGCTGCCGATGCCGGACGAGGCGTAGGAATACTTGCCGGGATTCTTCTTCATCAGGTCGACCAGCCCCATGACCGAATCGGGCATGGAGGGATGCGTGACCAGCACCGCCGGATTGACGCAGATCGAGGAGATCGGCGTGAAATCCTTGATCGGGTCGTAGGGCGGCTTGACGAACGCCGTCGGGTTGATGGCATGGGTCGACGAGGTCGCGAACAGAAGCGAGTAGCCGTCGGGCTTGGCGTTCTTCACTTCCATGGCGCCAATCGAACCCGCGGCGCCGGCCTTGTTGTCGACGATCATCGTCTGGCCGATGAGCGGCGTCATCTTCTCCGCCACCATGCGGCCGATGATGTCGGTCGGGCCGGCCGGCGCGAACGGGATGACCAGGCGCACGGTGCGCTCCGGATACTTCGCCTCGGCGCGCGCGATGGCCGGCGCGGCGAGGGCGCTGGCGCCCGCGATGATCAATTGACGACGCTGCATTACACACCCCCTGAAAAACCACGCCCTTCTAGCACGGCTTTTCCGGGATATGTGCGTTCGCTATGCGATCTTGACGTTGGCGTCGCGAATGATCGGCGCCCACTTGGCGAGCTCGTCCTTGATGAACTGCTCCGTCTTCTGCGGCGTGGTGTCCGGCGTCGGGATGGCGGCGTTGCCCTCGAGGAACTTGATCGTCGTGGCGTCCGCCATCGCCTCGCGGCTTGCCTTGTCGAGCACGTCGACAACTTCCTTCGGCATGCCGGCCGGTCCCAGGATCAGGCTGAACGTGTAGGCCTGATAGTCCTTCACGCCCGCCTCGATCATGGTCGGAACATCGGGTGCGATAGCAGCGCGCCTGGAGTGGCAGAAGGCGAGGATGCGCAGCTTGCCGGCACGATGCAGCGGCAAGGTCGTGCTGAAGGTTTCCATGCTCCACGCGACGTTGCCGGCGATCGTGTCCTGGATGGCGGGCGCCCCGCCCTTGTAGGGCACGTGCACCACGTCCATGCCGCCGACCGAACGTTTGAGATACTCGGCGGCGAGATGAATGATGCTGCCGATGCCGGCCGAGCCGTAGGAGTACTTGCCGGGATTCTTCTTCATCAGCTCGACCACGCCCATCATTGTCGGCGGCAGCGAGGGGTTGGTGAAGAATACCAGCGGATTGACGCAGACCGAGGAGATCGGTGTGAAGTCCTTGATCGGATCGTAGGGCGGATGGACGAACGCCGTCGGGTTGATGGCGTGCGTCGACGACGTCGCGACCAGGAGCGTATAGCCGTCCGGCTTGGCATTCTTGACTTCCACCGCGCCGATCGAGCCGGCTGCGCCGCCCTTGTTGTCGACCACCGCGGTCTGGCCGAGAATCCGCGTCAGCTTCTCGGCGAACATGCGGCCGACGACGTCGGTCGCGCCGCCGGCCGGGAAGGGCACGACGAGCCGGATGGTGCGATCCGGAAATCTGGTGTTGGCGTGCGCGATGGCAGGTGCGGCAAGCGCACCAAGGCCACCTGCGAGCAGGTGACGACGCTTCATGTGATGACTCCCTGCGGTGGTCGGTCGTTATTTGTTCAGGCGTTACTTTGAACGGCCCAGTCACGACGCGCGCGGCAGGGCCGTCGATACGCGTACTACCAACCTTATCGGGGGAGATTAGCGCAGCTGCGCTTGACCCGCCAATCCGACCCGCTCCACGGCCCGCGCCGAGGCGCGGCTTCGCGGCCACACCGCATAACTTTCTCGTGCAGCCCCTTTGCGCGACCAGAACGCTTCGTATAAAGAGGCGGCATGTTGCTGGTCTTTCTCCCGCGATGTTTCGAGGCCTGACGCCCGTTCCGGGCCCGTCAGCCTTCGTTTACGTCTGCATCAGGGAGTAAGGGCAATGTCCCTCGTCGTTTACAACACGCTCACGCGCGAGAAGGAACCGTTCGTTCCACTCGATCCTGCGCATGTCCGCATGTATGTCTGCGGCCCCACCGTCTACGACTACGTGCATATCGGCAACGCGCGGCCCGTCGTCGCCTTCGACGTGCTCTATCGGCTCCTGAAGCGGCGCTATCCGCGCGTCACCTACGTGCGCAACATCACCGATATCGACGACAAGATCATGACCCGCGCCGCCGAAAGCGGCGAGAAGATCGAGACACTGACTCATCGCACGGGCGCGGCTTACCAGGGCGACATGGGCCGGCTGGGCGCGCTCCCGCCGGACCATGAACCGCGTGCCACGCAGTATGTCGGCCAGATGATCGCGCTGATCGAGCGGCTGATCGCCAAAGGCCACGCCTATGCCGTCCAGAATGACGGTGAGGGGGGCCACGTGCTGTTCAGCGTGCCCAGCATGACCGACTACGGCCGGCTGTCGCGCAAGCCGCGCGACGAGTTGATCGCGGGGGCGCGCGTCGAGGTGGCGCCATACAAGAAGGACCCGGCCGACTTCGTGCTGTGGAAACCCTCGACTGAGGCCCAGGCCGGCTGGCCGAGCCCGTGGGGCCGCGGCCGTCCGGGCTGGCACATCGAGTGCTCGGCGATGAGCGCCGCGCTGCTCGGCGAGACGTT
This sequence comes from Reyranella sp., assembly GCA_035651335.1. Taxonomy (GTDB): domain Bacteria; phylum Pseudomonadota; class Alphaproteobacteria; order Reyranellales; family Reyranellaceae; genus Reyranella. The sequence goes on along the minus strand of DASRFX010000124.1, from coordinate 11,519 downwards.
CGACATCCATGCGGGCGGACTCGACCTCATTTTCCCGCACCACGAGAACGAGATCGCGCAGAGCCGCAGCGCCTTCGGTCACGCCATCATGGCGAAGTACTGGATGCACAACGGCTTCCTCAACATCTCGGGCGAGAAGATGAGCAAGTCGCTCGGCAACTTCTTCACCGTGCACGAGCTGCTCGATCAGTACCCCGGCGAGGTGATCCGGCTGTTGCTGCTGTCGGCGCACTATCGCCAGCCGCTCGACTTCACGCATGAGGGCCTGCAGCAGGCCAAGGCGACGCTCGATCGCTGGTACGGCCTGCTGCGCGGCAAGGAGGCGAAGCCCGCCAATGCTGTGCCGCAATCGGTCGAGGATGCGCTCAGCGACGATCTGAATACGCCTCTTGCCATCAGTGCCGTGCATCAGCTCGCCGACCCGGCGGAATTGCGCGCCGGCGCGGGCGCGCTCGGCCTGTTGCAGCAGGATGCCGAAGCCTGGTTCCGCTGGACGCCGACCGGTCAGTCGGGGCCCAGCGAGGCCGAGATCGACGCGGCGATCGCCGCCCGCCAAGCGGCGCGCAAGGCCAGGGACTTCAAGGAGTCCGACCGCATCCGTGACGAGCTCAGGGCCAGGGGCGTGATCCTTGAGGACGGCCCCAAGGGCACGACCTGGAAGCGGGGTTAGGCGCATTCTGATGCGCCGGCGGGCGGCAGCGCCTTCACAGGCGCGAGAGCCCGCACCCCTCAGAAAGAGTAGTGCTGTCTAGCGCCTCTCGAACAGCACGCTCTGCACGGCGCGACCGAAATAGCCGTCGCGGTCGGCCAGGCGCGCCGCCGCGATGCCGATCGAGTCGGGGCCGGCCCACGTCTCGGCGTCGAGCAGGATCCAGTCGCCGACCGGTTCGCGCGCCAGGCTGAGCGTCAGGTCGCCGTTGATGAAGGTCCACTCGCGAAAGTCGAGCACCGCCGACGTGCCGTTGCAGAAATCGGCGGCGATGGCGGCGCGCATCAAGGGCGAGATCGGCTCGCCTTCGACGATCGGCGCATGCGCGCGGTACCACACCGCGGCCGGGCCGGGCTGCTGGAAGGTACCGCGCACCACGCTCATGTCGATGCCGCGCAGGAACGGCGTGACGCTCATGGCGCTGTCCGGCCGATGCCCCATTTCGGGTGGGCGCAGATCGTGCGGCGGGGTGAAGGCAGCCGGCGGCAGCGCGCGCTCCTCGCGGCGGATGCGCAGCGCCGTGGCGCGCACGACCTCGTCGCCCTGCGCCAGCAGGCGAACGGCCACGAGCTGGATCTTCCGGCCCTCGCGCACCAGCTCGGTCTCGACGGTGAGCGGCGCCACCGGCACCGGCCGCATCAGGTCGACGGTGAGGCGCGCCACGCGCATCGGCACTGGCGAGGGCAGGCGCTCCACGGCCCAGCAGATCAGCGATGAAGGGGCGGCGCCGTGCTGCAGCTTGGGGTCCCACGGGCCGCCGGCCGCGGCGCTGGTGTGCGCCGTGTTGCCCTCGATCCGGTAAATCGCTTCCATTTCTAACTCCTTGAACTTCCTTCCAAATGCCCGCTCGCAAGGGTGTTGTCGACTATCCCCTGGGTAATGGGGCTTGACGGCCGGCCGGTTCGTATTTAACTGATATGTTAAATATGGATACGCTCTCTCAAACCTTCTCGGCCCTGGCCGACCCCACCCGCCGGGCGATCCTCGCCCGGCTGGCCACGGGCGCGGCCACGGTGGGCGAGCTCGCCGAGCCGTTCGACATGTCGCTGCCGGCGGTGTCCCGGCACCTGAAGGTGCTGACCGATGCCGGGCTGATCGAGCGCAGCGCCGAGGCGCAATGGCGCCGCTGCTCGTTGCGCGGCGAGGGCTTCCGCGCCGCCGCCGACTGGATCGAATTCTATCGCCGCTTCTGGGAAGAGAGCTTCGACCGGCTGGATGCCTTCCTGAGGCGGACCGCGCCACCCAAGGAGCCCCAATCGAAGAAGAGGAAGGGAGGTCGCCGTGGCTGAAGCTTCCTACAGCAATCTCATCCTGCGCATGACGCGCAGCTTCGATGCGACGCCCGACCGCGTGTTCGCCGCCTGGACCAATCCCGAACAGTTTGGCGCGTGGTTCGGCCCGAAGGCCATGCACACCGTCGAATGCGCGCTTGATGCGCGTGTCGGCGGCGCGTGGCGCCTGATGGCCGAAGGCCTCGACGTGCCGGGCCGGCACCAGGAAGGCCGCGTGCGGCCGACCGTGTCGGGCAAGTATCTCGAGGTCGAGCCGCCGCATCGGCTGGTCTTCACCTGGGCGTGGCACGAGAAGGACGATTTCGCCTCGCCGCGCGGCCAGGAAAGCGTTGTCACCGTTTTGTTCAAGGCGGTCGGCGAACGCACGGAGATGATCTTCACCCAGGCGGTGCTCAAGGACGAGCAGTCGCTTGCCGCGCACCGCCGGGGCTGGACCGAATCCTTCGACAAGCTCGATGACTTCCTGAGGAGGCCGGCATGAGCGTCACCGAACTCGACACCTCGACCCTTCGGCTCACCCGCATCTTTGACGCCACGCGCGAGCGCGTGTTCGACGCCTGGACCAAGCGCGACCAGTTCATCCAGTGGATGTGTCCGCCAGGCGTTACCATCACGCTGATGGAGATCGACGTGCACGCCGGCGGCGCGTGGCGCATCGAGGGTCGCGCCGACGGCGGCCGCATCTTCTCGTCGTCCGGCAGATACGTCGAGGTGAAGCGTCCGGAACGGCTGGTCTTCACCTGGGCCCACCACAAGGATGGCGACTTCACCAAGCCGCGCGGCCACGAGACGACCGTGCGCATCGAGCTCCGCGCGCTCGGCAACAAGACCGAGCTCACGCTGATCCACGGCACGTTCGTGGACGGCTTCGCCGAGCACAAGCGGGGCTGGGAAGGTTCCTTCGACAAGCTCGTTACTTTCCTCGGGAGGACAGCATGACCACGCATCAAGTCGTTTCCCACGACGAATGGATGAAGTCAGCCAAGGCGCTGCTCGCCAAGGAGAAGGAGTTCACCCGGCTGCGCGAGGAGATGGCGCAAGCGCGCCGCGCGCTGCCCTGGGAGAAGGTCGACAAGGAGTACGTCTTCGATTCGACCGAGGGCAAGGTGACGCTGGCCGGCCTGTTCGGCGACAAGAGCCAGCTCATCGTCCAGCATTTCATGTTCGGGCCGGACTGGAACGAAGGCTGCCCGAACTGCTCGTACTGGGCCGACAATTTCAACGGCATTGACAAGCATCTGGCGGCGCGCGACACGGCGTTCGTCCTGGTCTCGCGCGGACCGCTCGACAAGCTGCAAGCCTACAAGAAGCGCCTGGGCTGGACGTTCCGGTGGGTGTCCTCGCTCGGCAACGATTTCAACTTCGACTATCGCGTCTCGTTCAGGAAGGGCGAGAAGGACAAGCTCTACAACTTCGAGACGATCCCGCCGCACGGCGAGGAGAATCCCGGCATAAGCGTCTTCCGCCGCGAAGACGGGCAAATCTATCACACCTATTCGACCTACGCCCGCGGGCTCGATCTGCTGAACGGCACCTATCACCTGCTCGACATCACCTCGCTGGGGCGCCACGAGGACCCCGAGCGCCCGATGTCGTGGGTCAAGCGCCACGACAAGTACTAGGAGGCACCATGGACAGCATCATCGACACAACAAGCAGCCTGCGGCTCGTCCGCGTCTTCGACGCGCCACGCGAACGCGTGTTCGATGCCTGGACGAGGCCTGAGCAATTCAAGGCTTGGATGTGCCCGCCGGGATCCGGTCTCGATCGTTGCGAGCTTGACCCGCGGCCGGGCGGCACGTGGCTCGCGCATGGCTATGGACCCGACGGCTCGCGCTTCGCCAAGTCCGGAGTCTATCGCGAAGTGAAGCGGCCGGAGCGTCTCGTCTTCACCTGGCCGTATCAGCCCGGCCAAGGCTGCACCAGCGGCGGCGGCCAGGACACCACGGTCGAGGTCACCTTCCGCGCGCTGGGTAAGAAGACCGAGATGACCCTGGTCCACGGACCATTTCCGGATCGGACCGGATTCGACGGCCACAACGAGGGCTGGAAGGGTTCGTTCGACAAGCTCGCCGCGTTCCTGGGAGGCTGACGATGGCTGCGATCAAGATCTACGGCATGCCGCCCAGCACGTTCACCCGCACCGTGCTGCTGGCGTGCCACGAGAAGGGCATCGACTACGAACTCGTGCCGACGCGGCCGATGGACATCGGCGCGCTCAACCCGTTCCTCAAGATCCCGGCGATGCGGCACGGCGATCTGACGCTGTTCGAGTCCAACGCCATCCTACGCTACCTGGAGCGGGTGTTCGGCGGCGCCAGACTATGGCCCGACGAGCCGCGCGTGGCCGCCCTGGTCGACCAATGGTCGGGTGCCGTCAGCGATACGCTGGTGAACGCGGCGTTGCGGTACATGGCCAACAAATTCGGCTTCCTGCCGGTGCCGGACGAGGTGGCCCAGCAGTTTCTGGCCAAGACGCGCCAGGTGCTGCCGCATTTCGACCGCCAGCTGGCCGCCAGTCGCTTCCTTGCCGGCGAGCAGCTGAGCGCCGCCGACCTTTATCTCGCGCCGCTCCTGTTCTACTTTCCCGACATTCCGGAGCTGAGCGCGATCCTGGACGCCGCACCCAACTGCAAGCGCTGGATGGGCGAGATGGCGGACCGGCCGAGCGTCAAGGCGACGGAGCCCACGCAGAAACCGAAGGTGGCGGCATGACCCATACCGCGACATGGCACGGCAAGGTGATCGCCAAGAGCGACAAGACGCTGGAAGTCGGCGGCTACGTCTACTTCCCGCGCGAGACGGTGCGCATGGACCTCTTGAAGAGCACGCCCAAGACCGCGAGCGATCTCGAATGCCCGCACGGCGTGCAGTTCTACGACGTCGTCGAGAACGGTAGGACCAGCCCGCGCGCCGCGTGGTCCTACGAGGCGCCGCAGGCCAAGATGAAATCAGTCGATCACTGGATCGGCTTCTGGGAGGACGTCTCGGTCACTTGACCGGGGCGATCGCCGTCACCGTGAGCGGCGTGGTCATGCCGATTACCACGTCGCCCACCTTGATCTTGCCGATCGCGTCTTTCTGGGCGATCGACGTGGCGGCGAGCGTTCGCACTTCGCCGCCCTGGCCCGAGATCACCGAGACCTTGTTGTTGGGCAGGTCGACCGCGACGACGGTCAGGGTGAAGCGACCCATCTCGATGTCGTCCTTGTCGGGCCGATTGCCGGCCTCGCGCCGCGCCTCCCTCGAGCCGGGGCCCTTCTGACGCAGGTTCAGCAGCGTGACCACGAGATTATAGGTGACGTCGACATTGGCGTCGTCCTGGATCTCCGCGAGGTTGCGCACGCTGTCGGACACCGCGCAGTTGATCAGCCGTCCGTCGGTGCGCATGAAGGCAATGGTCCGGGTGTCGACGTCGACCGACTCGACCTTCGCGCGGACCGTGACCGTGTAGGGGAAGGCGACGCCGGCGCGCGGCACGGCCTGCATCTGGCCTTGCGCGGAGGCGGTTCCGGCAGCAAGCACCGCGGCCACGGCGGCCATCAGCATCGAACGCATGATCATCGGCGTACTTCCCCTGTAAGCAACGGCCGGACAATACCGCCCCAATCCGGCCGCGCAACCTCCGAGCGCCTCAGGAAATATGCGTAAGGATCGCTTTGGCAACGGCTTCGGGCTTGTCGAGATAGGCGAGATGGCCCGCGCCCGCGATCGTTTGCACGCGCGTCGCGCCCTTGATGCCGTCAGCGAACTTTTTCGCATAGCTCGGCGGCAGGATGCGATCCTGCTCACCCCACACGATCAGCGTCGGCGCGCCGATCAGCGGCAGGCGCTTCTCGAGCTTGGTGTTGCCGAGCGGCCAGAAGGCGCGCGCCGCGGCCTCGGCCGCGCGCACCATCTCGATCGGCCATTCGATGGAGTTGGCACCCTCGGGCGCCGCCACCAGCTGCTCCCAATTCCTGGGATCGGCGCACATCGCGGCGGCCACGGCATCGCGCCGCTGCGCCCACGGATCGGCCGCAGGCTCGGCTTCGTCGAACAAGCCGAATGGCGCGATCAGCGCGAGCTTGCCGACGGACCTGGGAAAGATCGCGGCCATCTCGGCGGCGAACGAGCCGCCGACCGAGGCGCCGACCAGGTCGGCGCCGCTAAGCCCGGCCTTCTCGAGTAGCTGATGCACCGCCAGGATCCAGTCGAGATGCGTGTCGAGCACGCTGTGGCCGGTGGCGCCGGGATAGCCGGGTAGCGACGGCGCGATCACCGTGCGTGTCCTGGCGAGCTCGTCGAGGAACGGCAGCCAGCGCGGCAGGCCGCCCAGCCCGGCAAGGAAGCCGACCTTGGGACCTTGGCCCTTGCTCCAGACGCGGCAGGGGAACCCGTTGACCTCAACGGTCTCGGTCTTCGGTTCGGACAATGTCTACTCCGCGGCCACGCTTTGCGGACGGAAGGCGGGCACCGAGGCGCGCTGGCCCCTTGCCATCGGCTTGGGCCACCACTTGTCCTCCCAGCCGGAGAACACGTCCTTCACTTTCGGCATCACCTTCTCGGCGAACAGCCGCGTGTTGTACTTGGTGGTGTCCTTGCTCATGTTGCCGTACTGCAGCAGCAGCATGAGGTGGCCGACATTGAGGCTGGTGGCGACGTGGCGCACCTGCTCGACCACCTCGTCGGGCGAGCCGATGATCACGTAGCCGCCGTCGACGATGTCCTTCATGTTGGTCGCCTTGAGTGCGGCCTTGGTCGCCGGGTTGGCGAGATTGGCGGCCTTGGTCATCATGCCTTCGATGCCGGCGCGCTGTGTCGCTTCCGTGGTGTAGCCGGGCGGCAGCGCGAAGCGCGAATCGACGTGCAGGCAGCGGCCGTAGAAATACTCGGCGGGCTCGCTGTAGAGGTCGAGCGCCTGCTGGCGGCTTTCGGCGACGCCGACGAACTGCAGGAAGCCCGCGCGGTAGGGATTGCGGTCCTTGCCGAGCTTGGCCATCTCGTTCCAGAAGCCGTTCATCGTGGTGAGCCCGGCCTTGTAGCCGTAGTAGGAGAGGTAGCAGTAGACGTAGTCCATCTCCGCGCACCACCGCCACGTCTCGACCGAGCCGCCGCCCGGGATCCAGATCGGCGGATGCGGATCGTTCTGGATCGGCCGCGGCCAGATGTTGACGTAGCGCTGCTGGTTGAAGCGGCCCGAGAAGGCGAACGTATCCTTCTCGGTCCACGCCTTCTTCACCAGATCATGCGCCTCGTAGTAGCGCTCGCGTAGCAGGCTCGGATTCTGGCCGTAGGCGTAGCAGGTGTCCATCGGCGAGCCGACCGGGAAGCCTGCGATCAGCCGGCCGCCCGAGATGCAGTCGATCATCGCGAACTCTTCGGCCACGCGCGTCGGCGGATTGTAGAGCGCGAGCGAATTGCCCATCACGCAGAGCGCGGTGTCGGTCGTGCGGCGCGCCAGCGACGAGGCGATGAGATTGGGCGAGGGCATCAGCCCGTAGCCGTTGGAGTGATGCTCGTTCACGCAGACGGCGTCGAAGCCCATCTCGGCCGCGTACTCGAGCTCGTCCATGAAGTCGTTGTACATATGGTGCGCCCGGCGTGGGTCGAACAGCGACGAATGGATGTCGACCCACACCGAGGGATGCTTCTTGTTGAAGTCATCCGGAAGCTCCGTGTACGGCATCAGATGGAACCACATGAGCTTCATGGCACCGGCGCTCCCTAAACTCGGCTTGTCCACGCGACGGCACGCCATCGCGCTTAGGTAAACGATCATTTACCTCAGCCCGACTGCCAAGGCGAATCACGGAGGCGCCGATGTGACCTTTTGCGGCTGACGCAACTTTATTGTCTATCCACATCGTTAAATATTCCGATTTGTATTTTGTGCATTGCAACTTCGCGGTCGCAGCAATAGCCTCGCCGCACTGCAGAAGGAGTATTCGCCATGTCCGTTGTTGCCCTGGCGGCTCGCAATCACCCCACCGCCAACCAGCCGGTGAAGGAGCTGTACGAGGTAGGCGAGATCCCGCCGCTCGGCCACGTGCCGGCGAACATGTATGCCTGGGTCATTCGCCGCGAACGGCATGGCCCGCCCGAGCAGTCGATGCAGCTCGAGGTCGTGCCGACGCACACGATCGGCGAGGACGAGGTGCTGGTCCTCGTGATGGCGGCCGGCGTCAACTACAACGGCGTATGGGCGGGGCTGGGCATTCCGATCAGCCCGTTCGACGTCCACAAGCAGCCTTTCCACATCGCGGGCTCCGATGCCTCGGGCATCGTCTGGGCGGTCGGCGCCAAGGTGAAGCGCTGGAAGGTCGGCGACGAGGTCGTCGTCCACTGCAACCAGGACGACGGCGACGACGAGGAGTGCAACGGCGGCGATCCGATGTTCTCCACCAGCCAGCGCATCTGGGGCTACGAGACTCCCGACGGATCGTTCGCGCAATTCTGCAAGGTGCAGGCGCGCCAGCTCATGCGCCGGCCGCTTCATCTCACCTGGGAAGAGAGCGCGTCGTACACGCTGACTCTTGCCACCGCCTACCGCATGCTGTTCGGCCATCGCCCGCACATCCTGCGCCCCGGCCATAACGTGCTGGTGTGGGGCGCCGCGGGCGGGCTGGGCTCGATGGCGGTCCAGCTGATCGCCACCGCCGGCGCCAATGCGATCGGCGTGATCTCCGACCCGTCGAAGACGGATTTCGTCATGAGCCTCGGCGCCAAGGGCGTCATCAACCGCAACGACTTCGACTGCTGGGGCCCGCTGCCCGACGTCGACGACCAGAAGGGCTATGCCGAATACATGAAGAAGTGCCGCAAGTTCGGCGCGGCGATCTGGCAGCACACCGGCAAGGGCAACGACGTCGACTTCGTGTTCGAGCATCCCGGCGAGCAGACCTTCCCCGTGTCGTGCTTCATCGTGAAGCGCGGCGGCATGGTGGTGTTCTGCGCCGGCACCACCGGCTACAATCTGACGATGGATGCCCGCTTCGTGTGGATGCGCCAGAAGCGCATCCAGGGCAGCCACTTCGCCAACCTCCTGCAGGCGAGCCAGGCCAACCAGCTGGTCATCGAGCGCCGCATCGATCCCTGCATGAGCGAGGTCTTCGACTGGGCCGACATCCCCAAGGCGCACACCAAGATGTGGAAGAACCAGCACAAGCCGGGGAACATGGCGGTGCTCGTCTCGGCCCGGCGGCCCGGCCTGCGCACGCTCGAGGACGCCCTCGATAACTAGCAGCTCGGCCGCGGGCCGGGCGAATAGGTCCGGAAATGGAACCGTTCCCGTTAAAATAACGGGAAAATAACGGGGTGGCCGACCATACCAAGGGCCGGCGCCGGCTGGAGCCATCGACAATCGGTGAAGCGGATCGACCATGCGGAGGCACGATAAGGCCGACCGTTAAAAGACGACGATTCTGTCGTGTAGAACTTGCCGCTTCATGCACGCGCCCTGGCATGCACCCCATCTGCCCTAGTCCGTATCACGGACTTCCGCGACTTTGAGCAGGGCTTCGCGGCCTTCGCCGACTAATGTCGCGGCGCTCGACAACAAGAGGGAACATGCTCCGACGCCGCTTTCTCGCCGCGGGTGCCGCCGCTTCGCTGGCCGCGCCGTCGATCGTGCGCGCCGACGCCTGGCCGTCGCAGCGGGTCACCGTCGTCGTGCCGTTTCCCGCCGGGGCGGCGACCGATCTCGGGGCGCGGCTTTACGCCGAGCAGCTTTCGCAGTTGTGGCGCCAGCCGGTCGTCGTCGACAACAAGGGCGGCGGCAACGGCATCCCGGCGGCCGAAAGCGTCGCGCGCGCCAAGCCCGACGGGCTGACCCTGTTCGTGACCTCGGCGATGACCCAGGCGGTCAATCCCGCGCTCTACGACAAGCTCTCCTACGATCCGGTCGGCGATTTCGCGCCGATCACGCGCATGGGCACGTCGCCCTTCGTGCTGCTGGTCGACGCAAAAAGCCCGATCAATTCGGCGGCCGAGCTCACCGCCCGGCTCAAGGCCAATCCGGCGAGGAACAATTTTGGCGCCGGCGCGCTGCCGGCTCGCGTGGCCTCGGAGCTCTACAAGCTCGAGGCCGGCGTCGAGGCGGTCTATGTCGGCTACAAGAGCAACCCGCAGGCGATCCCCGATCTGCAGGAAGGGCTGCTCTCCTTCATGATGATCGACACGGTGAACGCCAAGATCGCCATCGACCGCGGCGCGCTGAAGGGCCTGCTGGTGACCGACACCGAGCGCTATCCGCAATTGCCCACCCTGCCGACCGCGGCGGAGGCCGGCCTGCCGAACGTGCTGCTCACCACCTGGACCGGCTGGTATGCACCCAGGGGCGCGCCGGCAGAGATCGTGCACAAGATCAATGCCGACATCCGCAAGGTCGCGATGTTGCCGCAAGTGAGAGCGAAGCTCGATGAAACGGGATGGTCGCCCAAGCTGATGTCGCCGGAGGAGTTCGGCGCCTTCACGGTTTCCGAGAAGAAGCGCTGGGGCGACATCATCCGTCGTGCCAATATCAGGCTTGAATAGGAGTAGGCCATGCAAGGATCGCTGCGCGGCAACAAGGGCCCCCGTATCCGTCACGTCGCGGACGAGGGCGCGCCCTACGAGACCATCACCGTCGACAAGCTGACGCCCGTGATCGGCGCGGAGATCGGCAACATCGACCTCAGCCAGCCGCTTTCCAACCGCCAGCAGGACGAGGTGCACCGCGCGCTCGCCGAGAACTGCGTGATCTTCTTCCGCGACCAGCACATCACGCCCGACCAGCATGTCGCCTTCGGCCGGCTGTTCGGCGACCTGCACGTTCATCCCGCGGCGCCGCACGAGCCCGGCCGGCCGGAGCTGATGATCATCCATGCCGACAAGGATTCGCCGCGCGCCAACGGCGAGGGCTGGCACACCGACGTGAGCTGCGACGTCGAGCCGCCGATGGGCTCGATCCTCTACATCAAGCAGTGCCCGCCCAAGGGCGGCGACACGCTGTTCGCCAACATGTACGCCGCCTACGACGCCTTGTCGGACCGCATGAAGGCCTATCTCGACGGCATGACCGCGTTCCATGACGGCGAATCGGTCTATCGCGGCCTCTACAAGAATTTCGGCGTCGAGGAGAAGGCGCAGTATCCGCGCGCCACCCATCCGGTGGTGCGCACCCATCCGGTGACGCGCCGCAAGGCGCTCTACGTCAACCGCGGCTTCACGCGTTACCTCAACGACGTGCCGCGTGACGAGAGCGACGGCATCCTGAACTATCTCTACCAGCACATGGAGAACCCGCTGTTCCAGTGCCGCTTCCGCTGGCGGGAGAACTCGATCGCCTTCTGGGACAATCGCTGCGTGCAGCACCGCGCGATGTGGGACTACTGGCCCCACACCCGCCACGGCAATCGCGTCACCGTCGCGGGCGACAAGCCGTTCTAGCCTCTGCTGGGAGCGCGCCACTCCAGTGGCGCGCTCCCAGCAATGACTTCCCATATGAATGGGGAGGAAAGTCCGCTACATCAGCGCCGTGCTTGTAATCTTCGATTGTG
>DASRFX010000123.1:0-2903 GCA_035651335.1 Reyranella sp. | reverse complement strand
CAGTCCGTTCCTTCTGGGCTTCGACGAGATCGAGCGCGTGCTCGATCGCGTGGTCAAGGGCGCCGACGGTTACCCTCCCTATAATATCGAGAGGTGTGAACGGTCGAACGGCCAGCCCGAGCGGTTGCGAATCACGCTGGCGGTGGCGGGTTTTACCCGCGACCAACTCGATGTAACCATTGAGGAAAACCAGCTCGTGATTCGGGGTCGCCAGCAGGACGACAAGACCCGGCAATACATCCATCGCGGCATCGCCGCGCGCCACTTCCAGCGCACCTTCGTGCTCGCGGAAGGCATGCAGGTGCTGGGTGCGGATCTGAAGAACGGGCTGTTGTCGATCGATCTTGCCCGGCCTGAGCCGGAGAAGATCGTTAAGACAATCGCTATCAATGAACACGAATAATGGAACGAGTAGCGGACTCGACCGCTTATGTCTCAGAGGAGTCGAGACCATGACTGAAGGTAATGTTGCGTCGGAACCGCGCGTCTCGCTGGAGGCGCTGGCTCATCTTGGCGAGGGCCACATCGCATATGTGAAGCAGATCCGCTCCGAGGATGTACCGGGGCTATTCCCGCAGGCGCCGAGCCTCGCGCCGGGAATGAAGCTGTTCGCGCTTCACGCTGCTGACGGCACGCCGATCATGCTGACCGATTCGCGGGAAGCTGCGATCGCCAATGCCTGGAGCAACGAGCTGCAGGCGGTGAGCGTGCACTAGAGCGTGATGAGTTTAAGTTTGGTCGTATCCAGCGTTGGCGAAGTAATTGGCGCACTCGGCGGCTGAGACGGCGTCGAGGATCGGACCGATCGCCTGATAGACGGCCTCAGTGGTCCGCTGTGCGGCCTTGCGCAGCCAATGTTTGAGCTTGGCGAAGAACTGCTCGATCGGGTTCAGATCGGGAGAGTATTTCGGCAGGTAGAAGAGCCGGGCGCCGGCTGCGCGGATGGCATGGCGAACTGCCTTGGCCTTGTGCGAGCCGAGATTGTCCATGATCACGATGTCGCCGGGCTGCAAGGTCGGAACCAAAACCTTCTCGATGTAGAGTTGGAAGGTTTCGCCGTTGATCGGTTCATCGATGAACCACGGAGCGGTGATGCGATCGTGGCGCAAAGCGGCTAGGAAGGTCATGGTCTGCCAGCGGCCGTGCGGCACCTTGGCTTTGATGCGTTGACCGCGCGGCGCCCAGCCCCGCAGCGGGGCCATGTTGGTTTTGGTCCAGGTCTCATCGATGAACACCAGGCGGGAGGGATCAATCCGATCCCGATACTTAGTCCACTGCGCCCGCCGACGGGCAACGTCGGGACGGTCCTGCTCGGCGGCAATCAGCGTCTTTTTTTGTAACTGAGCTTCTCAGCGCGGACGAACTCCCACATCGTGCGGTAATCGACCTTGAGGCCACGCTCAGCGAGTTCGGCCACCAGCCCGCGCACGGTAAAATCCCTCCGGCACCGTTGCATCAGCCATTCGCGGTGCGGCCCCGCAATCTTCTTTGGCCTATAGCCGCCGATCTGGTCCGGCTTGACGCTGCCGGTCTCGTGGAAGCGCTGTACCCAGTTGATCGCCGTGCTGACGCCCACCCCAAATTGGGCCGCCGCCTGATGCCGCGATAGGCCGCCTTTGATGACAGCCCTCACCACCCGCTCACGAAGGTCGTCCGAATAGGGTCGTCCCATCCATGCTGGCCTCCTTCCCAGCCAGCATGTTGAATCAGAAGCCTTCCGATTTGGGAATCCTCAATCGATTCAAACTAGACCCATCCCGCTCTAGAAGGCGGCGCCGGACGCGGTCTCGCTCGGCGACGCCGACAGGGATTGCCCGATGCTGCGCAGCATCGCGCTGGCCCGGCTGGCGCTATAGTCCAGCAGCCAACGGCCGAACGCCTGCGGCGACATCGGCCTGGCGTAAAAAAATCCCTGCACGACGTCGCAGCCGAGCTCGGCCAGGAGCTTGCGCTGCCCCTCGGTTTCGACGCCTTCGGCGACGACGGCGAGCTTGAGGGTCTGGCCCACCCGCAGCACGGTCGTCACGATCGCCCGCGCGGTGGGATCGTTCTCGAGGTCGCGCATGAAACAGCGGTCGATCTTGAGCTCGCGAATCGGCAATTGCGCGATCCGGCTCAAACTCGAATAGCCCGTGCCGAAATCGTCCAGCGACAGCCCTGCACCCAGATTGCGAATGGCGTTCATGGTCTCGATCGCGCCGGAACGCTCGTTCAGAAACACGCCTTCGGTCACCTCGAGCATGAGCATTTCCGCGGGCAGGTCATGCTCCGCAAGGCTCGCGGCGATCGCCGCCACCAGATCCGCGTTCTGGAAATTGAGCGGCGAGAGGTTGACGGATACGCAGGGGATATCGAGACCGGCCTTGCGCCACTCTGCCATCTGCCGGCACGCTTCACGGATCGACCACAGGCCGATCTGCTCGATCAGCCCGCATTCCTCCGCGAGCGGAATGAATTTTGCCGGCGAAACCTCGCCGAGGACGGGGTCGTGCCAGCGCGCCAGCGCCTCGACACCGCGCAACGCGCCGTCGGTCGTGCCGATCTGCGGCTGATAGTGGAGCGTCAGGCCGTCCGCGGCGATCGCCATGCGCAGCGCGGCGCTGTAGGCGAGCCGCTGCTCGGCGAGCCGGTTCATATCGGCGCTGAAGAAGCGGTAGGTGGCGCGGCCGGCCTCTTTGGCCTTGTACATGGCCGCGTCGGCCTGCTGGATCAGGGTGCCGACGTCGGTGGTGTTGTCCGGGTACAGGCTGATGCCCATGCTGGTGGACATCGATACCTGCCGCGTTCCGATGCGCAGCGGGCTCGACAGCGCGCCGATGATCCGCGAGGCCATGAGCGAAGCTCCCGCAGCATCGCGGTTCGGCAGCACGATCACGAACTCGTCGCCGCCCAGACGTCCGAGC
>DASRFX010000122.1:0-4008 GCA_035651335.1 Reyranella sp. | reverse complement strand
AGGCGTGCGCCTTGTCGCGGATCACGCCGGCCGCGCGGTCGACATCGAGTTCGTCCCAGCGGCTCGCCTGGCTGAACGCGACCTGGGTCGGCACGCCGCCGGGCGCCGCGCGGAAGAAGCTCTTCACCGCTTCGCTGGGATCACGGGCGATGTCCCAGGCGTCCAGCGCGGCGCGGAGCGTCGGCGCGTGGATGGTCGGCAGGTCGGTGTGGATCAGGCCGGCGCGGTCGAGTTCGCCCAGGATCGCCATGATGCCGCCGGCGCGGTGGACGTCCTCCATGTGCACGTCGGCCACGGCCGGCGCGACCTTGCACAGCACGGGCACCTTGCGCGACAGACGATCGATGTCCTTCATCGTGAACGGGACGTCGCCCTCATGCGCGGCAGCGAGCAGATGCAGCACGGTGTTGGTCGAGCCGCCCATCGCGATGTCCATGCTCATGGCGTTCTCGAACGCCTTGAAGTTGGCAACCGCGCGCGGCAGCACCGTCTCGTCGTCCTGCTCGTAGTAGCGTCGTGCGAGGTCGACGATCAGATGACCGGCCTCGACGAACAGGCCCTTGCGGTCGGCGTGGGTGGCGAGCACCGAGCCGTTGCCGGGCAGCGACAGGCCGAGCGCCTCGGTCAAGCAATTCATCGAGTTGGCGGTGAACATGCCCGAGCACGATCCGCAGGTCGGACAGGCCGAGCGCTCGATCACCTCGACCTCGGCGTCGCTGACGCGCTCGTCGGCGGCCGCCACCATGGCGTCGATCAGGTCGACCGATCTGATCTTGCCCTTGACGTCGACCTTGCCGGATTCCATCGGGCCGCCCGAGACGAACACCGCGGGAATGTTGAGGCGCATCGCCGCCATCAGCATGCCCGGCGTGATCTTGTCGCAGTTGGAGATGCACACCATGGCGTCGGCGCAGTGCGCGTTGACCATGTATTCGACGCTGTCGGCGATCAGCTCGCGCGAGGGCAGGCTGTAGAGCATGCCGTCATGGCCCATGGCGATGCCATCGTCGACGGCGATGGTGTTGAACTCCTTGGCGACGCCGCCGGCGTTCTCGATCTCGCGCGCCACGAGCTGACCGAGATCCTTCAGATGCACGTGGCCGGGCACGAACTGGGTGAAGGAATTGACCACCGCGATGATCGGCTTGCCGAAGTCCTCGTTCTTCATGCCGGTGGCGCGCCAAAGTCCCCGCGCGCCCGCCATATTGCGGCCGTGAGTCGTGGTTCGCGAACGATAGGTCGGCATGGGGGCGGTCCTCGGGTCGTTTGGCCGGGCTTCGGCGGCCGGTCGTAAAGCATGCTTACACAAGGCTTTACAGGGAAGCTGGAGGCCGGACGACCCCCGTTTTTGCGGGCCGGCTGTTTCGAGCCTTGCGCAGGACGACGTGGTCCGGCTTGAAAGGCATGCCTGCGTCGCGTCCGCGGTCGCAACGCCCGTTCATCATGCCGACACGCAATGCTTTGAGCAGCGCAAAACAATATAGCATCATGCCGGTGATGTTCGTGAAAGGGACGGAATATGGTGCAGGAAAACCCGAAGGCTGCCGCACTTCGAGCCAGGCTGGACGTGCGAAAGCCGGCGCTCGCAATGGCGGCACACAACCCGCTTGCGGCCAAACTCGCCGCTGCCGCAGGCTTTGATGCGATATGGGGAAGCGGCTTCGAGTTGTCGGCATCTTATGCGGTGCCCGATGCCAACATTCTGCCGATGGGTACGCATCTGGAGATGATGCGGGCGATTGGCGAGGCACAGGACGCCCCGGTCGTCGCCGATATTGATACGGGCTTCGGGAATGCGGTGAATGTCGCCTATGTCGTGCCTCGCTACGTGGCAGCCGGAGTGGCAGCGGTCGTCATGGAGGACAAGACTTTTCCGAAGGACAGCAGCCTCCGCGCAGGCGGTCGACAGGAGTTGGTGCCCGTCAGCGAATTTCAAGGCAAGATCGAAGCGGCCAAGGCGGCAGCGGGTGGCGCGATGGTGGTGGCGCGCACGGAGGCGCTGATCGCCGGACTGGGGCAGGAAGAGGCCATCCGTCGCGGCAGCGCCTATGTCGAGGCGGGCGCTGAAGCCGTGTTGATCCACAGCAAGCAGAAGACGCCCGATGAAATCCTGGCATTCTGCCGGGCGTGGCCAGGGCATGCGCCGCTGGTTCTGGTGCCCACCAGCTATCCGAAACTGTCGTTCGCGGATGTCGCGACCCTGGGCAAGGTAGGGCTGATCATCTGCGGCAACCATGCCATTCGTGCGGCCGTCGCGGCGATGCAAAGCACCTTTCGGCGCATTCTTGCCGAAGGCGGCATTGCCGGAGTGGAAAGCGACATCGCGTCCGTCGCAGAAATATTTGCCCTGCAAGGCGATACACAGATGCGGGAGCTGGAGAACAGGTATATGCGCTGAGTTGGCCTGCTTCGGCTTGAAGCAGAAGTGCCGTTGTCCACCGTTCAGTGCAAGTGGACCGGGCCGTCGGTCTTCAGCCGATACAATCCTACGGGGACACGGCTCAGGGCTTCTTCAAGAACACGTAGTCGGCCTCGTAGGGCATGCCTTCGCCGGCTTTCTCGCGGTCGCAGGCGCCCTTGAGCACGCCGCCCTTGGTGTTGATCCGCTGCACGGTCGTGACGCCATCGAGCTGGCCGGCGCCCTTGTGCGAGTTCACCTCGAGCTTGAGCCAGGGGATATCGTTCTCGGTTGCGCCCGGCGCATTGGCGACGGCCTTGGCGGTGATGCCGCTGCCGTCGAGCAACTCCCAGCTCGGTCCCGCGCCGTGCTTGCCCACCACCTTGCCGCCGGCGGTGAGCGTTGCCTGCGGCGCGATGAAGCTCCAGGCGAGCTTGCCGTCGGCGCCCGGCTTGCACTCGTAGAGCTGCAGGCCCACGGCATGGACCGTGAGCACGATCGCTTCTCCGGGGGCGGCGATCGCCGCGGGCAAGGGCTTGTCGTCAGCCATGGCGATAAGGGGCGTGGTTAGCAACAGTGCCAGAATAATATTCGCGGAAACGCGCATCTTGTTCTCCTCGTCATTGCGAGCGAAGCGAAGCAATCCACCTCACCGCTTGTGGCGCTATGGATTGCTTCGTCGCTTCGCTCCTCGCAATGACAGCGCGCTACGCCGCCATCGCCTTGCCGAGGTTCTCCGAAACCTTGTCGAGGAAGCCCGTGGTCGAGAGCCAGCGCTGGTCGGCGCCGACCAAGAGCGCAAGGTCCTTGGTCATGTAGCCGTCCTCGACGGTCGCCACGCAAACCTTCTCCAGCGTGTCGGCGAATTTTGCGAGCTGCGGGTTGTTGTCGAGCTTGGCGCGATGCGCCAGACCGCGGGTCCAGGCGAAGATCGACGCGATCGAGTTGGTCGAGGTCTCCTTGCCCTTCTGGTGCTCGCGGTAATGCCGGGTCACCGTGCCGTGCGCGGCCTCGGCTTCCACGGTCTTGCCGTCGGGCGTGAGCAGCACCGAGGTCATCAGGCCGAGCGAGCCGTAACCCTGCGCCACGGTGTCGGACTGCACGTCGCCGTCATAGTTTTTGCAGGCCCAGACATAGCCGCCGGACCATTTCAGCGCCGAGGCCACCATGTCGTCGATCAGGCGGTGCTCGTAGGTCAGGCGCTTGGCCTCGAACTCCTTCTTGAACTCGCGGTCGTAGATGTCCTGGAAGATGTCCTTGAAGCGGCCGTCATAGACTTTCAGGATGGTGTTCTTGGTCGAGAGATACACGGGGTAGCCGCGCAGCAGGCCGTAGTTCAGCGAGGCGCGGGCAAAGTCGATGATGGAATCGTCGAGATTGTACATCTCCATCGCGACACCCGCGCCGGGCGTCTTGAACACCTCGCGCTCGATCACGGTGCCGTCTTCGCCGACGAACTTCATCGACAGCGTGCCCTTGCCGGGGAACTTGATGTCGGTGGCGCGATACTGATCGCCATAGGCATGGCGGCCGATGATGATCGGTTTGGTCCAGCCGGGCACCAGGCGCGGCACGTTCCTGCAGATGATCGGCTCGCGGAAGATCACGCC
>DASRFX010000121.1:0-25724 GCA_035651335.1 Reyranella sp. | reverse complement strand
CAGATCAGCAGGTACATCAGCGAATCGCCGCCCGCCCGCATCATGTTGAGGCTCTCGACCGGCACGGGCTCGAACTCGTCGTTGCCCAGCACGCCGGTCGCGAGATAGCCGAGCGGCACGAGCAGGCCGATCAGCGCGCCGGCGAGCAGATGCTTCCCAGGCACCCGGCGCCAGGCGATGAAGGCCAGCGCTGCCGCCACGAACACGGCACCGACCGCGACCGGCAAGGTCGGTTTGGCGAGCGCCGTGCTGCCGGCCGCCACGAGCGCGGTGCGCACGGGCGCGAGCACGCCGCGAATGGTGGCATAGGCCACCAGGGCAAAGATCAGGAACGACACGATCGAGCGCAGATTGCCGCCCGCCGCCAGCACCAGCAGCCGCGTGCCGCAACCGCCGGTCAGCACCATGCCGACGCCGAACATTGCGCCGCCCAGCAGCCCGCCCAGCCAGAACAGGTTGGGCGCCAGCACGGCCGCCTTGGGAAGATCGAGCCGGCCGGCCATCACCAGCGTCTGCGTGACCACCAGCGAGACCACCATGGCGGCGAGGAAGCCGCGCAGTCGCGGCGCGTTCTCGGTGAGGAGCGCATCCTCGACCGCGCCGCGCAGGCAGAAGCCCGACCAGCGCGCCAGTCCGCCAAAGGCGATGCCGATGGCAAGGCCTGACAGCGCCATCTGGGCGTTCGTATCCAGCGTCATTGCGCCGACTTTAGCCGCGAAGGTGGGCGGGATGCGACAACCGCGCGCGCACCGAGGAACGGCTACCGAACAACAGCGAGAGCAGGAAAAAGACGCTCGCGGTCAGCACGATCACCGGGCCCGACGGCAGGCCCGCATGGAAGGAGAGCAGCAGACCGACGGCGCCGGACAGGAAAGCCATCGGCGCCGCGATCAAGGTCATCGACCAGACCTCGCGCGCCCAGAACGACGAGGCGACGGCCGGCAGCAGCATCAGGCCGAGCGCCATCAACGTGCCGAGGGCCTGGAACGACGACACCATGGTGAGCACGGCAAGCGCCAGGAAGAGGTAGTGATAGAGCGCACCGCGCACGCCCATGGCGGCGAGAAAGCCCGGATTGAAGCATTCGACGACCAGCGGGCGGTAGATCGCGGCGAGACCCACCAAGGTCACGGTCGCCGCACCCGTCACCAGGAACAGCGCTTGGTTGTCGACGCCCAGGATGGCGCCGAACAGGATGTTCATGAGATCGACCGCGCTGCCGCGAAGGGAGACGATCAGCACGCCGAGCGCCAGCGAAGTGAGGTAGGCGGCGGCAAAGCTCGAATCCTCGCGCATGGCCGAGAAACGCGCGATCGCACCCGACACCAATGCCGTGGCGATGCCGGCGATGAAGCCGCCCAGGCTCATCGCCGGCAGCGACAGCCCGCCCAGCAGAAAGCCCAAGGCCGCGCCGGGCAGCAGCGCGTGCGAGAGGGCGTCGCCCATCAGGCTCATGCGGCGCAGGATCAGGAACACGCCGATCGCCGAGCCTGCCGCCGAGAGCGCGAGGCACGCGACCAGCGCGCGGCGCATGAAGCCGAAATCGACGAACGGAGCGAACAAGAGATCGTAGAGCATGCGCCTGGTTCGGCGCCTCAGGCGCTGAGGCGAACCGGCACGTCGCAGGCGCCGGCGTGCTCGTCCCACGCTTCGGCCATGGCGCGCGCACGCAACAGGTTCTCCGACGACAGCACACCCGCCGTCGGGCCCGACGCCACCAGCTCTCGCGCCAGCAGCAGCGCATTGGGGAAGTCACGCTTCACCTGGTCGAGATCGTGCAGCACGGCCACCACCGTGCGCTTCTCCTCGCGCCAACGGCGGATGACGTTCATCAGGTCGGCGACGGTCTTGGAATCGATCGCAGCGAACGGCTCGTCGAGCAGCACAAGGTCGGCATCCTGCAGGAGCAGGCGCGCGAACAGCACACGCTGGAACTGGCCGACGGACAAGGTGTCGATCGGCCGGCGCTCGAAGCCCGCGAGGCCGACCGCTTCGATCGCATGCTGCGCGTCGTGCACGTCGTCAGGACGCGCCTTGCCGAAGCCGCCGAAGCGCGACCAGCGGCCGAGCAATACCGTGTCGAACACCGAGATCGGGAAGGAGCGGTCGATCTCCGCCTGCTGCGGCAGGTAGGCGATGCGTTTGGCGGCGCACTCGATGCGGCCCTCGACCCTCGGCGCCAGGCCGAGCAGTGCCTTGACCAAGGTGCTCTTGCCGGCGCCGTTCGGGCCGACCAGCGCCGTCATCTCAGCTGCGGGAATCTCCGCCGAAAGGTGATGCACCGCGGGATGGCGGTCGTAGCTCACCGTCAGATCGACCAGTTTCAGCGCGGTTTTCACAGCGCCCACCAGACACAGAGCCACAGCAACGCCGCGATGGCGACCGCCGCCAGCACGCGCTGCGGCGCGCTCATGGCGAGCAGGGCCGTGCCGGGCGATGCAGGCTCGTGGTGAAGCTCGGGCATGGTGATTTGTTATATTATTACGTCGTTTGAGTCCATGGCGGCATAACCCGCTTTTGATTGGCGGCGCGGCCGCTCCGAGCCCAATGTTCTGGCCATGAAACGGCGTTCCCTTCTGATCGGCAGTGCGGCGATGGCCGCCGCGCCCGCGGCTCGGGCGACGGGCGCGGGCCCGTGGTCCGTCGAGCTCTTCACCTCGCAAGGCTGCAGCTCCTGTCCGCCCGCCGATGCCGAGCTCGGCAAGCTGATCCGCCGGCCCGACATCGTGGCGCTCTCCTTCCACGTCGATTACTGGGATTACATCGGTTGGAAGGATCCGTTCGCCTCGAAGGCGAGCACCGACCGCCAGAAGATCTACGCCCGCACGCTGCGGCAAAGCTCGCTCTACACGCCGGAGATGGTGTTCGACGGCGCCGCTCACGAACCCGGCACCGACAACAGCGAAGTGCAAGCCCTGCTCGACCAGGCGATGCGGCGCACGTCGGCGCGCGCCACGCCGCGGCTTGCGCGCATGGGCGACGGCGCGCTCGCCATCGCTCTCGATGCCTTCACCGTCGATCGCTACGGCGCCGACGTGACGCTTGCCGTCTACGACCGCCATCACAGCACGCCAGTGAAGCGCGGCGAGAACGAGGGCGCCACGCTCGACAATTTCAACGTCGTGCGCCGGCTCGAGAAGATCGCCGCATGGGACGGGCAGCCGGCGAGCTGGACCGTCGCCGCCGATCGCTTCGAGCCTGGCCAGGGCGTGGCCGTGCTGGTGCAGAAGAGCGGCCAGGGCCCGATGCTGGGCTGCTACAAGCTCGAGCCCGTCGCCGCCGGATAGAGTCCGCGCGAGCGGGCGAACAGCCGCGTCAGGCCGAGCAGGGCGTCGATGTTGGGCGTCGGAACACCGGTGCGCCGGCCGAGTTCATGCACCGCGGTGACGATGGCGTCGAGCTCGATCGGCCGGCCGCGCTCGGCATCGAGCAGCATCGAGGTCTTGAAGGCGCCAAGCTGGCGCGTCACCTCGTGCCGAGCCTCGGGCGTCTGCTCGATGGCGCATCCGAGCTTGGCGCCGATCGCCGCCGCCTCGAGCATCCCGGCCGAGCAGAAGTCGCGCACCAGCCTGTCGTCGAGCATGCGGTCGGCGGTGGCGCCGGTCAGCGCCGACACCGGGTTCATGGTGAGATTGCCCCATAGCTTGTACCAGAGCTCATGTCTGATGCGCGGCGTCGACGTCGTGTCGAAGCCGGCTTTGGCCAGCAGGTCGTGCAGGCGCTGGAGGCGCTTGCTCGACGCGCCATCGGGCTCACCGATGATCAGGCCAAGGCCGCTTCGGTGCAGCACGACGCCGGGCGATTCGGTTGCCGCGCTCATATGGACGACGCAACCGATCACATGGCTGAGCGGGATCGCCCGTGCGATCGCGCCGCCCGGATCGATCGAGGCGAGCGGCTCGCTGCCGGCATTGCCGAGGCCGAGCGTGAACCACCAGGGCACGCCGTTCATCGCCGGCAGCACGATGGTCTGCGGCGCGAGCAAGGGCTTGATCGCTTCGGCAACCGCAGGTATCGCCGGCGCCTTCACGGCGATGACCACAAGATCCTGCGGACCGAGTTCGCGGGCATCCTCCGAAGCGGCCGCGACCGGTGCCGCGATCAGCTGGTCGCCCTGTTTCAGCCGCCAGCCGTTGGCGCGCAACGCCTTCAGCGTGTCGCCACGGGCAAGCGCCGACACCGTACCGCCCGAGGCCGCGATGCGAGCCCCAATGATGCCGCCGATCGCTCCGGCCCCGATAATGCAAGTCTTCATGCCGGGACGATAAAGCATGATGGGTTCGGCTGGAATCGGCTGGAAGGAAACAGCCGAACCCATCATGCCCTGCGGAACCGCGATCACCCGTGCGCGCGCGAATGGGATGAGAGGGAACCGTGTCCGGTTCCCTCTCATCCCATTCCGCTCCAGCACCACCGGTTCGGCAACGCGCAACGAGGGCACTGGCCTTGCGCCCGCCGCTGGCGCGGGCCAAGTTGAGGTGATGTCGCTCAGCAGCGCCGGTTCCAGCCGCCTGACGGCGGTGCTCGGCCCCACCAACACCGGCAAGACTTACCTCGCGATCGAACGCATGCTCGGCCACGATTCGGGCATGATCGGCTTTCCGCTGCGCTTGCTGGCGCGCGAGAACTACGATCGCATCGCCAAGATCAAGGGCGTGGGCCAGGTGGCGTTGATCACCGGCGAGGAGAAGATCGCCCCGCCCACCGCGCGCTATTTCGTTTGCACCGTCGAATCCATGCCGGTCGACCGGCCGGTCTCGTTTCTCGCCGTCGACGAGGTGCAGATGGCGGCCGATCCCGAGCGCGGCCATTTCTTCACCGACCGCATCCTCAATGCACGCGGCCTAAACGAAACCATGCTGCTTGGCGCCGACACGATCCGGCCCGTCCTCAATCGCCTGTTGCCCGACATCGATGTCATTGCCCGGCCGCGCTTCTCCAAACTGTCCTATGTCGGCCCGAAGAAGGCGACGCGCCTGCCGGCGCGCTCGGCAGTGGTCGGATTCTCGGCCAACGAAGTCTATGCCATCGCCGAGCTGATCCGCCGCCATCGCGGCGGCACCGCGATCGTCATGGGCGCGCTCAGCCCGCGCACGCGCAATGCCCAGGTCGAGATGTTCCAGTCGGGCGAGGTCGAGTATCTCGTCGCCACTGACGCGATCGGCATGGGCCTCAACATGGACGTGAACCACGTTTGGTTCGCTTCCTTGCGGAAGTACGACGGCCGGCAGATTCGGCCGTTGCGCACCGTCGAGCTGGCGCAGATCGCCGGCCGCGCCGGCCGCCACATGAATGACGGCACGTTCGGCACCACGATCGACGTCAACGGACTGGACGAGGAAACGGTCGAAGCGATCGAGAATCACCGCTTCGACCCGCTGCGCGACGTGCAGTGGCGCAACGCGGAGCTCGATTTCAGATCGGTGACAGACCTGGTCGCCTCGCTCAACCGGCCGCCGCCGCATGCCGCCCTCCAGCGGGTGCGCGAGCAGGACGACCAGATGGCGCTGCAGACGCTCTCCGGCCATTCGGAATTCATGCCGCGACTGCGCTCGCCGGCGCGCGTGAAACTCCTGTGGGAGGTCTGTCAGGTGCCGGACTTCCGCAAGACCATGACCGAGGAGCACATTGCGCTACTCGGCCAGCTGTTCACCCATTTGACACAGGGCGGCGAGCGGCTGCCGGAGGATTGGATCGACAGCAACGTCAAGCGGCTCGAGCGCTACGACGGCGACATCGATACGTTGATGGCACGCATCGCACATGTGCGCACGTGGACCTACATTTCGCACCGCGCGGACTGGATTCAACGCGCGCTGCATTGGCAGGAGCGCGCGCGTGCGCTCGAGGACAAGCTGAGCGACGTGCTGCACCAGCGCTTGACGCAAAGGTTTGTCGATAGACGGGCGGCATTGCTTGTACGAAGATTACGGGATGAGGGTGAAATGACGTCGTCCGTCGCTGCAGCCGGCGAAGTCACGGTCGAGGGCGAGCATCTCGGGAGGATCGAGGGCTTCCGCTTCGTGCCGGACGCGACCGAAGCTCCAGACGGCTCCAAGGTGAGCGACCAGAAGGCCGTGCTGAGTGCGGCGCTGAAGGCGCTGCGCCAGGACCTGCCGGCGCGTCTGCAAGCCTTCGCCAATGCCGCCGACGGCGAACTGGTGTTCGATTCGCAGCTGCGCATCTGTTGGGGCGGCGGCCCGATCGCGCGTCTGCTGCCGAGCGGCGACGTCCTCGCTCCCAAGGTCGAGGCGCTGGCCTCCGATCTGCTCGATGGTCCGGCGCGCGAGGACGTGCGCAAGCGCGCCGCCGCCTGGGTCGAGACGCGCATTCGGCTCGGCCTCAGCGAATTGATGGATGCGCGCGCGGCGTCGGAGCAATTGCCCGCCGGGGCGCGCGGCATCGTCTTTCAGCTGTGCGAGCATCTGGGCGTCCTGCCGCGCCGGCCGATCGAGGATCAACTGGCGCAGCTCGGCGAGGAGGACCGCAAGGCACTGGCCAAGCTTGGCGTGCGTGTCGGCGTGTTCTCGCTCTATTTCCCGAGCATGCTGAAGCCGGTGCCGATCCGACTGCGCGCCGGCCTCTGGATGGTCGCCAACAACCGCGACACGATCCCGCCGCTGCCGGCGGAAGGCCGCACGTCGATGGATCTGCCGCAAGGCGCCGAACGCGCCTTCTACGCCGCGATCGGCTACCTGCCGTTGGGCGACCATGCGATCCGCGCCGACATGGTCGAGCGCTTGGCCGCGATGGCGCGCGCTGCCGTGCGCGAGAGCCGCGAGAACGCCCGCCGGGCGCAGCAGCAGGGCAAGACCGCGGCCGCGCCGCGGAAGCAGGAGGGCGACCAGGCCATTCCCGCCGCGTCATCGGCCGACGAGATCAGCGAATGGGCGATCGTCGCCGCGTCATTCGGCGAGAGCGAGCCGGCGCCCGAGGCGGCGCAGTCCGAGCAAGCGGCAGCCGAGGCAACCACCGTCGAAGTTAAGGCCGAAGAGCCGGAAGTGACCTTGGAAACGGCGCCCACCGAGCCGGTCGCCTACGCCTCGGAAGAAACGCCGCCCGCCGAACCAAGCCAGGCGGCGCCGACGGAAGAGGTAAAGCCCGAACAAGCGACGGCGGAAGAAGCCGAGCCGGAAGAGCCGAAGAAGGCTGAGCCGAAGCCGCTGCCGCCAGGTTGGTTCCGCGCCACGCCGCAGATGATGTCGCTCGTCGGATGCTCCGAGCCGGAGATGGCGAACGTGTTGCGCGGGCTCGGATATCGCGTGCATCCGCCGTCGGAGGAGCACGGCCCGCTCTATGCCTTCTCGGTCAAGCCGCGCTTCGTGCGCGAGCGCGAGGAGCAGCGTGAGCGGCAGCGCCAGCAGGAGCGTGAGCGCCGCGAGCAGCGCCGGCGCGAACGGCCCGAGCGTCCGAACGAGCGGCAGTTCTTCGCCGACACGGCCAAGCGCGACGGGCAGCGGCCGGGCAAGGCCAACATCGGGCCGCGTTCGGAAGGAAAGCCGCGCGGTGACGGACCGCCGCGCGAGAACCGTGACGACCGGCGCGGGCCGAGGCCGCCGCGACGCGATTCGGGCGGTCCGGCGTTGCGCCTCTACGCCACGACCGAGAAGAAGGGCGACGCGGCCGCCGATTCGCCGTTCGCCAAGCTGCTCGAGCTGAAGCTCGGCGGGAAGAAGTAACGCTTCCCGCGCATGCGGCTCGACAAGTGGCTGTGGCAGGCGCGCTTCTTCAAGACCCGCGCACTTGCGACTCGCTTCGTCGAGACGACGCGCTGCCGGATCGACGGCCGCGTCACCGACAAGCCGCACACCACCGTGGCGCCTGGCATGGTGCTGGCCTTCGCTCTCGGACCGAAAGTGCGGGTGGTGCGCATCGTGGCGCTGGGCGAGCGACGCGGGCCGGCGGCCGAAGCGCGGACGTTGTATGACGAGATCGACTCTGCGTAGTTTGGCAGCCTTGCGCCTGCGGCCAGCACGCGTTAAGCAGCCGCCCGCTCGTTTCTGGAGCCGTTGATGACCTATGTCGTGACCGAGGCTTGCATCAAGTGCAAGTACATGGACTGCGTCGAAGTCTGCCCCGTGGACTGCTTCTACGAGGGCGAGAACATGCTGGTCATCAATCCCGACGAGTGCATCGACTGCGGCGTGTGCGAGCCCGAATGCCCGCCCAACGCGATCCTGCCCGACACCGAGAAGGGTTTGGAGCAGTGGCTCGAGCTCAATCGCACCTACGCGACCGAGTGGCCCAACATCACCCGCAAGGGTGAGGCTCCCGCCGATGCCGACCAGTTCAAGGATGAAAAAGACAAGTTTCAGAAGTATTTCACCAAGAACCCCGGCAAGCGGTAGAATCCGCCTCAATCAAGTCCTTTTGCGCAATTTTGTTCGAGCCATGAACTTCTTGCATGGCCCAACCGTTGCCAATTTGCCACATCGGACGGGACTCCCGGCCAATTTTCTGATATAAAGTTCCGGCTGGAAGCGGTCCGGGGTCCGGGCCGCCGCAAGCTCGGTATCCGTTTCGGTATCGGAAAGCAACTTACCGATGCGGTGATCGGGCGGGCACACAGGGGAGTGTGCGCGGCGGGTCGCGGTATCGCTCAGTACGGGGCATGAGAGTGAAGGGACTTGATATGGCTAAGCCGAAGAAGGCGGTCGCCAAGGCGAAAGAATTTGCCTTTGAGAAGGGCGATTTCGTTGTTTACCCGACCCACGGCGTGGGCAAGGTGATTGACATTGAGGCGAAAGAGATCGCCGGGCACAGGCTCGACCTGTTCGTCATCTCCTTTGAGCAGGAGCGCATGATGCTGCGCGTGCCGGTGGCGAAGGCGAAGCTCTCGGGCCTGCGCAAGCTCAGCTCGCGGAAGATCATGGAAAACGCGCTGGTGACCCTGAAGGGCCGCAGCCGCGTCAGCCGCGCCATGTGGAACCGCCGCGCCCAAGAATATGAGGCCAAGATCAACTCCGGCGACCCGGTGTCGATCGCGGAAGTCGTGCGCGACCTGCATCGCAATGCCGGCCAGCCCGACCAGTCCTACAGCGAGCGGCAAATCTACGAGGCTGCGCTGGATCGCCTGGCGCGCGAACTCGCCGCCGTCGAGCGCATCGACAAGGACCTGGCGACCCAGAAGCTGAACAACGTCCTGCAGAAGGTCGCTTAGAGCTTCCCACCAAAGTTTCTCAAAAGGGCGGCCCGTGCCGCCCTTTTGTTTTGCGGCGAAGCCGACGCTACGGCTGCACCAGCTTGACCAGCGTGCGCCGGGTGAACTCGTCGGGACTGTCGACGCCGTTCAGGGCGAGCAGACGGGCCAGCTTGAAGTCGCGGTAGGGCATGCGCTGGGCGAATTGCGCCGCCGTGCCGCCGTCGCGCGGCACGACATGAAGCCGGTAGGGCTCGAGCGAAGCGGCTTCGGTGAGCGACAGCGTGCGGAAGCTGCGCGCCGCCGCCACCAACGCCTCGATCCGGCGGTCGCGGTCGGGACCGTCGCTCAGCAGGTTGAAGTAGCAGATCCCGTCATCGTGGCGGATCAGCACGTAGCGGATCTGGCTGAGGCCGGTTTCCTCGCCGCGGGGCCGGGCGCCGATGGCGGCGTCGGCCCCGCCGATCTCGGTCGACTGGATGCTGGTCGGCGTGGGCTTGATCTGGTTGCGCATCCAGTCGTCGAGGCGGCCCTCGATCTTCTTGGGCGTGCATGAGAAGAACATCGCCGACCGGTCGGCACCGACCCCCAGGACGCCGTCGCTGGCGTTGAACAGGCGGAAATCGGCCGGTGCCGCGAAAGCGAGCCGCAGGGTCGGATGCAGGAATTCCGGACCGCGCACGAAGCCCTCCTCCGGCCGGTCGTCGACCGACATGCCGTCGATCAGCGCGAGATAGCCGGCGCGGTCCGCGTTGCCCGGCCGTCGCACGGCGTCGTATTGCTGCAACGCCGCCATACGACGCTCCGGATCGGGGTGGGTCGACATGGCGTTGCTCTGTTCCTCCGCCTGGCCGCCGCTCGCCTCGCCCATCAGCTGGTCCTCGAGCCGCGCCTGGCGCCGCAGTTTCTCGATCAGCGAGTACATGGCGCTGCCGCGATAGCCAGCCTTGACGATGAAGCCGAGCCCCGCCTTGTCGGCCTCCAGTTCCTGGTCGCGCGAATAGCGCCTGAGTTCGAGAAGGCCGCTGCGCGCCACCGAGCGGCCAACTGAGGCCGAGCCACTCTTGAGGGCGGCCGCGACGGCAGCGTCCATGATGCCCTTGCGGGCGCGCTCGCGCTCGGCGGCGTGCTTCAGGATGATGTGGCCCAGCTCGTGGCCCATGGCCGCCGCCAGCTCGGCATCGTCGTCGATCAGCGACAGCAGCCCTCGCGTTACGAACACGTAGCCCGTTGGAAGCGCATGGGCGTTGGCGATCGGCTGGTCGAGAACATAGAAATGGAAGCTGCCGGGAAGCGACGAATCGCTGACCAGCTTCTGGCCGACACGCTCGACCAGAGCCTGCAGTTGGGGCGAGTCGTAGGCCGGCCCAACCTGTCGTTCGATGTCGCGCGGCAGGGTATTGGGACGACTTGCCGCAACGACCGAGGTCTCGGGCCCGGTGCTGTCGAAGGTGCAGGCGGCAGCCGCAACGAGCAGCGCGGCAATCGCGAGAATACGGCGAAAAAACACTGTTCCTCCTCGACGCCAGGCGCCCACCGCAGGGCAGATTAGACGGCTCATGACAGCGCCGGCAATCGCGACACCCGTGGCAAGACAGCGACCGGCGAGGCAGTGCATAATCGGCGCAAGTCGTATGCCGCGCTCAGAAACTCCGCTCCGCTCCGACCTGTTTCCCGAGATTTCGCCCTACGCCAGCGGCATGCTGGCGGTCGACGGGCGTCACACGATCTATTGGGAGCAAAGCGGCAATCCCGAGGGTGTGCCGGTCGTGTTCCTCCACGGCGGCCCCGGCGCCGGCTCGGCGCCCGTCCATCGCCGCTTCTTTGACCCGCAGTACTACCGCATCATCATTTTCGACCAGCGCGGCTGTGGCCGGTCGATGCCGCTGGGCGACCTGCAGGACAACACGACTGGCCACCTCGTGGCTGACATGGAGAAGCTCCGGGCGCATCTCGGCGTGACGCGCTGGCTGCTGTTCGGCGGCTCATGGGGCAGCACGCTCGCGCTCGCCTACGGGCTTCGCCACCCCGACCGCGTCACCGGGTTCATCCTGCGCGGCATCTTCCTGGGCGCGCGCCCCGAGATCGACTGGTTCCTGACCGGCATGCGCACGATCTTCCCGGAAGCGTGGCGCGAGTTCGCCGATCATCTGCCGGAGGCCGAGCGCGACGACCTGCTGCGCAACTACTATCGCCGGCTGATCGACCGCAATCCCGACGTCCATCGGCCGGCGGCGCGGGCATGGAGCCGCTACGAGGCGGCCTGTTCGACGCTCTACCCGACGGCCCGCGCCCCGTTCGAATCAGACCATGGCGGCTTCGCACTGGCCCTCTCGCGCATCGAGGCGCACTACTTCGCCAACGGCACCTTCCTGCCCGAGGGCTGGCCGTGGAACGAAATCATCCGCGTGCGCAACCTGCCCTGCACCATCGTCCAGGGCCGATACGACATCGTCTGCCCGCCGATCACCGCCGAGGCGCTGGCGCGGGCCTGGCCCGAGGCGCGCTATGTCGTCGTGCCCGATGCCGGCCACAGCGCGCTCGAGCCCGGCATCCGGGCGGCCCTCGTCAACGCCACCGAGACGTTCCGCCTGAGCCAGGGCGACGAAGACCTGTTCGCGCCGCGCTTCCCCTGGGAGACGTGATGCCGGCGTTTGCGCTGCCGCCCGAACAAAACAATGCTGCCGCCTGGTACGGGCCCGAAATGTCCAGGCGTTCCGACTGGCTGATGCCGCTCACCGCGCGCGAGATCGCCGAGATCGAGACCGTCACCCGGACATTGGCGGCGCGCGAGGCCGATATCGCGGCGATCAGGGCTGCGGATTTTCCGCTGCCGACGCTTGCGGCCAAGCTCAAGACGTGGGTCGAGAACGAGGTGCTGAACGGGCGCGGCTTCCTGCTGCTGCGCGGCCTGCCGGTCGAGCGCTGGTCCAAGCGCGAGGCGGCGACGGCGTTCTTCGGGCTCGGTGCCCATCTCGGCAGTGCGCGCTCGCAGAACGGCAAGGGGCATGTGCTGGGCCACGTGCAGGACCTCGGTCTCGACGTGAAAGACCCCAATGTGCGCATCTACCAGACGCACGAGCGGCAAACCTATCACACGGACTCGTGCGACATCGTCGGCCTGCTCTGCCTCAAGACGGCGAAGTCGGGTGGACTGTCGGCCCTGGTGAGCTCGACGACCATCTTCAACGAGATGCGCCGCACGCGGCCCGACCTGCTCGAGCTCCTGTTCCAGCCGCTCGCCACCGACCGTCGCGGCGAGGTGCCGGAAGGCAAGAAGCCCTACTTCGAGATCCCGGTGTTCAACTGGCACGCAGGCCATCTCAGCGCGATCTACCAGCGCCAGTACATCGATTCGGCGCAGCGCTTCCCCGACGCGCCGCGCCTTTCGCCCCGGCACGTCGAGGCCCTCGACATGTTCGACGCGCTGGCCAACGACCCCAGACTGCACATGTTCATGGAGTTCAAGCCGGGCGACGTGCAGCTGGTGCACAATCACACGCTGCTGCACGACCGCACGGATTTCGTCGACTGGCCCGAACCCGAGCGCAAACGCCATCTGCTGCGCCTGTGGCTGGCGGCCGACAAGGCGCGGCCGTTGCCCGAGGTGTTCGCCCAGCGCTACGGCGCGGTCACGATCGGCGATCGCGGCGGAATCATCGTGCGCGGCACTAGGTTGCATGCCCCGCTGGAGGCGGTTTGAGCCCACCGAGGTGGGTTGACCCGACCGCCCGGCCTCCCTAAGTCAAGGCCCGCGAAAGAGACTACTTGAATTAGGGATTAGCGTATGGCCAGCGACTCCGCGGGCGGCGCCCCGGATGATATCCCGGTCGAGCCCGGCCCCGACATCGAGAATGCGACGCCGCCCGCCGGCGAGCTCGAGAAGCTCGTCGAGCAGCTGCACGCCGAGAAGGCCGATCTGCACGACAAATACCTGCGGGCGATGGCCGACACGCAGAACATGCGCCGGCGGGCCCAGCAGGACGTCGAGCGCGAGCGCAAGTACGGCATCGAGCGTTTTGCCAAGGACGTATTGTCGGTGGCCGACAATCTCGGCCGCGCGCTGTCGGCCTTGCCGGCCGACGGCGAAGCGCTCGATCCGGCGGTGCGCAACGTCATTGCTGGCGTGCAGGCGACCGAACGCGAGCTGCAGTCGGCGTTGGAGCGCCACGGCGTGACGCGCCTTGAATCGCTCGGCAAGCCGTTCAATGCCGAGTTCCATCAGGCCATGATGGAGGTCGAAGATCCCTCGGTGCCCGCCGGCACGGTCGTGCAGGAAATGATCCCGGGCTATCTGATCTCGGGCCGGCTGCTGCGCGCGGCTATGGTCGCCGTCTCCAAGGGCGGACCTGCTCGCAGCGTGCCTGAACCCAGCAACGAAAATTAGAGCGGTTTCGTCACGCGCCGCAGGGTGAGATTGAAGCGGCCGCCTTCGCTCAACAGCCGGCTCGTTCCCGGCATGATGCGATCGACGCCGTGATACCAGTCACGCGACGGCCCTTCGAGCACCAGCACGTCGCCGCTGGCAAGCCGCATCGACCGCGTCGGGCTCTTGCGCGCGGGCCCGCCCAGCCGGAACAATGCGGTGTCGCCGAGCGAGATCGAGACGATCGGCGCCTGCTTGGCCTCCTCGTCTTCGTCGCGATGCAGGCCAAGCCTGGCGGCGGGACCGTAGTAATTGATCAGGCAGGCTTCAGGCTCGAACGGGACGCCGGTCGCGGCATGCCAGATCTCGATCACGGCAGGCGGGATCGCGGGCCACGGCTCGCCCGTCACCGGATGGGTGGACGAGTAGCGATAGCCCGCCTGGTCCGATAGCCAACCCAGCCTGCCGCAGTTGGACATGCGGACCGAATAGGGGGTGCCCGAGCGCGGCATCAGGGGGCCATAGAGCGGGGCCCTGGCCAGCACGCCGCGAAGGTCCTGCAGCAGGCTGGCCTGCTGGCCGGCCGACAAAAGGCTTGGGAAAATGCGCATCTACCCTATCTAAGCCCTGCCCCTGCCACGCGATATCCGCGGCGTGATTTTCGCGGGTCCAAAGGCCCGAAACCGTTGCAGAAGGCCCATCGGGACCTATATAGCCCCTGTCCTGACCCGGGTTTTCCGGCAGGTAAACATCATTCGGGGGTCGGTCCGGTCGCCGTTCGCGGGGCCGGGAAGGCCTGCTGGGAAGAGAGAGTAGATCATGGCGAAAGTCATTGGCATCGACCTTGGTACGACCAATTCGTGCGTTGCCGTCATGGAAGGCGGCGACACCAAAGTCATCGAGAATTCCGAAGGCGCGCGGACCACGCCGTCCATGGTCGCCTTCACCGATTCGGGCGAGCGCCTAGTCGGGCAGGCCGCCAAGCGTCAGGCGGTCACCAACCCGCTGAAGACCCTATACTCGGTGAAGCGCCTGATCGGCCGCCGCTTCGACGACCCGATGGTCGCGAAGGAGGCGTCGCTGGTGCCCTTCAAGATCGAGAAGGCATCGAGTGGCGACGCCTGGGTCAACGTCAGCGGCCAGCAATACAGCCCGAGCCAGATCTCGGCTTTCGTGCTGGGCAAGATGAAGGAGACCGCCGAGGCCTATCTCGGCGAGAAGGTCGAGCAGGCGGTGATCACCGTCCCGGCCTACTTCAACGACGCCCAGCGCCAGGCCACCAAGGACGCCGGCCGCATCGCTGGCCTCGAAGTGCTGCGCATCATCAACGAGCCGACGGCGGCGGCCCTTGCCTACGGCATGGACAAGCGCAAGTCGGGCACGATCGCCGTCTATGACCTGGGCGGCGGCACGTTCGACGTGTCGATCCTGGAGATCGGCGACGGCGTCTTCGAGGTGAAGGCCACCAACGGCGACACGTTCCTGGGCGGCGAGGATTTCGACCAGCGCGTCATCGCCTACCTGGCCGACGAGTTCAAGAAGGAGCAGGGCATCGACCTGCGCAACGATCGGCTGGCCCTGCAGCGCCTCAAGGAGGCGGCGGAGAAGGCCAAGATCGAGCTCTCCAATTCCAAGGAGACCGAGGTCAACCTGCCGTTCATCACCGCCGACGCGAGCGGCCCCAAGCACCTCGTGCTGAAGCTGTCGCGCGCCAAGCTCGAATCGCTGGTCGACGACCTGATCCAGCGCACCCTCGAGCCGTGCAGGGCGGCGCTCAAGGATGCTGGCATGCAGGCCGGCAACATCGACGAGGTGATCCTGGTCGGCGGCATGACCCGCATGCCCAAGGTCATCGAGACGGTGAAGCAGTTCTTCGGCAAGGAGCCGGCCCGCAACGTCAATCCCGACGAGGTCGTCGCCGTGGGCGCGGCCGTGCAGGCCGCCGTGCTGAAGGGCGAGGTCAAGGACGTCCTGCTGCTTGACGTGACGCCGCTGTCGCTCGGCATCGAGACGCTGGGCGGCGTGTTCACGCGCCTCATCGAACGCAACACGACGATCCCGACCAAGAAGAGCCAGACCTTCTCGACGGCTGAGGACAACCAGACCGCGGTGACCATCCGCGTGTTCCAGGGCGAGCGCGAGATCGCCGCCCAGAACAAGTTGCTCGGTCAGTTCGACCTGGTCGGAATCCCGCCGGCGCCGCGCGGCATGCCGCAGATCGAGGTCACGTTCGACATCGACGCCAACGGCATCGTGCAGGTACAAGCCAAGGACAAGGCGACCAACAAGGAGCAGCAGATCCGCATCCAGGCTTCCGGCGGGCTGAGCGAAGCCGAGATCCAGAAGATGGTGAAGGACGCCGAGCTGCACGCCGAGGAAGACAAGAAGAAGCGCGAGCTGATCGACGCCCGCAACCAAGGCGAGGCACTGGTGCACTCGACCGAGAAGAACGTGAAGGAGTTCGGCGACAAGGTCGGTGCGGCCGAAAAGTCGGCGATCGAGAGTGCGATCGAGGCCCTCAAGGAAGCGCTGAAGGGCGAAGACGCCGAGGCGATCAAGAGCAAGACCAACGACCTTGCCCAGGCCGCCATGAAGCTCGGCGAGGCAATGTACAAGGCCCAGCAGGCCGACGCTCAGGCGAGCGCCGGCGCCGCTGGGGCCGGCAGTGCCGGCAGCGAGGCCGGTGGCGCAGCGAATGGAGCGAGGAACGACAAGGTCGTCGACGCCGAGTTCGAGGACGTCACTGACAAGAACAAGAAGACGGGTTCCGGCAGCTGAGCCGGCAAAAGACAAGAGACCACGGCCTCCCGCTCCGGATGGGGTGGGAGGCCGACCTGTTGAGGGACGAGCGGCAAGTGGGGGCTGCGTAAGGAGTCATGGCGCAAGACTATTACGAGCTGCTGGGCGTCGGTCGTGCTGCTTCCGCAGACGACATCAAAAAGGCATTCCGCAAGCTCGCCATGCAGTACCACCCGGATCGCAATCCGGGGAACAAGGACGCCGAGAAGAAATTCAAGGACGTCAACCACGCCTACGACATCCTGAAGGATCCGGACAAGCGCGCGGCCTATGACCGCTACGGCGCGGCCGCTTTCGAGGGCGGCATGGGCCCGGGCGGGCCCGGTGGCTTCGGCGGCGCGCAGGGCTTCGACTTCGGATCGGTATTCGGCGACATATTCGACGAGATGTTCGGTGGCCGCGGCCGGCCGGGCGGCCCGGGCGGGCGCGCCGACACGCGCGGCCAGGACCTGCGCTTCAACCTCGAGATCACGCTCGAGCAGGCCTACGGCGGCACCGAAGCGACGGTGCGCGTGCCGAGCTCGGTCACCTGCGAGACCTGCCATGGCTCGGGCGCCGAGCCGGGCTCCCTGCCGCACCAGTGCCCGACCTGCCACGGCCGCGGCCGGCTGCGTGCCCAGCAGGGCTTCTTCACCGTCGAACGCGCCTGCCACACCTGCCATGGCGCGGGCCAGGTGATCGACAAGCCCTGCCGCGCCTGCGCGGGCCAAGGCCGCGTGCGACGCGACAAGACACTCAAGGTCAGCATTCCCGCGGGCGTCGAGGATGGCACGCGCATCCGTCTTTCCGGCGAGGGCGAAGCCGGCGCGCGCGGCGGCCCGGCCGGCGATCTCTACGTCTTCCTGTCGGTGCGCCGGCACCAGCTGTTCGAGCGCGAGGGCGCCGACATCCACTGCCGCGTGCCGATCTCCATGGTGCAGGCGACGCTCGGCGGCTCGATCGAGGTGCCGACGCTCGACGGCAAGATGGCGCGCATCAACATTCCGGCGGGGGCCCAGACCGGCCATCAGTTCCGGCTGCGCGGCAAGGGCATGCCGATCGTCCGTTCGACGCAGCATGGCGACATGTACATCGAGATCGGCGTCGAGACGCCGACCAATCTCACCGCCAAGCAGAAGGAGCTGCTCAAGGAATTCGAGAAGGCCGGCAGCAAGACCAGCCCCGAATCCGAAGGCTTCTTCAGCAAGGTGAAGGAGATGTTCGGCGGCGACTAGGGCATACTCGGCGGCGGAGGAAACCATGCCGCCGTCGCAATCCCATACCCCGCCCACGCTCGAGGAATTCAGGACACGCGCCGCGCTCAGCGGGCTGAAGCTGACGGCCGAGGACATCGAGCACCTGCACCAGGGCTATGTCGGCCTGCTGAAGCTGATGGAGCGCATCCCGGCACGCTTCGACTGGGCGGCCGAGCCGCCGCACGTTTTCCGCGCCGACGAGTAGGCCCATGCTCGACCTCACCACGCTCGGCATCGCCGAGGCCGGCCGCCTGATGGCGCGCGGCAAGATCGCGTCGCTTGCCCTCACCGACGCCTTCCTCGACCGCATCGCCAAGGTCGACGGCAAATTGCACAGCTACATCACCGTCACCGCCGATATGGCGCGTGCCGCCGCCCGACAGGCCGACGCCGAGCGCCAGGGTGGTTTGGTCCGCGGCCCGCTGCACGGCATTCCGATCGCGCTGAAGGACATCTACGAGACGGCGGGCGTGCGCACGACCGGCCACTCGCATCTCAAGAAGGACTACGTGCCGTCGATCGACGCCGAGACCGTGCGCCGCCTCAAGGCCGGCGGCGCGGTCATCCTGGGCAAGCTCGGCACGCACGAGTTCGCCAACGGCGCGATGACGCCCGACCAGCCGTTCCCCGCGGTGCGCAATCCCTGGAACACCGACTACCATCCGGGCGGCTCGTCGAGCGGCTCGGGCGCCGCGGTCGCCGCCGCGCTCTGCATGGCCGCCATGGGCTCCGACACCGGCGGCTCGATCCGCAATCCGGCCGGCTGGTGCGGCACCGCCGGCATCAAGCCGACCTATGGATTGGTGAGCCGCGCCGGCATCTTCCCGCTCGCCTTCAGCCTCGACACCGCGGGGCCCCTCGCCTGGACGGTCGAGGATTGCGCGCTGATGCTCGACGTGCTGGCCGGCCACGATGCCAACGACCAGGCCTCGGCGCGGACGACCAAGGTCGACTACGGCGCCGCCTGCCGGCGCCCGATCAAGGGCATGCGCATTGCGCTCACGCGCAACTGGTTCGAGACCGCGGACGCCGCCCTTTCCCCCGACATGCAGCAAGGCATCGACGAGGCGGTGCGCGTGATGCGCGATCTCGGCGCGGTGGTCGAGGATGTCGAGTTCCCCGACCTCCGGGACTATCACATCTGCGGCCGCGTCATCATCACGGCCGAGGCGCACGCCATCCACCGCCGCGACGTGATCGAGCGTCCCGAGATCTTCGGTTACACGACGCGGCGGCGCTTCCAGCTCGGCGCCTTCCTGTCGGCCGAGCAATACATGTCGGCGCTGCGCTTCCGCCGCCAGCTCCAGCAGGAGATGCGCGCCGCGACGCGCGGCTACGATCTCGTGATGACGGCGAACCAGTGGGGCCCGCCGGATAAATTCGAGGAACCGCAGCCGATCTTCCACTTCTTCGGCAAGCCTTCCTTCACCATGCCGTTCAACGTCACGGGCCAGCCCGCCATGACGGTGTGCTGCGGCCTGGGCGGCGACGGTTTCCCGCTCGCCTTCCAGCTCGCCGGCCGGGCCTTCGACGAGGCGAGCGTGTTCGCCGCCGGCGCCGCCTATGAGCGGGCGACGCCGTGGCGAAGCAAGCGGCCGCCGGTCTAGCTAGCAGCCGATCTTGCGGGCGAGCTCGATCATCGAATGGCCGACGGCGTCCCACTCGCCCTCGGGCTTGAGGTCGCGCTTCTGGCCGGGTCCGTGTTCGTGCGGGCGGACGACGAACCCGGTCGCCAACCCGCATTTCTGCGCCGCCGCGAGATCGCCGTTGTGCGCCGCCACCAGCATCACCTGGTGCGGCTTGAGATACATCGTGTCGACCACGCCGAGATAGGCTTCCGGATCGGGCTTGTAGTGCCGGTAGGTCTCGCCCGAGAAGCAGTGATCCCAGGGAATGCCCGCGTTCTTGGCCATGTTGATCAGGAGCGCCACGTTGCCGTTGGACAGCGTCGCCACGACGTACTTCGTCTTCATCATGCCGATGCCGTCGACCGAATCGGGCCACGGCCGCAGCCGGTGCCACAGACGGGTGAACTCCCAGGTGCCCGCCTCGCCCGGATGCTTGAGGCCGCGCTTCTTCAGCAGCATCTCGAAGGCCTCCTTGTGCAAATCGTCGATGCGCGTCCACGGCAGCTCGCCCTTGCGCACCCGGCTCATCTGCGGCTGGTAAAGGCCGCGCCAGTCGTCGGCGAAGCTCGTCCAGTCGGTGTCGAGTCCATATTTCTTGCCGAGCCTGGGCAGGTCCTCGATCAGGCTGCCGCGCCAGTCGACCACCGTGCCGAAGACGTCGAAGATGCAGACCTTGAGCTCGCCGAGATCCTTGGGCATGTAGTTCCCTCACATGGTTTGGAAGCACGATAGTTCGCGCGGCGCCGACGGCAAGGTGCGTTGCGGCTGGGTCTCCGAAGACCCGCTCTACCAGCAATATCACGATCGCGAATGGGGCCGTCCGCTCAGGGACGACAAGGCGCTGTTCGAGCTCCTGACCCTGGAAGGCTGCCAGGCCGGCCTGTCCTGGATCACCGTCCTGCGCAAGCGCGAGCACTACCGCAAGGTCTACGACAATTTCGATCCGGCCAAGATCGCGCGCTATACGCCGTCCAAGCTGAAAAAGCTGCTGGCCGATCCCGGCATCATCCGCCACCGCGGCAAGATCGAGGCCTCGGTCGGCAACGCCAAGGCCTATCTCGCGATTGTCGAGCGCGACGGCCCGGGCGGCTTCTCCAAATTCCTGTGGAGCTTCGTCGGCGGCAAACCGAAACGAAATCATCCCAAATCCCTGAAGGACGTGCCGGCGCGCTCGCCCGAGAGCGATGCCATGTCCAGGGCGCTGCAGAAGGCGGGCTTCAAGTTCGTCGGCTCGACCATCTGCTACGCCTTCATGCAGGCGGCCGGCATGGTCGACGACCATGTCGCGGGCTGCCACCGGAGGAAGGCGTGAGCCGCCGCGTCTTCATCGGCGCGCTCGGCACCGAGACCAACCAGTTCGTGCCCTTCCCGACCGGCCTACGCGGCTACCAGGAGCACGGCATCTTTCGCGGCGACGCCACCAGGCACAAGCCGACCAACTTCACCGCGCCCGTGCACACCTGGCGCCAGCAAGCCGAGCGGCGTGGCTGGGCGGTGATCGAGGGCCTCAGCACCTTCGCCGGCCCCTCGGGCACCACCGTGCGCTCGGTCTACGAAGGCTTCCGCGACGAGCTCCTGGCCGGCGTGAAGGCCGCGCTGCCGCTCGACGCCGTGCTGATCAACGTGCACGGCGCCATGGTCGCCGACGGCTACGACGATTGCGAAGGCGATCTTCTTTCGAGGATCCGCGCGGTCGTCGGGCCGAAGGTCGCGATCGGCGCCGAGTTCGACCTGCACTGCCATCTCAGCCAGCTCATGCTCGACAGCGCCGACGTGCTGGTGGGCTACAAGGAATATCCGCACACCGACACGATGGAACGCGCGGCCGAGCTGTTCGCCATCGTCGCCGACACGGTCGAGGGCAAGGTGCGCCCGGTGATGGCGCGGCACGACTGCCGCATGATCGCGCAATACCGCACCTCGGTGCCGCCGATCAGCGAGTTCGTCACCCGCATGAAGTCGCTCGAGGGCAGGGACGGCATCCTCTCGGTGTCGCTCAGCCACGGCTTTGCCTTCGCCGACGTGGAAGATGTCGGCACGCGCACGCTGGTGGTGGCCGACGGCGACCGCGCCAAGGCGGAGAAGCTCGCCGAGCAGCTCGGGCAGGAGCTGTGGGCCAACCGCGAGCGCTACGCCACCAAGTACCTCAGCATCGCCGAGGCGATGGAGAGAGCCGCCTCGCACAACCAGGGCCCGCTGGTGCTGGCCGACCGGGCCGACAATCCGGGCTCGGGCGCGCCCGGCGATTCGACCTTCGTGCTCAAGGCGCTGGTCGACCGGCGGATCGGCCCGGCGCTGTTCGGCGTGATGTGGGACCCGATGGCCTTCCAGATCGCCGAGGAGGCCGGCGAGGGCGCGGCGATCCGCATGCGGCTCGGCGGCAAGTCGGGCGCGGTGAGCGGCGCGCCGGTCGACCTCGACGTCACGGTGAAGAAGATCGCCCGCAACGCCTTCCAGCCCTATGGGCCGGTGATGTCGCCGCTCGGCGACATGGCGCTGCTCTCCTCCGAGCATGTCGACATCGCGATCTGCACGCGGCGCAACCAGACCTTCCACGCCGACGCCTTCCGCGCCGTCGGCGCCGAGCCCGCCGACTATCGCGTGGTCGTGGTGAAGAGCGCGCAGCATTTCTATAACGGCTTCGTCGGGCTGGCGAAGGAGATCCTCTACGTCGCCTCGGCGGGCGCCGCCGATCCCGACGTCACGCGCTGGCCCTACACCAAGCGCAAGACGCCGTTCTGGCCCAAGGTCGCCGATCCGTGGAAGTAGGGGACGCATGCTCACGTGTCCATCGGAACATCGTCCCACGCCCAATCGCTCAGCACCCACTCCAAGGCACGCCGCCGCTCCTCTATGAGGTAAGGATCTACCTTGCCAGATGACCTTTTCCGGCGATTTCGGCCTCGCGGATGGCCCAGTGGAGGCAATAGGCAAGATCACAAGCCGAAAGAAGTTCATCTCGCGGTCGAAGGTGGATCTTTGTACGCAAGGATTCGCTCGATTGCCCGACCTTGAGGTCCGGCATCTTTCGCACGAACTGATCGTCGCAGCCGAGCGAGAAGTCGAGATGTTCAATCAAGCCCAACGCCCATGCGAGGGCCCACATTGCTTCGACTGCAGTTGCGAACCGATGATGGTGCCCGGTCCCCTCGTCAATGAAGCGGCGCTCTTGTCGAGTTAGGGCTTCCCACACCCGCTCCTTTGTGAGCCACGCGCGAGCTCGTTCGCGCTCGAATCCAAGGGCCGTCGCGGCGACAGCATGAAGAGCGAGAAGCCGGTCCACGATCTCGCTTCCAGTCCGCGAACACTCCGTACCCTCGGGCAACGGTAGCGCCGGATTGGTCGCATATCCAAGCGAAGCGGCGATTTCGATCGATTGTCCTCTTATTTCCTTAGGAGACATAGTAGCTCCCGTGGCCGCCAGTCAGCCCAGGCCGTCAGCGTGTTGTGGAACCGTCGTCCAGGAGTTGGAATTCCAGCGTGATGCTGTCCTTGGCGAATTCGGACTTGGCCAGGTCCAAGAACTTGGCGGCTTCATGGCTAAGCGGATATTTGCCGACGATCCTGATGATCACGGGCAAGCCTTTGGCCTTGGGTACTTTCTCTATCAACTGGCCGCTGTCGATGAGGGTAAAATAGGCATTCAGCTTATCCTGGAGCATCGAGAGGTGTTCGTTTTCGTTGGACCAGTCCAGGGGGTCGCTGATGGCGAGCAAGATGTGGCGGCCATTCTTATCGATGGCGGTGAAGTCTATCTTGTTTGTCTCTTCTATCGACATGGTTGGCCTATTGCTTCGTGATGATTTCTACTGGGCGAGGAGGAAGCCTCGTTCCGCCTGGAAGGAATCCCTTTCCAGCTCCTTTGACGGTTGCACCACTCATCGATATTTCGGGATACGCCATTCGTTGTGCCGGGGTAAGTCGCGATGTGGGCCCTGATTTTGCATCGATATACCTGAGTTCTCCAGTTTGCCGATGACGCGCCACGAAATCCAGGCGAGTTCGCACCCCAGAGTCGGTCTCTACCGTCAGTTGTGGTAGGATTTCATAGTCCTTTTCCAACATGGCAGCGACATTTGCCTCGTGTTGCCTACCTGCCTCGACATTTATTGCAAGCTGTTCGGCCGCCGTGCGCCGTGGCGCAACGGCTTCGCCGCCGGCCGACGTGGCCGAGCCGCTTCTATTCGTTTTGCCGGCGCGGCCGCCGGCCACCGCCATGGCAAGCGCGGTGCCGGCTGATACCGCGGCCTTGGTCGTGGCGCTGGAACGCACACGCTCCATCAGCGCTGGGTCTCTCAGCGCTTTGTCGATGGCACCAGCGTTGCCGACGTCCACGCCTTCTTTGGCAAGTGCGCCGACTAAGCCTGCGGCGTAGCCGCTGGCGCCTGCGCTGCCAGTCAGGATAGCACCGCCGCCAAGAGGCCCCAGCGTGGCCGTCGCGGCCAAGCCAGTGATGAAATCAGGTATACTTTCGATGCCGAAGGCGCTGGCGATCTCGCCGGGATTCTTCCAAAAAAGATCGCTAGCCTCGGGAATAGACTTGGCCCCAAGGAATTGCTGCAGCTTCTCGCTTTGAGGCAGAGCCGCGAGCTTGCTGTGCGCGTCGACGATCCGTCTGACAGACGCTGCGAGTTCACTGGCGACATTGCGATTCGCCAGCAGAAAGCGCTTTTCGGCGTACGTTAGCTCCTCGCCTGCCTCCTGCTTCTGCCGGATCTCTTCGACCTGTTGTAGACGACGGGCAGCGCTATCTGCCGCCAGCGCCCCGCCATGGGCGTCGCCTTCGTAGCCAAATCGTTTGAGGCTGGTGAGGGCTTGCTCCCCTAGTGACAGATCGGCCCATGAGCGCGCGCCAGTTTCAAGTTTGCGCGCCTCATCGTCGGCCACTTGATATTCGGGGCTGCCGGGCGGCGGCTCGGTGTTGGGTGCGATGCCTCGCCTGGCCGGTGCGGCGTTTCCGTGCGCATCATCGGACCAGCCGCTGTCGCTGGGCTCGGCATCGTCCGCCGGGTCGGGCTTTGGTGGCTTGCTGGAGGCGAAGATCAGGTCGGGATCGCCGCCGCCCAGCAAGGTCGGCATCACCGGTGTGAACTCGGGCAAGCCGGGCGCGGCAGGCTGGTCGGTGTGCCAGCCCCACTCGAGAGGGTAACGTGCCATCTCGAGCTTATGACACGGGTGCTAGAAGGAACCGGATTCTGTCGTATAGAACTTATCGGCCTGGCGAACCGCCCGAGCGGCAGCGATTTCCTGAGCCACCCAATGGCAGATGTGGCCCCATTACACTAATGGGAATCTAACCGGCGCCGTCCACATCTTGCCTGCCCAGCAATTTCCCGTTTTTCCGTTTTTAAAACGGCAAAAAACGACGTCGACGGCGCACCGGCGGAAAGGGCGGAAAGTCCGCGGCATGACACGCTCCATGACGTGGATCGATACGCGCCACCATAACCCCGGCGTTAGAAGGAACCCGATTCTGTCGTATAGAACGTGGCGCCTCGCACCGCGCCCCCGGGGCCGACGGCCCAAATTTCGGCCAACTCGATACCCATATGCCCGCCCAGCAGGAGGACAATTCAGGATGAGAACCATTTCGTTGATATTGCTGGCCGGCCTGGCTGTGGCGCCGGCGGTGGCGAGCGCGGAGACCGGCGCCCGCGATGACATCGCCTATTGCCGGGCGCTGAGCGACATCTACCTGCGCCACATCGGCGGCGACGACACTTCGCCCAAGCTCGGCTACAAGCTCCGGGCCAATCTCGACGCCCAGGCCGCGGTCGCGCAATGCCGGGCGGGCGATGCCGCGGCGGCCATTCCGGTGCTCGAGCGCGAGCTGATCGCCAACAAGTTCACCCTGCCGCGACGGGGGTAGGATCTCGTCGGCAACCAAGCGCCCCCGCGCTTCGTTCGCTGAGGACGCAGCTTGATCGGAAGGAGACAACATGGCTGACGTCACCAAGATCACGACCGGATCGCTGATCGCGGCCGAAAAGGTCGAAGGCACGAACGTCTATAACCTGCAGGGCGAGAAGCTCGGTACGGTCGACGACATCATGATCGACAAGGTCAGCGGCCGCGCCATCTACGCCGTCATGTCGTTCGGCGGCTTCCTCGGCATGGGCGAGAAGCAGCACCCGTTGCCGTGGTCGGCCCTGACCTACGACGAGCGCAAGGGCGGCTACGTCGTCAATCTCGACAAGAAGATGCTGGAAAAGGCCCCGACGCTCGACGCCGGCAGCGACTTCACATGGACGGCGGACTACGGCCGTTCCGTCGACAAATACTACAACGCCCCGTCCTATTGGTGAGGCGTCCCTCGCAGGCGGCCGGAACCCGGCGCGGACCATCCGCGCCGGTTTCTTTCAGTGCCTGACCTGCCGGATATCGGCCGGCGCGGTGCGTATCATCTCGAAATGCATCTGCACCAGCGCCGCCAGGGTGGCTTCCAGCGACGTGCGGTCGAATTCCACCCGCAAAGGCGGATTGGAGACGTCGCCCGGCACCGCCGGCGGCACCGTCAACCGCACCGTCTGCTTGTCGCTGCTCAGCGCCCACATCGA
>DASRFX010000120.1:0-39679 GCA_035651335.1 Reyranella sp. | reverse complement strand
CCACCAGCAGCATCAGCCCAAAGCGGCGCGCGTCATTGAAGCGGATCTGCCAGCCTTGGTCGGTGTCGATCACGACATGATCGTGCCGGCTCAAGGGGTGTTCGGCAGCGCTTTGCGCATCGTGCAATACCATGCGGCCCGACATGCCGAGATGGGCGATCAAGGTATTGCCGTCGTCGAGGCGGATCAGAAGGTACTTGGCCCGTCGGTCGATCCCCATCACCCTGCGGCCCTCGACGCGCTGGGCGAACCGGGCCGGCATCGGCACCCGCAGGTCCTTGCGCCGCTGCTGCAGGCGCACGATGCGCCGGCCGACCAGCTTGGGCAGCAGGCCGCGGCGGACGGTCTCGACCTCGGGCAGCTCCGGCATCTTTTTCTAGTGGCGGGCACCGAACAGGGCGCTACCGACCCGCACATGGGTAGCGCCCGTCCGCACGGCGATCTCGTAGT
This sequence comes from Reyranella sp., assembly GCA_035651335.1. GTDB lineage: Bacteria > Pseudomonadota > Alphaproteobacteria > Reyranellales > Reyranellaceae > Reyranella. The sequence goes on along the minus strand of DASRFX010000120.1, from coordinate 39,229 downwards.
CCGCGCTCATGCCCATGCTCACTTTGGCCAGTCCGTTGCGCTGCGCCATCTTGGCCAGCAAGGCAAAATGCAGCGCGGGTTCCTCGTCGACCGGCGGGATGCACATCAACCCCACGATCGGCAGCTTATGGGTATCGCGGCAAGCCGCCACGAAGGCGTCGAGCTGGCCCGGCAGGATCCCCGCCTTTTGCGGTTCCTCGCCGGTGTTGACCTGAATGAAGCACTGCGGCCGCTTTTCCGCGCGCTCCATTTCCTTGGCCAAGGTGGCGGCAAGCTTGTCGCGGTCGACCGATTCGATCACGTCGAACAACGCCACGGCATCGCGCGCCTTGTTGGTCTGCAGCGGGCCGATCAGGTGCAATTCGAGATCGGGAAACTGCGCCTTGAGCGCGGGGAATTTCTCCTGCGCTTCCTGTACGCGGTTCTCGCCGAACACGCGCTGGCCGGCGTCGATCAGCTCACGCACCTTGTCGGCGCCATGGGTCTTGGACACGGCAACCAGGGTGACCTGGGCCGGGTCGCGGCCAGCCGCCCGGGCCGCCTCGGCGATGCGGTTCCTGACTTCCGCCAGATGGCGGGCCGCCTCGCCGCTCATGCGTCCAAGGCGATGCGCGCGTTGAGCGCATCCTGGTTGTTGGGATCGACGGCGAGTGCAGCGTCGAGCGTCTCGCGCGCCTTGTCCTTGTCGCCAAGGGCGGCGAGGCAGGCGCCGTAGTTGGCAAGCAACCGGGCATCGCCGGGCAGGGCTCGCAGCGCCCTCTCATGCAACGGCCGCGCCTCCGCCGGGCGGCCGAGATCACTCAGCACCTGGCCGAGATTGGTCAGGATCAGCGGATCGTTCTCTTCCAGCCGCGAGGCGCGCTTCAGCGCCCGGTGCGCCTCGTCGGTGCGCTTCAGGCCGCGCAGTGCCAAGCCCATGTTGTTGAGCGCCTGGGCGTCGTCCGGCCGCGCGGCGAGGTAAGGGGTCAGCAGGTCGACCGCCTCGCCGAAGCGCGCCTTCTCCATATGAAGAAAGGAGAGTTGCAGAATGGCGTTGCGGTCGAGCGGGTTCTGCTGCAGCGCCGTACGCAACAGGCCGGTAGCCTCGTCGATGCGCCCCGCTGCGCTCAGTACGTTGGCCAGCGTCTGGCGCGCGACGGTGAAATTGGGGTCGAGCTGCAGGGCCTTCTCGATCGGCGGTATGGCATCCAACGGCTTGCCGGCGAAATAGAGCACGAAGCCCAGCACATGGTTGACGCTGGGGTTCTGCGGCGCGAGCTCGACCGCCTTCTGCGCTTCGCCAACCGCATCGTCGTGCCGACCCATCGCGCCCAGGGCGAGGGCGCGGTCGCCCAGGATCTGGGCGCGCCGGCCCTGATCTTCGCCCGCGTCCTGGATCGCCATGTCGAGCACCTCGATGGCGGCACTGGCATGGCCCATCCGATAGAGGACATGGCCCAGCATATTGCGCGCGCGGGCCTGCAGCGGCTTGAGCCGATTGTCCTCCGGCGACTTCTGGATGGCCTCTTCGAGATTGGCGACCACTTCGGCAGCCTCACGCTCGGCGGCGGCAAACTTGCCCTGGTCGATATGCAACGACGCGAGCGCGAGTTTGGCTTCGAGATGGCCTGGCTGGCGCCGCAGCACGTCGCGAAAGCGACGCGCAGCCTCATCCCACTGGCCGAGCCGCCGTGCAGCCTGGCCGAGATTGTAGGCCAGCATCGGCTCGTTGGGGTCCTTGGCAATCGCCTTGCGCCACAGATCCGCCGCTTCGCTGAGCGCGCCACGCTGCGACAGGCATACGGCGAGGTAATGCAGGACATCGGGCCGCTCGCCGTAACGGGCATAGGCCATGCGGAACAGGGGCTCTGCCCGGTCGAACCAGCCGGCGCGCAAATACTGCAAGCCGGTCTGAAGATCGGGGTCGGTCTGGTTGGGCGCGATCGCCATGGCGGGCTGTGTAGCCCCGCTCTGGCGCCAAGGCCAGAGCGGGTTTCCCGCCGGGGAGGATATGCTCTACATCGAACGAATGGCCAAGGACCTCGACCTGTTCAAGGCAGCGATGGCCGGCGTGACGCCGCTCAAGACCGACAGGCCTGCCAAGCGGGCTGTCGCCAAGCCCAAGGCCGAAAAGCCCGCGACGCCGAAAGCGCGATCTTTGCCCTCCGCGAGATCGACGAAGGCGACATTCGTGGCCCCGCGCATCGAACCATTCGACCGCGACGTCGATCGCGCCTTGGCGCGCGGCAGGCGTGCGCCGGAGGCGACGCTCGACCTGCACGGCATGACTCTCGCGGAGGCCGAGCGCGCGGTCGCCCATTTCCTCGCCGAGGGGGTCAGCCAAGGACACCGCGTGGTGCTGATCGTCACCGGCAAGGGCCTGCGCCTCGACGTAGGACGCGTGCTCGGCGGGCGCATCCGCGCTGAATTCCCGGGTTGGCTCGAGCGGGCCGAAAACCGCGCGCGCGTCGCGGGCTTCAAAGCCGCACATCTGCGTCATGGCGGAGGCGGCGCATTTTACGTCCTGTTGCGCCGGCGCATGCAGCGAGGGTGAATCGCTCAGGGTGAGTGAATCCCTCTCAAGAATTTGAGCGCCAAGCCCTTGAATTGGCGCGCCCCGGAGCGATGTCCAGTCGCGTCTGGAGGTACGAGTCATGCGTCGCGTTGTTCTTTTGTCGTCGTTGCTGGTTCTGGTCGCGTTTGCAGGCGGTGGCGTATGGGCCGCACAGCGCCTGTCGGCCAAGCCGTGCATTCCCGAACAAATTCCGGCGAAGACAGCCGGCCTGGCGCCGGCCCAGGAAGAGCCGTTGGCGATGGGCCGCATCGTGGCGCTTGATGCCAAGACGGGCCGCGTGACCATCATGCATCGCGGTGTCGGGCACCTCTACATCGAGCCGGGCACCAACGTGTTTCGCGTGAAGAACCCGGCCCTGATCGACGGGTTCTCACCTGGCGACAAGGTGCGCTTCGACGCTTCGCGCGATGGCAAGCGCTACGACCTGACACGCCTGGAGAACAGTAACTAGAGCGCGCCGCTGCCGTCGTTCAAGCGCTGCGCCGCTGCTCATCGGCCAGCAGGCGCTGCTTGCGCGCCACTCCCCAGCGGTAGCCGGTGAGCGAGCCGTTACCGCCGACTGCCCGGTGGCACGGAATGACGCCCGCCGCCTGGTTGGTGGCGCAGGCGCGGCCGACCGCGCGTGCCGAGCCCGGGGCACCGATGCGCTTGGCGATATCGCCATAGGTGCGCGTCTGGCCTGCTGGAATCTCGGTCAGCGCTTTCCATACCTTCCACTGGAAGGCGGTTCCGATGATGTCGAGCGGCACATCGGGCGCGTCGAGGGCCGACGGCTTGCGGCCGTAGAGTCGCGCCAGCACGCCCTTCACGCGCGCCGACAGGGCGCCGTCGTTGCGCTCGATATCCGCCGCCGGGAAATCGTGACGCAGGTCGCGCTCGAGCTTGCTGTCGCTGTCGCCCAGGAACACCGCGGCGATGCCTTTTTGCGTCGCCGCCACCAGCACGCGGCCATAGTCGGAGTCGACCGTCGTGTAGTCGATGTGCGCACCGGCGCCGCCCTTGGCGTAGGTGGCGGGGGTCATGCCGAGCGCCCTGTCGCTCGTTTCGTAGACGCGGCTCGGCGAGCCGTAGCCCGCGCCGTAAAGCGCCTCGCTCACTTTCTCGCCGTCGCGCAACGCCTTGCGGAAGCGCTGGCGCTTGCGGGCGACCAGCCAGTCACGCGGATTGACGCCGAGCTCGGCGAGGAAGCGCTTGCTCAACGTGTTGGCGGTGAGCCCGACCTTGCGCGCGACTTCGGTGAGCGAGGGCGGTGTGTCGTTGTCCGCCGAGTCAAACAGCGCGCAGGCCTTGGCAACCGCTTGGCTGAGCCCAAGCGCCGTTTGCCACTCGCGCGGCTTGCAGCGCTTGCACGGCCGGAAGCCCGCCTTCTCCGCGGCATCGGGCGAGGCATGGAAGTCGACGTTCTTGCGGAGCGGCGTACGGGCCGCGCAGGACGGCAGGCAATAGACCCCGGTCGATTTGACCGAGAACCAGAACCGGCCGTTGTAGGCGCGGTCGCGCCGCTGCACGGCCTGCCAGCAGGTATCCGGGTCGGGGAATGTTGGGGTGGCGAACGCCACTGGGGGGAGCGGGAGAGTTGAGTGTTGGGTCATGATGCCTATTTAGGCACCCTCCCCAAACTGCTCTATCCGGCGTCCGCCGGCAATTCCCCGACCCGGAATACCCTGGATTTCAGGCCCAAAAGCCCTTGTCGGCCTCGAAACGGGCGCGGGCGCGGTCGATTCCGATGTCGCGCAGCATGCGGTCATCGAGTTCGGCCAGCTGGCGGCGCGAACGCCGCAATTCGGCGCGTACCACGAGGGTTTCGACGCCGACCGCCACAATCCCCGCCAGCAGGGCGGCGGCCCGGCCGAAGGAGAAGGAAGGGGTTCCCGGGCGGGCAATTCCCCGCACGCTGGTTAGGGTCGACATGACTTAGCTCCGTTTGAGGCGGCGGGAGTGCTATCCTGCTTCCCGGTCTCGTTTGCTTGCCTTATTTGAGGTATTATCAAATCGCCTGCAAACGACGAAACTTCTGGGAGAGGCCCAGAAAAACTATGAACGGACTGCCGCCATGAGCCGCTCGCAACTGCCACTGAACGCATTACGTGCATTCGAGGCAGCCGCCCGACATGCAAGTTTCACTCATGCCGCCGAGGAGCTGCACGTGACGCAGGCCGCGGTCAGCCATCAGGTCAAGGCGCTCGAGGAGCGGCTGGGGGTGCCGCTGTTCGTGCGAAGGCCGCGCGGGCTCGAAATCACCGGCGAAGGCCAGGCGCTGCTGCCCGATCTGCGCGACGCCTTCGACCGCATGACCAATGCCCTGGAGCGGGTCGGCCGCAAGGCCAATTCGGGCACCCTCAACGTCAGCCTGGTTACGACCTTCGCGCTGGGCTGGCTGGCGCCTCGGCTGCATCGCTTTCAGGCCAAGCATCCGGAGATCGAGGTGCGCATGACGACGAGCCAGCGTCGCATCGATTTCGCGCGCGAGGATTTCGACTGCGCCATTCGCTTTGCCGTGCAGCCCGAACCGGACCTGCACGCCACGCGCCTGTTCTCCGACGTGCTGACCCCGCTCTGCGGCAAGCGCTACAAGGACAAGCTCAAGACGCTCGACGATCTGAAGCGCGTGCCCTTCATCGACATGACCTACGATCCCGAATGGGCGATCTGGCTGCGCGCCGTGGGGCTGGGCGACTTCAAGCCCAAGCGGGTGCTCACCTTCGATTCGACCATGATCGCCGTCGAGGCGGCGATGGAAGGAGCGGGGGTCGCGGTCGGCCCGCCGCAGCTTTTCCGCGAGGAGCTGGCCGAGGGAAGGCTGTTCCAGCCGTTTCCGCAGATCGTCGATTCGGGTAAGGCGTGGTGGTTCGTCTGCCCGCCCGCTTCGGTCAACCGGCCGAAGACCAAGGCGTTCGAGGACTGGCTCGTCGAGGAGTTGAGCGCGCCGCCGATGCGCGCGACGGCGCGGCCCACGCTTGCGGCGGCGCGCCGCTGATCTCGGTACCCAACTTCGGCTAAGGTCGGGCATGGCTCCCCAAATAGAGAAGCCGTGGGCACGCGCCTCGGACAGGACGTCCTGGCGTTTCTGCGGCTTTGTCACACTCGTCAACCGCTCGTCGACCCCCGACCGGCTGATCGCGGCGAGCAGCCCAATCGCACGGGCGGTCGCGGTATGTGGCATCAAGGTCGTAGGCAGTGACATCGCCATGCGCGCTCTGAAGGGCGGTCTGGGCGTTCCCGCCGACACCACGATCACGCTGAAGCCGCGCGGCTATCATCTCTATTTTCTGGGCGCGAAGCCCCGCCCCAAGCCCGGTGATAAAGTGCCGGTGACACTCACTTTCGAAAAAGCCGGCGAGCAGAAGATCATGCTCGATGTGCACGCACCCGGACCGGTCGGCAAGGAAACCTTGCACGAGGGCGTTGAGTCCTAGCCCGGATAGGGGTGCCGGCCGCCGAACGCGTCTTCGATCGTAAGGGCTTCGGGATCGTCGCCCAGATAGCCTGGGCCGATCGGCACCTTGCCGTGGCCGCCCGGCACGTCGAGCACATAGGTCGGTTGGGCCAGCCCGGACAGCCGGCCGCGCAACGCCCTCATCAGCTTCTGGCCGTGCGCGATCGAGACCCGGAAATGGCCGGTGCCGCGCACCAGGTCGGGGTGGTGCAGGTAGTAGGGCTTGACCCGCGCGGCGACCAGCGCACGCATCAATGCCTCGAGCGTATCGACATCGTCGTTCACGCCGGCCAACAGCACGGTCTGGCCCATCAGAGGAATGCCTGAATCGGCGAGCCGAGACAACGCGGCCCGCGTGCCTGCGGTGAGTTCGCGTGCGTGATTGCAATGGACGGCGAGCCACAGAGCGGCGCGCCGCAGCTTCAGCGCAGCGACGAGCTCGGCCGACACGCGCTCGGGGTCGACGATCGGCACGCGGCTATGAACGCGGATCACCGCCACATGCGGAATGGCATCGAGAGCCGAGACCAGTTCGGCAAGACGCCGCGGCGCCAGCATCAGCGGATCGCCGCCGGTCAGGATCACTTCCCAGATTTCGCTGCGGGCTCGGATATAGGCAAGCGCCGCCGCAAGCTCCTCCGCCGTGAGCGCTTCGCCGCCGGGCCCGACCTTTTCGCGCCGGAAGCAGAAACGGCAGTAGACCGGGCAGACATGCAGCGGCTTCAGCAGCACCCGGTCGGGATAGCGATGCACGATGCCCTTGACCGGCGAGCGCGCGTCGTCGCCGATCGGGTCGGGCAGTTCCTCGCGCGCGATCACGGTCTCTTCGGCGCCGGGCACGAATTGCCGCGCGATCGGATCGTTGGCCACGTCGTGCCGGTCGATCAGCGCCGCCATCTCGGGCGTGATGCCGATGGCCATCGACCGCGCGGCCTCCTTGAGGCGCGGATCGGGCGCAATCAGCCCTGCGGCCTCGAGGGCTTCCAGGGTACGCAGCACGGTTGTCGATGGCATGGCGGCGCTGACATAGGCGGCCGCCGTGCTTACGTCCAGCGGGGACTCGGCCGCCGCCCGCAGCCCTACCTCGACGTCACCGGCGCGCCGCGTCTCGTGAGGTTGAAGCCCTCATAGCCCTTGGCCGCGATGGCATCGCAGTGCTTCTTGTAGCGGTCGAAGCCGCCGACATAGGGCATGAACACCCGTGGTTTGCCGGGAATGTTGGCGCCCATGTACCAGGAGTTGGCCAGCGGATAGAGCGTCGAGTTGGCGACCTGGTTGACGTGGGTCACCCAGTCGATTTCAGCCTCGGCGGTCGGCTCGATACGATCGAGCTGGCGCTGCTGCAGATGATCGATCGCGTCGGCGATCCAGTCGACATGCTGCTCGATGGAGGCAATCATCTGCGTCTTCACGCCCGGGCTGCCCGGTCCGGTGACGATGAACATGTTGGGAAAACCCGCCACCATCACGCCGAGATAAGTGAGCGGCCCGCCCTCCCAATGCTCGCGCAGCACGGCGCCAAGGCTCGTGCGCACATCGATCTCGTTCAGCGCGCCGGTCATGGCGTCGAAGCCGGTGGCGAAGACGATTGCGTCGAGCTCGTGCGCTGCGCCGGAATTCAGGCGCAGCCCGCTCTCGCTGATCTCCGCGATCGGATCGGAGCGTACATCGACCAGGCTGACATTCGGCCGGTTGTAGGTCTCGTAGTAATTGGTATCGAGACAGAGCCGTTTGGTGCCGATCGGATGGTCCTTGGGCGCCAGCAGCTCGGCAGTGCGCTTGTCCTTCACTATGGCGCGGATCTTGTTGCGCACGAATTCCGAGGCGGTGTCGTTCGACTCCTTGTTCACCAGCAGGTCAGTATAGGCGTAGAGGTAGCTGATCGAGCCGCCTTCCTGCCACTTGGCCTCGTAGGCGGCGTCGCGCTCGGCCTTCGGCACCTCGAGTGCGGACTTGGTCGGCTTGGGATGTCCGCCGATCGCAAACGGCGTCTCCATCGCCGCCGCGCGGCGGGCGGAATACTCGGCCTTGTGCTTGCGTTCTTTCTCTTGCGGCATCGGCATGTTGCGCGCCGGCAGGCTGAAATTGGCGGTGCGCTGGAAGACGGTGAGGTGCTTGGCCTGCTGGGCGATGAGCGGGATCATCTGCACGCCGGACGAGCCGGTGCCGATCACGCCGACGCGCAGCCCGCTGAAGTCGACGCCCTCATGCGGCCACAGGCCGGAATGGTACCACTTGCCCTTGAAGTTCTTGAGACCCTTGAAGTCGGGCACCCTCGGCGTCGAGAGATTGCCTGCCGCCATCACGCAGTAGCGGGCACGGATCTCCTCGCCGTCCCTCGTCTTGAGCGTCCACTGGTTGGTCTTGTCGTCGAATGTCGCCGAGGCGATGCGCGTGTTGAGCTGCACGTCGCGCCGCAAATCGAAGCGGTCGGCGACGTGGTTGATGTATTTCAGGATCTCCGGCTGGGTGCCGTAGCGCTCCGGCCACTTCCAGTCCTGCTGCAGCTGCTCATCGAAGCTGTAGGAATATTCCAGGCTCTCGACATCGCACCGCGCGCCGGGATAGCGGTTCCAGAACCAGGTGCCGCCGACGCCGGAGCCCTGTTCGTAGGCGCGCACGGAAAGGCCGAGCTTGCGCAGACGATGGATGGCATAAAGGCCCGCCAGTCCGCCGCCGACGATGGCGACGTCGAGTTGGCGAGGCGCGGATCCGTGCGAGGCGTCTGGCATGGCGATCCCGGGTTTTGCGATGCGGTCAGGTTTGCTGCGGCAAAGCATAAGGCTTCGGCCGGTGCGTCGAAAGCGGTACCATCCTTCACACCATGAGCTCGTGGACTCCTTCGAAGACGCTGCCGGCAAAGCCGCAATCGCTTGCCGGCGTGCGATATGCGGAAATGGTGGAGCGGGCGCGTGCCCTCGCGCCGGTCTTTGCCGAACGTGCGGCGGCATGCGAGCGCGAGCGGCGGCTGCTCGACGACAACGAACGCGACCTGCACCGTGCCGGGCTGTTTCGCATCGTGCAGCCGAGCCGCGTCGGCGGACCGGAGCTCGACGTCGGCATCATGGTCGACGTGTGCGCCGAGATCGCCAAGGCCTGTCCGTCGACGGCCTGGAATCTCGGCAATCTTTCGAGCCATCATTGGATGCTCGCCTACTATGAGCCCGAGACGCAGGACGAGATCTGGGACGTCTCGCCCGACACCCTGATCGCCACGTCGCTCGCCTTTCCGGCCGGCCGCGGCCGCAAGGTCGATGGCGGCTGGGAAGTGAGCGGGCGGTGGCCACTGTCCTCGGGCGTCGACAATTCCGACTGGAACATGCTGGGCTTCATGGTTCGCGAGAGCGAGGGCGGCCCGCCGGTCGACCAACGCTTTGCCCTCGTGCATCGCTCGGAATACGAGATCATCGACAACTGGCACGCAGTGGGCCTCGCCGGTACCGGCTCAAAGGACGTCGCTTGCTCGAAGGTATTCGTGCCCGAGCGGCGCTCGATCAGCGCCTGGGCGATGAACGGCAAGCCGCACGCCGGCTCGAAGGTCAATCCTGGGCCGCTGTTCCGCTTGCCGCTACTGGCGCTCGGGCCGTACGTTCTGACGGGTGTCATGCTGGGCTGTGCCAAGGGCGCCTACGAGCAGGCGGTCGGCGCCGCGCGCAAGCGCCTTGCCACCAATACCGGCATGCCGGTCAATGCAAGCCAGGCGGTCCAGCTCAAGGTGGCCGAGGCGAGCGCGCGCATCGACACTGCCGAGATGCTCATGAAGGCTGCCTGCGCGCACGCCATGGCCAAGGCGCGGGCTGGCGAGGAATTCACGCACGACGACAAGGTGCGCTATCGCCGCGATGCGTTCTTCTCGACGCGCATGTGCCTGGAGGCGGTCGACCTGATGATGGGTCTCGCGGGCTCGAGCGCGATCTATCTCGGCAGCAACGTGCAGCGCCTGTTCCGCGACGCGCACGCGGCCAACGCCCACGTCATGTTCTCCCCCGAGCTGCAGGGCACGATCTACGGCCAGCACGCCCTGGGCGTGAAGGCGCCACCTCCGTTGATGTAGGAGCCGATGCTGGAGAGCAGTCAAAAGACCCAGATCATGAACGCCGTCGATCGCGCCTTCGACGAGCAGACCAGCGTGCTGGCCGATCTCGTCAGGATTCCGTCGACGCGTTTCAGGGAAGCGCCGGCGCAGGACATGATGGCACGCCTCTTCAAGGAGGATCGCCTGTCGGTCGATCGCTGGCAGATCAAGATCGACGACCTGAAGCACCTGCCGGGCTACTCGCCGCACAGCCTGGATTACGACGATGCGTGGAACGTCGTCGGCGCCTGGCGGCCGTCCAGTCCGAAGGGCCGCTCGCTGATCCTGAACGGCCATATCGACGTCGTGCCGGAAGGTCCGCACGACATGTGGGCGCGCCATCCGTTCGATCCCGTGGTCAAGGACGGCTGGATGTATGGACGCGGTGCAGGCGACATGAAGGCGGGCCTGATCCTGAACGTCTTCGCCCTGCGCGCCTTACGCTCGCTGGGCTTGGAGCCGGCGGCCGATGTCTACCAGCAGTCGGTGGTCGAGGAAGAGTGCACGGGCAATGGGGCGCTCGCCTGCCTGCAGCGCGGCTATCGCGCCGATGCCGCGCTCATTCCCGAACCGTCATCGGGCGTCCTGACCGTGGCGCAGGTCGGCGTCATGTGGTTCCAGGTCAAGGTCACCGGCCATCCAGTGCACGTCTACAAGGCCGATGCCGGATCCAATGCCATCGAATCGGCCTATCGGCTGATCCAGGCGCTGCGCGAACTCGAGAAGAAGTGGAACGAGAAGAAGAAGCACGACAACCATTTCCACGATCATCATCACCCGGTGAATTTCAACGTCGGCAAGATCGCCGGCGGCGATTGGGCAAGCTCGGTGCCGTCGTGGTGCACGTTCGACATGAGGGTAGGAGTGCTGCCCTCGCAGACGCTCAAGGAATGCCGCCAGGAAGTCGAGGACGTGATCCGCACCGCCGCGGCCAACGATCCCTTCCTCGGCAACAATCCGCCGACCGTGACGTGGGAAGGCTTCCAGGCCGAGCCATTCGTGCTCAAGAACCACGAGCAGGTACGGGCCGTGCTGGCCGCCGCGCACAAGACGGTATTCGGCGCAGCGCTCGAGGACAAGACGTCGACCGGTACCGCCGACAACCGCTTCTTCGGTCTCTATGCCGGCATTCCCGCGCTGGTTTACGGCCCGCGGTCGGACGACATTCACGGCTTCGACGAGCGCGTGAATCTCGAATCGGTTCGCAAGATTACGCAGGCGACCGCGCTGTTCATCGCCGAGTGGTGCGGCTTGCAAAAGGCGTGAGCCGATTTGGTTTCATTCGTGTCAAACCGGCCTCGTCGCATTGCCGGTGAAAGCCGCGAAGCGTAACGTTCCCGTCACGATATTCGATCTTGGGGGGACGTCGGAGAACGGGAGCCGTCATGGCTCCCGTTTTTCGTTTGTTCTCAGGCGCGACGGGTCGAGGCGATGATGCCCAAGCCGACGCCGCCCAGCACGATGGCGACACCGACCAACCTCAGGCCGCTGAGCGGTTCGCCGAACACAGCCGCCGAGATCGCGAGAGCGCAGCACGGCACCAGCAGCGACACCGGGCCGACCTTGGCGGCGGGATAGGTGCGCAGCAGCGTTCCCCAGATCCAGTAGCCGAGCCACATCACCGGCACGACGGTGTAGAAAAGCACGAACCAGCCGCGCCATGTCGGCGCCAGGACCGGCGCCAGGGTCGCATGCCAGCCGTCGCTCAGCGCGCTTGCGATCAGGAGCGGAAGCGGCGGCAGCAGGCTGCCCCAGGCGGTGACGGCGAGGATCGAGGTGCCGCGGCCGGCGCGCAGGAAGAGATTGCCGATCGCCCAGGAGAAGGCCGAGATCATGGCGATGCCGACGGCGAGCACGGTCGTGCTGCCTTCGACCGAGCGGGCGATCACCAGCACGCCCGCCAGCGCCACGACGATGCCGAGCCATTGGCCTGCAGTAGCGCGCTCGCGCAGGACGATGGCCGCGATCACGGCGGTGAGCGGCCCGTGCAACTGCACCACCACGGAGGAGAGGCCGGGCGGCAAGCCGGCCTGCATCGCGAAGAAGAGAAAGACGAACTGGCCACCGAACAGGAACACGCCGATGCCGGTGAGCACTTTCCAGGACACGGCAGGCCGCGGCAGGACGAGCACCGGCAGCGCGCCCAGGATGAAACGCCAGGCGGCGAAGGCAAAGGGCGTGAACTCGTCGAGACCGAAGCGGATGACGGTGAAGTTGAGGCCCCAGGTCGCCGCGATCAGCAGCGCCAGGGCCACATGCAGCGGTCGCACCTAGGTCAGAGCCAGATCCACGGCCGCTCGCTCTGGTCGGCCTTCTGCCAGGCCTCGATCTCGGCCTGGTGCGTCTTGGTCTGGGCGATGTCGTCCAGCCCGTTCAGCATGGCGTGCTGACGCCGCGCGTCGACCTGGAAGGGGATGGTGCGGCCGGTCGGCGAGATGACGACGCAGTTCTCGAGATCGACGGTGACCCGCGCGTTCCCGGGTGAAGCCTTCATCTCGTCGGCGAGCTGCTCTACATCCTCGATGCGCATCGGCACGGGCAGGATGCCGTTCTGGAAGCAGTTGTTGTTGAAGATGTCGCCGAAATAGGGGGCGATCACCGCCTTGATGCCCATGCCCTTCAGCGCCCACACCGCGCCTTCGCGCGACGAGCCGCAGCCGAAATTTTCGCGGCTGAGGATGATGGGCGCATTGCGGTAAGGCTCCTGGTTGAACACACAGTCGGGGTTCTCGGTGCCGTCGGGATTGAACCGGATCTGCTCGAAGCAATAGGGGCCGAGGCCTTCGCGCGTCACGTTGTTAACCAGCCGCTCGATGCGGATGATGAGGTCGGTATCGACGTTCTGTCGCATCAGGGGCGCGGCGACGCCGGTCACTTTGGTGAACTTGTCCATGGCGGCGCCTCCTACAGCTTCCTGACGTCGGCGATCGCGCCCTTGATCGCGGCCGCCGCCGCCATGGCAGGGCTGGCAAGATGGGTGCGGGCACCGGGGCCCTGGCGGCCGACGAAGTTGCGGTTGGAGGTCGACACGCTTCTCTTGCCGGGCGGCACCCTCTCGCCGTTCGAGGCGAGGCACATCGAGCAGCCGGGCTCGCGCCATTCGAAGCCGGCCTCGAGGAACACCCGGTCGAGCCCCTCGGCCTCGGCTTCCTTCTTGATGCGCACCGAGCCGGGCACGACCCAAGCCGTCACATGCTCGGCCTTGCGGCGTCCCTTCACGATCTCGGCGGCGGCGCGCAGGTCGGAGATGCGGGAGTTGGTGCACGAGCCGATGAACACCCAGTCGACCTTGGTGCCCTCGATCGGCTTGCCGGGCTCGAGGCCCTGGTACTTCAGCGCCGCTTCCCAGGCGCCGCGTTTCTCCTCGGGCCCATTTGCCGGGTCGGGTACCGGCCGGTCGACCGCGATCACGTGCTCGGGGCTGGTGCCCCAGGTGATCTGTGGCGCCACCTTCCTCATGTCGACCGTGTGCTCGAAGTCGAACTCGGCATCGGCATCGCTCGGCAAGGTGCGCCAGTGCGCCACCGCGCGGTCCCACATCGCCCCCTTCGGCGCATAGTCGCGGCCGTTCAGGTATTCGTAGGCGACGTCGTCAGGCGCCACCATTCCGGTGCGCGCGCCCATCTCGATGGTGAGGTTGCACAGCGTGAGCCGCGCCTCGACCGGCAGGCTGCGCACGGCCGAGCCCGCGTATTCGACGGCGAAGCCGGTGCCGGCGGCGGTCCCGAGCTCGCCGATCAGATGCAGGATCATGTCCTTGGCGGTGACGCCCGCCTCGAGCTTGCCCTCGAAGCTCGCGCGCATGCGCTTGGGCTTCTTCTGCACCATGGTCTGCGTGGCGATCACGTGCACCAGCTCCGACGAACCGATGCCGAAGGCGAGTGCGCCCAGTCCGCCATGCGTGGAAGTGTGGCTGTCGCCACAGACGAGCGTCGTGCCCGGCAAGGTCAGGCCCTGCTCGGGGCCCATGACGTGCACGATGCCCTGGCCGTCCTGGTCGAGGTCGAACAGCTTGATGCCATGGGCCCTCGTCATCTCGCGCATCGACAGGATCAGCGGCTCGCCCGGCGGATAGGTCTTCTCGGTGCGGCCCGGCTGGCTCGACATGGTGTGGTCCGGCGTGCCGTAGGTGAGCCGCGGTTGGGCGGGCTTGTATCCTTTCTCGATCGCCTCCTTGAGCGACTTGCCGCCGGACATGTCGTGCAGCAGCAGGCGGTCGATGTGCATCAGGATGAAGCCGTTGCCGAGATCCTTGATGACGTGGCGGTCCCAGATCTTGTCGAAAAGGGTCTTGCCCATTGCTGATTCCTCCGCAAGGCAGCGATATCAGCACCGGCGGATAGGCGATGGAAGCCCAATCCTGCAGGGCAGGGCCGTTGATTTGCGTCAATCCCATCGGGCCCGTGCGGCCTTATACGTCGCCGATGACCGAGGCCCGCAAAGTCGACGTCGCGTCCGCGACGAAAGTCGCCGCGCCCGCCGAGGCACAGGTGTCCCTGCCTGAGCCGTTACCGTCGAAGGCGCTGGTGCCTGCCGCACCGGCCCGCACCAAGCGGCGCGGGCGTCGCATCGCCCTGCTCCTGCTGCTGGCCGGTGTCGCGGCAGGCGGCGCGGCTTGGTGGTGGACCCATCGGGCGCCGCAGCTGCCGCCCGGCATCGCCATGGGCAACGGCCGCATCGAAGCCGATCCGATCGACATTGCGACCAAGTTCGCCGGCCGCATCGCCGAGCTGCGCGTCGACGAAGGCGACATGGTGGCGGCGGGTCAGGTTCTCGCGCTGATGGACACGCGCGATCTCGAAGCATCGCTCAAAAAGGCGCAGGCCCAGGTCGAGCAAGCCAACAAGGCGATCATCGAGGCCAATGCCAACGTCGACCAGTATCACACGCAGGTCATCCTGGCCGGCCAGGAGATGGATCGTGCGCGGCAGCTCCTCAAGAGCGGATGGATCACCAAGGAACTGTTCGACCAGCGCCAGCAACAGTTGAACGGCGCACAAGCCAACGAGGCGGGGGCGACGGCCCGTGTTCGCGCCGCCGAGCACCTGCGCGAGGCTGCACAGCACGACGTCGAGCTGTTCAAGGTGAACATCGCCGACAACACCCTGATCGCGCCACGCGACGGCCGCATCGAATACCGCATCGCCAATGTCGGGGAAGTCCTGCCGGCGGGCGGCAAAGTCTTCACCATGCTGGATGTCGGCTACGTGTACATGGACATCTACCTGCCGACGGTGGTTGCCGGGCAAATCGCGGTCGGCAGCGACGCACGCATCCTGCTGGATGCCTATCCCGGCCGGCCGGTGCCTTCCAAGGTGACGTTCGTCGCCTCGCAGGCGCAGTTCACGCCCAAGATGGTCGAGACCCAGACGGAGCGCGACAAGCTGATGTTCCGGGTGCGCGTGCGCATCGACCGGGACATCGTGCGCGAACACGCGGCAAGCGTGCGGAGCGGCCTGCCGGGCGTCACCTACGTGAAGTACGACCCCCGGGTCGAGTGGCCGGAGCGCCTGCAAGGGCCGCGCTGACCATGCAGAGGGCCGCCGCCCCCGTCGTTCGCCTGCAGGGCGTCGCGCATCGCTATGGCCGGACCGCCGCCCTCGAGGGCCTGTCCTTCGACATTCCGCCCAATTGCACCGTCGGTCTGATCGGGCCCGATGGCGTCGGCAAGTCTTCCCTCCTCAGTCTCATTGCCGGCGCCAAGCGCATCCAGGAGGGCCACATCGAAGTCTTGGGCGGCGACATCGCGGGCCGCCGGCACCGCACCGCGATCTGCCCGCGGATCGCCTTCATGCCGCAAGGCCTGGGCAAGAATCTCTATCCCGATCTCAGCGTGCGCGAGAACATCGAGTTCTTCGGCCGCCTGTTCGGCCAAGGCCGCGCCGAGCGCGAGCAACGCATTGCCGATCTTCTGCACAGCACCGGCCTCGCTCCCTTCGCCGGGCGCCTCGCCAAGCAGCTTTCCGGCGGCATGCGGCAGAAACTGGGTCTTTGCTGCTCGCTGATCCACGATCCCGACCTGCTGATCCTCGACGAACCCACCACCGGCGTCGATCCGCTGTCCCGCCGCCAGTTCTGGCAACTCATCGAGCGCATGCGCAAGCGGCGCGACGGCATGAGCATCATCGTCGCCACCGCCTACATGGAGGAGGCCGAGCGGTTCGACTGGCTCGTCGCCATGAACACGGGCCGGGTGCTGGCGGAGGGCACACCCGACGCCCTCAAGAAGAAGACCGGCGCGGCGACCATTGAGGACGCCTTCATCGCGCTGCTGCCCGATGGCCAGAAGGCCGGCCACCGGCGGCTGGAAATACCGCAGCGCGCGTTCGACCATGACCCGGTGATCGTGGCCCGCGATCTGACCTGCCGCTTCGGCGATTTCACTGCCGTCGACCACGTGAGCTTCAACATCGAGCGTGGCGAGATCTTCGGCTTTCTGGGCTCGAACGGCTGCGGCAAGACCACGACGATGAAGATGCTGACCGGCCTGCTGCCGGCCAGCGAAGGCATGGCCACGCTGCTCGGACGGCCGATCGATGCCAACGACATGAGCTCGCGCGAGCGTGTCGGCTACATGTCCCAGGCGTTTTCGCTCTACACGGAACTCTCCGTCCGGCAGAACCTCGACCTGCACGCCCGACTCTTCAATCTGCCCCTGGCCGAAGGCAGGCGGCGCGTCGACGAGCTGATCGCGCGCTTCGGGCTGCGTGAATACAGCGATCAGCTCGCGGCAGACCTGCCCCTCGGCATCCGTCAGCGGCTCTCGCTGGCGGTCGCGATCGTGCATCGGCCCGACCTGCTGATTCTCGATGAGCCGACATCCGGCGTCGACCCGCTGGCGCGCGATGCGTTCTGGGAGTTGCTGATCGACCTGTCGCGCAATCAAGGCGTGACGATCTTCGTATCGACCCACTTCATGAACGAGGCCGCGCGATGCGATCGCATCTCCCTGATGGACGCGGGCCGGGTGCTCGCGACGGACACGCCGCCGGCACTGATCCGGGCGCGCGGGGCTTCGAACCTGGAGGAAGCCTTCATCGATTTCCTCGAAGAAGCAGCCAGCGCGCGTGACGCGGCCGCGCCGGCTGCGATCGAGCCGCCGCCGGTGCAAATCGCGGAGACGCCGCCGCCGCCGCGCCTGTTTAGCCTGCGCCGCATGCTGGCCTACACCGTGCGCGAGACGCTGGAGTTGATGCGCGATCCGATCCGCCTCGGCTTCGCTCTGGGCGGCACGGCGTCCCTCATGCTGGTGTTCGGCTTCGGCATCACGACCGACGTCAATTCGCTGAGCTTCGCGGCCCTCGACCGCGACGATTCCTACGAAAGTCGCGCCTATCTCGAGGAGCTGCGCGGTTCACCCTACTTCGTCGAGCAGGCGCCGCTCGGCGACGCCGCCGACATGGTTGGCCGCCTGCGCGGCGGCCAGGTCACCGCGACCATAGAGATACCTCCGGGCTTCGGGCGTGACATTCGCCGGGGCCGGCCCGCCGAAGTCGGCGCCTGGATCGACGGCGCGATGCCGTTCCGCGCGGAGACGATCCGCGGCTACCTTCAGGGCGTCCATCAGCAGTACCTGTCCGACCCGTCGATCCGCGGCGCCACCGCCATCGCCGCCGCGCCGGCCGATATCGCGGTGCGCTTTCGCTACAACCAGGATTTCGACAGCATCTATGCCATGGTGCCGACGCAGCTTGCGTTCCAGCTCGCGCTGATCCCGGCCATCCTGATGGCGCTCGCCATCGTGCGCGAGAAGGAGCTGGGCTCCATCGTCAATCTCTACGTCACACCGGTGACGCGTCTCGAGTTTCTCCTCGGCAAGCAAGTCCCCTACGTCGCGGTGGCGATGCTCAACTTCGCCATGCTGGCGTTGATGGCGGAATTCGTCTTCCATGTTCCGCTCAAGGGCAGCCTGCCCTTGCTGGTGCTGAGCGCGCTGGTCTATGTCACCGCGACGACGGCCTACGGCCGGGTGATCTCCGCGTTCACGCGCACGCAGATCGCCGCCCTGTTCGGCACGGCTATCCTGACCGTCCTGCCGGCCACCATGTTCTCGGGCATGATGGTGCCGGTCTCCTCCCTGACCGGGTTCGGCGCCGTCATGGGGCGTTTCTTTCCGATGAGCTATTTCGTGCCGATCAGCGTCGGCACCTATACCAAGGGACTGGGCTTCGCCGACCTGAGCGGCCATCTGCTGCTGCTGTCGCTGTTCATTCCCGACCTGACCCTGCTCAGCCTCGCGCTGGTGCGGCCGCAGGAGAAGTGATGCGCAGCCTCTCCACCATCCTGTGGCTGAGCGCCAAGGAGCTGCGGAGTTTCTTCCGCGACTGGGTATTGCTGGCGCTCGTCGTCTATTCCTTCTCCCTGGCGATCATCGCCCAGGCCCAAAGCAATTCCCAGGAACTGCACAACGCTTCGATCGCCGTCGTCGACGAGGACCATTCGGAGCTGTCGCGCCGCATCGGCCGCGTCTTCCTGCCGCCCTACTTCAAGCCGGCCGAGCAGATCGAGGAGCGCGACATCGACCGGCTGATGAACACCGGCAAATTCACATTCGTCGTCGATATCCCGCCCCACTTCGAGCGCGACGTTCTGGGGCGCCGCCAACCGGCCCTGCAGGTCGCTGTCGACGCCACGGCGATGGTCCAGGCCGGTATCGGTGCGGGCTACATCCAGCAGATCGTCACCACCGAGATCTCCGACTATCTCGCCCGCCGTATGGCGGCCTCGGCACCGGCCGTGAATCTCTCGGTGCGCATCGCCTTCAATCCCAACGTGACGACCGCCTGGTTCACCAGCGTCATGGGCATCATCGGCAACGTCACCATGCTCGCCATCATCCTGGCAGGCGCGGCGGTCGTGCGCGAGCGCGAGCACGGCACGATGGATCACCTGCTGGTCATGCCGATCACGCCTTTCGAGATCGCCATGTCGAAGATCCTCGCCAACGGGCTGGTCGTCACCGTGGCGGTGGGCCTGTCGCTCTACTTCGTCGTCGAGCGGATGCTGGCCGTGCCGATCGCGGGCTCGGTGCCGCTCTTCCTGTGCGGCACCGCGCTCTACCTCTTTTTCGCGACCTCGATCGGAATATTCCTCGCCACGATCGCCCGCACCATGCCGCAGTTGGGGCTGCTCTTTCTTCTGGTCGCCGTGCCGCTCAACCTGCTGTCGGGCAGCAACACGCCGCTGGAGAGCATGCCGCCGTTTCTGCGCGCGCTGATGCAGGCATCGCCTGCGACGCACTATGTCGCGATCGCGCAGGCCATCCTCTATCGGGGCGCCGGCTTCGATGCGGTGTGGGTGCAATTCCTCGAGGTTGGCGCGATCGGCGCGGCCTTCCTGGTGCTCGGCCTGCTGCGCTTCCGCAGCGTCGCCGCCAAGGCCGCCTAGAGAGCGGCTCAGCCTGCGGAAGCGTGCTTCACGCGCGCGGCGCTGTACCAGGGCGATTGCCCGTCCGTCGGCCCCCAGAGCCAATCGGGAGACGGTCCCAGCAGGATCGTGGTCTCGATGCCGAGGCGGGCGGCGAGATGGACGGGCCACACATCGTCACCCGTCACCGATCGGCATTCGCCGACCTTGGCCGGATCGCGCTCGATCGTAACGCCGGCGGGCGGCTCGTGGCCGGTGAACCAGCCGACTTTCGCGGCGGGTTCGGCCTTCAGGCGCAGCGGCGGCGCGGACGGAAGCGACTGCAGGGTCCAGCCCAGCAGACGCGGCAGGCTGCGTAGCGGCGCGGCCGCCGCAAAGCCCTCGAGCGGTTCGCCGCGGCGCACGGTCGGCAGATCGAGCACGTCGGCCAGCCGCTCGGCGCATTGAACCGCACACTGGATCGGGCCGTCGATGCCTCGCGCCAGCATCAGCGTATCGCGCAGCGCGGCATCGCTCTCGATATCGGCCTGCTCGGGATAGAGCAGCAGCCGGCCGGCGAGCGTCTCGCCCCGCCAGCGCGGCAGCGGCGGCGCATAGAGGCCGGGAAGCTCCAGCCGTGCTTCGTAATCCTCCAGGCCGCGCAACCAGTCGCCCTGGCGCAGCAGGATGCGGGCGCGGCGCAGGCGCAGATCCACGTCGCCCGGTCGCGTCACCAGGGCCATGTCGAGATCGGCGAGCGCGCCCATCCAGTCGCCGCGCGCGGCAAGCAGATCCGCGCGCGCCGTCAGGGCCGGCTGCAGGCGATGATCGATCGCGAGCGCTTCGTCATAGGCGCGTTCGGCCTCGTCGAGACGGCCCAGCGCCTCGAGGGCGCGACCTCTGTTGTGCGCGATGGCGGCATCGGCGAGCCTGAGCCTGGCGGCACGCTCCAGCGCCGCGAGGGCGGCCTGGTGATCGCCCAGCATCGAAAGGCAGCCGGCGAGATTGACCTGGGCTGCCGCTTCTCGCGGCATGAACTGAGCGGCGCGCTGCAGCGGCTCGCGCGCCTCGGCAAAGCGGCCGAGCTTCAGCCGCGCCTGCCCCAAGAGATGCTGGAGCTGTCCGGAATTGGGTCGCGCCTCGGCTGCCTTGGCGAACAAATTCTCGGCCGCAGGGAAATCGCCGGCTTGCGCGCGCGCAATGGCGTCGCGGGCCAGGCTATCGATTTGTTGATCTGTGAGCGCCACGGCTGGCGCCTAGCAAAGAAAAAGCCGGCGGTCGACAGGGAGGCTGAATGGTCGACCGCCGGCCAGTGTCCGGAGTGGGATGGGCCCGGCAGGGTAAAAAACGGGCCGCGGCTCCGGAGAGGGATCAGGCCTGCCAGAAGGGCTTGTTGACCTCGAACTGCACATCGCTGGTGCTGAGGCCGAGGTCGTGGATGCTGCGCGTATCGAGCTGGGCGAGCTCGCGGCGCTGCTTGGAACGCTGCCGCCAGGTCGAGAAGATCTGGTTGAGCGCGGTGAAAGTGCCGGCCAGCGGGGCCTTGGAGCTGTAGTGAAGCGAAAGATCGGCCATGGGACGAACTCCCCGAAAAGAGTGAAGCTTTGTGCTGGCCGGGATGTGCGCCCGGGGGTGGCCCTTTACAAACGACCCTTGCTCCTGTTTTGATAAATTTAA
Source organism: Reyranella sp. (assembly GCA_035651335.1). Taxonomy (GTDB): domain Bacteria; phylum Pseudomonadota; class Alphaproteobacteria; order Reyranellales; family Reyranellaceae; genus Reyranella. The sequence goes on along the minus strand of DASRFX010000120.1, from coordinate 18,142 downwards.
CTCATGCGAGAACCATTGTTCGGAGAAGGGATTTGCCATGAAGCGCACTCTTCCGCCCCTAAACGGATTGCGGGCATTTGAGGCCGCAGCGCGTCATATGAGCTTCACAGACGCGGCCGAGGAATTGTCCGTGACCCAAGCCGCCATCAGCCATCAGGTGCGCGGGCTCGAGCAGCGCCTCGGATTAAAATTATTCGTGCGCCGCAATCGCTCGCTGCTGCTGTCGGAATCGGGCCAGGCCTATCTGCCCGCCGTGCGCGCCGCGTTCGACCAGTTGAACGAGGCGACCGAGAAGCTGTTGCAGAAGGATCGCGGCGGCCACCTCACGGTGACGACGACCGCCTCCTTCGCCACCAAGTGGCTGGTGCCGCGGCTCGGCGGCTTCCAGCGCAGTAACCCCGAGATCGACGTACGTGTCTCGACCGGCACCGGCCTGATCGATTTCAGCCGCGAGGATGTCGACATCGGCATCCGTTACGGCCGCGGCCAGTGGCCTGGCTTGGTGGCCGAGCGGCTGGTCGGCGAGGATGTCATGCCGGTCTGCGCGCCGTCGCTCGTGAAGGGAGCGAACGCGCTCAGGAAGCCGGCCGACCTCAAGCGGGTCACCTTGCTGCATATCGGCAGTTTCCCGGACGACTGGCAGGTCTGGCTGACCGCGGCCGGCATCAAGGGCATCGATGCCACCCGCGGCGTCACCTTCGACAACGCGCTGGTCGCCTACCAGGCGGCGATGGACGGGCTGGGCGTGGCGCTCGGACGCAATCCGCTGGTGGCGCCCGATCTCAAGGCGGGCCGTCTGGTGACGCCCTTCGACTTCAAGCGCCCGAGCGACTATGCCTATTACGTCGTCTATCCCGCCGAGGCGATCCGCCGGCGCAAGATCAAGGCGTTCCGCGACTGGCTGATGACCTTGGCCGAAACCGCGCCGGTGACGCCACTCACGACCAAAGCGGCGTAGAAGAAGACGATCGAGGGAGAACGAGATGGCGGGACTATTGCAGGGCCATATCGCCGCCGTGACCGGCGGCGGGTCGGGCATCGGCCAGGGCATCTGCCAGGCCTATGCGCGCGAAGGCGCGCGCGTGATCGTGCTCGACGTCAATCCCGACGGCGCCAGAGAGACAATCGCTCTCGTCACCCAGGCCGGCGGTGAGGCGTCGTTCGTCAAGCTCGACGTCACCGATCGCGCGGCCTGCCAGCGGGCGGCCGCCGAAATCGCCAAGTCCGGCAACATCTCGATCCTGGTCAACAATGCCGGCATCAACCGCCGCAATCCGGTGACGGCGGAAATTTCGGCCGTCTCGAAGGACTGGGACGACATCCTGGCGATCAATCTCGACGGCGTGTTCAACGTCACGCGCGCCTTTCTCGACCAGTTGCGCGCCACCAGGGGCCGGATCGTCAATATCGGCTCCATCCAGTCGTTCGTGCACGTGAACTGGCCCAATTCCGCGGCCTACACGACCTCCAAGCACGGCGTGCTGGGCTTCACGCGCGCCTTGGCGGCGGAGCTCGGCAAGGACGGCATCCGGGTCAACGCCATCGGCCCCGGGCTGATCGAGACCAGGATCAACGCCGAGGCGCGCGCCAAGAACCCCGACATGGTCACCATGGTGATGCGGCATACGCCGCTCGGCCGCGCCGGCAAACCCGAGGACATCGCGGGCCCCGCGGTGTTCCTCGCCTCGGACATGTCGGCATACGTGACCGGCTGCATCGTCATGGCCGATGGCGGCTTCAGGACTGTTTGATAGATCAGGGATCGGAGGCAACGCTCATGCAAGACCGCTATCTGCGAACCGGAATCTTCCTCGCGCCCTTCCACGCCCTGGGCGAGAATCCGACGCTCGCCATTGAGCGCGACATGGAGCTGGTCGAGCATCTCGACCGGCTGAACTACCACGAGGCCTGGGTCGGCGAACACCATTCGGGCGGTTTCGAGATCATCGCCTGCCCCGAGATGTTCCTTGCGGCCGCGGCCCAGCGCACGCGCAACATCCGGCTCGGCACCGGCGTCGTGTCGCTGCCCTACCATCATCCCTTCACCCTCGCCTCGCGCATGATGCAGCTCGATCACATGGCGCGCGGCCGCGCCATGTTCGGGGTCGGCCCGGGCGCGCTGATCTACGACGCCGACAAGATCGGGCTCAAGGCGGCCGACCAGCGCCGCCGCATGAACGAATCGCTGGATTGCATCGTCGAGCTGATGCGCGGCGAGACGGTGAGTCGCCGGACCGACTGGTTCACCCTGAACGAGGCGCGGCTGCAGCTCATGCCTTTCTCGCAGAACGGCATGGAGATGGCGGTCGCCTGCTCGCGCTCGCCGGTCGGCGCCGTCGCCTCGGGACGGCACGGTATCGGCATGCTGTCGATCGGCGGCACCTCCGACGAGGCGCTGCAGGGTCACGCCAAGAACTGGTCGATCCACGAGGACGAGGCCAGGAAGGCCGGCAAGACTGCCGACCGCTCGAAGTGGCGCATCGTCACCTTCGCCCACGTCGCCGAGACGCGCGAGAAGGCGCGCGCCGACATGGCGTACGGGCTGGCCGATTTCTGCAAATACTTCACCGACGTCGCCACCTTCCCGATCGTGCCGGCGGGCATCGCCGATCCGGTCGAGTACCTGACCAGCAGCGGGCTTGCCTGCATCGGCACGCCCGACGACTGCATCAGGCATTTCGAGCGGCTGTGGCTCGGCTCGAACGGCGGCTTCGGCGCGGTGCTGTTGCTGGCCCACAACTGGGCTGACTGGGAGGCGACCAAGCGCAGCTACGAGCTGATGGCGCGCTACGTCCATCCGCATTTCCAGCGCCAGGCGAACACGCTTCGGGTGGCGAGCTACGACAACGCCACCGCCAAGCATGCCACTGCGGGCGCGGAATCCGCGCAGGCGGTGCAGACCGAGATCGACCGCTACGCCCAAGGCAAGGGCAAGGCGGCGGCCGGCGGCAAGGCCTGGTAACGGGCACGCGCGAGAAATATTTGCATTTGCAAATAGATGGCTAACGGCGCATCCTCCTGTCCGACCGGCAGGAGGAACGCCATGCAGTTCGGCTATTTCACGCTCTCCGACAACCGCTATCCCGGCAACAAGCGGTCGGCCGAGGACTTCCTCAAGGACATCTACGCCGAGGCGCTTTACGCCGAGAAAGTGGGACTGCACTCGGCCTGGATCGGCGAGCATCATTTCAACCTCCTGGGCGTCAATGCCTCGCCGCTCGCGCTCCTGGCCCAGCTCGCCGGCGCCACGACCAAGCTCCGTCTCGCGCCCGCGGTCACGCTGCTGCCGGTGCATCATCCGCTGCATGTCGCCGAGGAATGGGCGACGCTCGATCTCTTGTCGGGCGGCCGGGTCGATTTCGCCGCCGGGCGCGGCTATGACCGCAAGGAGTACGAGCCCTTCGGCGCGCCGTTCGACCAGTCGGCCGAGCTGTTCGCTGAAGGCCTCGAAGTGTTGTGGCGCGCCTGGACCGAGCCGGGCAAGTGGAGCCACAATGGCAAGTTCTATCGGTTCAAGGATGTCGAGGTGCGGCCCAAGCCGGCGCAGAAGCCGCTGCGTCCGTACGTGGCCTGCTTCTCGCGCCCGTCGATGGAGCTTGCGGCCAGGAACGACTGGAACGTGATCTACGCGCCCTTTGCCGCCGCCATGGTCTACGGCTCGCTGGGCGACGCGGTGCGCGTCTACAAAGAGACTTGCGAGCAGACCTACAAGCGGCCGATGCGCCGCGCCATGTGCTCCTACTTCGTGCACATCGCCTCGACGCCGGCCGAGGAGCAGTACGGCAAGGAAGCGCTGGTGCGCTATTTCCAGGATGCGCTCATCGCCGCCTTCCCCTCGTCGTCGGGCGAGAAGGTGCCGCCGACCTACAGGTATTTCGTCGACATCGTGAACATCCTGCGCGACATGCGGCCGGAGAAGCTCACCGACAAGTCGATCCTGTGCGGCAGTCCGCAGCACATCATCGACACCTTGAAGAAGGTCGAGGCGACCGGCGTCGCCGAGGTGATCCTCTATTTCAACTACGGCCAGAAGCCGCATGCGCTGGTGAAGGAGCAGATGGAACGCTTCATGCGCGAGATCGCGCCGCATTTCGCCCGGCCCGCCACCGCCGCGGCTTGAGATGGGACCGCTCGACTCCTACCTGCCCTATCTGCTCAATCGCGCGGGCTCGCGGATCGCCACATCGTTCGGCGAGGAGGTGCGGCCGCTTGGCGCCACGTTGCAGATCTGGCGCGTGCTGGCGGCGTTGCGCGAGCGCGACGGTCGGCGCATGGGCGATCTTTCCGAGACCATTTCGATCGAGGTCTCCACGCTCACCCGTCTCGTCGACAACATGGAGCGCAAGGGGCTGGTCGAGCGTCGGCGCGATCGGGCCGACGCGCGGGCGATCGCGCTGTACGTCACCGCGGCGGGCCGCCGGCTCACGCAGCGCATCGTGCCGATCGCCGAGCGCTACGAGACGGTGGCGCTCGCGGGCTTCTCGCCACGCGAGGCCGAGGTCCTGAAGAAGGCGCTGCGGCGCCTCTACGCCAACATGGACGGACTCAGGCGCTGACCGCTTCTTTCACGAGCTTGACGATCTCGGGCGAGAGTTTGGCTTCCTTGATGAGCGAATCCACCTGCGCGATCATCGCCTTGCGGGTGGCGGAAAGCTCGCTCTCGGGCGCGACGTGGAAGGTCACGCCATTCTGCTCGAGGATGCCGCGCCCCTTGGCCTGGCTCGCCGCTGACGCCTTGTTGTAGTCCGCGATGTGGGCGGCCCACAGGTCGGTCATCAGCTTTTGCTGCGCCTTGGACAGCTTCGCCCATGTGGCGTTGCCGACCATCGGGATGTACTGCGCCAGGAACTGATTGTCGGTGTAGCTGTGCCTGACGCCGGCTTCCCAGAGCTTGGCGGAATTGACGCTTTCGTCTGAGCTGATCAGGGCGTCGAACGTGCCTTGAGACAGCGCCAGCGGCACGTTGGGCCAGGCCGTGGTGTTGGCGATGCCGCCGGCGAACTTGATGCGCCAGGAATTCGTCACGCCGCCGGCACTTCTGATCTTGAGGCCCTTGAGCGACGCGAAGCTCGTGAGCGGCGTCTTGGTCGAGTACCAGTTGTTGTAGCCGAGATCGAGCCACGCCCCGAGCACATGCGCCTTGAGCTTGGCCTCCAGCTGCTGGTTCACGTGCTGGCCGGGCTTGCCGGCCGTCGCCTTGTGCGTGACCTCGATCGGCACGCCGTAGAAATAGGGCAGGCCGACCAGGTCGGCGTCGGGCACCAGACCCGTCACTACCCAGGTGCCGGGCGAGGCCATCTCGACCTGGCCCTGCAGCAGGGCCTTGGAGACGTTGAGGTCGGCGAAGAGCTGTCCCGACTGGAAGAGCTCGGTCTTGATCTCGCCCTTCGACTCCTTCTCGAGCTTGCCGAGATAGTCGGTCAGCGCCTGGTTGCGCGGATGGCTGGGCGCGGTGTCGAGCGAGCAGCGGATCTTGATCGGCTCGGCGGCGCGCAACACCGCCGGCGCGGCCAGAGCCGTGGCCGCGGTGGCGCTCAACAGATGGCGACGGGTAAGGCTATGGGTCATGGGTTTCCTCCGGAGCTTTTCTGGAAGATTGCGTCGACATGGATGTCGGCGCAATCGATCACGGGAAACTCGGGCTCCCGGCCGGCGAACGCCAGGAACAGGTCGGTGCCGCCCAGCATCACCGCCTGGGCGCCGCGGCGGCTCATCAGCCGGCGGGCCTCGCGCCAGAAGATCTCGCGCTGCAGCTCGGTGACGCGGCCCGAACCCGCCATGGCTGAATAGGTTTCATGGACCTGGTCGAGCGAGGGACCGTCGGGCGTGACCAATGCCGGCGGCACGAGGGTGCCGTAGAGCCCGCTCTGCATGACCGTGCGCGTGCCCAGGACGCCGATCTTCTTGAAGCCCGATTTGGCGATCGCTGCGGCGACGGCGGGGATGCCGTTGACCAGCGGCAGGGGCGAGATCGGCAGCAGCTCGTTGATGCAGAAATGGCCGCCCATGGAGGTGACCGCGGCGACTTCGGCGCCCGCCTTTTTCATCCGTTCGATCAGCCCGGCGAAGATCTCGGCCTGTTTCCGCGGGTTCTTGTCGGCAAGGTTGCGCGCCATCTTGCGGACATCGGCATGCACCATGGTGAGGTCGAGCGCTAAGCCGGCGGCGGCATGCCGCTCGATCAGGCCGCGATAATAGAAGTCGGTGGCGGCGGGCCCGATACCCGCGATCAGTCCGATATGCATGGCCACACCTTACATCCTGCGGGGCAGGGGGTGTGGCGCGAAAAGCGATAGGTCGGGGGCGGAGGCTAGTGCCCGTAGACCAGCTGCGGCAGCCACATGGTGAGCGGTGGCCAGTACGTGATGATCATCAGCACGATCAGCAGCAGGATCAGGAACGGCAGGATGCCGCGGATGACCTCGCCGATCGGCGCCGTCGAGATGGTCGCCAGCACATAGAGGTTCAGGCCGACCGGCGGATGGACCAGGGCGATCTCCATGTTGTGCGTGAAGATGATGGAGAAGTGCACCGGATCGACGCCCAGCGGCACCAGCGCCGGGGCGAGGATCGGCAGCACCAGCAGCAAGGTCGCCACGACCTCGAGGAAGCAGCCTAGCACGAGCAGCAGCACGTTGATGGCGAGCAGGAACTCCCAGGTCGTGAAGTGATGGTCGAGCACCCACTGCACGAGTTGGGCCGGCACGCCGGAGTCGGTCATCCAGTGGCCGAAGGCGATCGCGGTGGCGACGATCAGCATGATGGTGCCGGCGCTCTTGATGGCGTCGGCGATCACGCTCAGGGACTGGCTCCAGTGGAAGCCTTTGTAGAAGACGATGCTGATCAACAGCGAGGCGACGGCGGCAATGGCAGCCGCCTCGGTGACCGTGACGAAGCCGCCATAGATGCCGACCAGCACGATCACCGGCAGCAGCAGCGCCGGGATGGCGTTGAGCGTCACCCGCAGGCGCTCGGCCATCGGCAGGCTGGGCTCGATCGGGAAATTGTTGCGCCGCGCGGTGTACCAGACCCAGGCGAAGAAGGCGCCGGCCTGCAGCAGGCCGGGCAGGATGCCGGCGAGGAACAGGCGCGGTACCGACTGCTCGGCGACGATGCCGTACAGGATCAGCGCCAGGCTGGGCGGGATGACGATGCCGATCGTGCCCGAGGCGCCGATGACGCCGAGCGCGAAGGAGCGCGGGTAGCCCTTCTCGATCATGGCGGGCAGCAGGATGGTGCCCATGGCGAGCGCGGTGGCGACCGAGGAGCCGCAGATCGCGGCGAACAAGGTGCAGGAGACGACGGTCACCAGGCCGAGCGAGCCGCGCACGCCGCCGATCCAGGCGGTACAGAGATTGACCAGCGCCTTGGCGACGCCGCCCTGACGCATGAAGGCCGCCGCCATCACGAACAGCGGCAGCGACATCAGGGTCGAGGAGTTGAGCGAGTCGATCACGACCTGGGTCATGCCGATCAGTGGCTGGCCCGAGACGAAGAACAGGACCGCCGCACAGGCGCCCAGCACCAGGAAGATCGGCATGCCCGAGGCGAGCAGGCCGAAGAACATCACGAAGAAGAGGAAGCTCCACATGGCCGGTCAGTCCTGCGGGACAATCAGGTCATGCTCGGCAGTGTGGCCGACGGTCATCGTGGCGGGATCGAACGCGAAAAGGTAGCGCCACAGGCGGATCGTGTAGCGCACGAACATCAGCACGCCGCCCGCCGGCAGGGCGCTGTAGTAGATCCACATCGGGAAGGCGAAGTCGGTCGAGCTGTGCTCATCGAGCTGATACGACGAGAACACGATGTTGAGGCCGTACCAGATCATGCCGGCGCAGAAGACCAGCGCGACCACGCAGTTGAACGCCTCCATCCAGCGCTGGCCCCTGGACCCGACCAGGCGCAGCACGAGGTCGGGCCGCACGTGGCCGTCGGTGCGTACCAGCTGGCTCGAGATGATCATCACGCCCCAGACCACGAGGTAGACGATCACCTCCTCGGCCCAGCTGATGGCGTAGGCAGGGAACAAGTAGCGGCCGACGACCTGGACGAGGCCGACCAGCATGGCGATCGCGCCGAGCAGACCCACAAGGGTGCGCTCGACGCGATCCCACCAAGTGTCGTTGCGTGTCACGTAGGCTGGTTGGTCAGGCAGTGCCGACCGACTCCTTCACCAGTTTCACGATGTCGGGCGAAAGCTTGGCGTCCTTGATCAACGACGCCACGTCGCCGATCATCGCCTTGCGCGTCTTGTCGAGCTCGTCGGCGCTCGGATCGTGGAACTTGACGCCGTTCTTCTCCAGCACCTTGCGCGCGTTGGCCTGGCTCTCGGCCGCGCCCTTGCGGTAGCCGGCGATGTTCTCGGCCCACAGGTCGGTCATCAGCTTCTGCTGCTTGTCCGACAGTTTGGCCCAGAAGCCCTTGGCGAGCTGCGGGATGTACTGGCCCATGAACTGGTGATCGGCGTACGAATACTTGACGCCCGCCTCCCACAGCTTGGCCGAGTTGCAGCTCTCGTCGGTCGACACGAAGGCGTCGAAGGTGCCCTGGCTCAGCGCCAGCGGAACGTTGGGCCATGCGGTAGTGTTGGCGATGCCGCCCGCGAACTTGATGCGCCAGGAGATCGCCGCGCCGCCGGGGCTCCTGATCTTGAGGCCCTTGAGCGCGGCGAAACTGTCGAGCGGCGTCTTGGTCGAATACCAATTCTGGTAACCGAGATCGATCCACGGTCCCAGCACGTGCGTGTTGAGCTTGGCCTCGAGCTCGCTGTTGATCTTGGCGCCGGGCTTGCCGTCGGTCGCCTTGTGCGTGACCTCGGTCGGCACGCCGTAGAAATACGGCAGCTGGACCATATCGCAGTCGGGCACCAGGCCGGTCAGCACCCAGGCGCCGGGCGCCGCCATCTCGACCTGGCCCTGCAGCAGCGCCTTGGAGACGTTGAGGTCGGCGAACAGCTGGCCGGAATGGAAGACCTCACCCTTGATCTCGCCGTTCGACGCCTTCTCGAGCTTCGCCATGTAGTCGACGATCGCGACATTGCGCGGATGGCTGGGCGCGGTGTCGAGCGAGCAGCGCAGCTTCAGCGGCTCGGCGGCGCGCAACGCGGCCGGAGCGGCAAGCGTCGCGGCGGCGGCGCCGAACAGGGCGCGTCGATGGATACGCAAAGACATGGACGATTCCTCCGATGGGACTTCTTACGGTCTGCAGTTTAGCGGCCTGCGCGCCGCTGAATAATGAGATTGGCGGCCAATGTCAGCGTCAAAGTGACCGACATCAGGATGAACGCCAGCGCGCCGCCGAACGGCCAGTTCGTTTTGAGCGTGAATTCGTTGTAGATCAGCGGCGCCATCATCTTGAACAGAGGTCCGCCCAGCAGAAACGGCGTCGCATAGGCGTTCATCGCCAGGATGAAGCACAGGATGGTACCGGCGAGGATACCGGGCAGGGCGAGCGGCCAGAGCACACGGCGAAACATCGTTCCGGGAGGCGCGCCGAGGCTGAAGGCGGCCTCCTCGACCGAGCGGTCGATGCCCTCGATCACCGCCTGCAACGACAGCACCATGAACGGCAGGTTGACCGCGATGATGGCGATGATCACCGCCTTCTCGGTGAACATGATCTCGAGCGGCGCCGAGAGCAGGCCAAGGCCCATCAGGCTTGCGTTGACGAAGCCCTTGCTGCCGAACACCACCATCCAGCCCGCCGCGCGCACCGAGTTGCCGACGAACAGCGGCAGCACGATCGAGATGATGAGCAGGTTCTTGAACCGGCTCTGCGTGCGCGCCACGACATAGGCCAACGGAAAGCCCAGCACCAGGCAGGCGACCGTGACCAGCACGGCGATGCGCACCGTGGTCCACAGGATGGCGCTGTAGTAGGGGTCGACGAAGAAGCGGACGTAGTTCGCAAGCGTGAACGCCTCGACCATCATCTTCTTGGTCGGCTCGAACTCGTTCAGGCTGTAGCGCAGCAGGAAGGCGAGCGGCGCCAACAGGCCGATCGCGATGAAGATCGTCGCCGGCGCGATCAGCGAGGCCGCGGTCAGCCCCTCGCCCCGTCGCTTCTCGACGACGGGACCGGTCGGAGCGCCATGCGCGATGGCGGCGGCGTCAGCCATGCGGCTCTAGGACTTGAACTTCTTGTTCCACCAGTCCTGGAACGCCGAATCGTTCTTGGACATGTAGCCGTAGTCGAGATCGACCAGGCGCTTCTGCTCTTCCGGCGTGAAGCCGATGCGCTTCTGCACGTCCGCCGGCACGTCGGCATTGGTGACCGTCGGGTTGTAGCCCATGTCGATGGCGAAGTTCTTCTGCGCCGAGGGCGACAGCATGGCGTCGAGCCAGGCATAGGCGCCCGGCTTGTTGGGCGAGTTCTTGGGCATCGAGAAGCCCGAGATGTACATCGGCACGCCTTCCTTGGGCGCCACGGTCTCGACGTTGATGCCGGCGTTCTGCCATTGCACGGCGCGCGCCTTCCACATGATGCCGCAGGCGATCTCCTCCGACTTGAGCGCCTGCGCGAACGCCTCGTTGGACGGATAGATGCGCGCGCCCGCCTTCTTGCAGGCGATCAGGCGCTCCTTGCCGGGGTCGAAATCGTGCACGGTGCCGCCCGAGGCCAGGCTCGAGGCGAGCATGGTGTACTGGTACTGGATGTCGATGATGCCGAGCTTGTTGCCGTGCTTGGGATCGAGCGTGTCGGCGAAGCCGGTCGGCGCCGCCATCAGCTTGGGATTGTAGAGCAGCACCTTGCCCGAATAGATGTGGCCGATGCCGTAGGGGTACTTCATCGCCGGGATGAGGTTCTTGGCGTTCGGCATCTTCGAATAGTCGAGCTGCTCGACCAGGCCCTGCTCGTTGACGTCGTACATGTTGGCGGCCGACAGGCCCTGCACGTCCGACGTGCCGCGGCGCAGCGATTTCTCCGCCAGCATCTTGGCGCGGCGCGGCGGGTCGTTGGCCTCGTCGTGGATCACTTCCCAGCCCTTGGGCACCAAGAGCGGCGTGTCGATGTTCTTGGTGAGCAGCCGCGAATAGTCGCCGCCCCAGGTGCCGACGACGATGCGCTTGTTGTCGGCCGCGAGGGCCGGGACGCTGGCGAGGGCGGCCGCACCTCCCAACGCTCCCTTGAGGGCGGCGCGGCGGTTGATCATGAACGTCATGGCGAAGCTCCCTTTCCCTTTTGATCGCTTAGTCGTTGAACACCATGCCGGCCGCTGCAGGCCAGCCGACGAAAACCGGCTGCCCCACTTCCGGCGTGAAGCCGCCGTCGCGGTTGGCGATCTGCACCACCAGCCGGTCTTGCGGCGACAGGCGCACATGGATGTCGATCAGCGCGCCGAGATAGGACACGAATTCCACCGTACCGGGCAGGTTGTTGTCGAGTCCCGACAATGCCGCCGGGGCGATCTCGAGCCGCTCCGGCCGGAGCGACAGGGCGGCGCGGCCGGGCGTGGCGCCGTTTCCGTTGGTCGGGCAGGCGATGGCCAGCCCGCCGCCGGTGCGGAAGCGGCCGGGCGCCTCGACCTCGCCTTCCAGGAAAGTGCTGCGGCCGACGAAGCCGGCCACGAAGCGGTCGGCCGGCCGCTCGTAGAGGTCGCGCTGGCTGCCGACCTGGCACACGGCGCCCTCGTTCATCACCACCATGCGGTCGGCCATGGTGAGCGCCTCTTCCTGGTCGTGCGTCACCATCACCGTGGTCAGGCCGAGCTGGCGCTGCAGCTCGCGGATCTCCACGCGCACCTCCTGGCGGAGCTTGGCGTCGAGATTGGAGAGCGGCTCGTCGAGCAGCAGCACGTCGGGCCGGATGGCGAGCGCGCGCGCCAGAGCCACCCGCTGCTGCTGGCCGCCCGACAGCTGGCGCGGCAGGCGCGCGCCGTAACCCGCGAGCCGCACCAGCGACAGGGCTTCGTCGACGCGGCGCGCGATGTCGGTCTTGGCGAGCTTGCGCATCTCTAGACCGAACGCCACGTTCTCCGCCACCGTCATGTGCGGGAAGAGCGCGTAACTCTGGAACACCATGCCGGCGTTGCGCTTCCACGGCGGCAGCAGGGTGACGTCGCCGCCGCCCAGCTTCACGTGGCCGGCGGTGGGCTCGATGAAGCCCGCGACCATGCGCAGGGTCGTGGTCTTGCCGCAGCCCGAGGGGCCGAGCAGCACCACGAACTCGCCGTCCTTGATGCCGAGCGTCACGTCGCGCACGGCGTAGAACTCGCCGTAGCGCTTGGAGAGGCCGCTGATGTCGAGCCGCGCCATCGCTAGACCACCCGCGTCAGCTTGACGTAGCGGTCGGTGATCAGCATGGCGATGCCGATCAGCACGATCTGCACGACCGAGACCGAGGCGATGATCGGGTCGATCTTCCACTCGAGATACTGCAGCACCACGATCGGCAGGGTGGTCGTGCCGGGCCCGCACAGGAACAGGCTCATCTCGAGATTGCCGAACGAGGTGACGAAGCCGAACAGCGCGCCGGCGACGATGCCCGGCCGGATGGTCGGCAGCGTGATGCGCCAGAACGTGATCCAGGCGTTGGCGCCGAGGTTTTGCGCCGCCTCCTCGATCGAGCGGTCGACGCCGGCCAGGCTCGCCGTCACCAGCCGCACCACCCACGGGATCACGATCACGACATGGCCCGCGACCAGCGCGTAGAACGTGCCGATCACGTCGACATCGAGGCCGTTCTCCAGCTCGACGTGATAGACGTACATCGCCGTGCCCAGCACGACCCCGGGCACGATCAGCGGCATCAGGAGCAGGCTGGCGAGCGGCACGCGGAAACGGAACTGGTGGCGCGCCACGGCGAGCGCCGCTGGCACGCCGAGCGCAAGTCCGATGAAGGTCGCCAGCACGCCGACCTGGAAGCTCATCGAGAAGCCGTCGACGAACTTGGGCTGGTCGAGGATCGCCCTGAACCAGCGCAGGCTGTAGCCCTCGGGCGGGAAGGACGGGATCTCCTGCCGGAAGAAGGCGAGCCAGGTGACGAAGGTGAGCGGGGTGAGGATGTAGGCGAGCGCGATCGCCGCCGCGCCGTTCAGCGCCCAGCGGCGGTAGCGTCTGCGAACGAGGGCGATCGCGTGCTGCATCACAAGGCGTTCTTGTGGAACTTGCCGGCCTTCATGATGGCCGAAAGGTGAGGGCCGCCGTCCTTGAACAGGCCGAGGTCCTTGAGCGGATCGCCGTCGACCACGAGCAGATCGGCATGGGCCCCTGGCGCGATCGTGCCGAGCTTGCCGTCCTGGCGCACAACCTCTGCGCCGATCAAGGTCGCCGAGCGGATGACGTCGATCGCCGGCATCACTTCGCCCCTGATCTGGAACTCGCGCGTCTGTTCGTCCTCGAGCGCACCGAGCAGGTCCGAGCCGTAGGCCATCTTCACGCCTTGCTTGCGGCAGTGCTCGAGCTCGGCATAGCCGTACTTCAGCACCTCGTCGTTCTTCTCCAGCATGGTGTCGGGCATGCCGAGTTCCTTGGCCCGCCGCTTCATGGCGTCGTAGGCGACGAGGTTGGGCACCATGTAGACGCCGTTCTGCGCCATAAGCTTCGCCGTCGGCGCATCGACGAGATTGCCATGCTCGATGGTGCGCACGCCACATTTGACGGCGCGCGTGATCGCCTCAGGCGTATAGGCATGCGTCAGCACGTAGCGGCCGAACGCCCTGGCCTCTTCGACCGCGGCCGAGATCTCGTCCATCGAGAACTGGATCGAATCGAGCGGATCGTAGGGCGAGGCGACGCCGCCCGACACCATCAGCTTCACCTGGTCGGCGCCCTGGCGCATCTGCTCGCGCACGCCCTTGCGCACCGCGTCGGGGCCGTCGGCGAGATAGCGCAGGAACACCATGCCGTTGCAGCAAAGGCACGGCGGGCCGGTGAAGTCGGTCCGCCGGTTGCGGTCGCTGTGACCGCCGGTCGGGCCGATCGAGCGGCAGGAAATGAACAGGCGCGGTCCCGGGATCAGCCCGGACTCGACCGCAGTTTTGGTGCCCCAATCGGCGCCGCCGGCGTCGCGCACCGTGGTGAAGCCGCGATCGAGCATGCGCTTCAGGCGGCCGGCCGAGCGCGCCATCATGAGCGTCAGCGGCACCGCCTCCATGCGGTTGATGTAGACCTCGCTATGGTGCGTGTGCACGTGGCAGTCGATCAGGCCCGGCATCAGCGTGCGCTTGCCGCAATCGACGACCGCGGCGCCCCTGGCCTTGATCGGCTTGGCCGATACTTCCTTGATGGTGTCGCCCTCGATCAGCACTTCGTAGCCGCCGCGCGCCTCCTTCCAGTTGGGATCGAGCAGCCTGAGGTTCTTGAACAGGAACATCAGGGCCTACTTGAGCGCGTTCTTGTGGAACTTGCCGCCCTTCATGATCGCGCTGAGATGCGCGCCCTGGTCGAGGAAGAGCTTGAGGTTCTTGACCGGATTGCCGTCGACCACGATCAGATCGGCATAGGCGCCGGGCGCGATCGTGCCGAGCTTGCCGTCCATGCGCAGGATCTCCGCGCCGACAAGGGTCGCCTGGCGGATGATCTCGATCGGCTTCAGCACCTTGGCGCGATGGATGAACTCGAGGCTCTGGTCGACCTGCAGCGCGCCCAAGAGGTCGGTGCCGTAGCCCACCTTGACCCCGGCCTTCTTGCAGATCTCGAGCGAGCGCAGCGCGCCTTCGAGCACGATGTCGTTCTTGGCCAGCATCTCGGCCGTCATGCCGAACTGCGCCGCCCGCTCCTTCATCGAGAAATAGGTGACGAGGTTGGCGATCATGTAGCCGCCCTTGCTCTTGATCAGCCGGGCCGATTTCTCGTCGATCAGGTTGCCGTGCTCGATGGTGCGCACGCCGTTGTTCATGGCGCGGGTGATCGCCTCGGGCGTGTAGGCATGGGCCAGCACGTAGCGGCCGAAATTCCTCGCCTCGTCGGTGGCGGCGGCGATCTCGGCCTCGGAGAATTGCAGCGAATCGAGCGGATCGTAGGGCGAGGCGACGCCGCCCGAACACATGATCTTGATCTGGTCGGCGCCCTGCCGCATCTGCTCGCGCACGCAGGCGCGCACCTCGTCGGCGCCGTCGGCCGTCGCCATGACATAGACCATGGCGTTGCAGCAGCCGCAGGACGCCGGCTGGTAGTCGGTGCGGCGGCGCGAATCGGAATGCCCGCCGGTCGGGCCGATCGCCTTGGCCGAGATGAACAGCCGGGGGCCGGCGATCAGGCCCGATTCCACCGCGGTCTTGACGCCCCAGTCGGCGCCGCCGGTGTCGCGCACCGTGGTGAAGCCGCGATCGATCATGCCGCGCATCAATTCGGCCGACTTCGCGGTCAGCAGCGTGAGCGGCACCGCCTCGAGATGGCGGATGTTCACCTCGGTCAGGAAAACATGCACGTGGCAGTCGATCAGGCCCGGCATCAGGGTGCGCTTGCCGCAATCGACCGTCCGCGCAGCCCGGCTCTTGATCGGCTTGGCCGAGACTTCGCGGATCATCTCGCCCTCGACCAGGACTTCGTAGCCGCCGCGCGGCTCGTCCCACCTGGGATCGAGCAGGCTCAAATTCCTGAACAAAATCTGCGACATCGACGCCCCCCAAAACGAAGCGGCAACCCTACGCTGCCGGCCGGTTTGGCGCTACAGTTGCGATCCATCTCGGAGGGGAATCATGGCTCGCATCGGCTGGCGCGGCGTCTTTCCGGCAGTGACGACGCAATTCCGCGACGATTTTTCGCTCGATCTCGCGGCCACGCAGAAGGTCATCGACGGCCTGATCCGCGACGGCGTGTCGGGCCTCATCATGCTGGGCACCGTGGGCGAGGGCACCTCGCTCACCGCCGACGAAAAACGCCGGGTCGTCTCGGCGGCCGTCGAGACGGCGAAGAAGCGCGTGCCGGTCGTGGTCGGCGTGGCCGAATACACCACTGCCATGGCCTGCGAGCTGGCGCGCGATTGCCAGAAGCTCGGCGCCGACGGGCTGATGGTGCTGCCGGCCATGGTCTACAGCGCCAAGCCGGCCGAAACGGTCGCCCATTTCCGCAGCGTGGCGAAGGCTTCGACGCTGCCGATCATGATCTACAACAATCCGCCCATCTATAAGACGGACGTCACACCCGAGATGCTGGCCGAGCTGGCCGATTGCGAGAACGTGGTCTGCATCAAGGAAAGCTCGGGCGTCACCGCGCGCTTGGCCGACATCCGCCGCATCATGGGCGAGCGCATGGTGCTGTTCTGCGGCCTCGACGACGTGGTCGTGGAATCGGTGATGCTGGGCTGCGTCGGCTGGGTGTCGGGGCTGTCCAACGCCTTCCCGGTCGAGGGCAATCGCCTGTTCGAGCTCGCCGCCGCCGGCCGCTACGCCGAAGCGCAGCCGCTCTACGACTGGTTCATGCCGCTGCTGCATCTCGATGCCCGCGCCGATCTCGTGCAATGCATCAAGCTCTGCGAGCAGATCATGGGCCGCGGCAGCGAGCGCACCCGGCCGCCGCGGCTGCCGCTCAGCGGCGCCGAACGCGTCCTGGTCGAACGGCTGATGAAGGAGGCGCTCGCCAGCCGGCCGTCCCTCAAACTGGCCGCGGAATAGGCGACAAGTCGGTTTGTGAAGCGCGTCGCTGTTTTCGGCACCACCGGTTCGGGAAAGAGCTGGCTGGCCAAGAGGCTGGCGGCACGCCATGGCCTGCGTCTGATCGAGCTCGACGCCCTCTACTGGGGGCGCGACTGGCAGCCCGCGCCGCTCGATCTCTTCCGTCATCGGGTCGAACGCGAGCTGCGCGACGGCGACTGGGTCGTGGTCGGCATCTACGGCCAGGTGCGCGATCTCGTCTGGACGTCGGCCGATACGCTGGTCTGGCTCGACCTGCCGTTCCCGCTCGTCTTCTGGCGGCTGTTGCGGCGCACCGCGTGGCGCGCACTGACCCGGGAAGATCTGTGGGGCACCGGCAATCGCGAATCCTTCGTGCGCACCTTCTTCACGCGCAATTCGATCCTGTGGTGGGCAATCAAGACCCATCGCCGCAACCGCCGCCGTTTCACGGCCGACTGCGCGCACTGGGGCCCGGGCCGGACGGTGGTGCGGCTCAAATCGTCAAAAGACGTGGAGAACTTTCTGTTGTCATCGTGAGCGCCGCCTTCTATCGCGGAGGCCGGTCATGAGTTCGGATGCTTCCGCGTTGGCCCTGGTCGGGGTCGTGTTCTCGTTCCTGTCGCTCGGCGTCTCGGGCACCACGGCGTATTACACCTGGCTGCGTCGCGGCCGGCTCGGCATGACGAAGCCCACGCTCGTCTCGTTCGGCTACGAGGCGGGCAACCGGCCGACGGCCAGGATCTTCCTGCGCACCCTGCTCTACAGCACCAGCCCGCACGGCAGGATGGTCGAGCGCATGTTCGCCAAGCTCGTGCGCGATGGCGAGGAGCAGGTGTTCGGCATCTGGGGTCACGGCTGGACGACCGAGCTGTCGCCGGGCAGCGGTCTGTTCGTGAGCCAGGCCGGAATCTCGGCCAACCACACCTTCACGCTATCGGCCAGCAAGCCGGCCTACGATTTCGCCGCCGGCGACTACATGGTGCGGGTGTTCGCGCAGCAGCCAGGCGAGGCGAACGCGAGCTTGCTGTCCGAGGTCAAGGTCACGGTCGATGCCGCGATGGCCAGGGCGCTCGACCAGCGCACCGCCGTGCTGTTCGAGCTCGATCCCGAAACGCAGAAATATCTGGGCCAGGTGCGCGAGCGCGCGGCCTGACTCTTTCAATGTTCCTCTCCCCCTATCGGGCGAGAGGAAGAAGAGACTACAGTTCGCCGATGGCGCTGCACACCTTCTCCTGTCTCGACGGCCATACCTGCGGCAATCCCGTGCGGCTGGTGTCGGGCGGCGGCCCGCTTCTCAAGGGCGCGACGATGAGCGAGCGCCGGCTCGACTTCCTCGCCAATCATGACTGGATCCGCAAGGCGTTGATGTTCGAGCCGCGCGGCCATGACGTGATGTCGGGCTCGATCCTCTATCCGCCGACGCGCGCCGATTGCGACATCGGCATCCTGTTCATCGAGGTCTCGGGCTGCCTGCCGATGTGCGGCCACGGCACGATCGGCACCGTGACCATGGCGATCGAGAACGGGCTGGTGACGCCGGCCACGCCGGGCGTGCTCAACCTCGATGCGCCGGCCGGCCGCGTTGTG
>DASRFX010000119.1:0-19579 GCA_035651335.1 Reyranella sp. | reverse complement strand
GCTGGTTCATCATCTCGCGGCCCTGCTGGTTGCCCTGGCCCTGCTGGCCCTGCTGCTGGCGCTGCTGGCCGCGCTGCCCCGGCTGGGCCAGCATCGGCGTGGCGTTCTCCATCATCTTGCGCAGCTCCTCGAGCAGGCGCTTGGCCTCCTCGCGCTGGCCGTTCTTCGCCATCTCGCGGATGCGGTCGAGCATCTTCTGGATGTCGTCCTGCGTGATGGCGTTGTTGGGATCCATGCGCTCGGCCTGCTGCTCCATGCGGCGGCGCTCGTCCGGATCCTTCATGCGCTCGGCCAGCTCCTGCTGCCACTTGTCCATCGCCTGGTAGAGCTGCTGGATCAGGCGCTCGATCTCCTCGTCGCCGGCGTTGCGCTGGATGGCGTCGCGCAAATTCTGCCGCGCCTGCTCGAGCTGCTTCTCGGCGTCGTGCTGGGAGCCCTGCTCCAATCTCATCGCCAGATCCCACAGGAGCTTGATCGTCTCGGCGATGCTCTCCTTGCTGGCGTCGGTGGCGAGCCGCGCCGCGCCCATGCGCAGGCCGAGCATCACCACCGGATCGTCGCGGTAGGCCTTCGGATCGGCGTGGATCATGCGCATGCCGTCGGCGACGTCGAGCCGGAACTGGCGCGGGTCGCGCACCAACTGCTTGCGCAACACGATCAGGGCGCGCGCCGTCGGATCGTTGAACACGCGTTCGGGCAGCAGGAAGCTCTCGACCGCGCTGCGGCCCTTCTGGCCCAGCGCATCCGTGGCGAACAGCATCACGCGCACCTTCATGCCGGCCCACGGCGAACTCGTGAGGTCGCGCACGAAGGTGTCGGTCACCCTGCGCGAGTTGCCCGACACCGGCAGGTCGATGCGCATGACCTCCGGTTCGTCGTTGTCGGTCAGCATGTCGGCGCCGAGCTGGCTGCCATCCAGGCGAATCTGCAGCTGCACACCGGTGATGCCGAAATCGTCGCCGGCGACGTAGTCGATCTTGGTCGACCATTTGTCGACGCTGATCGGCTTGGCGAAGTCGATGGTGGGCGGCAGGTCGGGAATGACGTGCAGCTTCCAGCGCGCCTGCTCGTCGCCGCGTGCCTCGAGCGCGATCTGCGTGCCGTGGGTGATCGTCTGCTCGATCTGGTATTTGCCCTTGCTGACGGTGTTGAAGTCGCTGCCCTTGCCGTCGATCAGGAGCTTGGGCGCGTGGCGGCCGCGCACGTCGTCGACGAAGCCCGCGAGCTTGGAGCCCACCGGCACGCGCAGGAGCTTGTCCTTGTCGGCCATGTCGAGATAGATCGGCGGCTTGCCGGTATAGGCGGGCGGCGCGATCCAGAGATTGGCGACGACCGGCGGCGGCGGCGGGAAGGCGGGCGTGAGCGCCGCCATCATGCGGTCGCTGCGCCAGCCGCCGGCTGTGGCGACGGCGACGATCAGCGCCAGGATCGGCACGATGCGCAGCGCCCAGACGTCGAGCTTGGCAAGGCCCGGCCGCGCCGGCTTGTTGGCGAGACCGGCGAGCCGCGCCGCCTCGCGCCGGCGATGGGCCTGCCACAGCGCCGACGACATCGAATCGCCCTCGCCCGCCGCGAGCAGGTCCTGCACCGCGACCAGCGGACGGTGCGGCACGCCGGAATCGCGCTCGAGCCGGCGGATCGCCGCTTCGCGCAGCGGCCAGCGGAAGGTGCGGAACTGCCACCAGGCAAACGCCACAAAGCCCAGCCCGAGCGCGGCGAGCAGGCCGGTATGGACCCAGGGATCGAGGCCGGACAGGAGGTCGAGATGGGCCGCCGCGATGAACAGCGCGATCGCCGAAACCAGCGGCATCGCCCGCGGCCAGATGCCTTCCCAGGCGAGCGCCGCCCACGCCAGACCGATCTTCCGCTCCAGACCCGGCGCTTGGATCGTGTCAACCTGGCTGACGGCCATCGCTACCTTTCTCTACATCCAGGGCGGCAAGCGCTCCGCCTCGAGCATCTCGTCGATCGAGGGTCTCGGGCGGATCACCGCAAACCGCGTGCCATCGACCATCACCTCCGGCGCGAGCGGCCGGCTGTTGTAGGTCGACGCCATCACCGCACCATACGCGCCCGCCGAGCGTACCATGATGAGGTCTCCGGCAGAAAGCAGCGGCAGATCACGGTTCTGTGCCAGATAATCCCCGGACTCGCAGATCGGACCGACAATGTCACAACGGATTTTGGCCGGACTTTGACGACCATTCGGGCGCGGTTCGCGGACCGGCAGGATGTCGTGCCAGGCGTTATATAACGTCGGACGGATCAAATCGTTCATCGCCGCATCGACGATGACGAAAGTCTTGGAAACACCGGGCTTCACAAGGATGACTTCGCTCACCAGGACGCCCGCCTCGCCGACCAGCCGGCGGCCCGGCTCGAAGGTGATTTCGCAGCCCAGATCCCTGGTTTCCCGGGCCACCATCGCCAGGAAGTCGGCGATCGAGGGCGGCTTCTCGTTCTTGTAAACGATCCCCAGCCCGCCGCCGACATCGAAGCGCTCGATGCGGTGGCCCTCGGCGCGCAGCTTCTTGATCAGGCCGCGCATCTTGACGATGGAGGAGCGGTAGGGCGCGAGCTTCTCGAGCTGCGAGCCGATATGCATGGCGACGCCGACCACGCGCAGGTTCGGCAGCCGGGCTGCCTCGGCGAAGGCATCGCGCGCCAGATCGATGTCGATGCCGAACTTGTTGCCCTTCTTGCCGGTCGTGATCTTGGCGTGCGTCCGGGCATCGACATCCGGGTTCACGCGGATGGTGATGTCGGTCTTGACGCCGAGCTGGCCCGCCACCGCGTTCAACGTCTCCAGTTCGGCCGAACTTTCGACGTTGATCTGGCCGACGCCCGCCTGCAGCGCGGCCATCAGCTCCGACGGCTTCTTGCCGACGCCCGAGTAGACGATTCGCTTTGCCGGAATGCCGGCCGCGAGCGCACGGCGCATCTCGCCGACCGACACGATGTCGGCGCCCGCGCCCATCTCGCCGAACAGCTTGATGACGGCGAGGCTCGAATTGGCCTTCATGGCGTAACACACCGAGGCGTTCAGCCCCTTCTCGGCCTTGATGCCGTCGGTGAACTCGCGCAGCGACGCGCGCAGTGCGCCGGCCGAGTAGCAATAGAACGGCGTGCCGACCTGCGCGGCGATGGTCTTGAGCGCCACGCCCTCGGCATGCATCTCGCCGTTCTTGTAGGTGAAGCTCACAGAAACCTCCGGCGCGCGTCCTTGACCGCGCGCGCGACGTTGGCCGGCGCGGTGCCGCCGAAGCTCCTGCGCGCAGCGACCGACGCCTCGGCGGTCAGGACCTTGTAGACGCCGCGGTCGATGCGCGGCTCGACGGCCTGCATCTCCTTGAGCGTGAGCTTGTCGAGATCGACGCCCTTGTCCGACGCGATGCCGACCAGGCGTCCCGTCACGTGATGGGCCTGACGGAACGGCAGGCCGATCTTCTTGACCAGCCAGTCGGCAAGGTCGGTCGCCACCGAGTAGTCGGCCGAGGCAACGGCGCGCATGCGCTCGGGGTTGGCCTTGAGGTCGCGCACCATGCCGGCCATCGCCGCGATGCCGAGCTCGAGCGAGTCGGCGGCGTCGAACAGCGGCTCCTTGTCTTCCTGCATGTCCTTGCCGTAGGTGAGCGGCAGGCCCTTGAGGATCGTGCACAGCGCCACGAACGCGCCCATGATGCGGCCGAGCTTGGCGCGCGTGAGCTCCGCGGCATCGGGATTGCGCTTCTGCGGCATGATCGAGCTGCCGGTGGTGAAGGCGTCGGACAACGAGATGAAGCGGAACGGCGCGGAGCACCAGATCACGATCTCTTCCGACAGCCGCGACAGGTGCACTGCCGTCAGCGACGCTGCCGCGATGAACTCGATCACGTAGTCGCGGTCGGACACCGCATCGAGCGAATTGGCCATCGGCCGGTCGAAGCCCAGGGCCTTGGCCGTCCTGTGGCGATCGATCGGGTGCGGCGTGCCGGCGAGCGCCGCGGCGCCGAGCGGCGATTCGTTCAGCCGCGCGCGGCAATCGGCGAAGCGGCTGCGGTCGCGGCCGAACATCTCGACATAGGCCAGCAGATGGTGGCCGAAGGTGATCGGCTGGGCCGTCTGCAGGTGCGTGAAGCCCGGCATGATCGTGGCCGCGTACTGCTCGGCGCGCTGGATCAGCGCCGCCTGCAGGTCGCGCAGCATCGGCTCGATCCGGTCGATCGTGTCCCTCACCCAGAGCCGCACGTCGAGCGCGATCTGGTCGTTACGGCTGCGGGCGGTGTGCAGCCGGCCGCCGGCCGGGCCGATCAACTCGGTGAGCCGCGCCTCGACGTTGAAATGGATGTCCTCGAGCTTGGTCGAGAACCTGAACTTGCCGCTCTCGATCTCGGCCCGCACTTGCCCGAGGCCGCGCTTGATGGCACGGCCGTCGGACGCCGTCAGGATGCCCCGCGCTACCAGCATGTCGGCGTGCGCCAGCGAGCCCGCGATGTCCTGCGCATAGAGGCGCTTGTCGAAGCCGATGGAGGCGTTGATCTTCTCCATGATCTCCGACGGCCCCAGCTTGTAGCGGCCGCCCCACATCGCGTTGGAGCGACTCGCCGCAGGGGCTCGCGCTTTCGTGTTCTTCCGTGCCATGAATGACAGCCGTTAGTGCAGTAGGAACCGGCGCTTATGACACATCCCCGCCCCAATTTCCTCACCCGTCGCAGGCTCTTTCTGGCCGCCGCGCCGGCTTTTTTTGCCTTCCCGGCATTAGCCGATGTAGGGCCCATGGACCTTGCTCCCCTGCTCAAGGGCAGCGTCGCCAAGTTCAAGCTCGACAAGCCGCCCAAGCAATTGCCCGAGTTCGCCTTCACCGACGCCGACGACAAGCCGGTGACGCTCGCCGACTTCAAGGGCAAGGCGGTGCTGCTGAATTTCTGGGCGACGTGGTGCGGGCCGTGCGTCAAGGAGATGCCGAGCCTCGACAAGCTGCAGGCCGCCATGAGCAAGGAGGTCGGCAAGGACAAGTTCGCCGTCCTGCCGCTCTCGCTCGACGGGCCATCGTGGCGCAAGGTCAAGCCGTTCTACGACGAGCAGAAGCTCGCCGATCTCGGCATCTACTTCGACAAGAAGAAGAAGGCGATGCAGGCGCTCGAGGTCAGCATCCTGCCGACCTCCGTCCTGATCGACCCGCAGGGCCGCATCGTCGGCCGCCTCGAGGGCGACGCCGAGTGGGACACGCCCGAAGCGCTTGCTTTGATGAAGGCCCTGGTCGGCGCCGCCGGCTGACGGCGCCGGGGCCCCAAACCCCGACGCCGCACCGCCCACACGCCCCGACGCTATTCGAGGTGAAGCTTGTCCTGGACGGGCAGGCGCGCGCCCTGCTGGCCGGCTGCATAAGGCAGCGTCGCCCAGACGAAGGCGCAGACCGCCAGCAGGAAGCCGAGAAGCGGATCGCTCGTCCAAAGGAAGCCGGCGATCGCCAGCATGAAGACTGCAGGTACGACGAACCGAGGCATGGGCGTCCTCCAGGATCGGACGGCCCCTATCTAGGACGGCCATGTATCGCCGCGATTTCTCGGCTGTTCTCATTTGTTTCGCGGGTTACGCTGGCGATGGAGGAAATCGATGGCCACCGCGCAAACTGCCCTCAATCGGGTCCTGCCCGCGCTCGGCATGGGTGCGGCCGACGCCGCCAGCGTGTCGTTCAGCGGCGGCGGCGATCCGGTGGTGCGCACGCCGTTCCGCGTCGGCATCGCCGGGGCAGCGACGGTGGCCGCCGCGGGCCTCGCCGCCGCCCGCCTGTGGGAGCAGCGCACCGGCCGGCGCCAGAATGTCGGCGTCGATTTGCGCCACGCCGCGGCGTCGCTGCGCTCTGGAACCTACATGAAGCTCGGGGACGGCGAGCTTAGCCACGCCCGCAACAGCGTCATGGGCTTCTATCCGGCGAAGGACGGCCGCTGGAGCTACCTGCATTGCAACTTTCCCAACCATCGCGCCGCGGCGATGAAGGTGCTGGGCGTCGATAAAGAAGATCGCGCCGAGTTCGCCCGCGCCGTCAGCAAGTGGGACGCCGCCGATCTCGAGGAGGCGATCATCGCCAACAAGGGCGCGGGCGGCATGGTGCGGCCGCGCGCCGAATGGCTCGCCCATCCGCAGGGCAAGGCGGTCGCCGCCCTGCCGCTGCTCGAGATCGTCAAGATCGGCGAGGCGCCGGCCGAGAAGCTGCCGAAAGGTGACCGGCCGCTCTCGGGCATCCGCGTCGTCGACATCACCCGCGTGCTGGCGGGACCGACGTGCGCGCGCACGCTCGCCGAGCACGGCGCCGAGGTGATGAAGATCACCGCCAAGCACCTGCCCAATCTCGGCTACCAGGAATGGGACACCGGTCACGGTAAGCTCTCCGCCCAGCTCGACCTGCGCGAGCCGGCGGCCGTCGAGACCTTGAAGGGCCTGATCAGGCAGGCCGACGTCTTCTCCCAGGGCTACCGGCCGGGCACGCTCGGCGCGCGCGGGCTCTCGCCCGAGGAACTGGCCAAGCTCCGCCCCGGCATCGTCTACGTGTCGCTCAATGCCTTCAGTCATGCGGGACCGTGGGCTAACCGCCGCGGCTTCGACACCGTGATCCAGTCGGTGAGCGGCATCACGCTGCGCCAGGCCGAAGTGTTTCCCGGCAGGGAGCCGGGCCCGCAATTCTATCCGTTGTCGGCCATCGACTATTGCACCGGCTACCTGATGGCGGCGGGTGCCATGATGGCGCTCGAGCGGCGCGCCCGGGAAGGCGGGAGCTGGCTGGTGCGCACCTCGCTGGCCCAGGTCGGCAAGTGGCTGGTCGATCTGGGCGAAGTGCCGGAAGCTGAGCTGAAGGACGTGCCCGCCGAATTCTCGCCGGACGAGCTGAAGAGCTGGTCGATGGTGACGGAAACGCCGTCCGGGCCGCTGCGCCACCTGCGGCCGGTGGCGCAACTTTCCGAAACGCCGGCCCGTTGGGCGCGGCCCTCGGTTCCTCTAGGCTATCACCCTCCCGTCTGGCCCAGTTGAGGAGGCCGTCATGACGAGCGCGAGCGAAGGCATGGAACTCACCCGCACCGGGCCCGGCACGCCGATGGGCGAGCTGATGCGGCTCTACTGGATGCCGGCGCTCAAATCCTCCGAGCTCGAGCGCGACGGCCCGCCGGTGCGCTTCATGCTGATGGGCGAGAAGCTGATCGCCTTCCGCGACAGCGCGGGCAAGGTCGGCGTCATGGACCATCGCTGCCCGCACCGCGGCGCCTCGCTCTTCCTCGGCCGCAACGAGCAAGGCGGCATCCGCTGCCTCTATCACGGCTGGAAGTTCGACGTCTCGGGCCAGTGCATCGACATGCCGAGCGTGCCGCCGGAGCAGGATTTCAAGCACAAGGTCTGCGCCAAGGCCTATCGCGCGGTGGAGCGCGCGGGACTGGTGTGGATCTACATGGGCAGCCGCGCCGAGACGCCGCCGCTGCCCGCCTTCCAGATCCTCGATGCGCCGGACGACGAGATCAACGTCGGCATGATCCAGCGCGATTGCAATTTCCTGCAGGCGATCGAAGGCGAGATCGACACCGCGCATTTCGGCTACCTTCACGGCGGCCATGTCGATGTGAGCCGGCTCGACGAGAGCGAGCCGTTCTACCACACGGTGACCAACCGCGCGCCCAGGTACCACGTGCACGACGCGCCGTGGGGCACGCAGTACGGCGCCTATCGCGGCGCCGGACCCGGCCACACCTACTGGCGCTTCGCCAATTTCCTCTTCCCGTTCTGGACACAGGCGCCGAACGGCGAGTTCGACAGCCACGCGCACGCCCGCGCCTGGGTGCCGATCGACGATCATCACTGCATGTACGTCTTCATCTGGTGGAAGCGGGCGCGCGCCGCCAACAGCCTGCCGCAGCCCGCCTACGCCGACGGGACGCCGATCGGCGGCACCGGCCGCGGCAACCGGCTGAGGCCGAACACGACGGACTGGATGGGCCGCTGGCGCATGGAAGACAACGAAGCCAACGACTGGGGCATGGACCGCGAGGCGCAGCGTTCGGGCGCGATCTACAGCGGCATCGACGGCATCCATTTGCAGGACCAGGCGATCACCGAGAGCATGGGGCCGATCGTCGACCACACGTTCGAGCATCTGGGACCGTCCGACCAGATGATCACGCGCACGCGGCGGCGTCTGCTGATGGCGGCGCGCGCGCTGCGCGACAAAGGCACCCTGCCGCCGGGTGTCGAGGATGCCGGCATCTATCACGGCGGACGCAGCGGCTATTTCGTCACCGACGATCAGCGCGACTGGCAGGAGGTCTATCGCGCCCGCCTCGCGGCGGCGCTGCATCCGGGCCCGGCGGCGGCGAGGGCCGCCGAATAGAAGCTCGGTAATTTCCTGAGCCACTATTAGTTGAAGCGCTCGCATTAAACTAATACGAAAAAATATGGACCCTTGTGGTCCGAACGCGCTTGCGCCGAATCGCGCGAACGAATCTTGCGCTCCACTCCGACCGACCAGTGCGAAGCACTAGCGGGGTAGCGCTAACTGCGCTAACCGACTTCTTCTCTCGGAGCTGGCTGTAGGCGATGGCGATCATGGCATCGCCACCATAAGCCCCGTGTTAGAAGGAACCCGATTCTGTCGTATAGAACTTTCTTAATCGGTAGAAAGGCTATGCTCGGCCGCAATGTGTGTGAACCGCCGTCCAATGGCACATAGCCTGGCGATTGAGGTCGCTGGGTTGTCTTGGCGTCGTCTTCGCACGTTGCTGCAGGCGACACTGGTGTTGCTCGCGACGATGGTACCGGCATGCGCCGAAGCTTTTATTGAAGATACATTCTCAATGTCGCCGGACGGGCGAGCCTTCACCTTTGTCTTCAAGTCTTCGAATGTTCGAGGCGCCGGCCTCGTTGAATGGCAAACGGGCCGGCTATCGCGAGTTCCCGGCTGGCCAGGTTCGTTTTCCTATGATGGCCGCAAATTGGCCAGTTCAACGAGCCAAGGACTTGTGATTCTCGACGTCCGATCGATGCAGATCGAACGCGTCGTGCCTGACAGTCTTCACTTGTTTGCGCCCGTATTTCAGCCCGGGGACAAGGCTGTTCTTTGCCAGCAGGACGCCGATCTTGTCCTCGTCGACATAGCGACGGGGCGCCGTCAAAGCATTCTTGGAGATCGCGAAGGATTCCGTACGATCTACTCACCGACATTTCTGAGTCCTGATGATATTCTCTTCAATGGCATGACGCCAGAAAGCGATGCACTGGGCGCCATGCTCAAGGCAAAGGGTCTCGACCCAATTGGCAGCATGGTGCCGTATCGTTTGAGACTTGGCGGCAAGCCGCAAATTTCTTACGAGGACATCATCACCCGCCACCTCAGTCCGGTAAGTGGCAGAACGGGCTCGAATACGGATAGTGGATTCGTGGCTGGTCGCCACGGCGACCGTATTCTTTTCGTCGGCCGCAATGATGCAGCCGAGCGACAGCTCAACAACGGCTACATGTATGACCTGTTTCTCATAGAACGAGGTCATGTTTCTCAGGTCACGAATTTCGCGGGCCTGTTGAATGGACCGGGGATTTCGTACGACGGCAGCACCGCCATTGTCGGACTCTATACCAGGCCAAGAAGCGAGCTCACTTATGGTCTTCGAGGAGCACGTCCACCGGACGAGCCTCGCATCATCAACCTGGATACTCGCTCCGTGGTCGATCCGCACTTGATCGAGCGCGTGCAGCGCGACCCCAACTTCAATTGAAGTCGACTTAGTTCCAGCGAAAGAGCCTCGCGATGACCGATGCGATGCGCGCTTACTCCGGCCGTACCAGATGGATCTGTTTTTGTGAGCGCGTCCATGGCGGCACGCGGCCGCTGGTGATGGCGACCCACACCAGCGCGCACAGCCCGACCAGGAAGGCGACGAGCGGATCGCCCGACCACGCGAAGGCCCCGGCGGCGAAGCCGAAGACGGCGGCAATGAACTGAGGCATTGGTCCCCTCCACTCTCGGCGCCCGCCTTTTAGGAGCCGCCGGTTTCCCGTCCATGTCGCGCTGCAACAGAACGGTTTCGTGTGTTTCACCATCAAGGCCGGAATGCCCTATGCTCCGGCCGTGAGCAGGCGGCACATGAACGGCGACGGACGCCGGGCGCGGATCGGCATCGTCGTGCCGAGCGTCAACACCGTGATGGAGCCGTGGGCGCAGCGCACCGCGCCGCCCGGCGTCGGCATCTTCGCCGCGCGCATGTTCATCCCGCCGGCCACCACGCCGCAGGCCTTCATCGAGATGGACCGCAACGAGGGCCGGATGGCGATCCGCCAGCTCTCCAGCGTGCTGCCCGACGTCGTCGCCTATGGCTGCACGGCATCGTCGATCGTGCAGGGCCTCGACTACGACGCAAAGCTGCGCGCCGAGATCGAGCACGACTGCAAGGTGCCGTCGACGACGGCGGCGCACGCCATCCTGAGCGCGGCCCGCACGCTCGGCGCCGGCACGGTCAGCATCGTCTCGCCCTACACCGAGGAGGTCGACGCGGCCGAGCATCGCTATTTCGAGAGCGCCGGCCTCAAGGTGGTGGGCGGCGCCTGCCTCGGCATCACCGACGGCTTTGCGCTGGCCGAGCCCGAGCCGGACGCGCTGTTCGAGCTGGGCAAGCGCGGCTTCGATGCGCGCGCCGAGGCGCTGATCATCACCTGCCTCAACACACGCTCGCACACCGTGATCGCGCGGCTGGAAAAGGAGCTTGGCAAGCCGGTGATCACCTCGACGCAGGCGACGCTCTGGCACGCGCTGCGGCTCGCCGGCATCGAGGACCGCATCCTGGGCTACGGCCGGCTGCTCGCCGAGCACTAATCTTCTTCCGGATCGCGCGGTCCGGAAGAATCCTCACGCTCAGGGAAATTTCGGCGTGCCGTAGGGATAGAACTGCTTCAGGTCGACGTTCTTGTAGGGCAAGCCGTCCAGCCGGACCGTGCCGAGGAACGGCTGCTCCGGCTCGACCAGCAGGATGGTCTTGGCGAAGCCGGAATCGTCGAAGCCGCGGCGGAAATGCACGCGCGACTTGATGGCGAAGGCCTTGAACCGGTCGATCGGGAAATTGAGGTCCTTGGGATCCATGACCTGCGTCAGGTATTCGCTCAGCAGCAGCACGTTGCCGCGGCCGAAGGCGACGCCGACCCAGGTCCGGTTGCCGGATTGGACAATTGCCGTGATCTTGCCGGCGACGCGCACCGGCGCGCCGGCCGATTCATCGGCACGGCCGCCCACCTCCATGTCGAACGGATCGCCGGCTTTGAGGCCCTGCGCCTTCACCGCATCGATCGCCTGCTTGTCGGCGATGGTGGCGAACAGCACGCCTTCGAGGTCCTGCTCGATCACCTCTTTCAGGATCCAGGTCGCCGCGCCCGAGCGGTCGCTGTGGTCGGCCAGCACGACCGGCGTGGCGCCGCGCGCGATCGCCTGCTTGGCGAGCCTCACGCCTTCCGGAATCGGATGGACCTTGGCGGTGTTGAGCAGCTCGGCGCGCTTGCGCCAGGCAAAGCCCGCCAGGTCGTCGGCCGCTTTGCGCGCCAGCTCGGGCTTGCCGTTGCTCATCGCCTGGATGGTCATGCCGACATCCGGCACGTCGGCGAAGGGAAAGCCGAAGAAGACGTTGACGTAGAGATCGGGCTCGCGCGCCTCCCACACCATGGCGCGCTGCACGAGATCCATCCACGGCGAGGCGCCGGTCCATTGCAGCACCGTGGCGGTGATGATCGGCACCCGCTGCGTCACGGTGGCGGGCGCGTAGTCGCCGCGGATCGCGCGGATCAGCGTGCGCGCCGCGCGCTCGCCCTGCAGGTAGCTGTCGTAGTGCGGGAAGTACTTCACGCAGAACGCCATGTCGGCCGCGGCCAGGAACTCCTCGTCCTCGTTGCCGTGCGGATCGAAGGTGCCGGCGATGAAGGCGCCGCGGCCCACGACCTCGCGCACGCGGCGGGCGATGTCGGCTTCAGGCCTGGGCACGCCGCGCACGCCCATCGCGCCATGCAGGCTCAAATAGACGCCGTCCCACTTGCCGCCCGCCCTGAGCTCGGCGAGCTGGCGGCCGAGGAAGGTCTCGTAGGCCTCGTGGGTGATCCAGCCCGAGCCGGTGCCGGTCCTGGGGAAGCGCGGCGATTCGATGCCGACCAGCTCGACGCCCTCATGCTCGCGCGCCACCTTCACGAAGCCGCCCATGTATGATCTCGGATCGCAGGTCAGAAGCGCTTCGCCCCTGGCCGGCGATCCCGGGTAGACGAAATCGTCGTAAGTCGTATCGTTGGGCAGGAACGTCACCGTCTCGTGGCTGAACATGAGGACGGCAATACGGATCGGCTTGGTCATGAGGCCGTTCTACTAGGGAGAAGCCCAATGGCAAACCGCGTCATCGACGCCGACGGCCATATTTGCGAGCCGCCCGCGCTGTGGAACGAGTATGTCGAGAAGCGCTTCCGCGACCGCACCATCCGGGTCGAGCGCGATGCCGACGGGCGCGACTGGCTGTCGATCAACGGCCGCATCCGCCGCAACCTGCGCCCCGCCGCCGCCTGCGTGCCGTGGGGCATGGACGATCCCAACAACGTGCCGACCTGGGACGACATCCTGCCCGGCTCCTATGACGGCGCGGCGCGCGCCAAGGTGCTGGAGGAGGAAGGCATCGAGCACTCGCTGCTCTATCCGTCGCTGCACCTGATCCAGGGCGACGTCGAGGACCCCGAGGTCGCCGCGGCCACCTGCTACGCCTACAACGAGTGGATCGCCGACATGTGCCGCGACGGGCGCGGCAAGCTCTCGGCTGTCGGCATCGTGCCGCTGCAGAGTGCCGAGTTCGCGGCCAGGGAGGTCGAGCACATCGCGAAGCTCGGCCTGAAGGGCGCCTGCTTCCGGCCCGAGCGCTACAACGGGCTGGCGCTCTACGACGAGCGGCTGAAGCCGTTCTGGGAGCGCATCGCCGCCAACGGCCTGTTCGCCGCCGTGCATGGCAGCTTCGGCGCGCTGATGCCGTCGTTCGCCACCGGCCGCTACGACAATCTCTTCTTCAGCCACATGATCTGCCATCCCTTCGAGCAGATGGCGGCGGTGCTCGACATCATCGCCGGCGGCGTGCTGGAGCGGCATCCGAAGCTGCGCGTCGCCTTCCTCGAATCGGGACTGGGCTGGCTGGAATACTGGCTCGAGCGGCTCGACGGCCATTTCGAATCGATGCACCAGCACGTGCCGTGGATGAAGCGCCGGCCAAGCGAGCTGTTCGCCGAGCAATGTTATATATCCATCGAATCGGACGAGGCGCATTTCCTGCCCAAGCTCAAGGAGATGGGCGTCGACGGCTGCGTGTTCTGGGGCGCCGACTATCCGCACTATGATTGTACGTTCCCCGGCGCGGTAAAGGAGCTCGAGGAGAACCTGGCGCCGATCGACCAGGCGCTGGCCGACGCCGTGCGTTGGAAGACCGCCGAGCGCTTCATCGGCTTGCGCTGAGCTTCATCGTGGAGCGCCGGAGCGTCCCCGCTTCACACGATGTTACGTCATGTCTGCGTAAGCTCGCGGCGCTAACACGACGGCGAGGCGAGGTCTTCGAGAATCAATTTGCAGCAAGTTGGCAGCGCGATCGGCCTGATAATGTGTCTGTGGGGGCTGGGGTTGATGCTCCGGTTCGGCTTCCGCCTGCACAGCGGCCTCGATTTCAACACTACTCTGGGCGCGCCCGGCCCGAGCGACCGGGCAGCGGTCCGCCAGCACAACAACGATCTCAAGGGACGGCTGGGCTTCGTCCTCGTGGTCGTCGGCATCGGCCTGCAGGCCGTGTCGTCCTACTGCGTGTGGATGGCCGCCGGCTGAGGCGCCCGTCACGTCATCGCGTCGGAACCGGACGCTCGCCCGAATAATCGTAGAAGCCGCGCTTGACCTTGCGGCCGATCCAGCCGGCCTCGACGTACTTCACCAGCAGCGGGCACGGCCGGTACTTGGAATCGGCCAGACCCTCGTGCAGCACCTGCATCACCGACAGGCAGGTATCGAGGCCGATGAAGTCGGCCAGTTCGAGCGGGCCCATCGGATGGTTGGCGCCGAGCTTCATGCCGGTGTCGATCGCCTCGACATTGCCGACGCCCTCGTAGAGCGCGTAGACCGCCTCGTTGATCATCGGCAGCAGGATACGGTTGACGATGAAGGCGGGGAAATCCTCGGCGTTGACCGGCTTCTTCTCGAGCCGCACGACGACGTCGCGCACCGTGCGGAAGGTCTCCTCTTCGGTGGCGATGCCACGGATCAGCTCGACCAGGCCCATCATCGGCACCGGGTTCATGAAGTGCATGCCCATGAACTTTCCCGGGCGGTCGGTCACCGAGGCGAGCCGCGTCACCGAAATCGACGAGGTGTTGGTGGCCAGCAGCACGTTGGGCGGCAGGCCCTCGCACAGCCGCTTGAAGATGTCGCGCTTGACGCCTTCGTTCTCGGTCGCCGCCTCGACGATCAGGTCGCAGTCGGCGAAGGGCTTGTAGTCGGTCGCGGTGGTGATGCGCTTCAGCGCCGCGTCCTTGTCCTCCGGCCGGATCATGCCGCGACCGATCTGGCGGTCCATGTTGCGGCCGATATTCTCGATGCTGGAGTTGAGGTGCGGCTGGTCGACGTCCATCAGCCGGATGTCGAAGCCTTTCAGCGCACAGACGTGGGCGATGCCGGACCCCATCTGTCCGGCACCTATGACACCGATCCGCTTGATCATGACGCGATACCCCGCGCTACTTCTTGTCGACCGCGGCGGTCAGCTCGGGAACGATCTGGAACAGATCGCCCACGATGCCGTAATCGGCCACCTGGAAGATCGGCGCTTCCTCGTCCTTGTTGATCGCAACGATGGTCTTGCTGTCCTTCATCCCGGCGAGATGCTGGATCGCGCCCGAGATGCCGACGGCAATGTAGAGATCCGGCGCCACGACCTTGCCGGTCTGGCCGACCTGGTAGTCGTTGGGCACGTAGCCCGCGTCGACCGCGGCGCGGCTGGCGCCGAGCCCGGCGCCCAGCTTGTCGGCCAGCGCCTCCAGGATCTTGAAGTTGTCGCCCGAGCCCATGCCGCGGCCGCCCGAGACCACGATCTTGGCCGAGGTGAGCTCCGGCCGCTCGCTCTTGGAGAGCTCGGCGCCGACATAGGACGACAGGCCCTTGCTGCCCTCGCCGCCGATCTGTTCGATCGGCGCCGAGCCGCCGCCCCCCACCGCCTTGAAGTTGGTCGGACGGATGGTGACGACCTTGACCTTGTCGGCGGTCTGCACCGTGGCCATCGCGTTGCCGGCGTAGATCGGCCGCACGAAAGTGTCGGCCGAGACGATCTGGATCGCCTCGGAGACCTGCGCCACGTCGAGCAGCGCCGACACGCGCGGGGCGAGGTTCTTGCCCACCGAGTCGGCGGCCATGACGATGTGGCTGTAGTTGGGCGCAAGCTTCACCACCAGCGGCGCGACATCTTCGGCGAGCCAGGCGGCGTAGGCGGCGTCCTCCGCCTGCAGCACCTTGGTGACGCCCTGCAACGCGGCGGCCGCCTTGGCGGCCTCGCCGCAATCCTTGCCGGCGACCAGGACATGGACGTCGGAGCCGAGCTTGGTCGCGGCGGCGACGGCGTTGGCGACGTTTGCGCGGATGGCCTTGTTGTCGTGCGCAGCGACGACGAGAATCGCCATGGTCAGATCACTCCCGCTTCGTTCTTCAGCTTGTCGACCAGTTCGGCGACCGTCTTCACCTTGATGCCGGCCTTGCGCTTGGGCGGCTCCTCGACCTTCAGCACCTTGAGCCGCGGCGCCACGTCGACGCCCAGCGCATCCGGCGCCAGCGTCTCGATCGGCTTCTTCTTGGCCTTCATGATGTTGGGCAGCGAGGCGTAGCGCGGCTCGTTGAGGCGCAGGTCGGTGGTGATCACCGCCGGCATCTTGAGCTTCACGTTCTCCAGCCCGCCATCGACCTCGCGCTTCACCTCGATCGAGCCGTCGGCGATGTTGAGCTTGTTGGCGAAGGTGCCCTGGCTCCAGCCGAGCAGGGCGGCCAGCATCTGGCCGGTCTGGTTGGAATCGTCGTCGATCGCCTGCTTGCCGACGATCACCAGGCCGGGCTGCTCCTTGTCGACCACCGCCTTCAGGAGCTTGGCGACGGCGAGCGGCTGCAGCTCGGCGTCGGTCTGCACCAGCACGCCGCGGTCGGCGCCCATGGCGAGCGCGGTGCGGATCGTCTCCTGGCATTGCGCGGGGCCGGCGGAAAACGCGATGATCTCGGTGGCGGCGCCCTTCTCCTTCATGCGGATCGCCTCTTCCACCGCGATCTCGTCGAAGGGGTTCATGGACATCTTGACGTTCGCCGTCTCGACGCCGGTGTTGTCGGCCTTGACGCGGATCTTGACGTTGTAGTCGATGACCCGTTTGACGGCGACCAGCACTTTCATCGCGTACATGCCTTTTGATGGGTTGCGGCCGGGCTTCCCACCCGGCCCGGAAGGGCAATTCGTGTAGGGGCGTTCAGGCGATCATGTCAAGGCTATGTCGCACCGCACAAAATCGCGCGGCGAAACATTTTCATCTATTGTTTCAATGGTTTAACCGACGCTATCGGCTCGCGCCGGGTACCCACAGCACGTCCGCCGCACCAACGCCCTCACCCTGAGGAGCCGCGTGTAACGCGGCGTCTCGAAGGGTGGGATCAAGCACATCGTTTGTTCCCATCCTTCGAGACGGGCGCTTAAGCCGCTTTCGCCGCACGGCGGCGAAACGGCGACGCGCCCTCCTCAGGATGAGGCGGATCCTAACGGGCTGCGCCGGGTACCCACAGCACGTCCGCCGCACCGTTGTCGTTGAGCCGCCGCGCGAGCACGAACAGATGGTCGGACAGGCGGTTGATGTACTTGATCGCCTCCGGATTGACCGCCTTCTTCGCGGCGAGCGCTGTGATGCGCCGTTCGGCCCGCCGCGCCACCGTGCGGGCCAGATGAAGCAGCGCGGCGGCCTCGCTGCCGCCCGGCAGGACGAACGAATTGAGCGGACCGAGTTCGGCGTTCATCGCATCGATCTCGCGCTCCAGCCGCTCGACCTGCGAGGCCACGATGCGCAAGGCCGGCTGGCCCTTCTTGCTGCGGCCCATGACCGTGGACAAATCGGCGCCGAGATCGAACAGGTCGTTCTGGATGCGCTGAAGCATCTCGTCGGCGTGGCGGCGCGTGGCGTCGTTGCGCGCGGTGCGGCCGATCACGCTGCGCGCCACGCCGATCACCGAATTGGTCTCGTCGACGTCGCCGTAGGCTTCGACCCTCTGATCGTCCTTGGCCACCCTCTCGCCGCGGCTGAGCGAGGTTTTCCCCTTGTCGCCGCCCCTCGTATAGATGCGCGTGAGCTTCACCATGGCTCTAGTGGCTGCGGCTCGCGAGATACCACAGCAGGATCAGCACGATGGTGAGGATCTGCATGCGCACGCGCCACCACATCAGCTTGTTGCTGCCGCGCGCCCGCTCGATGTTGTCGCGGTCGCCCCGGCTCATGGCGACCAGGCCGGCGAACAGCACGCCGAGCGTGCCGAGGCCGGACAGGATCACCAGCACGAACAGGACATTGGCCAGGGTCATGGCTCACTCTACGCTTGATTGTGCCGGCCGGCACCCCGCCGCGCGCCGGCCCACGGCCGCCGTTCGCGGCTCGCCTGCCCGCCCGTGGCGATGGCAAAGATCGCCTCCGCCGTCTGCTCGGCCGACCAAAGGGCGGCGTGAACCGTGCCGTATTCGACCGGCTCGGTGGCCTCGCCGGCGAAGAACACGCGGTTGGCGAGCGGCCTCGCATGATCGTCGTGGTCCTCGGGCGGACTGCCAATCGCCGGGTAGGAATAGCTGCCGAGGCTCCACGGATCGCTGAGCCAGCGGGCGAAGACGAACGCCTCAGGCTCGGGCATCTTGTTGCCGCCGAACATCTTGCGCAGGCTGGCGAGAGCCGCCTGCTTCACCTCCTCGTCGCTCGCCTCGCGGTCGTAGCGCACGGCGGTGTGGCCGTTGGCGAAGCCCAGCAGGATCGGCAGGCCGGTCTCCTCGGTGTGCGAGACGAAGGTGTTGAACGTGCCGCGCCTGTCCGGCGCGTCGGGCAGGCGGCCGAACCATTTCGATTTCTCCGGCCAGAAGACATGCGGGAAGCGCAGGTAGATCTTGCCGAGCACGCCCGCGCCGTAGCCCAGCCGGCCGATCGCCTGCTGCTGTTCGACCGGCGGCAGCGGGTCGAGACGAAAGCGCCCGTCCCGCAACAGCCCGACCGGCAGGGTGACCACGGCACGGTCGGCCTCGAGGCGCTCGCCGCTCTTCAGGGTCGCGGTGACGCCACTGTCGCTCCACTGCAGCACCGTGACCGCCGCATTGAGCCGGACGTCGAGCCCACGCGCGGCATCGGCGAGCATCGGCTTGAACCCGCCCTGCGGCTGGGCGTTGCCGTCGAGGCCTTCCTGCGGAAACCATTCCTCGGCCGAAAGCTGGTCCCACACCGAGCCGTTAACGCCCTCGCTGCCTTCGATGAAGGTGGCGATCACCAGGCGATCGACCTCGGGCAGCCAGCTCGCGTGCAGCAGCGGCTCGATCGCGTCCTTCACCGACACCGAGCGCGGCCCGCGCACGTTGGTCAGGAACTTGCTCTTCCAGCTGGCGAAGGCGATCGCGGTGGTGAACGCGGCGGCGCCCATGAAGGCCTTGCGGCGCTGCGCGGTGCGGGTCGGTGCCGAGGCGCGCTGGTCGATGATCAGCCGATCGGCCTCCGAGCTGATCAGCCTGACGCCGAGCTTGCCGGCCCACAGCGCCAGCGGATTACCCTCGACGCCGTGCACCCACGATCCGCCGAGATCCACGGCGGCGCCGACGCGATCGTCTGTCCACACCCGCCCGCCGATGCGGTCGCGCGCCTCGAGCACGGTCACCTTGAATCCCGAATCGTGCAGCAGCCGCGCGGCGACCAGTCCCGCCATGCCGGCGCCGATCACCAGCACGCGCTCCGGCTTCCCCTCGCCCATCGTCCACGGGCCGGTTTCGCTCATTCGAGCACCAGGTGGGGCAACTGCTTCATGTCCTTGAACAGGAACGCGCCTGCGGCGCCCAAGGCGTCGGGATCGGCGTAGGGCGCGCCGACATAGCCGAAAACGCGCATTCCCGCCGACCTCGCGGCCTGCACGCCGGGCAGCGAATCCTCGACGACGACGCAGTCGAACGGCTGGACGTTCATCTCGACCGCCGCATGGAGGAAAAGATCGGGAAACGGCTTGCCGCGCTTGACCTGGCTCGAGCTGAAGACGCGGCCGCCGAAGAGGTCCCACAACCCGGTCAGGCCCAACGTGAATTTCATCTTCTCGATGGCGCCGGAACTTGCCACGCAGGTCTCGCAGCCCGCCTTCTGCAGCGCTTCGATGGCCTGCTTCACGCCCGGCACCGGCAGCAGCGGCGCGGTGCGGAAGCTCTCGTAGGTCGCGTCCTGCATCTTGTGAAAGAAATCGTGCGGCAGCGGCCGGCCGATCTCCGCCTCGACGATCTCGCCGCAGGATTTGAGCGAGCGGCCCATCAGGCGGCGCATCGTCTCCTCGACCGTC
>DASRFX010000118.1:0-97274 GCA_035651335.1 Reyranella sp. | reverse complement strand
CGCCTATGTCAGCCGTGGTCTGCTGCGCTCGGAGGGCAACGAAGGCCAACGCGAGCGCCGCTACCGCGCCGAGGACGTCTCGCGCCTGAAACGCCAGCGCGATGTCGGACGCAAGGCCGAAGCGATCGCGGCCAACGCGCTCGATTTCGGCACGCCCGTCCTCGAATCGAGCCTGACCCTGATCAAGGACGGCCGACTTTACTATCGCGGGTTCGATGCCACGCGGCTGGCCCGCAACTCCTCGCTCGAACAAGCGGCGCAGCTCTTGTGGGAATGCGACGACCGGCCGTTCGCGGCCGGCAACCTGCCCGCCATGTCCGAATCGCTGCGCCGTGCGTGGCATGCGGCCGAGACATTGTCGGCCGCCGATGCCTGCCTGGTGCTGCTGCCCGCCGCCGCGCGCTGGGACCATTCGAGCTGGATAGATGACCGCGGCTCGATGCTGGAGACCGCGGCGCGCATCCTGCGCCTGCTCACCGCCGGCGTGACCCACCAACCGCCGGCCGACAGGCCGATCCATGAACAGCTCGCCGAAGCCTGGC
Organism: Reyranella sp.; assembly: GCA_035651335.1. Lineage (GTDB taxonomy): Bacteria > Pseudomonadota > Alphaproteobacteria > Reyranellales > Reyranellaceae > Reyranella. The sequence continues at coordinate 96,732 of DASRFX010000118.1, read as the reverse complement.
ATTGCTCTCGCGACGACGCCCGGCTGATCCGCGCCGCCCTCGTGCTGTCGGCCGACCACGAATTCAATGCTTCGGCCTTTGCCGCCCGGGTCGTCGCCTCGACCGGCGCCAACCTCTACGCCTCGACCATGGCCGGCCTCGCCGCCATCACCGGCCCCCGCCACGGCGGTCTGACGCGCCTGGTCCGCACCCTGTTCGACGAGCTCGCCGAAACGGACGAGCTGCGCGGCGCACTGGCCAAGCGGCTCGGCGAGGGACCGGCTCTGCCGGGCTTCGGCCACCCGCTCTACCCCGATGGCGACGTGCGTGCAGTGACGCTGTTCGAGATGATGCGCGAGGCCCTGCCCCGTTCGTCCGAACTGGCTCGGGCCGAACAGATCGCCGAAGCGGGCGAGGCGCTCACCAACCGCCAGCCCAACATCGATTTCGCCACGGTGACCTTGGAGCGCGCCCTCGGCCTGCCCAAGGACGCCGCACTTTCGATATTCCTGCTTGGCCGCACGGTCGGGTGGATCGGTCATGCGCTCGAACAGGCCGCCACCGGCACGCTGATCCGCCCGCGCGCCCGCTACACGGGGCCGCAGCCACAGGATTGACGCTTATCCACCACAGCGCATCCTTGCCGCGACGGCACGCGCGTGCTTAACGTCGCGCTTTAGTGACAAAGAAACGAACGGGCCTGCCGAGGCTGCCCCACCTCCTCGGCATCGAAGGTTTGTCGCCCGAGACGATCTCGGGATTGCTCGACCTTTCCGAAAATTACATCGATCAGAACCGGTCCATCGACAAGCGGCGCGATCTTCTGTCCGGCCGCACGATGATCAACCTGTTCTTCGAGAATTCGACGCGTACCCGGACCTCCTTCGAGGTCGCGGCCAAGCGGCTGGGCGCCGACGTCATCAACATGGACGTCGCGACCTCGTCGGTGAAGAAGGGCGAGACCCTGCTCGACACGGCGATGACGCTCAACGCCATGCGGCCCGACGCCATCGTCGTGCGCCACAGCGAGTCAGGCGCCGTCAATCTGCTGTCACAGAAGGTGAATTGCGCCGTCATCAATGCCGGCGATGGCCAGCACGAGCACCCGACGCAGGCGCTGCTCGATGCGCTGACCATTCGCCGCCGCCGCGGCAAGCTCGAAGGGCTCCTGGTGGCGATCTGCGGTGACATCCTGCATAGCCGCGTGGCGCGCTCGAACATCCACCTGCTGCAGATCATGGGGGCCCGCGTGCGCGTGGTCGGACCGCCCACCCTGATGCCGACCGACGTCGACCGCATGGGCGTCGAGGTCCACTACAACATGAAGAGCGGCCTGAAGGACGTCGACATCGTGATGATGCTGCGGCTACAGACCGAGCGCATGCAGGGCTCGTTCGTGCCGTCGGTCAGCGAATATTTCCGCTTCTACGGACTCGACAGCGAGAAGCTCAAATTCGCCAGGCCGGACGCGCTGATCATGCATCCCGGCCCGATGAATCGCGGTGTCGAGATCGATTCGGAGGTGGCCGACGATCTCGACCGCTCGGTGATCCACGAGCAGGTGGAAATGGGCGTCGCCGTCCGCATGGCCTGCCTCGAGGCGCTGATCGGCGGCCGCCGCAATTCGATGGGAGCGGCGGCGTGAGCGGCAAGGTGTTCCGTACCGCACCGCCGCACACCGGCTCGACCGCCTATATCAACGCCCGGATCATCGACCCGACCGCCGACCAGGAATATCTCGGCTCGATCCTGATCAGCGACGGCAAGATCGCCGATTTCGGTCCGAACCTGTTCGCCTCAGGCGCACCGTACGGGATCGAATCGATCGACTGCGGCGGCCTTCATCTGGCACCCGGCATTGTCGATGCACGTGCCCATACTGGCGAGCCGGGCGAGGAGCACAAGGAGACGCTGGAAAGCGCCGGCATCGCCGCAGCCGCCGGCGGCATCACCTCGATGGTCCTGCTGCCCGACAACGAGCCGCCGTTCGACGATGCGTCCCTGATAGAATTCGTGGCCCGCCGCGCGCGCCAGATCAAGCTGACCAACATGTACGCCTACGGCGCGCTGACGGTCGGCCTGGAAGGCAAGGAACTGGCCGAGATGGGCCTGCTCGCCGAAGCCGGCGCCGTCGCCTTCACCGATGCCGATCACCCGGTCGGCAACGCGCAAGTGCTGCGCCGCGCGCTCTACTACGCCAAGGCCTTCGACGCGCTGATCGTCCACCTGCCACAGGAGCCGACCTTGTCGGGCGGCCACATGTCGAGCGGCGAGATGTCGACACGGCTCGGCCTTGCCGGCAATCCGCCGCTCGCCGAGGTCATGATGGTCGAGCGCGACATCCGGCTGGTGCAGATGACCGGCGGTTGCCTGCACCTCTCCAAGATCTCGACCGCCGAATCGGTCGAGGCGCTCGCGCGGGCAAAAGATCGCGGACTGAACATAACCTGCGATACCGCGCCGCCCTACTTCGCGCTGAACGATCTCGCGGTCGGGGACTACCGAACCTTCGGCAAGCTGGTGCCGCCGCTGCGTTCGGAGAAGGACCGGCGGGCGATAATCGAAGGCCTGAAAAGCGGCGTGATCGACGCCATCGTGTCGGATCACCGCCCGCAGGATCAGGAGAGCAAGCGCGTACCGTTCGCGCAGGCCGAGCCGGGCGGCATCGGGCTCGAGACCTTGCTGCCGGTCTCGCTCGAGCTCGTGCACAACAAGCAGCTCACGCTGCCGCAACTCTTCCAGCGCCTGTCGAGCACGCCGGCGCGGCTGTTCAAGTTGCCGGGCGGCAAGCTGGCGAAAGGCGCGCCCGCCGATCTCATCGTGTTCGATACCGACTATGCCTGGAAAGTCGACCGCGATGTCTTTCTCAGCAAGACCAAGAACTCGCCATTCGACGAGAAGCCCGTGCAGGGCCGCGTGATGGCGACCGTACTTGCCGGTCGCACGATCTACCGCAACGATGGTTTTGTGTCCGCGGCGGCCGCGTAACGGCCTCGAAACGGCCATCTGGTCTGCTAGAGCATATCCGGCCCGACTGGAATCAGTCGGGCCGGATATGCCTTGTTGAACCGAGCATTACTCGCACGCGCGTTTCGATTGAGATGAAACCGCGCGCGGTTCCATCTCAATCGAAACCGCTCTAAGCTTTGGCGATGCTAAGATACCTTCCCCTTCCCGTTCTCGCCGCCGTTGCGGTCACCGGCGTGGCCAATGCACAAGGCCACAAGCGCGAAGACCTGCTCGACGCGCTCACCCGCCACATCCAGATCTGCTCGGAGATCAGCGACAGCCGCGACCGGCTCTCCTGCTACGACAAGCTGCAGACCCAGGTCGGCGACGTGCAGCCTGCGGCGCCCGGGCCGACGCCGCTGCGACCGGGTCAGCCGCCGTCTCAGCCACCGATGGTTCAGGCGCAGGGACCGCAATCAGGTGGGCGCAGCCCCACTCCCCTCGCACCCCCGCCGATGCAGACGCCAGGCGGCGGCAACGCCACCTTGGGCGCCAACCAGGGCCAGGGCACGCTCGTGCCGCCGGGGACTTCCGATCCGGATCGCGCGTTCGACCCCAACAGCCCGCAGGCAGGCTACCGACCGCCGGAAGGCATGATGCCCAAGCCGCAGCCGCCGGTGCGCCGCACCGGCCCGCGGCCGATTCCCAACTTCCCCAATCCGATGCCACTGGTATCGCTCGCCGCCAGCAATCTCACCTACGGCGAGGCGCGATACTGGCAGGTCACGATCGCCATCACGTCGAACACGCCGCGCGCGCTCGACACGCAGGTGCAATGCACCTTCCTCAATGGCGGGCGATCGGTGGGCGAGGCCTATTTTGGCCCGACCACGATCGCGCCGGGCGAACAGATCTCGACCGAACTGATCGGACCGCCGACCACGACGTTCGTCGATTCCACCAAGTGCAACGTGCTGAGCCCGTAAGGGGTACGGCATGCAGTGGAACGTGGTTCATCTCGGCGTACCGTTTCTGGTGGGCTTCCTGCTGGGGTCGATTCCGTTCGGCCTGCTGCTGACGCGCGCTGCCGGCCTGGGCGACATCCGCAACATCGGCTCGGGCAACATCGGCGCCACCAACGTGCTGCGCACTGGCAACAAGAAGCTGGCCGCCGCGGTTCTCGTGCTCGACGCCGCCAAGGGCCTGGCCGCCGTGCTGCTCGCCAGTACGTTCGGGCCGCTCGCAGCGGTGGCGGCAGGTTTGGGCGCCGTGCTCGGCCACATGTTCACGCCGTGGCTCTCCTTCAGGGGCGGCAAGGGCGTGGCGACGACTCTCGGTGTGCTGTGGGGACTCAACTGGCTACTGGGCGCCGCGGCCTGCCTGCTCTGGCTGCTCTGCGCGGCGGTGTTCCGCTACTCCTCACTCGCCGCCTTGATCAGCGTGGCACTGGCCGGCGCACTTTCCTGGCTCTTGCTCGATTGGCGCGCCGCGCTGATCGTCACGCTGATGGTGCCGCTGGTCTTTATCCGCCATCACGAGAACATCAGCCGCCTGCTTGCCGGCACCGAGTCCAAGATCGGCCAGAAGAGCGAGCCCAAGCCGACGATGGGCCACAATAACGGCCCGACCGTCAACGCGAGGTGAATGCCGGCGGCACCTTGAAGATCGAGCGAGCGATGCCGTGGGCATTGATCGCAGCCGCCTGTCTCGGCTCCTTCGCCGCTAGCTCGAGCGGCACCACGCGGGCGCCCTTCCTGATCGAGATGTCGACCGATCTCGGCGTCTCCATGCCGCTGGTCGCCAACCTGGTGTCGCTGACGGCGACCGCGTGGGGCATCACCTCGGCTCTCGGCGGCTGGCTGTCCGATCGCATTGGCCGCTGGCCGTTGCTGATCGGCGCGCCGCTCGTGCTTGCTGCCAGCCTGGTCCTGCAGGCGGTATCGAGCAATTTCATCGTGCTCGCCACCTGGGCGGTGGTGGGCGGCGGCGCGTGCGGCACCTTCATGGGCGTGATGTTCGCCGAAGTCGCGGCTCACGTCGAAGACCGGCAACGCGGACGCGCCTTGGGCTGGGCCATGAGCGGGCAGTCGCTCACCCTTGTGATTGGCGTGCCGATGGCCGCCGCGGTGGGGGCGCTGATCGGCTGGCGCGGCTGGCTGGTCTGCCTGGGCGCGATCGCCGCGGCTTCGAGTCTTGCGCTGCTGGCCACGGTACCGAGGGCTCGCGGCGGCAGCACAGGCCTGCGGCGTCGCAGCGAACGCCGCCGGCTGTCGCCGCGCATCTGGGGTTTGCTTGCCACCGGCATCGCCGAGCGCATCTGCTACGGGCTGGCCGTGGTCTATTTCGCGACGTTCCTGCAGGTCACCTATCAGTTCTCGCTGGCGGCGCTGGCGATCCCGCTCGCCGCCGTGGCGATCGGCAATGTCGTCGGCACCATCCTGGGCGGCCAGCTGGCAGACCGACTCTACGATCGGCTTCTCACCTATTCCGTGTTCATGGTGCTGTCGGGTTTCGCCGCACTCGCCCTTTTTCTCTGGCACCCTCATCCCACCGTATCGATCGGTCTCGGCTTTCTCTATGTGCTGACCGACGCCCTCGGCCGGCCCTCGCTGATGGCGAACTACGCGGCCGTGCCCGAGCAGGTACGCGGCACGGTGATGGGCTATAGCGGCGCGTCAGCAAGCATCGGTTGGATAGGTGCCGCGGCCTTGGGCGCGGTGATCGTGAGCCTCGGCGGATTCGACGGATTTGGGCCGCTCTCGCTCGCGCTTGCACTGCTCGGCACGGCCATCGCTCTATGGTGTCGACGGATTGCTATCTGAGGTTGATTTACAATTCGATCATTCTCTTTATTGTACAGCCATGTTCGATGGCCCTCCTTCCGCCGAACTTGATCCTGCCGAACGGCAGGCGCGGCTTCGCCTGGCCCGCAGCCGCAAGATCGGACCGGTGACTTTCCACGAGGCTTTGCAGCATTTCGGATCGGCGTGGGCTGCCTGTAGAGAGCTGAATGTCGTCGCTTGGGCGGAGGTCGAGCGCGAGCAGGAGAAGCTCGCAGCGATCGGCGGCAAATTCCTGGTGTTCGGCGACAGCGCCTATCCTGCCCAATTGGCCGCCCTGCCCGATGCGCCGGCCGTCTTGTCGGCGATCGGAGACTTCGGTTTGCTCGCACGGCCAATGCAAGCGATCGTCGGCGCACGCGATGCCTCCGTCGCCGGCCGGCGCTTCGCCGCCGAACTTGCGCGCGCGCTGGGCGCGGCGGGCTTTGCCGTGATCTCCGGCCTGGCGCGCGGCATCGATGCGGCGGCCCATGAAGCGGCGCTCGAGACAGGCACGGTCGCGGTGCTGGCGGGCGGCATCGACCAGATCTATCCGCCGCAGAACGAGGGCCTCTATCGGGGCATCGCCGAGCGCGGCCTGCTGCTGGCCGAAGCGCCGTTTGGGACGCCACCCGTCGCGCGCTCCTTCCCGCAGCGCAATCGTATCGTTTCGGGCCTTGCGAAAGGCGTGGTCGTGGTCGAAGCGGCGGCCCGATCAGGCTCCCTGATCACCGCCCAGCGGGCCGCCGAGCAGGGGCGCGAGGTCTTTGTCGTGCCCGGCTCGCCCATGGATCCGCGCTACGATGGGTCCAATAGCCTTATCCGCGACGGGGCCATTTTGATCCGTAGCGCGAACGATATTTTAAGTGTGATGGGTTTGCCGCAGTCTCCGCGCCAAGTCTTTGAGAAACCAAGACCAAAGTCTCGTGACACAGGGTATGCAAAAGTACTTGAGGCGCTGGGCGCAACCCCCACTGCGGTTGACGAATTGGTACGTCGCTGCCAAGTGTCCGCCGCCACCGTAGCGGAGGTCCTGCTGGCTTTAGAGCTGGAAGGCCGCTTGGAACGGCACCGGGGTAACCGCGTATCTCTGATGTAAATCAGTGATCTAGCTCCGGAAGTTAAAGTTTTACTGGAGCAGGTTCCGGCGATGGACGTGTTGGTCGTCGAGTCCCCGGCCAAGGCAAAGACCATTGGGAAGTATCTCGGCCCCGGTTACACGGTCCTGGCCTCCTATGGCCATGTCCGCGACCTGCCGCCGAAGGACGGGTCGGTCCGGCCGGACGAAGATTTTGCCATGGACTGGGAGGTCGATTCGTCTTCCCAGAAGCGCCTCGACGCCATCGCCAAGGCGGTGACCAAGGGCGGCAAGCTCTATCTCGCCACCGACCCGGACCGCGAGGGCGAGGCGATCTCCTGGCACGTGCTCGACGTGCTGGCGCGCAAGAAGGCGCTGCAGGGCGTCGACGTGAAGCGCGTCACCTTCAATGCCATCACCAAGCAGTCGGTGCTCGACGCGGTTGCCCATCCGCGCAACCTCGACCAGCCGCTGATCGATGCCTATCTCGCCCGGCGCGCGCTCGACTATCTGGTGGGCTTCACGCTTTCGCCGGTGCTGTGGCGCAAGCTGCCGGGCAGCCGCTCGGCCGGGCGCGTTCAGTCGGTGGCGCTGCGTCTGATCTGCGAGCGCGAGGCCGAGATCGAGGTCTTCAAGAGCCGCGAATACTGGACGGTCGATGCCATATTCGGCACGGCCAAGAAACAGACGCTGAAGGCCCGCCTCACCCATCTCGACGGCCGCAAGCTCGACAAGTTCGACCTCGACAACGAGGAGCGCGCCCAGGGCGCCAAGCGCGAAATCGAGCGCCGTGCGTTCCAGGTGGCGTCGATCGACCGGCGCCAGGTGCGCCGCAATCCGCCGCCGCCCTTCATCACCTCCACCTTGCAGCAGGAAGCCTCGCGCAAGCTCGGCCTTGGCGCCGCGACCGCCATGCGCATCGCCCAGAAGCTCTACGAGGGCGTCGATATCGGCGGCGAGACGGTGGGCCTCATCACCTACATGCGCACCGACGGCGTGACCTTGGCGCCCGAGGCGGTCGGCCAGACGCGCCGCCTGATCGAGAGCAAGTACGGCCAAGCCTATCTTCCCTCCTCGCCGCGCGTCTACACCTCGAAGGCCAAGAATGCGCAGGAAGCGCACGAGGCGATCCGCCCGACCGACCTGTTCCGCGCGCCGCAGGATGTGGCGCAGTATCTCGACAAGGATCAGCTCGGCCTCTACGAGCTGATCTGGAAGCGCACCGTCGCGAGCCAGATGGAATCGGCGGTCCTCGACCAGGTCACGGTCGACATCGCGAGCGCCGACAAGAACGTTCAGCTGCGCGCGACCGGCTCGGTGGTGAAGTTCAACGGCTTCCTCACCCTGTACGACGAGGGCAAGGACGAAGCGGCCGAGGACGAGGAAGGCAATACCATCCTGCCCGACGTCGCGGAGAACGAGGGGCTGGAGCGCCGTGAGGTCATTCCGGAGCGCCATTTCACCGAGCCGCCGCCGCGCTACTCCGAAGCGAGCCTGGTGAAGAAGCTGGAGGAGCTCGGCATCGGCCGGCCCTCGACCTACGCCTCGATCATCGAGGTACTGCAGCGGCGTTCCTACGTGAAGCTCGACCGCAAGCGCTTCATTCCGGAAGACCGCGGCCGCATCGTGACGGCCTTCCTGCAGACCTATTTCCCGCGCTACGTCGAATACGACTTCACCGCGCATCTCGAGGAAGAGCTCGACGACATCTCCGACGGCAAGATCAACTGGCGCCAGGTGCTGCGCGACTTCTGGAAGGAATTCTCCGCGGCTGTCGGCGGCACCAAGGACCTTCGAGTGAAGGAAGTGCTCGACAAGCTCGACGAGGAACTCGGCCCGCACTTCTTCCCGGCCAACGACAATGGCGGCAAGAGCCCGCGCGATTGCCCGTCCTGCGGCAACGGTCGGTTGGGGCTGAAGCTCGGCAAGTTCGGCGCCTTCATCGGCTGCTCGAACTATCCGGAGTGCAAGTTCACGCGCAAGCTCGGCATCGTCGATCCGGAGAAGGACGCCCTCACCGGCGCCAACCTCAACGAACCCAAGCTGCTCGGCACCGATCCGGGGACCGGCAAGGCCGTGACCCTGCGCAACGGCCCGTACGGTCTCTACATCCAGCTGGGCGAAGCCGAGGGCAAGGAGAAGCCCAAGCGGGCCTCGCTGCTCAAGGGCATGACGCCCGATGAGCTGACCTTCGAGAAGGCGCAGCAGATCCTGTCGCTGCCGCGCGAGCTCGGCCGCCATCCGGACGACCAGGAACCGGTGCTGGCCGGCGTCGGCCGCTTCGGGCCCTATGTCCGGCATGGCACCAAGTACAAGTCGATCCCGGCCGACGAAAACGTTCTCGACATCGGCATGAACCGCGCCGTGGCGCTGCTCGCTGAGGCCAAGGCCACCGGCCGCGGACGGGCTGCCGTCAAGCCGCTGCGCGTGGTCGGCAACCATCCGGCCGACAACGCGCCGATCGAGCTCTATGACGGCCGCTACGGCATGTACGTGAAGCACGACGGCATCAACGCCACCGTGCCGCGCGATCTGAAGCCCGAAGAGCTGACGGTCGAGCAGGCCGTATCGCTGCTCGCCGAGCGCGCGGCGAAGGGCGGCGGCAAGAAGCCTTCTCGCAAGGCCAAGAAGGCGGCGGCTCCCGTCGCGGCCAACGACGCCGGCGAGAAGCCCAAGGCGAAGAAGAAAGCCGCCTCCAAGAAGAAGGCGACGAAGGCGAAAGCTGACGCCGAAACGCCGCCGCGCACCGGAACCGATGGCTAAGGGCCGCGTCCCGACGCGCGACGAACTGCTGGCATTCATCAAGGAAAGCGCTACGCCCGTGGGCAAGCGCGAGATCGCGCGCGCCTTTCACATCAAGGGCGACCAGCGCATCGAACTCAAGCAACTGCTGCGCGACTTGCGCGACTCGGGAGAGATCGCGGCCGATCGCGCCAAGACATTCAAGGACCCCAAAGCCCTGACCGACATCACCGTACTGGAAATCACCAAGGTCGACGGCGACGGCCATCTGCTGGCCGTGCCACGCCGCCACGACGAAGAAAGCGACGGCCCGCCGCCGCGCATCGAGATCGCCGCGCACGGCAATCGCGGGCCAGGCCCCGCCGTCGGCGATCGTGTGCTCGCCTCGCTGAAGCGCCGCGGCAAGACCACTTACGAGGCGCGCATCATCCGCCGCCTAGGCAGCGGCCCGAAGAAGATCCTCGGTCTCTACGAGGAGCCCGAGGGCAAGCACGGCCTGGGCCGCGTCACGCCGACCGACCGCAAGCTGCGGCGCGAGTTCCAGGTGCGGCCGGCCGACAAGAACGGCGCGCTGCCGGGCGACATCGTGTGGATCGAAGAAGCCGGCAGCGAACTGTCGCGTCGCGCCAGGGTGCTCGAGCGCATCGGGCCGATGAGCGATCCGCGCACCGTGAGCCTCATCTCCATCGCCGCCAACGACATCCCGGTCGAGTTCCCGCAGGCCGCGGCCGACGAGGCGAGGCACGCCAAGGCGGCGCCCATGGGCGACCGGCTCGACCTGCGCAAAGTGCCGCTGGTCACCATCGACGGCGAGGATGCGCGCGACTTCGACGACGCGGTGTTCGCCGAGCCCGACAGGGACCACCCCGGCGGCTGGCATCTCTACGTCGCGATCGCCGACGTCGCCTGGTACGTGCGCCCCGACAAGCCACTCGACAGGGCCGCCTACCGCCGCGGCACGTCAGTCTATTTCCCCGACCGCGTCGTGCCGATGCTGCCCGAGGAGCTCTCGAACGGCTGGTGCTCGCTGGTGCCGCGCGAGGACAGGCCGGTGCTGGCCGCCGAGATGTGGATCGACGGCGACGGGCATCTCAAGAAGCACCGCTTCCATCGCGCCATGATGCATTCGGCGGCACGTCTCACCTACACGCGCGTGCAGCGCGCCGCCGACGGCCAGCCCGACGCCGAGATCGCGCCGTTGATGGAAAGCGTGATCAAGCCGCTCTACGGCGCCTATCGCGTGCTGCTCGCGGCGCGCGAGAAGCGCGGTGCGCTCGATTTGGACCTGCCCGAGCGGCTGGTGAAGCTGGGCGACGACGGCCGCATCGCCGAGATCGGCGTGCGCGAGCGGCTCGACAGCCACAAGCTGATCGAGGAGTTCATGGTGCTGGCCAACGTGGCGGCGGCCCAGGCGCTGGAGCAGCGCCACGCGCCCTGCCTCTATCGCGTCCACGACCAGCCGGACCTCGCCAAGCTCGAGGCGCTGCGTGAATTCCTGGCCACGCTCGGCATCGGCCTGCCGACCGGCCAGCGTCTGCGGCCCGCCGACCTCAACCGCGTCCTGCACAGCGTCGCCGACAAGCCGGTGACGCGCCTCGTCAACGAAACGGTCCTGCGCAGCCAGAGCCAGGCGGTCTACAGCCCGGACAATCTCGGCCATTTCGGCCTCGCGCTGCAGCGCTACGCCCACTTCACCTCGCCGATCCGGCGCTTCCCCGACCTGATCGTTCACCGTTCGCTGATCTCCGCCTTCGGGCTGGGCGACGGCGGCCTGCCGGAGGAGGACAGGAAGCGGTTCAGCGAATTCGGCGAGCACCTGTCGATGTGCGAACGCCGCGCCGTCATGGCCGAGCGCGGCGCCATGGACCGCTATGTCGCGGCCTACATGGCGTCCCATGTCGGCGCCAGCTTCGCCGGCCGTGTCACTTCGGTTACACGCTTCGGCCTGTTCGTCGAGCTCGACGATACCGGCGCCGACGGGCTCATTCCCGTGCGCAGCCTCGGCCAGGAATTCTTCCGCCACGACGAGGGCCGCCAACTTCTGGTCGGCGAGCGCACCGGCGAGACTTACGGTCTGGGCGACAAGCTGCGGGTCAAGCTGATCGAGGCCGACGTGGCGACGGGCGGGCTGCTGTTCGAACTGGTCGACGTGGTCGAGCGGGTGGAACGCCAGGCGTCGCCGCGCCGCCGGCATCATGGCGGGCCCCGCTCCGGCCCGCCGCGTCGACCGGTCGCGCATCGCAAGGGTATTCGGGACAAGCGGTCGCGGCGACGAAGCTGAGTTCAGTCCCCATCCTTGCCGGCATGAGTTCGTCCAATGCTCCGGTGGATTTCTGGACCGCGCTGCGCCGCGGTTGGCGCGGCCGCTGCCCGCGCTGCGGCGAGGGTTCGCTGTTCGGCGGCTTCCTCAAGATGAGGAGCCTCTGCCCGTCCTGCGGCCAGGACCTCGAGCCCTTCCGCGCCGATGACGCGCCGGCCTATTTCACCATCCTGGTCGTGGGCCACATCGTGGTGCCGCTGGTGCTGGCGCTGGAGCGCTTCGGACATCAACCGCCACTCTGGTTCCATGCCGCACTGTGGCTGCCGATTTCGGTGCTATTAGCCCTTCTCCTGCTGCCCCGCATCAAGGGCACGGTGATCGCGACTTTGTGGACCCATCGCATCGACCCCAAGCCGGCTGCATGAAGTGCTTGGTGGCCCCAGCGGTGGCTTGTGTTAAAGTCATCCCCGGGGTTGGGTAATTAAGGTGCCGCTGACACAGATAATTAGACGGGCCCTCGCGCATGCGACCGTGGCCCTGCTTGCTGCCTCTCTCGTCGCTTCCTGTGAAACCACAACCGGTGTGACGCCGCCCGCGGCGCGCAGCCCGGCCACCGCTGCCGACGTCAGCGTCGAGCGGGTCATCCTGCAGGCCTACCGCGCCATCGGCGATCGCGGCCTGAAACAGCCGGACTTCCGCGTGATGTCGCTCGATACCTATCGCGGCTTCGCCACGCCGGATCCCGCGCTCTCGCTCACCGCCAACGGCAACACCTACACGGTGATGCGCGAGGGCCATGAGGTGCTGAGCCGGACGGCGCCGGACGACCCGTCCGACGGCCGCGCCTGGGGCGGCATGCTGGCCGAACTGTTCGCGGCGTCGGTCGAGGCCTCGCCGGTCCTGCAGCAGACCGACCGCAACACGCTCACCAAGGGCGCCATGGTCGCCACGACCAAGCTCCTGGACAAGAACACCCGCTACGCCGATCCCGACGAGGCCAAGGACAACCGCTTCCAGCGCGACGGCGGCGGCGGCATCGGCATCACCATCGAACGGCTCGACGACAAGCGCGTGATGATCCGCGCCGTGCAGGCCGACGCGCCGGCCGGCCGGGCCGGCATCAAGGCCGACGACCAGATCATGGCGATCGACGGCGAGAACATGGTCGACCGCTCGCTCGCCGACGTCGTGCACAAGCTGCGCGGCTCGGTCGGCGCGCCGGTGACGCTCACCCTCCTGCGCGCCGGCAAGGAGCTCACCTTCGACCTCAAGCGCGACCGCATCATCCCGACGACGGTCTCCTACGAGCGCCGCGGCAACCTCGCCTGGATCCATCTGATGGCGTTCAACAGCGGCACCGACGAGACCCTGCACGAGGCGATCGAGAAGGCGCGCGCCGAGATCGGCAACGACCTCGAGGGCATCATCCTCGACATGCGCTCCAACCGCGGCGGCCTGCTCGACCAGGCGCAGTCGGTGACCGAGGAGTTCGTGCCCGACGGCGTGATCTTCTCGACCCAGGGCCGCCATCCCGACAGCCGGCGCATCTACCGCAGCACCAGCCGCAAGACGACCACCCTGCCGATGGTGGTGCTGGTCAACGGCAACTCGGCCTCGGCCGCCGAGATCGTGGCGGCGGCGCTGCAGGATCGCGGCCGCGCGGCGATCGTCGGCACCACGAGCTACGGCAAGGGCACGGTGCAGACCGTGGTGCGCCTGCCCAACGAGGGCGAGCTGATCCTCACCTGGTCGCGCCTGGTCGCGCCATCGGGCTACACCTGGAACGAGCTGGGCGTGATGCCCAATGTCTGCACGGCCAAGATCGCCGACATCGACAAGCTCGGCCCCGACGCGATCGACGGCAGCCGCGAGCTGCTGCAGCACTGGCACGCCGAGCGCAATCCGTCGGCCGAGGAGGTCGCGGGCCTGCGCAAGATCTGCCCGCCGGGCGATGATGCGCCCGAGCGCGACGTCGAGATCGCCAGCCGGCTGCTGCGCGACCCCGCGCTCTATGCGCACGCCGTGCGCATCGGGTCGATCGACCAGGCGGCGGCCAAGCAATAGGCTTACTCACGGCATTGCCGGCGGCGCTTGACATGACGCCGCCGGCGACTAATTTGCCCGCCTTCCAGAGGGTTTCAGACCATGGCCAAGCCGACCTCGATCCTGATCAAGATGGTGTCCAGCGCCGACACCGGCTTCTATTACGTGACCAAGAAGAATCCGCGCACCAAGACCGAGAAGCTCGAGCTCAAGAAGTACGATCCGGTGGCGCGCAAGCACGTCGTCTTCAAGGAATCCAAGATCAAATAAGCGCACACGTCTGCGCTGCATCACGAAAGGCCGCCCGAAAGGGCGGCCTTTTCCTGTGGTGAGACAGTTCTGCCCCGAATCTCACCCGCCTGAGACGCCTCGGATGCCGATGGCACAAGGCTTTTGCCCGCGAGTCTCACGAAACACCCCCACCCCCCTGGTGAGACAGCGTGAGATGCCTGAGACGCCTGAGACGGCCCAACTGAAGATAGTCTGGCTGAACCGCGGCGGCCGCTACGACTTCGGTGTCCAGCCCATCACCGCCTTGGTCTCGAGGAACTCCTCGAAGCCGTGCCGGCCCCATTCGCGGCCGTTGCCCGACTGCTTGTAGCCGCCGAACGGCGCGCCGAAATCGGGACCGGCGCCGTTCAGGTGCACGTTGCCGGTGCGCAACTGCGACGCGACCTTGCGCGCCCGCTCGATGCTGCCGGACTGGACATAGCCCGACAGGCCATAGGGCGTGTCGTTGGCCTGGGCCACGGCATCGGCCTCGCTGTCGTAGGCCAGCATCGTCAGCACCGGCCCGAAGATCTCCTCGCGCGCGATGGTCATGTCGTTGGTGACGTTGGCGAAAACGGTCGGCCGCACATAGTAGCCCCGGTTCATGTTCTCCGGCCGGCCCGGCCCGCCGGCGACCAGGGTGGCGCCTTCTTCGATGCCCTTCTGGATCAGCGCCTGGATCTTGTTGAACTGCACCTCGCTCACCACCGGGCCGATCGTGCCCGGCCCGGCATCCGCCGTCGCCGGATCGATCACCTTGACCTTCTCGGCCGCCGCCTTGGCGATCGCGATGGCGGCCTCGTTCTTGGCGCGCGGCACGAACATGCGCGACGGGGCGTTACAGGACTGACCCGAATTCAGCATCATGCTCATCACACCCGACGACACCGCCTTGGCGAGGTCGGCGTCGTCGAGCACGATGTTGGCCGACTTGCCGCCCAGCTCCTGGGCCACGCGCTTGACCGTGTCGGCAGCGGCCTTGGCGACCGCGATGCCGGCGCGGGTCGAGCCGGTGAACGACATCATGTCGATGCCGGGATGGGACGACATAGCCTGGCCGACCGTGGCGCCATCACCGTTCACCAGGTTGAAGACGCCTGCCGGCACGCCCGCCTCATGCAGGACGTCGGCGAACAGCATGGCATTGATCGGCGCCACTTCGGACGGCTTGAGGATGATCGTGCAGCCCGCCGCGAGCGCGGGCGCCACCTTGCAGACGATCTGGTTGATCGGCCAGTTCCACGGGGTGATCAAACCGCACACGCCGATCGGCTCCTTCACGATGGCGGTGTTGCCGTGCATCTGCTCGAATGAATAGTCCTTCAGGAGCTTCACGGTCTCGTTGAGATGGCCGAGGCCGGTGGCGGCCTGCGCCGCCTTGGAGAGCCACATCGGCGCGCCCATCTCGAGGCTGATCGCCTCGGCGATCGCCTGATACTTCGTCTTGTACACGGCGATGATCTTCTCCAGCAGCGCCAGGCGCTCTTCACGGCTCGTGCGCGAATAGCTCTCGAAGGCGCGGCGCGCCGCGGCGACCGCCTTGTCGACGTCAGCCTTGGAACCCAGCGAAATGCGCGCGAAGGGTTCCTCGTTCGCCGGATTGATGACGTCCAGCGTCCGCGGCGTCACCGGGTCGACCCACTTGCCGTCGATGTAGAATTGAAGCCGGTCCTGCATGGCATTGCCTCCTGGTTCGCGCGCACTGGCGATCGCGGTTCCACATGGCATCTTTCCAGCATGTTCTCGGCCCTGCGGCAATGCCGCGGAAGGTTCGCTTCAGCCGGGCGGCAGGAAGGTCGGGAACGCCTCGACGTACTTGAAGTAGCGCGCGAGATGGCGGTCCGACGCGGTAAGCAGGCCGCGGCGGAAGCGGATGGAACGCAGCACCGGCGCGTCCTCCGCCTGCAGGCGCTCGACCATCTCGCGCACCTCGGGAAGCCTCGCCTCCTCGCCCTTGGGCACGCCGACCACGAAATGCCCACTCGTCCAGCCGGGCTCGATCGGCGCGCCGCTGAACAGCATGAACATGTCCTTGCCGCCGACACGCAAATGCTGGGCGAACACGTTGGTACCCGTGATGCGGCCGTGCTGCAGGTGGAACGGGCTCTCGACCCGGAATTCGATGCCGCCCGGATCGACCTCGAGCGTCTCGGGAATCGAGATAGCCGGCAGGCCGTGCAAGGTCCGCAGATGCTGGAAGTCGACCCCGTTCGAGACGGCGATCCAGCCGTCGAACGGCGCCCGAGGCCGGTCGAAGGTCTGAAAGGCGATCGTCTCTTCTGTGGCGCCGGGAATGCGCGGCGGGCCATAGGCCGGCGCCTCGCCGTTGAAGGCCCACACCAGTCCCCACGCCTCGGCCGTGGGGTAGGTGAAGATGCGCGCCGCGTCCGGAATCTTGTCGCCGGTCGGGATGTGGGCGCACTTGCCGTCGCTGCCGAACGACCAGTGGTGATACGGGCAGCGCAGCCGGCCATCGGCAACCTGGCCGACCGACAGGTCGGCGCCGAGATGCGGGCACCAGGCGCTCTGCACCACCGGTTTGCCCGCCGTGTCGCGCCAGGCGACGAGGCGCGTGCCGAGGACGTCGCGCCCGACGATCGCGCCGGCCGCGATGTCGCTCGTCTGGCAGATCGGGAACCAGCAGCGGTGATAGCCCTCTTCGTTGCGCAGGCTGTGTTTCAGCGACCGCTCGGTCATTGCGCTGACGACGCCCATGTCGACCTCCTGTGAAGCGCCAACTGGTACCCTTGGGTACCATCGGGGAACAGGCTATGGTACCAATTGGTACCGAGTCAAGAGGCAGAATTGCCAGCCAAACAGCAATCCCCCCGCCGTCAGTCGATCGTTGCCGCCGCTTTCGCGGTGTTGATGGAGAAGGGCTACGCCGGGGCAAGCACGCTCGAGATCGCCCGCCGAGCGCGAGTCTCCAAGCGCGAGCTCTATGCCGAGTTCGGCAGCAAGGCCGGCATCCTCGAGGCGCTGATCGCCGAGACCGCGGCACAGATGCAGGTGCCGCTCACCTCGGCCGACGTCGCCGACCGCGCGAGCTTCGTCGCCGCGCTGACCGCCTACGGCAACGCGGCGCTGGGTGAGCTCAGCGGCCCGCATGTCGTGGCGATCAACCGCTTGGCCGCGGCCGAGGCCGGCCGCTCGTCCGAGCTCGGAAAGATCCTCGACACGCGCGGCCGCGAGCCCAACCGCCGCGCCCTCGTCGCGATCATCAAGACGGCGCAGGAGGCCGGCATCCTGAAGCCAGACGAGGAGCCCGACATCATCGCCGGGCACTTCTTCGCCCTGCTGACCGGAGACCTGCTGCTGCGCCTGATGCTGGGCGTGATGAAGCGGCCAACCGCCAGGGAAATCGCCCGCCGGGCCGAGGCGGCGACGACCGCCATCCTACGCTTGCACGGCGTCTAGAGCGGCGCACCGTCGAAGCCTTCCATCGACAGGCCGACGAACCGTGCGATCGTTGGCGCGATGTCGACCAGGCTGCTCGGCTCGGTGCGGACGCCGGCGCGGCCGTCATTGATCATCAGGAACGGCCGCGTTTCGTCCGGTCCCCAGCCGCCATGCTGGCCGCTGCCGACCGGCACCGCCTTCTCGCCGTCGGCGGCAACCCAACGCTTGCCCGGTACGCCAAAAGGATTGGCCGCGGGATCGCGCGCCATGTTGACCGCGGCCACGATGCCGGCCGTCGGTGCGAGGCCGCGACGGCACATCTCCTCCCCGACCACCACGCCATCGGCCCACGCCTCGCGCCGCATGGCGTCCAGGACGCCCAACAACGCCGCCTGTCCTTTGTTGGTGGCATAGAGCAGCGCGGACGTGCCCTGCCCGGCGACAGCCACGTCGCCAGCCGCCAGTTGCTTGCCCAACCCCTGCCCGGCGAGCCAGTCCTCGATGCTCACCGCGGCGCCGATCGTCTCGTGTCCATGATCCGAGCAGACCACCAGCAGGATCTCCTCGCCCTGCTTTCGCAAAGAATCGACGGTCGTCACGATCTCGCGCACGCAGCGGCCGACGCCGTCCAGCGATTCCCGGTGTGCCGGCGACCCCAATGGCACGCCATGCGCCGTGTGATCGGGATCGCACAGCCAGATCGCCGCGATCGCCGGCTTGCGCTCGCGCAGGACTTCCGAGCAGAACCGCTCGGTCATCGCCCAGTCGCCCGCGGCATCGTGCGTGACCGGAAGCGCCGCCAGCTCTTCGCCGCCGGGCCCGAACGAGCCGCTGCGGTGATAGACGTGGCCGTGATTGTCGGGGTCGAGGAAGAAGGCCGCGCCCGGCGAGACGTTCGAGAAGGCGATGAAGCCGCCGTGCCCGGCCGCGCGCTCGGCGAGCGCCGGGACCAGCAACGTCTTGCCGGTGGCGCGCCGCATGTGCGCGCGAAAATCGGGCGCGCCGACGTCGCGCACCACGATCCTGCCATCCTCGAACAAGCCCATGCGATTGCCGTGCAGGCCGTGTCGCGCCGGATAGCAGCCGGTCGTGATCGAGGCGGCCGAGACGCGCGTCACCGATGGGAATACCGCGCGATGGTCGGCGCACCACACGCTCTTGCCGCGCAACTCGTGCAGCACCGGCATGGTTTCGCGATCGATCCAGTCGCGTCCCAAACCGTCACAACACAGAAACACCGCGCGCCTCTGCCCGGCCATGCATCGATCTCCTCTTGCGCCGCCAGCATGATGGTAGTCGACTTCCCGGCATAACTCAGGAGGAAACGATGCAGTTCGGATACTTCACGATGCCATCGCACCCGCCCGAGAGGCCGCTGATGGACGGCCACGCCTGGGACCTTCAGGTTATCCGATGGCTCGACGAGCTGGGCTTCGCCGAATGCTGGATCGGCGAGCATCACACCGCGCCATGGGAACCCCATCCCTCGCCCGATCTCCTGGTCGCGCAGGCCCTGATGCAGACCAGGAACATCCGGCTGGGGCCGGGCGGCTTCCTGCTGCCCTATCACCATCCGGCCGAGCTCGCCAATCGCGTCGCCATGCTCGATCACCTGTCGGGTGGGCGGCTCAATTTCGGCGTCGCCGCCTCGGGCCTGCCGAGCGACTGGGCGATGTTCAACGTCGACGGCATGTCGGGCGTCAATCGCGAGATGACGCGCGAGGCCCTCGAGATCATCCTGCGGCTGTGGACGGCCGACGAGCCGTTCGACCACAAGGGCAAGTTCTGGCACGTCACACGGCCGCCCGAGATGTTCGGGGTGCTGCGTGCCCACATCAAGCCGCTGCAGGCGCCGCATCCGCCGATCGGCGTCGCCGGCCTCAGCAAGAACTCCGACACGCTGAAGCTGGCGGGCGAGAAGGGCTTCCTGCCGATGAGTCTCAACCTCAATCCGGGCTACGTCGCGAGCCATTGGGATTCGGTCGAGGTCGGCGCCGCCAAGTCGGGCCGCACGCCCGACCGCGGCGAGTGGCGCATGGTGCGCGAGGTCTTCGTCGCCGACACCGACGAGGAGGCGATGCGCCTCTCGGTCGGCTCCTACATGGGCCGCATGATGCGCGAATATTTCCTGCCCCTGCTCGCGCAATTCGGCTTCTTCGAATACCTCAAGCACGACCCGGCCGTGCCGGATTCCGACGTCACGCCGGAATATTGTGCGCGCCACAACTGGATCGTCGGATCGCCGCGCACCGTCGTCGAGAAGATCGAGAAGATTTACGACGAGGTCGGAGGATTCGGACAGTTGCTGGTCTTTGGCTTCGACTATGCCGACAACCCGCAGGCCTGGCGCCACTCCCTCGAACTGCTGTCGAAGGAAGTGCTGCCCAAGATCCAGCATCTGAAACCCAAGCCCGCCAGGCTAGCGGCCGAATAGCCCGCCACCTCACGAGCACGGGCTCAACGCCCGGCGTCACACGGGGGGTAGGATTCGCGCTTGGCAAGAAAGGCCGCGGCGGCAAAGCCCAGGGCGGCGACCAGCATGATCGCCGTCAGGCCCCACAGGACGGGCGTGTAATTGCCGAAGGCGCTCCAGGCGAACGCCGCCATCAGCGGACCGGCGGCGCGCATGATGTTGGTCGGCATGGTGAGCGCGCCGGAGACGACGCCATAGCCTTCCGGTCCGATGAATTCGGGCACCGCCATGCCGCGCAGGATGGTGAGCAGGCCGTTGGCGACGCCGTACAGGATGGCGAACAGGATCAGGCCGTAGACGTCGCTGACGCCCAGCGCCAGCATGCCCATCGAGATCGGGAAGGCGAAGTAGATGCCGGCGCCAAGCTGCGCCGTCGTCACATGGCGCTGGCCGGCGAGCAGCAGCACGCGGCCGACCACCTGCATCGGCCCGATCAGGGCGATGATCGCCATGACCACGCCCATCTCCACCTTGCGCTCGGCGAGCAGCGGGATGAGGTGGAAGCTCATGGCCGAGAAGGCCAGCCCGTAGCCCGCGAAGGCCACGACCAACCCCCAGAACGCCGGCACGCGGACCGCGGCGGCAAGCGGGCTCTTCTTGGGCTTGTTGGCGTCGGTCTTGGGCTCGGTGCCGATGGGCACCGGCTTCTCCTTCGGCCCCGGCACGAACAGCCAATGGATGAAGAAGCCGACGCCCAGGATGATCGCGGCCATGACCTCGAGCGTGGGCCGCCACGAAATGCGCTCGATCAGCAGCTGGGCGAACGGGATGCCGAACGTGCTGGCGAGCCCGCCGAGGAACGTCGTGATCAGGATGGCCTGCTTGTAGCGCGGGCCGAACACGCGCGTGATCACGGCGAAGGCCGGCTCATAAAGCGTGACCGACTGGCAGGCGCCGAGGCCGATCCAGACGACGTAGAACATCGCGAGCGTGTGGATCTGCGACCACGCGAACAGCAGGATCGCGGCCAGCACCGAGCCGCCGGTCATCAGCAGCCGGGCATGGCCTCGGTCGATCCAGGCCCCGACCGGAATGGAGCACAGGCCGGCCAGCAGGAGGCCCGCCGACAGGGCGCCATATAGCTGGTCGCGCGACCAGCCGAGCTCCTTCTCCATCGGCACGACGAACAGCGGGAAGGTGTAGTAGACCAGGCCCCAGGTGATGAGCTGGCCGAGCGAGAGAACCCAGAGAATGGTCGACGGCCGCTTGCGCCACGGCGTTTCCGTGGGCGCGGCCTCGGTCCTGAAGCTGGCCTCGTCGCGTGCCATTGTAACCGCAGCGTAACGCGGCCAGGGCGCGGAGGATAGACGGATGAACGAGGTCAGGCGCGTCAATCTCGCATTGCAGGGCGGCGGCTCGCATGGAGCCTTCACCTGGGGCGTGCTCGACGCGCTGATCGAGGACGGTCGCATCGAGTTCGAGGCGGTGAGCGGCACCAGCGCCGGCGCGATCAATGCCGCGATCATGCTGCAGGGCTGGGCGCGCGACGGGCGCGACGGTGCCCGCAAGGCGCTCAAGGATTTCTGGATCGAGCTCGGCACGATGTCGATTGCCAGCCCGATCCAGCGCACGCCGCTCGATCATCTGCAGGGCAACTGGAACCTCGACGACTCACCCGCCGCGCTGTGGGCCGACCTGCTGCAGCGTACCGTGCCGCCCGGCCTGCGCAATCCGCTCAACTACGACCCGCTGCGCGATCTTCTGCGCAAGCACTTCGACGCCGGGGCGGCGCACGCCTGCGAGCACATCAAGACCCTTGTCGCGGCGACCAATGTCGAGACCGGCAAGGTGCGCATCTTCGAGCGGCACGAGCTCACGCTCGAGGCGCTGCTTGCCTCGGCCTGCCTGCCCAATGTGCATGACGCCGTCGTGATAGAGGGCGTGCCGTACTGGGACGGCGGCTACCGCGGCAATCCGCCGATCTGGCCGTTCATCTACAATTGTGAAAGCACCGACGTGGTGATGGTCGAGATCAACCCGTCGTTCCGTCCGGGCATTCCCCGGACCAACGCCGAGGTGGCCGACCGGCTGAACGAGATAACTTTCGGCGGCGCGCTGATCTCGGAGATGCGTGCCATCGCCTTCGTGCAGGCGCTGATCGAGCAAGGGGCCATCACCGGCCAGTTCGGCGCGCGACTGAAGAAGATCCTGGTTCACTCCATCGCCGACGAGGCGTCGCTGGCCTCGCTGGGCGCGGTCAGCAAGTTCAATATCGAGCCCGCCTTCCTCAACCATCTCTTCAAGCTCGGCCGGACGGCCGCAACCGGATGGCTGGCCTCGACGTTCGACCTGCTCGGCGTTCGCAGCAGCATCGACATCCGCGCCCGCTTCCTGTGAGAATGGCTTCATGCGCATCGGCATCGACCTCGGCGGCACAAAGATCGAAGGCATCGTCCTCGACAAGGGCGGCGTGGAACGGGCGCGCAAGCGCATCCCCACACCGACTGCCTCATACGAAGATACGTTCGAGGCCGTGCTCAGGATGATCGCCGACCTGGAGGCCGAGGCGGGCGAACGCTGCAGCGTCGGCATCGCCCATCCAGGCGCCGTGTCGCCGGCGACCGGCCTGATCAAGAACGCCAACTCGACGCGGCTGAACGGCCACCCGATGAAAGCCGACCTGGAGCGGCGCCTGGGCTACGAGATCCGCATGGAGAACGACGCCAATTGCTTCGCCGTCTCCGAGGCGAGCGACGGAGCGGCGGCGGGCTGCGGCATCGTCTTCGGCGTGATCCTGGGCACCGGCGTGGGCGGCGGCGTGGTCTTGAACGGCAAGCCGCTCACCGGCGCGCAGGCGATCGCCGGCGAATGGGGTCACAATCCCCTGCCCTCGCCGACCGACGACGAACGGCCGGGGCCGCGCTGCTACTGCGGCCGCGTCGGCTGCATCGAGACCTGGTTGAGCGGCCCGCGCCTGCAGGAGCAGTTCGCCCGGCGCACCGGGCGCAATCTGCGCGCCACCGACATCGCCGAGGCCGCGCTCGCCGGCGACAAGCAGGCCCTCGAGCAGATGGAGCGCTATTGCGACCGGCTGGCGCGCGCCCTCAGCAGCGTGATCAACATCGTCGACCCGCATGCCATCGTGTTGGGCGGCGGGCTGTCGCGCATGACGCAGCTCTACACGCGCGTGCCCCAACTCTGGAAGGGCATCGTCTTCTCGGAAGCCGATCACATCGTCACCAGGCTGCTGCCGCCCAAGCACGGCGACTCGAGCGGCGTGCGCGGCGCGGCCTGGCTCTGGCCCGAGTAGGATCTAGAGCATGATGGGTTCGGCTGGAATCAGTTCTAGCGGAACGGCGGCTCGTCGAACGACCGCAGCTTGCGCGAATGCAGCGAGCCCAGCTCGTTGCGCAGCAGGTCGATCGCCTCGATGCCGATCTGCAGATGCTCGCCCACCGCGCGCTGGTAGAACCGCGTCGCCGCACCCGGCAGCTTGATCTCGCCATGCAGCGGCTTGTCCGACACGCAGAGCAAGGTGCCGTAGGGCACGCGCAGGCGGTAGCCCTGCGTTGCGAGCGCGGCACTTTCCATGTCGACGGCGATGCAGCGGCCGAGGCTGATGCGCCGGCGCTCCTGCGCCCAGCGCAGCTCCCAATTGCGATCGTCGTAACTCACCACCGTGCCGGTGCGCAGCCGCCGCTTCAGCGCCTCGCCGCGCTCGCCGGTGACCCGACCGGCCGCCTCCTGCAGGGCCAGCTGCACTTCGACCAGGGCCGGCACCGGCATTTCCGGCGGCACCAGGTCGTCGAGGATCCTGTCGCGCCTGAGGTAGCCGTGCGCCAGCACGTAGTCGCCGATGGTCTGCGACTGGCGGAGCCCGCCGCAATGGCCGATCATCAGCCAGCAATGCGGGCGCAGGACCGCGAGATGATCGGTTGCGTTCTTGGCGTTCGACGGGCCGACCCCGATGTTGACGATCGAGATGCCGCCGCGCTCGTCGGAACGCAGCAGATTGTAGGTCGGCATCTGGAAACGGCCGGCGGGCGCTGCCGTCAGCTTGGCTTGAACCGTTTCCGCACTCTCGCCGCGCCGCACCACCTCGCCCCCCGGCAGCACGAGCTGCGAATAGGGACCGGGCCTGGCGAGCTCCTCGCGCGCCCATGAGACGAACTGATCGACGTAGCGCTGGTAGTTGGTGAACAGGATCCATGGCTGGATCGTGCGCCAGTCGGTGCCGGTGTAGTGGATCAGCCGGCGCAGCGAGAAGTCGACGCGGACGGCATCGAACAGCGCGAGCGGCCTGGGCTTGCCGTCCTCGAACACCCAGGTGCCGTCGGCGATCTCGTCGCCCACCGTAGTCAGCATCGGCGTCGGGAAATGGCGCGCCAGCTCCGACACCGAGAGATCGCCATGGATGAACTCGTCGCCCGCCTCGGTGACGAAGGGATACGGAATCTCCTGCTGGCTGACCCCGACTTCGATGCGGGCGCCGAATTCGCCGGTGAGCGGGCGAAGCTGCTCGAGCAGGTAGCGGCGGAAGAAGCCGGGCTGCGTCACCGTCGTCGAATAGACCCCGGGCACCTCGAACTTGGCCCAGGCGCGGCGTGTGAAGTGGATGACGCCGGACGGCTGCCAGTGGACGCGCAGCTCGGGATACCTGAACTTCGCCCGCTCATGCGGGGTCGGCACCGCGCCCGACTCGGTGAAGCGCGCCAGGGCCTGACGCAGCGCCTCGCTTGCCGAGTTGTGCAGCTCTTCCAGCCGGTCGACCGCCTGCTCCGGCGTCAGGCCGGCCTGTCCGCTCATCGGGCCAAGGACATCGTTCGCGGGCATGGCCAAGCATGCCCGAACGGGCCGCCTACTTGCAATTCGGCCTGGGCAGGCCTTCCAGGCGGGTGATGCTGTATTCGATGCCGCCTTCGCCGTGCTCGTGCGTGCCGTAGAGCTCGATGCCGTTGTCGAGCATCAGGCTCGACATCTCGAAGGTGGCCTGCTCGCCCTTGCCCTTGGGGTCGGCATCGAAGAAGCCGCCGCGGTAGTAGATGCGCGTATGGTTGGCGGCCAGCGCCTCGGCGCCCTTTGGAATGGCGAGGCCGGCGAGGCGCTTGGGCACCTTGCCAATCAGCACATTGACCGCCTGCGGCGGCTTGACGTTGTCGCCGAAGAAGAACAGCGCGTCGAACGTCGTGTCGCCCGCCTTGGCGTGCTGCACGGTGGCGCGCGAGATCGCGGCCGGGAACATCGTGCCGGCCGGCAGCGCGACACTCTGGCCTTCGGGCTGGCTGAAGCGCGCCTGGCCGCGGCCGTCGTCGTCGATCGTGGCCTCGCCTATCCATTGCGCGGTGACGCGGCCGTTGGCGGTGGTGCGATGATCGAATTGCAGCTTCCGGCCGTCGCGGCTCTCGGTCATCTGCGACTGCTGCTCGGTCACGACAGAGGCGCGGCCGGCGTCGATGTCGAGCCGCAGGCGCTGGAACATCTCGTAACCGGTGCAGGTCGCGCGCAGCTCATAGGCATAGGTGCCGGCCGATTCAGGCCCGGGCTTGCCGTGTTCGAGCATCCTGACGTCGTAGGCCGCGCGATGCGAGGCCATCTCCTGCGCCATGGCCGGCCAGGCGAGCAAGGTTGCGAGGACAGGGCAGCTCAGCAATCGCGATTTCAGCATTTCGGTCTCGGCAAGGCTTGGAGTTGGATCATGCGCGCATCGACGGCGAAGTCGCCGTAGTCGAGCAGCATCGAGCGGGCGATGCCGTTGGCCAGCAAGTCGAGCGACAGCTCGTATTCCGGCTGCGCACCGAGATCTTCGGAGGCGAAGAACGCCATGCGCACGCCCCACGCCGGCGCCCGCAGCAGAGCAAGGTCGCCGCGTAGCGGCGGGCTACCGGCCTGCGGCTTCGGCGGCTTGCCGATCACGGCGTTGACATTGAAGGCGCCGTCGAGCCGGGCGCCGTCGAACACCTTATAGGATACCGACTTGTCGCCTTCGCGCGCATGCTTGATGACGCGCGCCATGTGCGTGGTCGGGAACAGCGTGCCGGCCGGCAGCTCGAAGGACCGCGCCTCGGGCAAGGAGAAGGTGGCGCGCCCCTTGCCGCCGATGCCGTCGAGGTCGGCATGACCGCGCAGCTCCTCCTCGACCTCGTCGTTCTGCGCGTTGCGCACGCTGAAACGCAGCTGCAGCCCATCCTTGGATTCGTAGCTCGTGAAGTTCGAGTCGGTCTCGAATTCCTCGCCGTCGCTGCGCAGGAAGCTGAGCTTGATGCGCTGCTTGATCTCCCAGCCCTCGCAGGCGTCGGTCATCTCGAGGATCATCTTGCCGTTGACCTCGACGATGCCGCTGTTGGCCCGCGCCACCGACAGCTTCATGTCGTAGGTCGCGCGGTGTGGCACCAGCACCACCTCCGGCTCGGCGGGCGCCATAGGCGCATCCTGCTGCTGGGCGCCGGCCTGGGTGCTTATCCACAAGCCCGCTGCAAGGAGGCCGCAAACTGCGGCGATGGAGGCCGCTGTTTGGACGCGGGGACGGCGAAAACTATACGTGGTCAACGGTTTATTGGCGGGGGCTAACCCTTGTGGCGGGGCAGGCAACCGTAATATCCATGCGCCTGATTTACCAGAATCATCGCTGCGGCAAGCTGCACGGCTGGGCTGCAGCGGAGGAGCTCATCGATGGCATCGCGCAAACCTCGCGTCCTGGCGACGCGCCACTTCCCGCCCGACGTCGAGAAGCGCCTGGCGGCCAGTTTCGATGCCGTGCTCAACCCCGACGACAAGCTCTACGACGGTCCCGCCCTCATCAAGGCGTCGGCCGGCTGCGACGGCATCATGTGCGCGGCGGGCGACCCGCTGAACGGCGAGACGATCGCCAAGCTCGCGCCCTCGGTGAAGATGATCGCCACCTTCTCGGTCGGCTACGAGCATGTCGACGTCGCCGCCGCCGCCAAGCGCGGCATCAAGGTCAGCAACACGCCCGACGTGCTGACCGACGCCACCGCCGACATCGCCATGCTGTGCCTGCTGGGCGCCGCCCGTCGTGCGCATGAGGGCACCACCATGCTGCGCACCCACACCTGGGTAGGTTGGGAGCCGACCCAGCTGATGGGCGTGCACGTCACCGGCAAACGGCTCGGCATCCTGGGCATGGGCCGCATCGGCCAGGCGACCGCCGACCGCGCCCGCGCCTTCCGCATGACGATCCATTACAACAACCGCAATCGGCTAACGCCCGACCTCGAGAAGGGTGCGATCTTCCATGCCAACGCCGACGACATGCTGCCGCACTGCGACTTCCTGTCGATCAACGCGCCGATGACGCCGCAGACCCGCAAATGGCTGAATGCCGAGCGCATCAGGAAGCTGCCCAAGGGTGCCGTCGTCGTGAACACCGCGCGCGGCGGGCTGGTCGACGACGAGGCCCTGATCGCGGCGCTGAAGAGCGGCCACCTCGCGGCCGCCGGCATCGACGTGTTCGACGGCGAGCCCAGGATCCACCCGGGCTACTACGACCTGAAGAACGCCTTCCTGCTGCCGCACATGGGCTCGGCCACGGTCGAGACGCGCAACGCCATGGGCTTCAAAGCGCTCGACAATCTCGAGGCCTTCCTGCTCAGTGGCCGGACGCCACCTGACCTGGTGCAGGCTTCTTAGCCTTGACCCGACCCACCGCCTTTTTCTTCTTCGCCGGCGGCGGGGCGTCGGCCGCCGTCGTCGGCGCGGGCGTGTTGTCCGCCACAGCCGTCGTGGGCTCGGCCGGCGTTGGTTGCGCGGGCTTGTAGGCCGCCGCGTCCCAGCTCGCGGCCGGAGCGTTCGACCGGGCCTCGAGCGGCGCCCGGTACTGCACGCCGCCGCCCTCGCTCTGGTCGCGGAACGGCTCGTTGTAGTTCACGTCGTACGGATCCTTGGCGCCCGGCGGCCGGTCCTTGCACACCGCCTGGTGGTGCAGGAGGCGCCACATCGAGCAATCTTCCTTGCTCACCATCGACAGGAAATGATCGCCCGTCGTCTTGTTGGTGGTGAGGGCGAGACCGCCGTCGGCGGCATAGCTGCCGGCGGTGACCGCCGCCGGCACGCCGCAGGCGCCGGCCAGCAGCGGCAGGGCGATCGCAAGGCAGAGGGTCGGGACGGCGCGAGGGAGCATGAGAAATTACTTTATGAAATTTCTTTAACTCCTTGAATCATATCAAAAAGATTGATTCAGTCAATACGCGGGGAAATTACCACCCCTAGTCCTTTTTAGGGGGTGGCAGCCGCAAGCTGATGTGCAGCTCGCGCAGCTTCTCCATTGGCACTTCGGTCGGCGCATCCATCATCAGGTCGACCGCCTGCTGGTTCATCGGGAAGGTGATGACCTCGCGGATGTTGGGCTCGTCGGCGAGCAGCATGACGATGCGATCGACGCCGGGTGCGGCGCCGCCGTGCGGCGGCGCGCCGTACTTGAAGGCGTTCAGCATGCCGGCGAAGCGCTGCTCGACCTCTTCCTTGCTGTAGCCCGCGATGCCGAACGCCTTGTACATGATCTCGGGCTTGTGGTTGCGGATCGCGCCCGAGCAGAGCTCGATGCCGTTGCAGACGATGTCGTACTGCCACGCCTTGATGGTCAGCGGATCCTGCGTCTCGAGCGCCTCCAGCCCGCCCTGCGGCATGGAAAACGGGTTGTGGCTGAAGTCGATCTTCTTCAGCTTGTCGTCGTACTCGAACATCGGGAAGTCGACGATCCAGCAGAACGCGAACTCGCCATCGCGGATGACGCCGAGCTCGTGGCCGACCTTGGTGCGCGCCTGGCCGGCAAAGCGCCACGCCGCCTCGGGCTGGTCGGCGACGAAGAACACCGCGTCGCCGTCCTCGGCGCCGGTCAGCTGCTTCAGCCTGGCCAGCCGGTCGTCGGCCACGAACTTGGCGATCGGGCCCTTCCCCGCGCCGGCTTCCAGCACGATGTAGCCCAGGCCGGGCTTGCCTTCGCCCTGCGCCCACGAATTCAGCTTGTCGAAGAAGCTGCGCGGCTGACCCGCCGCGTTGGGCGCGCGGATGGCCCGCACGACTCCACCTTTCGCCACGATGCCGGCGAACACCTTGAAGTCGGAACCGGCGAACACCTCGCCGACGTCGAAGATCTTGAGCGGATTGCGCAGGTCCGGCTTGTCGGTGCCGTAGGTCAGGAGCGCCTCGGCATAGGGGATGCGCGGGAACGGGAACGGCGTCACCTTGCGCGGGCTCTCGCGGCCGAACGCCTTGAACTCGTCGAACACGCCGTGCAGCACCGGCTCGATGGCCGCGAACACGTCGTCCTGCGTGACGAAGCTCATCTCGAAATCGAGCTGATAGAACTCGCCCGGCGCACGATCGGCTCGGGCATCTTCATCTCGGAAGCAAGGCGCTATCTGGAAGTAGCGGTCGAAGCCCGACACCATCAGCAGCTGCTTGAACATCTGCGGCGCCTGCGGCAGGGCGTAGAACTTCCCGGGGTGGAGCCGGCTCGGCACCAGGTAGGACCGCGCGCCTTCCGGCGAATCGGCCGTCAGGATGGGCGTCTGGAACTCGGTGAAGCCCTGCTCGATCATGCGGCGGCGCAGGGAGGCGATGACGCCGGCGCGCAGCATGATGTTCTTGTGCAGCTTGTCCTTGCGCAGGTCGAGGAAGCGGTATTTCAGCCGCAGCTCTTCCGGCGTCGTGTCGTTTTCCTGATAGACCGGGATCGGCAGCGGATCGGCCATCGACTGCACGATCATCTCCTGCGCGTCGAGCTCGACGGCGCCGGTCGCGAGCTTGGGGTTCACGGTCGAGGCCTCGCGCGCCACCACCTTGCCGGAGACCGTGATCACGCTCTCGTTGCGCACCGCCTCGGCCGTCTTGAACACCGGGCTCGCGACGTCGATTACGACCTGGGTGACGCCGTAATGGTCGCGCAGGTCGATGAACAGCAGATTGCCATGATCGCGCTTGCGCTGGACCCAGCCCGACAGGCGGGCCTGCTGGCCGACATGTTCCGGCCGCAATTGGCCGCACGTATGGGTTCGGTAGACAGACGACATAGCGCGAATCGTGAGCAATTTCCGGGGTTGAACGGGGCGGCAAAAGGCACGGATTGCGGCGCCAAGTCAAGGGAATGGCCCTGTCCGCCGATTCCAGCCGGCCGCAATATGCTCTATAGAGCACCACCAATGAAACTCATCACCACGACCGACGAGCTCGCCGCCTTCTGCAAGCCTCTGGCGCGCGCCGAGTTCGTGACCGTCGACACCGAGTTCATGCGCGAGCGCACCTACTGGCCCAAGCTCTGCCTGGCCCAGGTGGCGGGCCCGGACGAAGCGGCGGCAATCGATGCCCTGGCCGAGGGCATGGATCTGGCCCCGCTCGACGAATTGATGGGCAACCCCAAGGTTCTCAAGGTCTTCCACGCCGCCCGCCAGGATCTCGAAATCTTTTACCTGCGCATGAACAAGGTGCCGGCGCCGCTGTTCGACACCCAGGTCGCCGCCATGGTGTGCGGCCACGGCGAGGCGGCGTCCTACGAATCCCTCGCCACCAAGCTCGCCAAGGCGCGCATCGACAAATCGAGCCGCTTCACCGACTGGAGTCGCCGGCCGCTCAGCGAACGGCAGATCACCTACGCGATCTCCGACGTCACCCACCTGCGCGTGGTCTACGAGAAGCTGAGGCGCCAGCTCGAGAAGAACGGTCGGCTGTCGTGGATCGCCGAGGAGATGGCGGTGCTGAACGATCCCGGCACCTACCGCGCCGATCCCGAGCAGGCGTGGCGGCGGCTCAAGCCGCGCGGCGCCTCGCCGCGGCTGCTGGCGACGCTCAAGGAGGTGGCGGCCTGGCGCGAGCGCACCGCCCAGCGCATCGACATCCCGCGCCAGCGGCTGTTGCGCGACGAGCAGCTGCTCGAAATAGCAAGCCACGCGCCCAAGACGACCGACGAGCTTGCGATGACGCGCGGCCTTGGCCGCGGCTTCGCCGAGGGCTGGCAGGGCCGCGAGCTTCTCGAGGCGATCGGCAAGGCGCGCGATTTGCCCGAGGCCGAGCTGCCGCAGCGCGACAAGCCGCCCGAGCAATTGCGCGCGCCGGGACCGGTCGTCGACCTGCTGCGCACGCTGCTTCGGCTCAAGGCCGAACAGGCCGGCGTCGCCGCCCGCCTTGTCGCCAGCGGCGACGAGCTCGACCGCATGGCGGCAGGCAAGCGCGACGTGCATGCGCTCAGGGGCTGGCGCCGGGAGATCTTCGGCGAAGATGCGCTGGCTTTGATCGAGGGTCGGCTGGCGCTGGCGCTGCAGGGCGAGCACGCCAAGCTGATCTCGGTGCCAATCCCGGTCTAGACGGACGGTAATTTCCTGAGCCGCTATTAGTTGAAACGGCCGTATTAAACTAATACGAAAAAATATGGACTCTTGTGGTCCGGGCGCGCTCGCGCCGAATCGCATGACCGAATCTTGCGCGTGGGTTGAGCAATTTTCTGACCCACTACCTGTTGAAGGTGCCATGTTAAAATAACACGAGAAAACATGGACTCTTGTGGCTCGTCGCGATTCCGCCGATTCGTCGCGACCGAATCTTGCGCTCCGGTTCCAACGACCAGTGCGAATCACTAGCGCACTAGCGGAAAGTGCGGAAAGCCCCGACGGAGCAGATGCAAGGCAGGCGATGGCGATCATGGCGTCGCCACCCTAACCCCGGTGTTAGCAGGAACCCGATTCTGTCGTATAGAACTCCGGAGCTTCCCAAAGGGAGGAAGGATGTCATGCCGCGGCATTTCGGAATCCTGGTCCCTTCCACCAACACCACCTGCGAGATCGAGTTCTGCCGCCTGCCGCCCGAGCTGCAGGTGCATACCGGCCGGCTGGGCAAGGGCGGCAACACGCCCTTCTCGCCCAGCCTGGATGCCGACGTGGCCTACCAGGCGAAGCTGCTGGGCGAGGCGCGGGTCGAGGTGATCGCACTGGCGCAGACCTCGGCCAGCCTGTTCGCCGACGACTACGACACGGTGACCGTGAAGCGCATGGCCGAAGCGTCGGGCGTGCCCTGTCTCACCTCCGCGCAGGCGATCGGCCGGGCGCTGAAGGCCTTGAAGGCGTCGCGGATCGCCATGGCGACCCCCTACTCGGAGGAAGTGATCGGACGGGCCAGGCGCTATTACGAGACGAAGTACGGCATCGCCACCGTCGCCTCCGAAAGCCTCGGCGCGACCAACGCCTACGCCATCGGCAAGATGGATGCGGGCGCGGCCGAGGCGGCGTTCCGGCGGATCGACCGGCTGGAGATCGACGCGCTGGTGGTGCCGGGCGGCAACTTCCCGACCATGGACTGGATCGCCGCCTGGGAGCGCACGTTCGGCAAGCC
Organism: Reyranella sp.; assembly: GCA_035651335.1. Classification (GTDB taxonomy): domain Bacteria; phylum Pseudomonadota; class Alphaproteobacteria; order Reyranellales; family Reyranellaceae; genus Reyranella. The sequence goes on along the minus strand of DASRFX010000118.1, from coordinate 64,444 downwards.
GGTGATCACCACCAATCAGGCGACCTTGTGGGCGGTGCTGCAAACCATGAAGATCGCCACTCCTCTGGCAGGCAAGGGGCGACTGCTCGAGGCGTTGCCCGCAGGCTGACGGATCCGATCGACGGTAAGGAGGCGAAGCTGATGCAATACAAGCGTATCTCGGCCGATTGCCATCTCGACATGATCTGGCTGCCGCCCGATCTCTTCACCTCCGAGGCGTCGAGCGAGCTCAAGGAACGGATGCCGTTCGTCAGCGCCGGACCGAATGGACGCGAATGGGTCGCCCGCAACGGCGCCTCGTTCGGGCTGGTCGCCGGCGTCGGCTCGGCCGGCCGCAAGTACGAGCCCGGCAAGCAGCACCGCGCCGACCGCATGGCCGAAACCGGACTGTATGAGGCGGGTCTCAAGGGCATTCGCCGGCCGGGCGATCCCGACCTGCGCGCCAGGGAGCTCGACCGCGACGGCGTCGACGCCGAGGTGATCTACGGCGTGCTCGCCGCCGCGGCGAAGCTGGAGGATGCCAGCGCTTCGGCCGAAATGCTGCGCATCTACAACAACTTCATCATCGATTTCTGCAAGCGCCATCCGCAGCGCATGATCGGTCTCGCCTGCCTGCCGTTCGGCGACATCCCCGCCGCCGTGAAGGAAGTCCATCGCGTCGCCAAGCTCGGCGTCAAGGGCGTCGAACTCAGCTGCTCATGGAACATGACGCCGATGTGGCATCCGATGTGGGATCCGCTATGGGCGGTGATCGACGATACGCAACTGCCGCTGCATTTCCACACCTTCCCCTCGGTCGATCCCAAGCTCCGCGCCCAGACCACAGGCGCGGCCGGCCTCGCCATGCGCTACAGCAGCATCTGCATGTTCCAGATGACGCTCGGCAACATCCTGACGGCGCTGATGGGCGCCGCCGTGTTCGAGCGCTTCCCGAGGTTCCGCGTGGTGTTCGGCGAAAGCGGGATCGGCTGGCTGCCCTACCTGATCGACCGAATGGACAACGAGTATCTCGACCAATATCGCGACATCAAGATGAAGCTCCTGCCGAGCGAATACTGGCGCCGCCAATGCCGCGCCACGTTCCAGTACGACCGCATCGGCACCAAGCTGATCGAGGACATGGGCGTCGAAACCCTGATGTGGGGCTCCGACTACCCGCACCCCGACGGCATCTGGCCGGATTCCGGCGAATACATCGCCAAGCAGTTCGGCCACCTGCCCGCGGACATCACCCACAAGATCACCTGCGAGAACGCCGGCAAGTTCTACGGGCTGATGAACTAGAGCCCTTCCGGGCGAATATCGAACCGTTGGTTACAAGGTATGACCTCATCCTGAGGAGCGCCCGAAGGGCGCGTCTCGAAGGATGGCAACAAGCAAGGTACTCGTTTCCACCCTTCGAGACGGGACCCTCCGGGTCCCTCCTCAGGGTGAGGTGAGTCTGTTTCGCCCGGCCGCCTAAGCCGAAGCCGGCAGCGGCAGGTCGAGCGACGTGGTGCGCCGCAGCTCGCGCCGATGCGTCTTGTCGTCGAACGGCCGGGCGCGGTGCATGGTGCAGCGATTGTCCCAGATCACGAAATCATGCGGCCGCCAGATGTGGCGATAGATGAACTGCTTCTGCGTCGCATGGTCGATCAGGTCGCGCAGCAGCAGCCGGCCCTCGGGCACGGGCCAGTCGACGATGTGGGCGGCGTGCGAGGCGAGATAGAGGGCGCGGCGGCCCGAGCCCGGAATGGTGCGCACCAGCGGATGGACGGCGCCCTTGAGCTTGTCCTTCTCGTCGTCGTTGAAGTCGAAGCCCAGCACGTGGCGCGAATAGACGATGGAATGATAGACGCGCAGTCCCTCGATCGTGGCGCGGGTTTCCGCGTCGAGCGCATCGTAGGCGGCGCGCATGTCGGCGAACTCGGTATCGGCCCGCACCGGCGGCACCACCCGCGCCGACAGCATCGAGTAGCGGCCCGGCGGATCGACGAACGAGGCGTCGGTGTGCCACAGGCGGTTGGCCAGCGAGCCGATGCGCATGCGGTTGCTGGCGTCGCGGATCTTGCCATCCCGGTCGACGTTGGAGACGTCGGCCAGCGCCTCGTTGCCGAACCGGTTGCTGCCGATCGCCGAGGACGAGGTGCGAGCGTGCAGAGTGCCGTCGAAGCGCTGGGCGAAGTCGAGCTGCTCTTCGTTGCTGAAGTCCTGGTCGCGGAACACCAGCACGGCGTATTTGTCCATGCCGGCGCGGATCGCCTCCAGCGATTCGCGATCATGCACCCGGCGCAGGTCGATTGCGCCCACTTCGCCGGCGAATCCGGGCGTCAGCGGCGTGATGGTGACGGTCATGCGGTGCTCCCATCGTGCAGAACGAGCGGATCATTGTCGCACGGATTTTCTCTATAGTGCCACCATGACGCTCGAGCGGCCCGCCGCCTTCAGGTTCGACCTGCTTCATCTGCTCAAGGGGTTCGGCGGCCTTTATCTCGTCAATGCCGTCGTCGGTTTTCTGTTCGCGGCCTCGGCCCCGGTGGCGATCATCCTGACCGCGAGCGCGAAGGGCGGCCTGGCCGAGCAGGATGTCGCGTCGTGGCTGTTCGGCTGCTTCTTCGTCAACGGCCTGATCTCGATGGGCTTCTGTCTCGCCTATCGCCAGCCGCTGGTGTTCTTCTGGACCATTCCTGGAACAATCCTGGTCGGCCAGGCCCTCGATCATCTGAGCTTCGCTGAAGTGATCGGTGCCTACTACGCGACGGGCGCACTGATGTTCGTCCTCGGCCTCAGCGGCTGGGTGCGCAAATGCATGAGCCGATTGCCGATGCCCATCGTCATGGCGATGGTCGCCGGGGTGTTCCTGCAATTCGGCCTCAACCTGATCTTCGCGATCCGCGACGGCGTGCTGATCGCCGCACCAATGACGGCGGTGTTCCTGCTGCTCTCGGCGCGGCCCGCGCTCGCTCGCCTGGCGCCGCCGATGATCGGCGCGCTGATCGTCGGCATCGTGGCGATCGGCCTGTCCGGCCAATTCGACCTGCACGGGGCCATGGCCTTCACTTTGGCCAGGCCCAATCTCTACCTGCCCGAATTTTCCTGGCCCGCCATGCTGGAGCTGGTGCTGCCGCTCACCATCACGGTGCTGGCCGCCCAGAACGCGCAAGGCTTCGTGATCCTCGAGGCGGCCGGTCACAATCCGCCGGTCAACGCGATCACCGTGGCGTGCGGCCTAGGTTCCCTGATCGCGGCCTGCGTGGGCTCGGTCTCGACCTGCCTGACCGGCCCGGTCAACGCGATCATCTCGAGCGCCGGCGACAAGGACAGGCACTACGCCGCGGGCGTCATGGTCTCGCTGCTGGCGTTGCTGTTCGGCGTTTTCTCGCCGGTCGTCACGCGCTTCATGCTGGCGACGCCCAAGGTCTTCATCGCGACCTTGGCGGGCCTTGCGCTGTTGAGGGTCCTGGAACGCGCCTTCGTGGTTTCGTTCAACGGCACCTTCACCCTGGGTGCCGTGGTGGCGTTCCTGGTGACGGTGGCCAATGTCCCGATCTTCTCGATCGGCGCGCCCTTCTGGGCGGTGATCGTCGGGCTCGCCGTGTCGTGGGGGCTTGAGCGGAACGATTTCAAGAAGATGGCTGCCGGATAGTCGCGGGCCTTACGGGCTCACGATCACCGATTGCAGATCAATTCCCTGGCAGCGGCCGCCCAATCAGACCAAACTTCGCCAACGATAGAGTTCGGGGACATCATGAGACAACGCGCAGTTCTGGCCGCCCTGGTGATGCTCGGGATTCCGGTGCTGGCCGAGGGAGCCAGCCATAAATGGCTGAAGATCGGCCAAGACGTCCAAGCGGGCAAGACGTTCAGCGTCTGCGTGGATCAAAACGGCGTCCAGCGGAGTACCAGCGGACGCGTCCAATTCCTCTTCTCGTTCGCTTGCCCTGGCGCCGGCGAGGAACTCGAGGACATCTTTATCACGGCCGGCGAAGTCGATTGCAGCCAGGACCTCTCCGGCAAGACGCTGAAGACGAAGACACTCAATTATCGCGAGGACGGTGCATACCGGTGGGATCGTGCGCCGGAAACCGGCAGCGTCAGCATATCCATCGTCTCGCAGAGTGCGATCTGGGCCTGTCGACAACAAAAGCGCTAGAGCATGATGGGTTCGGCGGGAATCAGCCGAACCCATCATGTTCTGTGGATCGCGATCACCCGCCGTCACCCGCTCACGATCACCGATTTCAGATCGAACGCCTCGGCCGCCGATTCGAGCCGGCGGGCGGTGATGTCCCCCAGGCTGCGCTTCAGCTCGCCGGGCACGACCAGGCGCAGGTCGCGCTCGGTGCGGCGCAGCTGGATCTTGGGCAGCAGGCCGGGCGCACCGCCGGAAAGATTGTAGGCCAGTCTAAGGCAGGCCCCGAGGCGGCGGGCGAAGGTGCGGCCCTTGCCGTCGGAGAGCCGCAGCGCGGTCTCGATGGCGGCTGACTTGGGGTCGCTCTTGTAGCGATAAGTGAGGACCATCGCGAGCACGGCGCGGTCGCGGTGGCTCATGCCGGGCGCCGGCAGGTGCAGCACGCGGTAATAGGCCTGCTCGGCGCGATAGTCGGGATGATCATTCCACGAGATGTCGCTCAGGTGGCAGGCCGCCGCGCGCAGGATGCGGTCGCTGTCGCTTTCGCCGGCGAAGACCGGCGTCAGCCAGTCGAAGATCTCGTCGGGCGCGAGGTCGAACCGTCGCCAGCCGGCGCCCTGCTCCTCGGCGAAAGCGATCAGCGGATGGCGCGCGCGCTCGGTCTCGGAGAGCCGCGAATAGTAGAAGCCCTCGCGCAGGCCGAACGCCGAGAACACCACGTTGCGCGGCTTGAGGGCCGCCAGCAGCCGGTCGAGCGCCAGGCAGGCGAGCGGCAAGGTGTCGATGCGGCGGCGCGAAACGCCCGGCATCTTCTCCAGCGACTTGGCGCTCTGCACGGCGATCAGCTTGGCGACCGCGCGGGCCTCGTCGGACGGGATGTCGTACTGGTGGATGATGTGCAGCGGATAGCCCGCCTGCTCCATGTGCAGGCGCGCGAACGAACGCCAGGCGCCGCCGACGGCGTAGAACGTCTTGCCCTGCTCCTCGCGCAGCCAGCGCACGTCCTCGATGGCGTCGACCACGATGCGCTTGGGATCGCTCTTGCCCGACGACATCAGCCGGAGCGGCCCGATCGGCAGGGTGCTGGAATTGCCGATGCGGCCCTGGCCCAGCGCCACCAGCTCGAGGCTGCCGCCGCCCAGATCGCCCATCACGCCCGACGCGTCCGGCATGCCGCACATCACGCCGAAGCCGGAGAAGCGCGCCTCGTCCTTGCCGCTCACGATGTGCGCCTTGATGCCGGGCCGCCGCGCGAGCTCGTGCATGAACTCCGCGCCGTCGACGGCATCGCGCACCGCCGCCGTCGCCAGCAGGTCGAGCGACGTCACCTTCATGTTGTGGGCAAGCGTGGCGAAGCGGTCGATGTTGGCGAGCGCCATCTCGACGCCCGGCGGATTGAGGCGGCCGGTGGCGTCGAGCCCGCGGGCGAGGCCGCACAGCACCTTTTCGTTGAACACCGGCAGCGGCGCGCGGCTTGCGCGCTCGTAGACCACCAGACGGATCGAGTTGGAGCCGACGTCGATGATGCCGACTCGGCCGCCCTGGGCGGTGCTCCTGTCGGAAGCACCGCCGCCGGCCTGGGCGTCTGCAGTTCGTTCGCCGTCCATGCGCGCTCCGTCTAGCCGAAAGCCGATGGGATTGCAGCGAAGATTTGCTTGCGGCCAGAGGCCGCTGTTGACCTCTACGAGCTCAGCACCAGCCGCGGCACGGCGCCGGTCAGCCGGATGGCGCTGCCGCGGCCCGAGAGCGACGGGTTTGTCATAAAATAGTGATGGGCAATGAAAGGTTCCTTGCCTGGCTTCAGGCGGCGATAGACGCCGTCCGGCGACATGCCCCAGCTCTGCCCGTCGTCCTTCAGGTTGGCGACCATGATCTGGTCGAGCACCTGCTCGTGCACGGTCGGATTCTCCACCGGACAGAACAGCTCGACCCGGCGGTCGAGGTTGCGCGGCATCCAGTCGGCCGAGGAGATGAACACCTTAGCCTGCGACGACGGCAGCGGCTTGCCGTTGGCGAAGCAGACGATGCGGGCATGCTCGAGGAAGCGGCCGATCATGCTCTTGACGCGGATGTTTTCGCTCAAGCCCTTGACGCCCGGCCTGAGGCAGCAGATGCCGCGGACCACGAGGTCGACATGCACGCCCGCCTTCGACGCGGCATAGAGCCGGTCGATCATGTCGGGATCGACCAGCGAGTTGAGCTTGGCCCAGATCGCGGCCGGCTTGCCGGCGCGGGCGTTGGCGATCTCGGCGTCGATCAGGGCGTAGAGGTTCTTGCGCAAGGTGACCGGCGCGAAGGAGATCTTCTCCATTCGCTCGGGCCGCGCATAGCCGGTCATGAAGTTGAACAGCCGCGCGGCGTCGCGGCCCATCGCCGGCTCGCAGGTGAAGAACGACAGGTCGGTGTAGATGCGCGCCGTGATCGGATGGTAGTTGCCGGTACCGAAATGGACGTAGGTGCGGATCGAGCCTGCCTCGCGCCGCACCACCATCGAAACCTTGGCGTGGGTCTTGAGGTCGATGAAGCCGTAGACCACCTGCACGCCGGCGCGCTCGAGGTCGCGCGCCCAGCGGATGTTGGCTTCCTCGTCGAAGCGCGCCTTGAGCTCGACCAGGGCCGTCACCGTCTTGCCGGCCTCGGCGGCCGCGATCAGCTCCTTGACGATCGGCGAGTCGGCCGACGTCCGGTAGAGCGTCTGCTTGATCGCCACCACCGCCGGATCGCGCGCCGCCTGGCGCAGGAACTGCACGACGACGTCGAAGCTCTCGTACGGATGATGGACGACGATGTCCTTGGCGCGGATCGCCGCGAAGCAGTCGCCGCCGAAGTCGCGGATGCGCTCGGGGAAGCGGGCGTTGTAGGGCGTGAATTTGAGGTCGGGCCGGTCGTCGACGATCACCGCCTTGACGTTGCCGACGTTCAGCATGTGCGCGAGCTCGAAGACGTGCACCGTTTGGCCCGCGATCTCGAGCTGGTCGAACAGGAAGTCGCGCAGCTCGGCCGGCATCGCCTGATCGAGCGAGATCGAGATCAGCGCGCCGCGGCGGCGGCGCTTCAGCGCGCTCTCGTAGAGCAGCACGAGGTCTTCCGCCTCCTCGTTGATCTCGACGTCGGAGTCGCGGATCACGCGGAAGAAGCCGCGCTCGATCACCTCATAGCCGGGAAACAGGCGCGGCAGGAAGATGGCGATCAGCTCTTCCAGCGGCAGGAAGCGGATGGCGCCGCCGGGCAGGCGCACGAAGCGGTCGACCTGGCTCGGCAACGGCAGCAGCGCCATCAGCGGGCGCTTGTCGTCCTTGCGCTGCAGCTTGAGGATGGCCGAGAAGCCGCCGTTGGGAATGAACGGGAACGGGTGCGCCGGATCGATGGCCAGCGGCGTCAGGATCGGGAACACCTGGTCAATGAAATAGGTCTCGAGCCAGCTGCGTTCGCTGTCGGAAAGCTCGGCGGCCGACAGCACGGCGATGCCGGCCTCGCGCAGCTCCTCCTGGAGCGAGGCCCAGACGCGCTGCTGCTCGGCCATCAGGATCGAGGCGCGCTCGCGGATGGCGGCCAGCTGCTCGCCCGGCGTCAGGCCGTCGTCGCTCAGCAGGGTCGCGCGGTTGGGCAGCATGTCGACCAGGCCGGCCACACGCACCATGTAGAATTCGTCGAGATTGTCGGCCGAGATCGACAGGAAGCGGACCCGCTCCAGCAGCGGGTGGCGCGAGCTGCGGCCGGCCTCCTCCAGCACGCGCGTGTTGAAGGCGAGCCAGCTCAGCTCGCGATTGATGAAACGGCGTGGACTGTCGATCGTATTGGCGGCAGCCTGCTCGCCGGAGGGGGGTGAACTGAGGGCGTCCATGGGTTGTGCCCTTCTGTGGGGCAGGCTCCGGGTTATACACAGGCACGGTACCGTCTCTAAATGACGGTGTCATGGCAATTAACTAAACGATTGTTTCTAAACGATTTTCCGGGACAGAGGCGGTGAAAGTTCTTCTCCTCCTGCGGCACGCCAAATCGGCCTGGAGCGATCCCGCCCTGCCCGACCACGACCGGCCGCTCAATCGGCGCGGCGAGCGGTCCGCCCGCGCCATGGCCGACCATCTGGCCGCCAAGGCGCCCCGTCCGGATGTGATCCTGTGCTCAACGGCCACACGGGCCCGCCAGACGCTGGCGCCGCTGGTGGCCCTTTGGAGCCCGGCCCCGCCGATTGCCCTCGAGAAGGGCCTGTATTTGGCCTCAGAGGACGCTTTGCTGGCCCGGGTGCGCGATTTAGCCGACGAGGTCGGCGCAGCCCTGCTGATCGGCCACAATGACGGCATCTGGCAGCTCGCCGAGGTGCTGGCCGGCAGCGGCCGGAGCGACGAGCTAGCCGCGTTGCGCGAAAAATTCCCGACCGGGACGCTCGCCATCCTGCGGGCGCCCGTCGAGCACTGGTCCGACCTCGCCGCCGGCTCGGCCGAACTCGCGGGCCTGGTGCGTCCGCGCGACCTGATCGGGGCCTAGTAGGTGCCCGGGTACTGGCCGCCATCCATCAGGATGTTCTGGCCGGTCATGTAGCCGGCATGCACCGAGCACAGGAAGGCGCACATCATGCCGAATTCCTCGGCGGTGCCGAAGCGGCCGGCCGGGTGGGCCTTGGCCGCGGCGGCGTACTCCTCCTCGAAGCTCTTGCCCGACTTGGCGGCGCGCGCCCGCGTGGTGCCGCGCAGGCGATCGGTATCGAAGGGCCCGGGCAGCAAGCCGTTGATCGTGACGCCGTTGCGGACGGTGGTGCGCGCGACACCGGCCACGAAGCCCGTCAGGCCCGAACGCGCGCCGTTGCTCAGGCCCAGGATGTCGATCGGCGCCTTCACCGAGCTCGAGGTGATGTTGACGATGCGGCCGAAGCCCCTCTTCATCATGCCGTCGACCGTCGCCTTGATGAACTCGATCGGCGTCAGCATGTTGGCGTCGATCGCCTTGATCCAGTCGTCGCGGTTCCAGTCGCGGAAATTGCCGGGCGGCGGGCCGCCCGCATTGTTGACGACGATGTCGGGCTCGGGGCACGCCGCCAACACCTGCTTGCGGCCGGCCTCGGTCGTCACGTCGACCGCGACCGGCGTCACCTTCACGCCGTGCTTCTTGCGGATCTCCTCGGCCGTCGCCTCGAGCTCGCTCTTGGTGCGCGCGTTGATCACCAGATCGACGCCCTCGCCCGCCAGCGCCATGGCGCAGCCCTTGCCCAAGCCCTTGCTGGCCGCGCAGACGATCGCCTTGCGGCCCCTGATGCCCATGTCCATCGCTTGCTCCCTTTGGATTATTTCACGCGTGTCCAGATCTGCGTCTCGCCGAACATCGGCGAACCCACGTAGCCGCGCAAGCGCAGCGTGCCGTCGGCCTGCAGGCTGATGTTGGCGTTGTAGGTCTTGCCGTTGTCGCCGTTGTAGATGTAGCCGTTCTCGAAGCTGTTCGGATCGGACGTTTTCTTGAAATTGTAGATGATCACCAGGCCGATCACCTTGCGATCGCGCAGCTTGGGATCGACGTTGTGCCAGTCGTTGGCGATGTCCTCGGCGACGATCTTGCCGTCCGGGCCCTTGGGATCGATCAGGTGCACGATGGTGCCGCACACCGGCCCATTGGCGGGGTTGGCACAGGGTTCGATCTTCACCTCCGCCGTCTTCTTCTCGACCAGCCAGGTGCCCATGACCGATTGCTGCGCGAACGCAGCCGACGCGAGCAGGCTGAGCGATGCCGCCATCAACAACGTCTTCATCATGCGTCACTCCCTCCCGATAGTTCGGCCAGCACGTCGGCGGCGAGCCGCCGGTCGATCTCGCGCCGCTCGGCCAGTGCCTTGCGGTCGAGCGCGGCGACCACGCGGCGCGCGGCATCGGCCGATCGCTCCATGTGCGACACGAGATACTGCACGACGCCCGCGCCGGCGTGCAATTGCCGGTCGGCGAGCTGCTTCAGGATGATCGAGCCCAGCAATTCGTCATCGGGCGGCGCCACGCCGACGGCGGGCGCCGCGCGCAGGCGCGAGGCAAGGTCGGGCAGCTCGATGTGCCAGCGCGCCGGCGGCTCGGGCGAGACCAGCAGCAGATGGCCACGCCGCTCGCGCATCAGATTGTAGAGATGGAACAGCGCGCGCTCGGGCGCGCGCTCGGCCCTGTCGATCAGGATGGCGGGCGACGCCTCGGCAAGTTCCGATAGATCGGCCACGCTCTTGCCCTCGAGATCGCCGCCGTCGAGGATCCTGGCCGAGGCGCGCGCCGTCCAGATGCGCCCGAGATGGGTCTTGCCGCAGCCTGCGGGACCATTGAGGGCGAGCGCCGGCGCGGGCCAGTCGGGCCAGCGGTCGATCCAGGCCAGCGCTTCGCGATTGCCGTCGGCGACGACGAAATCCTCGCGCGAATAGGTGGGCGGCGGCAGGGACAGGTCGAGCGTGAGCTGGTCGACCATCTGCCGGTCAGGTCGGTTCGCCGCCGCGATAGATCGAGCTGGCGCGGTAGCGTCCGAGCAGGTGGCGCACCAGCACGCCGACGATGGCGGCGATCGGCACGGCGACCAGCACGCCGACGAAGCCGAGCAGCGAGCCGCCGGCCAGCAGGGCGAACATGATCCACACCGGGTGCAGGCCGACCCGGTCGCCGACCAGCTTGGGCGACAGCACGTTGCCCTCGAGCAGGTGGCCGATCAGGAACACCACCGCGACCTTGCCGACGCTGATCCAGTCGGGCGCGAACTGGGCGACCGCCATGCCGATCGACAGAGTGGCGCCGACCAAGGTGCCGACGAAGGGAATGAACGAGATGATCCCGGCGATCAGGCCGATGACGAAGCCGAACTGCAGCCCGGCCAGGCTCAGCCCCGCGCCGTAGATCGTGCCCAGGCAGACGCAGACCAGTGCCTGGCCGCGGATGTAGCCCGCGACCGCGGCATTGGCTTCGTGCGCCAGTTCGCGGACGGTGCCGGCGTTATCGCGCGGCAAGGCGCCGTCGATGGCGGCCAGCACCTTGGGCCAGTCGCGCAGCAGGTAGAAGGTCACGACCGGCGTGATGAACAGCAAGCCGAGCAGGTTGATGAGCGCCGCGCCGCGTTGCGCCACGCGGCCGGCCAGGGCGCCGATCAGTGCCAGCGCCTGGCCCGCCCACTGCGTCGCCTCGGCCTGGATGTCCTGCAGGCTGAGCGGCGGCAGGCCGAGCTTGGCGCGCAGCGGCTCGATCATCGGCTGGACCCGGGTGGTCACCTGCACCACGTACTGCGGCATCTTGCCGGCCAGCGCCTCGACCTGGCCGAACAGCGGCGGCACGATCGCCGCGCACAGGCCGACCGCAGCGAACACGGCGATCACGGTCACCGTGGTCGTGGCCCAGGTGCGCGACATGCCGCTCTTCTGCAGGCGATGGACGACGGGATCGAAGAAGTAGGCGACCACCGCGCCGACCACGAACGGCAGCAGGATATCGTTCAGCAGCCACAGCAGCACCAGGAAGATCGCCGCCGCGATCAACCAGAAGCGCCAGCGGGCGGCGGAAACGGGGTGGCTCACCTTAGCGCGCCTGCAGCCGCCACTTGTCGGCGTCCTTGTCGAGCGACAGGCCAGCCTGGGCCAGGATCTTCTGCAGCTCCTCGGGTGTGCCATAGTAGTCGAGATGGATGTCGGCGTGGTCGGTCTCGAGCGCACGCACCTGCATGCTCTTGATCGCCGGGATGCCGCCCAGGCGCTGGCGCACTTTCGCCCAGTCGGCGAGCGAGCCGATCGGCACGGTGACGTCCATCGAATCCTGCGAATCGCGATGCACGACGGCGACGCCCCGCCATGCCTGGTCGAGACTCGCGTGCATCTTCTGTGCCGCGTCCGCGAGCTGGCCAGGATCGGTCACGGTGAATTTCGGCAGGTCGGTGCGCTCGCCGGTCTTGGCGTCGTAGAGGAAGCCGCCGGCGGTCAACGGACCTGTGCTCCTGTCGCCTTCCAGAGTGGCCACGACGATGGTCGGCGCATGGTAGCGATCGTTGAGGCGCGCCAGCGCCGACACGTCGCCCACGAACGCCTCTTCGACTGAAAGAGCGTCCTGGTCGAGCTGATCGCCACGGACCACGCTCACGGGCACCGCGCTGCCCGAGGTGTCGAGCTTGCTCCAGGCATCGCGCCAGGCATTGTGATCGTCGAGCGGCTCGACGCCGAGCTTGTCCTTCCACAGCGGCACCACGAGGGCGGCGCGCGCCACCGTCTCCGACAGCGAGATGCCGGCGCCCGACAGCCACTGCTTCACCGGCTCGGCCGCGAACACGACGTTCAACGTCCCGACGAAGCGGTTGGCGGTGGTCCGCTCCTTGGCGAACTCCACGCCGCGCACCATGCTTTCGAGCTGGCCGGGCTGCAGCGGCGGCACCTTGCCGCGGTCGGCCGGTGCCACCAGCTGGTCGATCAGCATCTTGACCGCCTTGCCCTGTGCCTCACGCACGCCCTGCTCGCGCGCCTTGATGGCGTCGGCCGCCGTGACGTCGACATCGACCCCGGCGATGGTGACGGCGTTGCCGGCCACGGTGATCTGCGCCGAGGCGTCGGTGGCCATCCATAGGCCCGCCAGCAGGAGGAAGATCATGGGGAGCCGGTGGGAAAACCAGCGGGCGGGCAGCATTGCGGGGGTCCGGAATTTGGCTATGTTCGCGCCACTGTTTAGCACGCTCCGTCTTTAGCAGAAATGAGCCCGGCTTGAAGCCCGACCACAATCGGCCGCCCCTCACCTACAAGGAAGCCGGCGTCGATATCGACGCAGGCGACGCGCTGGTGGAGCACATCAAGCCGTTGGCACGGAGCACCGACCGACGCGGCGTGATCGGCGGGCTGGGTGGCTTTGGTGGATTGTTCGATCTGAAGGCGGCCGGCTTCCGCGATCCCATCCTCGTGTCAGGCACCGACGGCGTCGGCACCAAGCTCAAGGTGGCGATCGAAACCGGCAGACCCGACACGGTCGGCATCGACCTCGTGGCGATGTGCGTCAACGACATCGTCGTGCAGGGCGCCGAACCGCTGTTCTTCCTCGACTACTATGCGACCGGCAAGCTCGACGTGGAGAGCGCTCGTCGCATCGTCGCCGGCATCGCCGAAGGCTGCCGCCGCGCCGGCTGCGCGCTGATCGGTGGCGAGACGGCCGAGATGCCCGGCATGTATGCCGACGGCGACTACGATCTCGCGGGCTTCGCGGTGGGTGCTGCCGAACGCGACCAATTGCTGCCGCGCGCCGATATCGCGCCGGGCGACGCCGTGTTGGGCCTCGCGTCGAGCGGCATTCACTCCAACGGCTATTCGCTGGTGCGCCGAATCATGGAGCGCGGCAAGTACGATCTGACGGGCTTGATGGAGCCGACCCGCATCTACGTGAAGCCGCTGCTGGCGGCGATCCGCTCGACGGGCGCGATCAAGGGCCTGGCGCACATCACCGGCGGCGGGTTGCCCGGCAACGTGCCGCGCTGTCTGCCCGACGGAACGCGTGCGCGGCTCGATGCGCGTACGTGGAAAGCGCCGGCCGTGTTCCCCTGGCTCAAGACGACCGGCCAAGTGCCGCCCGATGACATGCTGCGGACCTTCAATTGCGGGCTGGGCATGATCGCCGTGGTCGCCAAGGCGGACGTCGCGCGCGTGAGCAAGGCGCTCGCCGATGCCGGCGAGACCGTGTCCGAGGTGGGTGTCATCGAGGGCGGTCCTTTGGAAGCCGATTGCGTGGTCGATCACGCCGACTCTCTATGGCGAAGCTGAAGGTCGGCATCCTGATCTCGGGCCGCGGCTCGAACATGACGGCGCTGATCGGGGCCGCGAAAGCCGCCGACTATCCCGCCGAAATCGCCGTCGTCGTCAGCAATGTGAGCGACGCGGCCGGCCTCGACATCGCGAAGGCGGCAGGCGTTGCCGCGGTGGCCATCCCGCACAAAGGCTTCCCCGACCGCGAGAGCTTCGACAAAGCCGTATCTGCCGAACTGGAGCGGCGCGGCGTGCAACTCGTCGTGCTGGCGGGCTTTCTCCGCATCTTCAGCCCATGGTTTCCACAGCGCTGGCGGGACCGCCTGATCAACATCCATCCCTCGCTGCTGCCCTCCTTCAAGGGCCTGCACGTCCAGCAGCAGGCGATCGACGCCGGCGCGCGGATCTCGGGCTGCACCGTCCACTTCGTGACCGCCGATCTCGACGCCGGCCCGATCATTGCCCAAGCGGCCGTGCCGGTGCTGCCGGACGACACCGCCGACATTCTTGCCGCGCGCATTCTGCGTCAGGAGCACCGGCTCTACCCGATGGTCGTGCGCTGGTTCGCCGAGGCCCGCATAGGGGTGAAAGACGGCCGCGTTTCGGTCAGCGGCGTGCCACCTGCGGCGACGCTCCTCTTCTCGGCCGAACCCTAGTTCGCTATAAACCGCCCACTAAATCCGTTTCACTTTGGGAGCCCCCATGGCCGAGGCAACGAAGGACGAATTCCGCCAGCACCAGCAGACCTACAGCGCTTTCAGCAAGCTGGTGCTGTTCATGATCCTGTGGCTGGTGCTGTTGCTCTCCTGCATGGCCCTCGGCCTGGTGGGCGGCGTCCATGTGCTCGCCCTGCTGGGCGGCATCGGCGGCACGATCGTGCTCCTGATCGCCTTCGCCGTCTTGGGTTGACGGCCGCCAGCGACCAGAAATGGAAAGCGGCCCTTCCGGGCCGCTTTTTTTGTCAGCCAACGATATCCGAGCCGGCGAAGAAGTAGGCGATCTCGGCCGCCGCGTTCTCCGGCGAGTCCGAGCCGTGCACGGAGTTCGCCTCGATCGATTCGGCGAAGTCCTTGCGGATGGTTCCGGGCGCGGCGTTGGCCGGATTGGTGGCGCCCATGATCTCGCGGTTCTTGGCGATGGCGTTCTCGCCCTCCAGCACCTGCACGACCACGGGGCCCGACGTCATGAACGTGCAAAGATCGTTGAAGAACGGCCGCGCCTTGTGCACGCCGTAGAACTGCTCGGCCTGCTGGCGGCTCATCCAGATGCGCCGCTGCGCCACGATGCGCAGGCCCTTCTCCTCGAACCGGGCATTGATCTTGCCGGTCAGGTTCCGGCGCGTCGCGTCCGGCTTGATGATCGAGAAAGTGCGTTCGACGGCCATGAAATCCTCTGACTGAAAGGGCGCGGGGGCTTATAGAGGCCCGAATTTGCTCCCGCAAGTTGATTGGACCGGCCGTCGACGCGTGCTAAACGCCGCGCCCCATGTTGCACGTCAACGACCTCTCCTTCCGCCACGGCGAGCGGGTGCTGTTCGAGCACGCCTCGGCGGTGATTTCCGATGGCTGGAAGGTCGGCCTGGTCGGCCGCAATGGCGCGGGCAAATCGACGCTGCTGCGCCTGATCCAAGGCGAGGCCGAAGCCGACGGCGGCGACATCAACATGACCGGCCGCATGCGCATCGGCTCGGTGCCGCAGGATCCACCGGGCGGCGACATCACGGTCCTCGAGGCCGTCCTGGCGGCCGATGTCGAGCGCACGTCCCTGCTTGCCGAGGCCGAGACCTGCCATGACGGCGCGCGGCTCGCCGAGATCCATATGCGGCTGGACGAGATCGGCGCCGCGGCCGCGCCGTCGCGCGCGGCGTCGATCCTGAACGGCCTGGGCTTCGACAACGCCGCACAGGCCCGGCCGTGCGGCGAATTCTCCGGCGGCTGGCGCATGAGGGTGGCGCTCGCCGGCACGCTGTTCAGCGATCCCGACCTCCTGATCCTCGACGAACCGTCGAACCATCTCGATCTCGAGGCGCAGCTCTGGCTCACCGAGCACCTCAAGCGCTTCCGACACACGCTGCTGATGGTGAGCCACGACCGCGACCTGCTGAACGACGTATGCGACCACATCGTGCATATCGATCAGCAGAAGCTCGTGAGCTACACCGGCAACTACGACACGTTCGAGCGCACCCGCGCCGAACGGTTGGAGAACGATGCCGCCCAGCGCGCCAAGAACGAGGCCCGGCGCAAGCACATGCAGGCCTTCGTCGACCGCTTCCGCTACAAGGCGAGCAAGGCGCGCCAGGCCCAGTCGCGCATCAAGATGATCGAGAAGCTGGGGCCGCTCGCCGCCGTGCCGGTCGACGAACACATCAACTTCTCCTTTCCTGCGCCGGACAAGCTCGCCTCGCCGATCGAGACGCTCGACATGGTGACGGTGGGTTACGACGACGGGCCGGCCGTGCTGAAGAAGCTCGACCTCAGGCTCGACATGGACGATCGCATCGCGCTCCTGGGCCAGAACGGCAACGGCAAGTCGACTTTCATTCGTGTGCTGTCGGATCGCCTGAAGCCGCGCGAGGGCACGGTAAAGCGCTCGCCGCGCCTGCGCATCGGCTACTTCTCGCAGGACCAGGAGGAAGAGCTCGACTACGAGGCGACGCCCTTCGACCACATGAACCGGGCGCTCGGCCCGGGCGCGGGCGAAACGAAGGTGCGCGCCCAGCTCGGCCGCTTCGGCTTCAGCCGCGACCGTGCCGACCTGAAGGTGGGCGTGTTGTCGGGCGGCGAGAAGACGCGGCTGCTGCTGGCGCTTGCCACGCGCAATGCCCCTCACCTGCTGCTGCTCGACGAGCCGACCAACCATCTCGACATGGATGCGCGCGCGTCCCTGATCGACGCCATCAACGATTACGATGGCGCAGTCGTGCTGGTGAGCCACGACACGCACCTGGTGAAGATGGTCGCCGACTCGCTGTGGGTGGTCGCCGGCGGCACGGTGAAGCCGTTCGAGGGCGACATCGACGACTACCAGGCACGGCTGCTGCGCGAGCGCGGCGAGCGGCCGGCCAAGGAACCGAAGGCGAAAAAGGAAAAGCCCGCGCCAACTCCGGCAGCGGTCCGGCCGACGGCCGAGAAGCCCAAACGGGGCCATCTCAAGCGCGCCCTGGAGAAGGCCGAAAAGGCGATGGCCGATCTCACCCGGCAGCGCAGCGAGATCGAGGCCAAGCTTGCCGATCCTGCGACCTACTCAGGCCCGCCTGAAGTGGCGGCCGACCTGCAGAGGGAAAAGCTCCGGCTGGAGCGCGAGCTCGCCCACGCCGAGCATGACTGGCTGGTGGCGCAGGAGGCGCTGGAGGCGGCTTAGGCTATTCGGCTGCTGCCGGGACGGCTTGTGACGTGCTGGCTTGCCGGATCACCATCACCAGGCCGGCATTCAGCAGGTAGAGGACCATGGCGATCCAGAAGATCATCGCCGGCACGCCCTGCGACATCAGCCAGCCGAACACCGGCGGTGCCAGGAACGAGCCGACATCGAGGCCGGAATAGACGAAGCCGAACACCTTGCCCGATGCGCCGGGCGGCGTGGTGCCGCGCACGATCATGTCGCGCGACGGTCCGGTCATGCCGCTCGAAAAACCGCCGGCCGCCAGCAGCGGCATCAGCAGGAAGACCGGAATGTTGTGCATGGCGATCGGCAGGGTGAAAGCGGCCGCCGCCAGCAGCCCGATGGCGGCGACGCGGTCATGGTGGCGCACCCGATCGGCGAAGAAGCCGCCGACGAACACGCCGGCCGCCGAGCCGACGACGAACACCACCAGGCAGAGCGCGGCAAAGCTTTCGCTCACACCGAACATGCCGTGCCACGCAGGCACGGCGAATTGCTGGATGCCGACCGAGCTCGCGGCGACCAGCGCGAAGTAGCCGAGACAGAGCAGGATCGGTCCCTGCATGAAGAGCGACATCGGCGACGGATCGTCACCCTTTGCCGCGCGGGCGCGCGCCGCCACGCGATGGTCGACGAAGTCGTTGCGGAAGGTCCAGATCAACGACGCCATCAGCAGGCCCGGAACGGCGCCCATGAGCGCCGCGCCCGAAGGGCCGACCAGATCGTTGAGGAAGTACATCACCGGCGCCGCCGCCCAGCCGAGCGAGCCGCCCAGTCCATGGATCGAGAAGGCACGGCCCAGCCGCTTCTGGTTCACCGAGGCATTGATCAGGGCGAAGTCGGCCGGATGAAAGATCGAGTTGCCGAGGCCGGCAATGATCGCTATCGCGACGAAGCCCGCGAAAGAGTGCGCCATCGAGACCAGACCCATGGCGATGCCGATCGTGGCAAGGCCACCGGCCAGGATCGGACGGGCGCCGAAGCGATCGACGGCGAAGCCGGCGCCGGTTTGTGCCAGGCCCGAGACGCCGTAGAACATGCCGCCCAGCAATCCGATCTGTTCGAAGCTTAGGCCGGCGCGATCGCGCATGATCAGCAGCATCGTGACGAAAGCGAGTTGATAGTAGTGGCTGGTGCCGTGCGCGATGCCGACCAGGCTGATGACTCGAACGTCGCGACGCGCAGGCTCAACGGTAATCGCACTCATGGCGCCCGCTTATATACGATTTTCACAGCGCGGCGCTGGCGGAATTGTGCGCAGGAGCTATGCGGCCGGGCTGTGATAGTCTCCCTGCCCGACGAAGGGAGAAATGCGAATGAAGCGCTGGAAGCACCGCCCCGAGGGCTCGACCTGGGGCGACTGGGGCGATGACGATCAGTTGGGCCGCCTCAACCTGATCACGCCAAAGAAGGTGCTGGAAGGCGTCGCCGAGGTGAAGGAAGGCCGCTCGTTCTGCCTCAGCCTCGCGCTCGACTTTCCCGGTGGCAACGTGCTGAACGCGCGCCGCCTGCCGCCGGTACTGTCGCCGACGGGCGACGAGAACGGCTGGCGCTTCAACTTCCTCACTAAGACGATCAATCCGCTGTTCATGGACGTGGCGAGCGACGATCGCGTGATCCTGACGCTGCAATACTCGACGCAGTGGGACACCCTCGCCCATGTCGGCGGCCTGTTCGACGCCGATGGCGACGGCGTGCCCGAGCCGCTCTACTACAACGGCTTCAAGGCCGGCTCCGACGTGGTCGGCCCGCAACCCGATGCCGGTCGCGACGGCTGCGGCCACATGAGCTACGCCCACAAGCTCGGCGTCGAGAACATGGCCGAAAAGGCGATCCAGGGCCGCGCCGTCATGGTCGATCTCGAGAAGCATTACGGCCGCGACCACAAGTACGTGAACTACGACGACTTCAGGCGCGTGCTGGAAGCCGACAAGATCGTGGTCGAGCCGGGCGACATGCTGCTGCTCTACACGGGCTTCACCGACGAGATCGTGAAGATGAACAAGAAGGTCGATCCGGCGCGCGCGCACGCGATGTGCTGTGTCCTCGACGGCCGCGACAAGCGGCTGCTGCAGTGGATCACCGACAGCCAGATCTCCGCTTTGATCGCCGACAACTACGGCGTCGAGGCGGTGCCGGCGAAACCCGGCCCGGCCGACGCCGAGCATCCGTCGCTGCCGATCCACAATCACTGCCTGTTCAAATTAGGCCTGAACCTGGGCGAGATCTGGTGGCTCAAGGACCTGGCGCTCTGGCTGCGCGACAAGAAACGCTCGCGCTTCCTGCTCACTGCCCCGCCGCTCCGCCTGCCCGGCGCCGTCGGCTCACCGGCGACACCGGTGGCGACGGTTTGAGCAACGCGTTCGCCACCTTCGTTGCCGATGCACTCGGCGGCGAACGCTTCAACCTGCTCGATGTCGGCTGCTCGGGCGGCCTCGATGCGCGCTGGCGCGCCTTCGGGGCCAGCCTGCGCGCACTCGCCATCGATGCCAGCGTCGCCGAGTGCGAGCGCCTGCGGAAGGCCGAGACCAATCCCGACATCGAGTATGTCGCCGCCTTCGCGGCCGGCGGCACGACCAAGAAGATCGACCCGACACGCAGCCAGGCCTCGGATCTGATCCTGGCGATCCGCGAGCGGCTTTCCTTCTGGCGCACCCTGCAGCTTCGCGAATCGCGCCTGGCCACGGCGGAGATCGAGGACAAGCTGCGCCACAATGCCTGGGAGCTGACGCAGCTCGCCGACGCGACGAAGCCCACGGTCGTGCCCGATCTGCTGGCCAGCAAGGGTTGGACCGACGTCGATTACCTCAAGATCGACATCGACGGTTCCGACTGGGAGGTACTGCAGAGCTTCGCCGGCAGGCTCGTGACGCTGGGCGTGCTGGGCGTGCAGCTCGAAGTGAACTTCGTCGGTACCGAGGCGCCAACCGAGCACGCTTTCCACAACACCGACCGCTTCATGCGCGGCCAGGGCTTCGAGCTGTTCCGGCTCGACGTGCGCAACTACTCCTCGCGCGCCCTGCCCGCCCGGTACGTATGGCCGACGCCGGCCGAGACGGTTTCGGGCCGGCCATGGCAGGGCGAAGCCTACTACGCGCGCGACGCCGTCATGTCGCCCGGCGCGCTGCCTGCTGGCAAGCTCGCCAAGCTGGCGGCGATCTTTTCGCTGTGGGGCGTGCCCGACCTCGCCGCCGAGTTGCTGGTGGCCGAGCGCCGGGCGTTGGCAAAGCTGTTCGACGTCGACAGGGGCCTTGACCTGCTGGCGGCGCAGGTCCAGCCCCAGCGCAGCGCCAAGCTTTCCTACCGGGACTACATGAAGGCCTTCGAGGCTGACGCGCCGTGGTTCTATCGCCGGGAAGGCGATATCGGCCTCGGCGAGCGCCTGGCCGCCGCCTGGCGGGCCTACTGGAACCCGCGCAACTAAGTCAGTCCGACGGGCCGGCGACGATTTCCTTGGCGGGCCTGCGGCGAGCGAGCGCGCCCGCGGTCGCCACGGCACGCCGACAAGTATCCACCGCCGACAGGCACCACACGTAGTAGGGCCGGAAGAACTCCGCGGCGAGCGAGCCCCGCTCGTAGGTGTTGTCGTCGACGCCGATCGATTGCGGCGTGATGCGCTTGGCCGAATAGGTGCCGAACAGCATGTCCCAGATGACCAGCCGCGAGGCGAAGTTCTTGTCGAAATCGGCGCGATGGATCGAATGATGGAAGCGGTGGAACATCGGCGACACCAGGACCTTGCCGACCGGACCGTAGGTCCAGTCGACACGGGCGTGCTGGATCTGTCCGAGCAGCATGTTAATGAAGCTGAAAGTGACGAAGGTGTCGGTCGTCGCGCCGAGCACCAGGAACGAGAACATGTAGCCGAGCTCTAGGACGGTCTTCTCGAGCGGATGGAAGCGAAAAGCGATCATCAGGTTGAGGTCGGTCGCCGAGTGGTGAACCTTGTGGGCTTCCCACAGCGCCGGCGAGACATGCATCCAGCGATGAACCCAGTAGGACACGAAGTCGCCTACCACGAAGATCACCGCGCACTGCAGGATGGGATTGGCGATGACGAGTCCGAGCTTCAGGGTATGCGCATCGACGAGCTGGCGCAGGTGCCAGAACAGCCCGCCGGTGGTCGCCGCCATGAGCGCCGGCAGCACCGCCGTCGACTGGATCGCGAGATAGAGCGCATCGGTGCGGATGCTGGGCGACCAGCCGAGGATCATGGCGAGGCTCGAATTGCGCCAGCCCGTGAAGGGCACTTCGAGCACCATCAGCGCAAGCGGCACGAGCAGGAAGTACTGCAAGGCCCAGTACGGCATGACAGTCTCCACGGCCGCGAGGGGGCCAATCAGGCCGCAACTGCATTGGACCAGGGCGAGCGCGTAGATCGCGACGAGGCCGAGGCAGACCATGAGGGCCCCGCCGAGCAGCCGCTTCACAGCGGCGGCCCCAGTTTTTCCAAAATCTCGCGCTCGGCCCGGCTTTGCGCCTCCGCCTCCAAACGCAGAAGGTCGGCCCGGGTCTTCTCCGCCTGGGGGGCTTCCAAACTCTTCTGGTAGTCGCTCCACGCCTTCTCTTTGTACTCGGCGACAAGCTTGTTGAGCTGTTCGCGGCGAAAGCTGCGCCAGCGCTTGGCCGCTGCACTGTCCCGCGAGAAGGTGAAGATGCAATCGCCGCAACTGGCGACGGCAACGATCGCGAAGACCACCGTGGCCAGGGTGCTGTCCCGTGCGAGGGTGACGCCAAAGCCTGCGCAGGCGAGTGCCGTCACAACCAGCATGTAGGCTGGTCTCATTGGATGTCTCCCCAGGACGTCTTTACGATCATCGCGGGACACTACGCAACAGTCGCTGTGAATCACTGCGTGCGAGCAGCATTGACGATCGCCAGGGTGCGATAGAGCGGCGTCAAGACCTTGTCGTACTCGTAGAGCGGCGCATTGGTCACATAGATCACATCCTGCGGGTACACGGCGAATTGCTGCGACACGAAGATCGACACCGGCTGCAGGAGATCGAGGCGGAAGATCCGGCTGCGGCTCGCCTGGTTGTGCGGACTGTCGGCGGCACGGAAGATGAAGACACCGGTCGTACTGGCGCGCGTGTCGAACAGGCCAGATGCCGCGCCGAGGGCGTCGGCGAGCGTCATTCGCGGCTTGTCGATCGGTAGATTGCCCGCCTGCCCCACCGCGCCCATGATCGTCACGACCCGCGTATTGGGCGACACGACGATTTCGTCGCCCCGTTGCAGCACGGTGTCGTGACCGACCAAAATCTCCGAGAACGGCCTGTCGAGAATGACGCTGCCGGCGCGGCGTACGACCACGCGCATCTGGCTCGCCTCGCCTAGCACCTTGGGCGTCGGTACGAGAAGCCCCGGCCTCGCCGTCGTCGATTGCGCGCCACTACCCCCGGCCCCACCCTGGCCGCCTTGGCCGCCCTGGCCGCCCTGGCCTGAAGCGCCTGCAGGCGTGTGTGACACGAGGTTGCTGGTGCCGGGCGACAAGGTCGGATCGGGCGCGGGCGGAGGTGGTTTGGGATAGAGCGGCCCGCCGGCGCGGTTGATCGCCTCGGCGACCGAGCGCGTCCCGTCGAGCAGCGACAGCGGACCGGGCTTGGCGACGGCACCCGAGATGGTGACGGTGTTGGTGCGATCCTGGTCGAGGTCGACCATGACCTGCGGATCGTTCGCCTTGCCGGCGAGCTTGGCCAGAATCTCCGCCTCGATCTGCGGCAGTTCCTTGCCGGCCACCGAAACCGTGCCGGCGAACGGCACGTCGATCGTTCCGTCGGCATCGACGCGACGGGTGACGACCAGCGTGTCGGGCTGGTGAAGGGTCGCGAAAATGCCGCCGGTGTAGCGCTCGACGATGTGCACGCTCAGCACGTCGCCCGGGCCGATGCCATAGCGGCCGCTGGCCGGCCGCGCTGGTGCAGGCGGCGCGGGCTCGGGTTCATCCTTCGGACGATAGGCCACGACGCTGCTGGGTGTGAGATCGATCACGTCGTAGGGCAGTTCCTGTTTGGTGAGCGACGAAGCGTTGTCCATCGGCGGACCAGAGCCCTGCATTACCTGGCAGCCGGCCAAGGCAAGTCCCAGGACTGTCGCCAGGGCCCAAGTCCGAAAGTCGATCATCGGTGCCTAAGCCTTCTTTTCCCAGCCGCCGGCCGCCGTCTGCTGCCAGTATACGACGGTGTGGCCCGCGGCCTTGTAGGCCTTCCAGCGCTCGCGACTGTCGGCGACCGCCGCCTCGTCACGACCATCGAACAACTCGAAGCAGCGCTTGTATTCGCCTACCCTTTCCGAGCGTGCGCGATCGGCCACGAACAGAAAGGCGGCGCTGTTGGGGTTCTCGTCGAGATGGGTGAGCCAGACCGGCTGCCGGTCGGCCTCGCCGTCCTTGACCGAGCCGTGCGGCAGGAAGCCCCGGTCGTCATAGGTCCACAGGTGCGTGTTGAGGGAATCGACGCGCTCGGGCGACCCCAGCATCACCACGGCGCGCTCGCCCGCCTGCAAGGTCTTCTGCAACAGGCGCGGCAGCGCGTCCTCGAGCGACGATTTGGTCAGGTGATAGAAATTGACCTCTGTCGCCATCTTGCCGGTCAGCGCTCGTAATTGTCGGCGACCAGACGGTCGAGCAGGCGCACGCCGAACGCGGTGGCGCCCTTGGGCGTGGTGAGGTTGCCCTTGTTCGACCAGGCAACGCCCGCGATGTCGAGATGCGCCCAGGCGACGCCCTCCTGGACGAAGCGCTGCAGGAACTGCGCCGCCGTGATCGAGCCGCCGTCGCGGCCATTGCTGACATTCTTCATGTCGGCGATGTCGCTGTCGATCATGCGGTCGTAATTGGGCCCGAGCGGCATGCGCCACAGCTTCTCGCCGATCTGCGAGCCGGCGGCGCGCAGACGATCGGAGAGCTGCTTGTTGTTGCTGAACAGGCCGGCACGTTCGTGACCGAGCGAGACGATGATGGCGCCGGTGAGTGTCGACAGCTCGATCATTGCCTGCGGCTTGAACTTCTCTTGAGCATACCACATGGCGTCGCACAGGATCAGCCGGCCCTCGGCGTCAGTGTTGATCACCTCGACGGTCTGGCCCGACATGCTCTTGACCACGTCGCCCGGACGCTGGGCATTGCCGTCGGGCATGTTCTCGACCAGCGCACAGACCCCGACCACGTTGGCGCGTGCCTTGCGGCCGGCGATCAGCTTCATGGCGCCGGTGACGGCGCCCGCGCCGCCCATGTCCCACTTCATGTCTTCCATGCCGCCGGCGGGTTTGATCGAAATGCCGCCGGTGTCGAAGCACACGCCCTTGCCGATCAATGCCACCGGCTTCTGGCTCTTCGAGCCGTTCATCCAGGTCATGACCAGAAGCTGCGATTCGCGCTCACTTCCCTGCCCCACGCCGAGCAGCACGTTCATGCCGAGCTTCTTCATCTCGGCTTCCCCCAGGATCTGCACCTTGACGCCGAGCTTGGTGAGCTCGCGCGCACGGCGGGCGAACTCGGCGGGATAAAGGACGTTGGCGGGCTCGCTCACCAGATCGCGGGTGAAGAACACGGCGTCGATGGTCGGCGCAAGCTTCTCGTAGGTACGCCGCGCCTCGGCCGGACCGGCCAGGACGATGGTGAGCTCGGCAAGCGACAGTTTCTGTTCAGGCTTGTCCTTGGTCTTGTATTTGTCGAAGCGGTAGTTCCTGAGCTGGGCACCGAGGGCCAGGTGCGCGGCGATCTGGCCGGGCGACAGCTTGCTGCCTTTGACTGCGTCGACGACCACGGTGACGGCCTTGTGCCCCGCGGCGTTGGCTTCCGCTGCGATCACGCCGCCCAGTCCTTCGGCGGTCCGCGCATCGAGATCGCGCGGCTTGCCCGCGCCAAGCAGCAACAGCCGGTCGATGCCGCCGGATTGGCCGAGCAGGGTCAGCGTCTGATTCTTTGCGCCGGTAAATCGGCCCGCGCTCAGCGCCCTCTTGAGCGCTCCGCCGGTGTCCCTGTCGACGGTCTGGGCCGTGGCAAGCAGTTGCTTGTCCGCAGCCACGAGCAGCGCCACGTTCCCCGCCAAGGCCTTGGGAAAGGCCGAAAAGTCCACTTTCATCCGATTCCCTCGTATTTCACGGCGATTTGTCGCGCCTGCGACGGCGCAACGCAAGTCGCCAATTGCCTCCCGGCGCTGCCGACAGTATCAGTACCGGCCCTTCAATCGGGAATGGAAATGACTTCAGCATTGCCTCGCGTAAACGTCGTCGGCCTTGGAAAGCTCGGAGCGCCGCTCGCGGCCGTCATGGCGAGCCGCGGCTTCACCGTGATCGGCCTTGATGTGAACAAGGTTCTCGTCGACGCCCTGAACGCGGGCAAGATGCCGATCGTCGAGCCGCAGCTCAACGAGCTGATCGCCGCCAACAGGGCGCGACTGTCGGCAACCATGGATGCCAACGAGGCGATCCAGAAGAGCGACGCGTCGTTCGTGATCGTGCCGACACCGTCGGACAGCACCGGCTTCTTCTCCAATCGGTTCGTGCTGCAGGCGATGGAGACGCTGGGCAAGGCGCTACGCAACAAGACGGGCTACCACATGGTGGTCATCACCTCGACGGTGATGCCGGGCTCGACTGGCGGCGAGATCCGAGCCGCACTCGAAGCCGCATCGGGCCGCAAGGTCGGGCCGGATCTCGGCCTCTGCTACAATCCCGAGTTCATCGCGCTGGGTTCGGTCGTACGCGACATGCTCTATCCCGATTCCATCCTGATCGGCCAGGGTGACGAGAAGTCCGGGGACATGCTGCAGACCATCTATCTGCAGATGTGCGAGAAGAAGCCCCCGGTTCAGCGCATGAACTGGATCAGCGCCGAACTCACCAAGATCTCGGTCAACACCTACGTGACGACCAAGATCTCCTACGCCAACATGCTGGCCGATATCTGCGACCGGCTGCCGGGCGCCGATGTCGACGTCGTCACCAAGGCGCTCGGTGCCGACACCCGCATCGGCGCGAAATACCTCAAGGGCGCGATGGGCTATGGCGGCCCCTGCTTCCCGCGCGACAACGTCGCTTTCGCTGCCCTTGCCCGCAAGATCGGGGCGCGTGCCGACGTGGCTGAGGCGACGGACCGCATCAACAACTACCAGATCGACCGGCTGTCCGGCCTGGTTGCCAAATTCGCCAAGGCCGGCACCCGCATTGCTCTCCTCGGCCTCTCCTACAAACCGCAGACGCCGGTCGTCGAGGAGAGCCACAGCGTGAAGCTCGCGGCGAAGCTCGCCGATGCGGGCTACGTCGTGGTGGTGCACGACCCACTGGCCCAGGACTCGGCGCTCGCCGTATTGGGCGACAAGGTGGTGAGCGCTTCGTCGATCGAGGGCGCGGTGCGCGGCTGCGATCTGCTGATCGTCGGCACGGGCTGGCCCGAGTACAAGACGATCGATCCGTCATGGTGCAAGCGCAACAACGGCCAACGACTGACGGTGCTCGACCTGTGGCGCACGCTGCCAGCGGGCGCGTTCGACGCGGTCGCCGACGTTATCTATCTCGGGTTCGGCCGCTAGGTCACCGATCAATCGATCTTGCCATCGAGCGGGATGGCCGAGTGGCCCTTCCAATGCGGGTCGCGGAACATGCCCGCGGCCACGGCAGCGGCCGTCTCCTTGAACGCATCCTCGACCGTGAGCTCCGGTTTGAAGCCCAATTCCTTGGCGACCAACCCGCCATCCACACGATAGTCTCGCAGGTCGGGTTTCTTGTCGGTGATCTTGATGTCGCCTTGCGGGAAGTGCCGCTTGGATATTTCGACCAGTCCGCGCTTCTGGATGTTCTCGCCGACGACGTTGAATACCTTGTGGGCGATCTTTTCAGCCGGCGTATCGAGCAGCAGGCGGAACGCACGGGCGGCATCTTTGACGTGCAGGAACGGCCGCCAGGCGTCGGGCGCGAAAACATCGATCGGCACTCCGAGCGCGGCATTGCGAGCAATCTCGCTCACCAGCAGGTCAAAGCGCATGCGCGCCGACAGGCCGCAGATCGTTCCCAGCCGAAGCACGGTGGCGCACGGCAAGTCGTTCCGCGACAGCATCACCTTTTCGCATTCGACTTTGGCCTTAGCGTAGTCGGACAGTGGATTGAGCTGGGCGGTTTCCGTGGCGAGCTCGCCGGGCGCAGCGACGCCATAGTTGCTGCAGGTGCTAGCAAAAATCAGGCGCTTGATGCCGGCCTCCGCGACCGCGTTCATCACCGACTTGGTACCATCGACATTGGTCGACCAAGAGGCGGTCCGATCGACATTGCAGGCATCCTCGCCGACGACGGCAGCAAGGTGGATCACCGCGTCGACGCCGGCCAGCGCGGCGCGCAGGCTTGCACTGTCGCGCACGTCACCCTTGATCAGGCTGAAACGCTCGTTGTGGCGGAAGGCAAGCAAGGCCTCGGCCCCGTACAGCAGGCGGTCATAGACGGTAACACGCAGGCCATCGGCCAGCAGATGTGCCGCGACCTGAGATCCCACGTATCCCGCCCCGCCTGTTACCAGCACATGCATCGCAATCGCCTCCGATCGCACGCTCTATGACAATGCTGGTGACACAATTCAAGTTCGTGCATATCGTCCGCCCGAATGTACGATCTTTCCAAGCTTCGCGCGCACGGCGAGGACGTGTTCATCGACGAGACCGCACGTATCGTGCGACCTCAACTGGTCGAGGTCGGAAGTCATGTCGGCATCGATTTCTGCGTCTTCACCAGCGTTGGCATGAAGATCGGCAACTATGTACACATCTCGCCGCACGTCTCCGTCGTGGGCGGTGCCGACGGCCTTCTGGAGATGGGCGACTTCACCACAATTGCCTGTGGCAGCCGACTGATCTGCAACGGCGAGACGTTCTCGGGCAACGGGCTCGTCGGGCCGATCGTGCCCGCGCCCTATCGGGATACGATGAGGTCCGGACCGATCAGGTTCGAGCGCTTCGCCAGCATCGCCTCCAATGTCGTGGTGTTCGCGGGCGTGACTTTGGCCGAGGGAACCGTCGTCGGCTCGGGGTCCGTGGTCACCAAGAATACCGAACCATGGACCTTTTACGCCGGCGCGCCGGCGCGGCCGGTCAAAGCGCGCCGGCGCGATGCCATGCCGGCGCTCGCCAAGCAAATGGGTTACTGAAACGATGAAGACGATTCCACTTGCCGAGCCGTGGATCGGCAAGGAACTGGGCGATGCCGTGGCTCGTCAGGTCGCCAGCGGATTTCTCGGACCGGGGCCGACGACGCGCGATTTCGGACAGGCATTGGCCGATCTTGCCGGAGTTCCCTATTGCGTGCCGACGGTCAGCGGCACCATGGCCATTACGGTCGCAGCGCAGGCACTCGAGTTGCCACGCGGCGCCGAAATATTGGTGCCGGCCTACGGCGTCATCTCCACCATCAATGCGCTTGCTTCCTGGGGCTATGCGCCGCGCCTGGTCGAGATCGATCGCAAGACCGCCTGTATGGATCCGGAGCGGCTGATAAAGGCAATGGGGCCGAAGACTGCAGCCGTCTGCTTCGTCAATTTTTCCGGCCGCACCGGGCCCGAGCTGCTCGAAATCGCCGACATTTGCCGGCAGCGCAGTCTGCCGTTGATCGAGGATGCCGCCTGCGCCATGGGCCACAAGATCGATGGTCACTCGGCCGGCAGCATCGGTATGGTCGGTATCTACTCGTTCAGCGTGCCCAAAGTCGTCACCACCGGCCAGGGCGGCGCGGTGCTAGCCAAGACCGAGCAGCACCGCGATGGCGCATTGCGCGCGATCGATCATGGAGATACGGCCTGGCGGCAGACCAACCTCAACCGCGGCATCGGCAACAATCTCCGCTTCAACGACGTGCTGTCGGCGCTAGGAATGGCGCAGCTTGCCAATCTCGAAGAGCGCCTGACACGTCGCCGTAAGAATCATACCGCCATGCGCGCTGTGCTGGGCGAACATCTCCACGCCGTCTGCGGCGACGAGGCACCACTGCATAACGTCGTCTTCTCAACGATGCCCGAACAGCTGGTCCAGCATCTGCGCGGCCAGGGCATCTTGGCCGCGCAACAATACAGGGCGATCTATCAGCATCCGCCTTACAGCCAACTGCAGGACGGCGACTATCCGCACTCCGAGTTCTGGACCAGGCACGCCGTGTATCTGCCGTTCGGCACCGGAATGGACATCGAGCAGGCGACGCGCGTTGCCCAGGCAGTGCGCGAGAGCAACTTTCCGCTCCTGGTTCCCTAATAGGGGCGGCGATGAAAAAGCCCCCGTTCTCGATCGACGCCGTCATGATGGGACGGAACGACGAATACGAGCCCAACTGGAACGAAAAGCTGATGGCCTCGATCGCCTACAACAGGGCGCTATTCGAGCGTAGCCGTGTGGACTACCGCATCACTTTCGTCGAATGGAATCCGCCTGCGGGCAAACCTCTCCTGGCGCCGATGTTGGTCGAGCGCTTTCCGTACCTGAGGGCCATCGTGGTTGAGCCGGAGGTCCACGAGGTCCTATGCGAGAGCGATCAGGCTATCATGCTGAACTTCTCTCTAAACTGTGGCTTGCGCACGAGCACGGCGGATTATTGCTTGATCTCAGCAGGCGATTTGTTCATTGGCCGTCAGCTTGCTGACTACATCAAAGGGCTCGGACTCATACGCAACTGCCTCTATCGCGCCGAGCGGGTCAACATTCGCCCCGACCTCGACTTCAACAGAATCACACCCGAGCTAATAGAAGCCGATTCGAGCCTCGCCTCGATCGATACCTGCACCGAGCCGCCATACGACGTGCCGCCCTATTTCCATGCCTGCGGCGACTTCCTGTTGACCGACCGACTATCGATGCAGGGCATCAGAGGCTTCGACGAGGGCATTCGCTTCGCCCGGCTGCATCTTGATTCTCGTTTTTGCTCGACCGCGACTGCAGCCGGTCTTAATACCAACCTCGCCGGGCAGATATTCCATATCAGCCATACCAAGTCGTACACCAACCAGCTCACCAGCTATCACGACAAGCCCTATGCCTATCGGCGCGGCCTGCCATATCTGAACGGGCCGCAATGGGGACTGGCCGATCACGTCTGGGAGTCGCGGGGCGAACGCCTCTGGAGTGTGCGCCGACCCACCAAGGCCGACGGGACGGTCACGATGCCCTTCCCTTTCCCCGAAAACGAAGTAGCCGCGATCAATGCCGTGACACGGCGGATCATCGCCGCCAAGAACGAACAGCCTCCTGTCGAGCCAGATCCGCAGCAGCCTGTCGATGTGCGCCCCATCGCCGTGAAGGGCATTCGCGTGCATCGTGATTGGCCGGGCGCGCGCGTCCAGTATGGGAAACCGACGGTCGTCGAGACGGTCAGCGCTCCTTGGGGTTTTTCGGCGACGCTCGACATCGCCAAGGCCGTGCGCCGACAGGTCGACAATCAGTCCAGCGTCTTCGTCGAGATCGATATGCAGGCGACCAAAGGGATCGTCGGTGTTGGCTTGATGACTGACTATCAGCTTGGCAGCGAGATATTCCTTGACGCTAAAGACGGCCGTCAGCGACATTACATTGGCGTTTCGGGCAGCGAGGACTCGCTTCTGATCCGTAACGCCGCGATCAACAACGAGAGCTCTGCGCTGTCCGTCCATGGGGTTCGCGTCCTCAAGCAGCGCAAGACGGTCATCGATGAATCGCGTTTCCTGTTGTGAGCACAGAGGCGACGGCTACGGCGCCGATGGACGGAAGCGTCAGTGAGTCAAGGCAGTACCTTGCCGACATGAGCAAGAGTCCGTACGTCAGTTTCGTCACCTACGGTCGCAACGACGGCTACACAGCGGCTTATGCCTGCCGTGTCGGCCGCGCGACGATGTGCCTCGTACGCCAGCTGGAACGGGCTCGGCTCGATTCTGAGATCGTCATCTGCGAGTGGAATCCGCCGGCCGAGCGACCACTGCTGACGGAAATCCTCGAGCTGCCTGCGACCTCGAGGCATGTTTCGATCCGGAGTTTCGTCGTTACGCCGGAACACCATCGTCGGCTGTCTGGCTCGGACGAGCGAAGCATTCACGTCGGCGAGGCGGCCAACGCCGGCATCAGACGCGCTCGCGGCCGTTTTATCACGCCCAAGGCGAGCGACACTTTCTTCTCGAACGACGTTGTCGAGATGATCGCCCAGAGGACTCTGGATATCGACACGATGTATCGCGTCGACCGTCATGACGTATCGATCAGCGACGAAGAGATTTGGAATCTCGACGATGATTCGCTGCTAGCCCAACTGTCGTCCATGCCGAGCAGCCGACATGCGCTGATCCGACAGAAGCCCTACTGGGGTTTGCGCAATCTCCACACCAACGCCTGCGGAGACTTCACCTTGATGTCGGATGCCCATTGGCATCTGCTGCGGGGACATCCGCGCGACACCACCGTCCTCTCGCTCGACCTAGACTCCCTGGTCATGCACGCAGCGGCAGCCAACGGAGTACGTGAGTGTCGCTGGCCCGATAGCTGCCGCGTCTACAAACCGAGCCACGGCCGGATGACCGCATCGCGCGTCAGACAGGTATGGAAACCCTGGCAACGGCGCCTGGACAGGCTGCTCGCCGACAAGGTGAGCGAGGTAACAGCGCACCACGTGCGAACCCTCCTCGATTATCCGCGACGCAGAGTGCTCGGCGTAAATTCGGTCCTCGGTCCCTCCTTCGAACGCAATTTCGTCCGGCCTGCCCGCCGCTGGGCTATGGGTGAGCGTCAAGTACCAACTCAACCGGAGAATTGGGGCCTAGCCGATATCCCCCTCGAGCA
This sequence comes from Reyranella sp., assembly GCA_035651335.1. Lineage (GTDB taxonomy): Bacteria > Pseudomonadota > Alphaproteobacteria > Reyranellales > Reyranellaceae > Reyranella. The sequence goes on along the minus strand of DASRFX010000118.1, from coordinate 32,463 downwards.
GCGCACGCTCTGCCGCGCCGACTGGGATTCGGCTGCCGGCTAGGCATCCTGGGTCGGCCTCAGGAAAAACTGCCGGCGGCTGTTTATCGCCAACACTTGCTCCACCGCCGAGGCCTCAAGGGGCCCGGCGTCGCTTGCCAGTGCATTCTGCTCAGCTTCCTCTGGACGCAGGATACCAGGAATGACCGTCGAGACCGCGTCAAAGGAGAGGCAGAAACGCAACGCACTGCGGGCCCCTTCCGCTCCTGGCGAGGAACCGGCCGCTTGCAGAAGCTCACGGGCACCGTCGATCCAGTTATCGAGCTGAGCTCGCGGCCATCCGAGCCGATGGTCGCCGGGCGGGAAGCGCGTCTGCCGGTCGATAGTTCCGGAAAGGAAGCCGAAACAGAGCGGCGTACGGGCGATGAAGCCGGCGCCTCTGTTAAGAACCTCGTCGAACAGGCCCGTCGAGACGGCGCGCACGTCCATCATGTTGAAGTTGGCCTGCACGACTGCGACATCGAACGACGCGAGCGCCTGGGCCGCCTCTGCCGGGCTTTTTGCCGACACGCCCCATACCCGGACCTTGCCGGACGAGAGCAGTCGTTCGAGCGCCACCCGCAGGTCGTCGGACTGCAAGGCTTGGCACGGCGGATTGTGCAGCTGCAGAATGTCGATGTACTCGGAGCGCAGCCGGCGCAGGCTCGCCTCGACGGAAGCAACGACCGCGTTCGCTGAGAAATCCGGCGGGCGGTCCCATGAGTTGTAACCTGCCTTGGTGGCAATCACGACCTGCGGACGCTTTGCCTTGAAGACCGCACCCAGCAGTTCTTCGCTGTGGCCGTTGCCATATGCGCTCGACGTGTCGAAAAAATTGATACCTACATCGACCGCACGCTGAAGCGCGCGCAGCGAAGTGGGATCATCGGTATCGCCGTAGGAGGTATTGCCTGCCGTGCGGCCGCCGATGCCCCAGGCGCCAAAACCAATCTCGGATATGCGCAAATCGGTCCGTCCGAGTTGCCGATGCCTCACGCCGGACGTCCATCGTTGAATGATTCGCACCACCAGCGCACGGTGTGCCTTACCCCCTCCTCGAAGCTCACCTCGGGTTTCCAGCCGAACCGCTGAAATGCCCGTTGGTTGTCGAGCGCAAAGGCCGTCTTGATTGTCGGCCGCGACGCATCGTACTCGATGCGAAGACTGCGTCCGGAAGCGGCAATGACCTGCTCCACCAGCTTTCTGATCGTAACGACGCGGCCTGAGCTGACATGGACCATTTCGTAGGGACTCTTCTGGCGATCAACCGCCAGCTCGACGAAGCGGACGAGATCGTCGACGTAAATCAGGTCTCGAGCTTCTTCGCCCGTGCCCCATACGAGAACTTTGCCATCGCGACTCGTCATCGCCTTGGTGACAGTGGCGCCCAAAACATGGCTGCGTTCCAGATCGAACTTGTCGTGAGGTCCGAAGACGTTGGTATGCCGGATGACCGTATGCCGCGTAACTCCGAGCCGGCTGAAGAACTCGCACATCTTCTCGATGTAGACTTTGGTCCAGCCCGCACCGAAATAGCTGAGGTGCATCTCTTGCGCGGCGTCCCACTCCTCCTCTCGCCACGGTGTGGATCGCGGCTGATACATGACCGAACAGCTGAAAAAGACGAAATGACGAACCTTGTGATCGTGGCAGGCGCGCAAAAGCAGCGAGTTCATGACGGCGTTGTCGGTCACATGGATGTGCGGCCTATGCACGATGTCGCGGGCACCGGAAGTCGTTGCGGCGGCCTGGATGACCACGTCCATCCCCTGCACCACAGAGTTCACCGCCGCAACGTCGCGAAGATCCGCCTGCCTCCATGTGACATTCGGCACGTCGACCGTGGGCCGGGAAAAGCGAAGTGCATAGATCTCAAGATTTGATCGCCGCGATAGCGCCTCGACGAGATTGCGACCGATGAACCCGGTGGCCCCGCAAACCAGGACCCGCTGTCGCCTGCCTTGATCCATCCCCGCCTCAGCCGGCCAACGTACCGTTGCGGGCGTCGGCCTCGTACAGCACCAGGTGCGTGCCGGCGCGCTCGAACTGGAATGGCACCGGCAGAAGCTTGTCGAGAGCGCGGATCACGGCCGCGCGTCGTCCTGGATCGACGAACAGCAACATGAATCCACCGCCGCCGGCGCCGAGCAACTTGCCGCCTTCGGCTCCAGCTTGGCGCGCCGCATCATACACCTCGTTCACGAACAGCGGCGCGATCTTGCTCGACAGCGTGCGCTTGATCTGCCAGCTCTCATGAAGCAGGCGGCCAAAATCGCGCAGCGGGCCTTTGGCAGCCAGGATCTTTTGCGCCTCGTCCACCATGGCATGCATGGCGCGCAGCTCTGCCGCCTTCGCCGCAATGGTCGCAACCTGCTCTGCGGCAATCTCCGAGGCGTAGCGCGACAGGCCAGTATAAATCAGTAATAGATGCCGCTGTAACTCGGCCTGCCGGTCCGCCTGGATCACGATAGGCGCCACTTCAAACGAACCGTCGGGGCGGATGTCGATCCGGTTGAGGCCGCCGAAGGCCGACTGGATCTGGTCCTGCACCCCGACATTCTCGCGCAGCACTTGCTGCTCGACATGGATCGCCTGCTCGGCCAGCACGCGCTTGGAAACGAGTTGGCCACGCAGGGCATACAGGGCGTGCAGCAGGCCCACGGTGAACGCCGAACTCGATCCAAGTCCGGTGCGCGCAGGCAAATCACCGTGGTGATGGATCTCGACGCCTTCGCCGATCTCCAGCCACTCCAGCACGCCGCGGATGGCGGGGTGGGCGATCTCGCTCACCGCCTGTACTCGTTCGATTTGCGACCAAACGATGCGGCTCTTGAAGTCGAAGAATGGCGGCAAGTATCGGCAATGCAGATAGAGGTACTTGTCGATGGTGGTCGCCAGCACGGCTCCGCCATTTTCGGAGAACCAGGCCGGGTAGTCGGTCCCGCCCCCGAAAAAGGAGATACGAAGCGGCGTTCGCGTGATGATCATCAGTCGAACCCGTCAGGCAAGCGCGCGGCTGCGCAGGAAGGCCCGCACCTGCTCGGCGACATATGTACGTGCGCCCGAATCGACGTCCTGATGATTGCCGAAGGAAAAAGCCCCATCCATCACTGCATTCGAATGTTTCATGTCGCCGACGACGCGATGTTCGAACAGTTTCAGTGCCGGCTGACGCGCGATGTTGCCGGCGATGATCGGCCGTGTCTCGACATTCCTGCTGTTCAGGGCCCCGGTGAGCTCGGTCACCTTGAAACCGGCGGTGCTCTTCACGCGGATCGGAAAGCCAAACCACGAATGGCGGCCCTTGGGTTGCTCCTCCTGGAAATCGAAGAAGTCACCATATTGCGCCAGCTCCCGCCGGAACCAGGCAGAATTCTCGCGGCGGGTATCGACGAATTTCGCCAGCTTCGGCAGCTGCACCAGCCCCATGGCACCCGAGAGCTCCATCGGCCGCAAGTTGTAGCCGACGTTCACGAACAGGAATCGCGGATCGAATTCTGGATACTGCTTGAGCCAGCGATTCCTATCTTTCACTTCGCGCACCCAGCCGTGAGCGCGCAGGATGCGCATCAGCTCAGCCAACTCGAAGTCGTCGGTGACAGTGATCCCGCCCTCGAGCGTTGTGAGGTGGTGCGAGAAATAAAAGCTGAACGTGGCGACCCTGCCGAACTTGCCGACCGGTTTGCCGTCGTAGTAAGCGCCAAGCGCCTCGCAACAATCCTCGATCAGGATCAGGTGCCGACGCTTGCAGATGTCGACGATCGCATCCATGGCGCAGGGATTGCCGTAGACTGGGACGATCATCACGGCGCGCGTCCTGGGGCCAATCGCCTTCTCGATCTCATTTGGATCGATGTTGAAGGTCGCGGGGTCGATGTCGACGATGACCGGGATCAGGCCACACTGGATGATCGGCCACACCGTTGTCGACCAGGAGAGCGCCGGCACGATCACCTCATCGCCTGCCTTCAAACCGTCCTTTGTTGCAGGATTGGCAAGCGCCGCCACAGCCAACAGATTGGCCGAAGAGCCGGAATTGTTCATGACGCCATCGGTCCAGCCGAACGTTGAGGCGAAGGTCTCCTCGAACTTCTTCACCTTCGGCCCCATCGTCACGTAGGTCGACAGCAGGCATTCCAGCGCAGCGTTGATCTCGCCGGCACTGAAAGTCGGCTCGTGCAGGCGTACAACGGGATTTTTCGGATCGAAGGAATAGCCGAAATCGGCCGCGCAATACTCGTCGACAGCCTTGAACACCTTGGCGCGCAGTTCGTCTCGATTTGCCATCAACTCCTCGGAACGGCCGGGCCGACTTTAGAACGGGCCGCGAAATTCGGCGACTTCTTGACTGTCGACGGCGCCGGCGCGCCACTCGGGCGCGTCGGCGCCGCGGACCAGCCGGTACGCCGTCTCCGCGATCGACTGCGGTGACGGGTAATACAGGTTCTCCAGAATTCTGGTCGTCGGGCAAGGGGTCGGCAGATAGCCCATTCGCTTAGCGACAAACGGCCGCCGCTGCCCGAGGCGCTCGAAGGTCTCCGACAGGATTTCAGATGAAGCGCCGCAATTCAGCCAGCCGGTATCAACCACCAGCAATCTGCCCGTCCGTTCGACCGAGCGCACGATACTGTCGATGTCGAGCGGCGACAGAGTGACAGGATCGATCACTTCGGCATCGATTTGTGCTAGCTCCAGCAGGTGCTTGGCGCGCACGCACTCCAGCGCCATGTGGCTGATGCCGACGATCGTCAGGTCCTTGCCTGGGCTCAAGGTGCGGGCCTTGCCGTAGGGTATTTCATAGCTCTCGGCCGGCACCATGCCCTTTACGTTGTGCAGCATTCGATGCTCGATCATAACCACCGGATTGTCGTCACGAATGGCTGTGATCAGGCAACCCTTGGCATCGTGCGGCGTGGTTGGGGCAACGACACGCAGCCCGGGAACATGCATGAAGTAGGAATGAAAGGCCTGGCTATGCTGGGCGCCCTGCCCCCAGCTGCGGCCGATAATGGCGCGGATCACCAGTGGCACCTTGTGTGCGCCGGAGAACATGTAGCTCATCTTCGACGCCATGTTGACGATCTGGTTCATGCATAACAGCACGAAGTCCATGCGCTGATGAACCTGGATGGGACGCATGCCCATTAGCGCTGCGCCGATGCCGACGCCAGTCATGGCATCCTCGGCGAGCGGCACATCGAAGCTGCGCTCGGCGCCAAATTCCTTGTGCAGATTGAGCGTGGTGCCGAACATGCCGCGGGCATCGTCGACGCCTTGGCCCATCACGAAGACCTTTGGATCGCGGGCCATTTCCGACCGCGTCGCCTCAAACACGGCCTCTCCGTAGGTGAGCATGCGCTCAGCCTGTGAAGACATGGTCGTAGACCTCCCTGTCTTCGGGAAACGCGCTGCTCTCAGCAAAGACGATCGCGTCGGCGACACGCCTTTCTTCGGCGGCCTCGATCGACTTGCGCAGTTCCGCCGGCAACATATCGCCGACAATCTTCAGGTTGTCGTTCTCAATCTTGGCATTCAGCTCGGCATCGGGCCGATATTTGTGGGCGCGATCCTCACCCGGACCGACATGATCGCGCCAGCGATAGGTCATACATTCCAAGAATCTAGGGCCGTCGCCGCGACGCACCGCAGCAACGGCCGCGCCCGCACGTTCGTGCAGCTTCATCGGCTCGTGATCTTCGATGTGCTCGGCCGGAATGCCATAAGCCTCGCTTCGGGCCAGCAGGCCGGGTCCCGCCAGCCGATCCCGCACGTGACTGTAGATCGCGTAGAAATTATTCTCGCACACGAACAAGATCGGCAGCTTCCTGAGCGACGCGAAATTCATGCTCTCGTGCCAGGCGCCTTCGTCCGCCGCGCCCTCGCCAAAGAAGCACACCACGATCGACTTTGATTTCTGCATCTTGAGCGCCAGTGCCGCACCTACGGCATTCGAGATGCCTGTCGCGACGACAGCGGAGGTCCCCATCATGCCGACTGCGGGATCGACAAGATGCATCGACCCCGCCTTGCCACGGGCGCAACCGTCCACCTTGCCGTAGAGCTCTGCCATCATGCGGGGCACGTCGCCGCCCTTGGCAAGATAGAGCGCGTGCCCACGATAGGTACCGAATACATAGTCGTCCCGCCCGAGATGATCGCAAACTGCCGCCGAGACCGCTTCCTGGCCGATGCTGAGATGGACCGGGCTCTTGATCTTGTCGGTCGGATAGAGGCGGATGATCTCCTCCTCGATCCTGCGGATCAGGTACATCGACCGGTAAAGGCGGGCGGCGGGGGTGTTGATACGCTCTTCCATTCGTCAGCTAGGCAGTGACGGCAGCCTTGTTGCTGCAATACCAGCGATACATCTCGGCCAAGCCATCGGCAAGTTCAGTGCGCGAATGCCACCCCAGCGCCGCAAGCCGCCTGCTGTCCAGCATGCGCTGCGGCGCGCCGTCGGGCTTGCTGGCATCAAAGATCAGCTCGCCACAGTAGCCGACGACCGCCGCGATGATCTCGGCAAGCTCGCAAATCGAGACGTCGCGGCCAACGCCGACATTGAGCGGCTCGTCCGCCGAGTAGTGCTCGAGCGCGAACACGATGGCGTCTGCCGCATCATCGACGTACATGAATTCGCGCCGCGGCTTGCCCGAGCCCCAGATCGGCACCTGGGGCGCAGATTTGTCTCGTGCCTCAATCATGCGGCGCATGAGGGCCGGCGCAACGTGGCCCATCAATGGATCGAAATTGTCGCCCGGACCATAGAGATTGGTCGGAATGACGGTGACGTAATCCACGTCGTATTGCTTGCGATAGGTCGACGCCAGGCCGGCGACGGCGATCTTGGCCATGGCATAGGCCTCGTTCGTGGCCTCCGGCCGACCCGTCATCAGGCGCGACTCGGCGATAGGCTGCGGCGCATCCACCGGATACATGCAAGCGCTGCCCAGATTGACCATGCGGGAAACACTGGCCCGGTGGGCGGCATTCACGACGTTCGCACCGATCATCAGATTGTTGAACAGGAACTCAGCCGGGAACGTCGAGTTGGCGTGAATCCCACCGACCCGCGCGGCACACATAACGATGGCGTCGGGCCTGTGCTTGTCGAGCCAATGCTCGACCTCGTCTTGGCGCGTAAGATCGACTTCCGCACGGTCCGCAGTGACGACGATACAGGGCGCCTGAGCAAGACGACGCAGGACGGCTGATCCGACCATGCCGCGGTGCCCAGCAACCCAAATCCGCTTGCCGGCAATGTCGAAGACCTTGGGAGTGACCATGGCTTTCCGATGAGGCGGCGGAATTTGGCGGTTGGGCTAGGGCGGGTCAAGCGCTGGCATCCGCCAAGCGCCTGCACTAACTTGCCCTCGCCCTCGTCAGCCCGCGAGGGCCATCGGAGAACTCATCCACAGGACCGGCAAATGGCAGCAAAGCGAGCGCTCATCACGGGCATCACTGGCATGGTGGGCTCGCATCTGGCCGAGTTCCTGTTGGACAAGACCGACTGGCACGTGGTCGGTATGTGCCGCTGGCGCAGCCCGCTAGACAATTTGGTCAATCTTGCCGGCCGCATCAATTCAGGTGATCGAGTCTCGTTACTCTATGGCGATCTGCGCGACACGGTCTCGATCCAGAAGGTGGTGGCCGATGCAAAGCCCGACTATGTCTTCCATCTCGCGGCCCAGAGCTTTCCCCGAACCAGCTTCGATTCACCGCTCGATACCATGGACACCAATGTCCAAGGCACCGTGCGGGTGCTGGATGCTCTGAGGCAGCATGCTCCTCAGGCAATCATCCACGTATGCGCCTCCTCCGAAGTGTTCGGCCGAGTGCCGAAGGAGAAGTTGCCGATCGATGAGGAGTGCACGTTTCATCCCGCCTCACCCTACGCGATCTCGAAGGTCGGCACTGACCTGATCGGCCGCTTCTATGCCGAGGCCTATGGCATGACCGTGATGACGACGCGAATGTTCACTCATACCGGACCGCGGCGTGGTGATGTATTTGCCGAGTCAACCTTCGCCAAGCAGATTGCAATGATCGAGCACAACCGCATTCCGCCCATCGTCAAGGTCGGGAACCTCAAATCCCTGCGCACCGTGGCCGACGTGCGCGACGCGGTGCGCGCTTACTATATGCTGGTGACTGTCAAACCGACGCCCGGTGCCTACTACAATATCGGCGGTGACCACTCCTGCACGGTGAAGGACATTCTCGATACTCTGCTCTCCTTTTCCCCCTTAAAGAACAGCATCCGGGTTACGGTCGATCCCGACCGGCTGCGGCCGATAGATGCCGATCTGCAAATTCCCAACACTGCCAAATTCCGCGCCCACACCGGCTGGAAGGCGGAGATTCCGTATCAAAAGACGCTGCAGGATCTATTGGACTACTGGCGGCAACGTGTGGCCACCGAAGGCGATCGCCTGCTGACACGCTAGGATCAATCAATGCCGGCGACCTTCGCACATACCAGGACCACGAGCACTGCCCAGAAGAAAAGCGCCTGGATATAGAACAACCGAGCGACGAGGCGGTAGCAGGTGACGCGCAGAAATACATCCTGTGGGACGTCAGGACTAAGTTCCCATTCCAGGCCGGGGAATTTCCGGGAAACCGCCATGTTGTTCCATGTCGCCACGGTGCTCGACATTATTGCAACAAAGGCAGCGACAAGTATGGCTCCGAGCATGCGAACCGAAATCTAGAGCACCCTTCTCGCGATGGGAAGCTCTCAGCGAACACGAACTGGCTGATTGAGAAGCGCTCAATCTACTGTCTTGTTAACCGTCGCCTCATTCTGTAGAGCGCAGGGCATATCCGGGCCAAAGGCCAGGATAGCCGACCGCTAGAACAGCCGACGACATGGGGGTCAGTTTGCTCTTTGGTTTCGCACGCAGTCGACGCCGCAGTTCACGCGGCGAGGCACATCTTCATACAGAGCACGGCAAAGCCATCGATAGTTCGACATTCCTAGACGCCTCCCGTGAAAAATGGCGAGAGGTTCCAGGCGGCGACACCCTCGGGCGAGTTTATTCGACCGACATGCTCAGTGCGTCCGCTAGCGACCTTCAGGCGCAATGGGACGAAATGAACAGGGCCAGTAGCGCGCCCAGTCATCGCGGGTGGTATCAGGAGATGTACCGCGAGTTCATGGCTGGAAAGCATGTCGTTGAAGTCGGGTCGGGTCTGGGCTTCGATGGCATATATTTTATGCGGCTCGGTGCGCACTGGACGTTTTGCGACATCGTCAAGGACAACCTCGCGATCGTGCGTCGCATGGTCGACCTGGCTGGGCTGTCTGATCGGGCCAGCTATCTTTGGATTGAGCATCCGGAATCTCTTGAGACCTTGCCAGGCAAATTCGACGTGATATGGGCTAATGGCTCTCTCCATCACGCACCTTTCGAAATTGCACAGAAAGAAGCGAGAATTCTGCTTGGTAAACTCAAACCGCGTGGCCGGTGGGTCGAGTTGTTCTATCCATATGAACGATGGCTCAGACAAGGTAAGTTGCCGTTCTCCGAATGGGGCAAGTACACTGATGGCGAGCGCACGCCATGGGCCGAATGGCATGATGCCGAACGCATCAAGCAACGGCTGTTCCCCGCAGTTACCACGACCGTCCTCGATTACCGATTCGGTGGCGGGCAGTATGGTTGGCTCGACCTGCGTATCGATCGTCCCATTATTGCCGACCTGCCGTCATCTGAACTCCAAGAAAGGCTCAGAACGTACAATATCCTCGGTTGCAACCGGAAAAATCTGAACGGCAAGTTCAAACCTCAGGGGCCTGCCCTGGCCTTTGATTGCACAGGAAAGATGTGGAGCTACGCCGCCGCAATCGATCTCAAGGATCTCGCAATCTTCGGGCGCTTGCCAGCACGTCCCGATTTCATTTGGGCGGCCGACCTAGAAGTATCGCTGCGCGCCGGCGCGGCAGGCTTCGTGCTCACGGGCGACGACTTAAATAAGTTTGTCGGGCGGGAGGTGATGCTCGATGCAGGGCTATCGACCCAGCGCCTGACCATTAAGACCGATGGCCCGGAACTACCCCGTTATCTGCTCATCCGGAATGGCGCTTTCGAAACGACTAGCTCCGGAATGCTCGAGTCAGGAGTGATTCGCTCCGGTACTTAAGTCACGTCCAAGTGCCACGCCGTACTTGGCGCGCAGGCGACGCATGAATCCGCCGACGGATCGCTCATTGCGCGGATAACCTGCGGCGACTTGGCCACAGAATGGCGTGATGGTGGCCGCAACGTAGTCGTTGAACAGGTTCCAGACACGATTGTAGATCACGTTGACGCCGACGAATCTCCGTGACGTTCGTCGGTGTTGGGGACGTGTGTCAGCTTCGGTCGATACGGCGTATCGAAAGAGGCGCTCGACAACGTCGAGGCGCTGCTTGTCGAGATCACTTGGATGCCGTCCCCTACGTACCGGTTCGTCTATCTTCTGGCTGGCATAGCCGAACTCGACCACGAAGAGGTCGGCTCGACGCAGTAACTCGAAAAACGGAGCCGTCTCTGTACCTGGCAAATCGGTGGGCAACCCCTCGCATTCGGTAGGTAGCAGCACCTGTCCTGAGAAGCCCATCTTTCCCCATGCTGTGGAGAAGTGACGGACGAAATCTGGACGCGTTGCGATAACCATTATGTTCGCGTTGCGCGGATATGTTAGCACCTGGTCGCAGACAAACGGCAGTGTATGAGGAAGGTCGTATGTCAGGTCATGCGACGAATTCCACTCGATCGTTGTGGTGCGATAGGGTTCGCATGCTGGGGCGATCGTCGCCACCACTCCGGCAGAGTAGCGAGAATACGCATTGTCCCGATCAAGCCGAATCTCCTCGATATCCCGGTCGGGCCAGCCCCAGGTTTCTGCCTGCGCGGGAACGTAGGGCGTTGCCAGATTCCAGATGAATTGCGCCTGGCTGTTCATCCTGGTCCGGCGGCCCCTATTGTTGGCTGCGGGTACCCGGGTATGGTCACAATGATATGCATAGATCTTGTCGAGCAGAGTCTCGGCGCTGCCTCGAAAAAGAGTAAGGCGCGCCGCTAGATTGGAATCGCAGTGCCAGCCCAACAGCATCGATTCGTCGAAGCCGTGGATGGCAAACATGTCGTCTCGCAACGCAACCTGGAAATCCCCTAGCGCGTCGTATCGCATCGGCATGAAATTCTGGACGACCTGGTTGAGATGAAAGCGCGGCGCCCAATCGCGCAGCTTCTTGATATTGCCAGCAGGATCGGCGCGATCAAACGCAGCCTCCCACAGCATTTCTGGCAACTCGAAGCGCGGTGTCTCATAGAAGCCGTCGGGCAACGCGGCGAGAATATCGCTCACCGATTTATCCTCCGACCGCGGCACCAACAGCACGTCCGTGTTTGTATAGAGGATCCAGCGATTACGCGGATTGGACCGGCGCAGCGCGACATTGCGCGATTGGGCCTCCAAGGCAACCAGATGGGTCTTGCGTCGCAGTTCGGCGTGATCATCCGGTCGCACCCGAAAGATGCGCATGAGCCTCTTCGCCTTGGACGTCAGCGTATCGTGAATGGCTTCGGGAAAAGTCGGATGGTCATCCGGCGTGTTGTAATCGACGAAAAGAATCTCATCGTCGGGATCGGACATGACTTCGGCGAACGCATTGAACGAGATCGCCGCCCGCTTGTGCAAGTTGTAGCCGTGGCTATCGTTGCGTCCGTAAATGATGACCGAAAACATGCCGTACCGCGCAGATCCTACAGTTTCCAGCGCATCAGTTCATGACGCGAAGCCGAATGTTCTATGAGCGAGGGTTGCGATAGTTCGACGACTCGTTCGAAGTGTTGCCGAGAACACCCGGGATCGTGGTGCAGGCGGAGAATGCCAAGTTGAAAATGCGCCTCTGCTTGGCGATCGGCATTGTCAGCGAGGTGCAATACCGCCTCTTCTGACAGCCGGCCGGCGTGCAGATCCAGCAGCGGCGCTGGCCACGCCGACGATTCCTGCGGAGGTTCCACGAGAAGCGGTTCGCCGATCCGGCGTGCTGCGGAGAGCCGATAGAGATACCAATAGGGTTCCTTCGGCTGGCGCTCGAGCGAACGATCGAGTTCCGGCCGGGCAACTGCATAATCGGCCAGCCGCAAAGCAACACAGGCCCGAGCTGAAGCCCTCTCCGGCGGCAACACGGCGAGTTGGCGGCGCCAGTCGGCATCTGCTGCTATCATCCGGTTGCAAGCCATGTGGACGATTGCCCGGCCACTCAATGCATCCGGATCATTCGGCCGCTGCGCAAGCGCTTCATCAAAAGCCCTCAGCGCCTCGTCGTAACGCCGCATCATGGCCAATGCTTCGCCTTTGAGCGCAACGACCTGAACCAAAGTCGGATCGCACCCCAGTGCCGCCACATAGTCGACCACCGCTCGCAATGGCTTGCCCATGACCAGATGCGCATTGCCGCGGGCAACATAAGGAAACGGTCTGTCGTTGATGGACCGCAGCAACCACGTGTACTCGGCAATCTCGCTCGTCATTCGCCCGACGCGTCTTAGCACGAATGAGCGGTCGGGCGCGGGTCCACGAGAGTTCGCGCGCAGTTGCCTCTGCGTTTCGTACATTGCCGTAGCGCGTTCGGCCTCGCCAGCCCGATCGAGGCCTTCCCCGTATCCCTCAATCGCGTCTTGGAATGATGGTACGAGTTGCCGGGCCCGCTCGAACATCGGAAGAGCAGCCCGAACGTTTCCGGAGCGCAGTAATGCCCGAGCGCGGAGATAAAGCTGTTCAGCTTCTTCGAAGGCGCCGGAGACAGGCTGAACGTAGTTGGGAGATACATCCAATTGCCGAGAGACGACATCGAGATATCGACCGAGCACGTCCATAACCGAGTCAGACAGCCTGCCAAGGAATCCCGCTTCGCTCATGGAACGATATCCGCTCACCTTCGAGCCGAGGCCCGCCGAGAATTCTGCCTAAGCCAGCTCTGCGCTAATCAACAAAAAATGCAAGTAACTCACTGCTTGCAGGCACTACTATACTTCTGCCGAATGATCAACGCAGGGCAGAAGAGCGGGTGGCTGTCGTTCATCAAATGCCCGTGGCATGCTCGTCAAGACCGCCGTACAAGGCCTGCCCCAGGAGTGCTGGCCCAACTCGTCGGGCCGATAGTTCGTGAGGAACGATGTCGAAGGGAATCTCGGTTTTTGGCTTGGGCAAGGTCGGCCTGACGCTGACCGGCTGTCTCGCCAGGGCAGGCCATCAAGTAGTGGGAGTAGACGTCAACTCCAAGATCGTGGCTGCCCTGAACGACGGCTCCCTCGAGGTTAGCGAGACCGGCGTGCAGGACCGACTGCAATCAGCCAAACCTGGCCAGGTCAAGGCAACGACGAACGCCGCTGAAGCCATAGCTAACACCGATCTCTCGTTCGTGATTGTGCCCACCGCTAGCAACACTTTGGGCGGATTCTCAAATCGGCACGTCCTGTCGGCTTGCAAGAGTATCGGGCGGGCCCTGCGCGACACGAAATCCGACCATATAGTGGCGATTGTAAGTACGATGATGCCGGGCTCGAGTGAGGGGCAAATCATCCCGACCTTGGAAAAGGAATCGGGTCGCCGCGTTGGAAAGGGATTAGGTTACGCCTACAATCCCTCCTTCATTGCCTTGGGCGAGATCGTAAAAGGTATCGAAACGCCGGACTACGTGCTCGTCGGCCAGACCGACGAGGCGACCGGGGACAAGATAATTGCGGTGCATCGGACGATGGTTTCGGGCAATGCGCCGCCCATCGCCCGCATGACGCCAGTCGAGGCCGAGATCGCGAAGATCGCCTCCAACACTCACGAGACGATGCGCGTATCGTTCGCGAACATGCTGCTGTCGATCTGCGCCGAGGTGCCGGGGGCCAACGTCGACCGCATCACCGAAGCGCTGAGCCACCGCATGGGCAAGCGCTTTTTCAAGGGCGCCCTGCCCTATGGCGGCCCCTGCTGGCCGCGGGACAATGTCGCGCTCTCGGCCTTCATGGACATGATCGGCGCGCCGAGCGCGCTACCACGCACCGTCGACGCCGCCAATGCAGATCACGGCCGCTATGTGCTGCGCAAGATCCTTGCGATCGCTCCGCCAGGGGCCAGAGTCGGGATCATCGGCCTCGCTTACAAGCCCGGTACCCAGCACATCGATTGTTCCTATTCGATCGATCTTGTGCGCTGGCTTCGCTCGGAGCACCGCTCAGTCAATGTCTGGGATCCGGAGGCGGCGGAGCTTGCACGGCAAGAGCTCGGATCCGCGGCGACCTTCTGCAAGACCGCCGAGGAATGCCTCAGTAGCTCTGACGTCGTTGTCATCGCCCTGCCGCTGACCGCGTTGCGCACGATCGACTGGAGCACGGGCAAACGGGCTACAGTTCTCGATTGTTGGCGCGCTATGTCGGTCGGTGCACAATCGGCCGTCGGCAAGTATCTGCCGCTGGGCGTGGGCGGGAAGGAAGAAATCTCACAATGGCTCGGCCGCATCGCCGGTGCCCGCTTCGACTTGCTGACAAACTAGGCGGACCTCAATCGAGCGGCGCGAGAGCAGCGATCCGTTGCGCGTTGGCCATCGCCGGCATGGCGAGCGTCGTGCCAGGAATCGATGGCAGGGCGGCTGCATCCACGACGTGAACATTGCGCCAGCCGAAGGGCCGTCCAAGTTGGTCGGTATCGCATTGGTCCTTCGGTATCCGCCGCATGGGGAAGCTGCCGCCGCAATGCGTACCTGATCCCGGATTGGAGACACGGATGACGTTGGCAACAAACAATGTCTTGAAGAGCAGACCCTTCCTGAAGAGGTCGCGGGCCACCGTCCGTGCAGCCCCAAGCGCCGCCGGTTCGTGGCCATGATCGAGTTCAAGGACGTCGGCGTCACGGCCGCGCCGCAGCGTCGCCTCGACCCATGACGAATGATCCGAGTGCATGCCGCACCAGGCGATCATCGTCCGGCGCAGAATCGGACGTGCGAGAATGCCTTGCACTCCCTTGAATGGGAGCTTGGTCGCAGTCGCGATCATGTCGTTCATCGGCACGATCTGAAGATGGATCCAGTGATCTGAAAGCGCTGCGGTCTTGGTCTCGATGAAGGCCGAGGCAAGTGTCACGGATGGCACCTCAATCGCCGACGGACGCGCCGCGGCACGGAGCAGTGGAATGGCAAACTTCTGACTTTCCTTGAAGCGAATCGGCCTGTCATAGAGCGACGCCGAACGCAGCAGGATACGCGTCGTATTGATAGGTCCCGCAGCCAGGAAGACGGCATCGAAGGGCAACTGCACTCGCGCCCGCGAGGCCAAATCCGTTGCCCAGACGACCGGACGACCATCCACCTGCTTGATCTGCTCGACATGAAGGCCACTGCGATACGCTATACGCCCCTGCGCCTGCCATGCCGACAGCAACGGCACGGTCGAGAAGATCGAGCCGCGGGCGCAGCCGACGAAACATTCGCCGCAGCTCACGCAATCCCTGTCTTTGGAGTACGGTTGGTTGGCGGTGTGAACGCAAAGCCGCGCGTGGCCGTAGATCGTGTCGCGCGCCGACAGCCGGTCTTTGGCCGCTTCGAGGTCCGCAAGCAGTGCCCTGCCTTGTGGGCCCGGATCCACACTGCCGGCCGCCTCGTGATAGAGCGGAAAAGCGGACGAAAGCGTGCCCGCGCCATCGAGCATCGGCACAAGATCGGCGACGCGTCGGTAGTAGATATCGAGATCACTCCGCGCGAACGGCCAATCGGTCATGTCGCAAGCATCGGTGGGTAATGCTGCCGCGCCCCAGATGTTCGAGAAGCCGCCACGGGCGAAGGTCGGGAACGCCACTCTTCCGCCTTGCCTAGAGATCGTCTGGGCGAAGTCTCGATTCGAGGCGTAGATGTAGTCCGAACCGAAGTGCAGCTTCTTGGGCAGCACGCCGGCATCCATCGTATTGTTTTCGCTCACCAGTGCCCGATCGTGCGGATCAAGAGCTTCCAGCCTCGTCTCTTTAAGCTTCTTAACGACTGCCTGGCGCGGAGGGTCGAGCATCTCGCCGACGTCGAGGACCATCGGCCGCAGTCCACGCCGCGCCAGCGCATCGGCAGCGGCAAATCCTGCGACCCCGCTGCCGATCACCGCAATCTCCATCAAATGCCCTCTTGGAGAAAGCGCCGGATCGCGCGCACGTTCGCCTGTACCTGATCGTCGGTATACGTCGGATAGGTCGGCAGATAGATCACTTCATTGGCGGCGCGCTCAGCGTTAGGGCAGTCGCGTCGGAACTCGCTGAAGCAGGGTAGGTTCGCGCAATTGCGATGGTGACTGATCTGCACATCGCGCAGCTGGCGGGTCATCGACTGGCCGACCGCATCGCGCTGCTTGGCCAGCACTGGATAGTAGAGATAGATGTGCGAATGGTCGGCACGGAAGGGCGGTACCTGGATGCCCGAAAGGCCGCGCAGGCCCTCGTCATATAGCTTGGCCCGACCGACTCGCTCATCGATATGCTTGTCCACGAGGCCAAGCTGCGATTGCGCAAGCCTGGCCTGGGTGCCCGTCATGCGGTGCCGGTAAGCCTTGGGCAAGGTTTTATAGGCGACTGGGTTGGAGTCGGTGTCAAGCTTGTTATTGAAGAACTTGACGTCGTTGAGATATGCCCAGCGAAACAGCCAGTAAACAGCGGCGTGGAAGACAACCGGCAAGGTAGCGACATCGAACATCAGGCCCGATAGCATTTTTTTGGCGATCATCTTCGGCGCCGAGCCGTTGAATTGCGCGAGCTCCTCACGTACTCGCTGCGCCAGTCCACGATCAGCCGTAATGATGGCACCGCCCACAAATGCAGTGACGTTCTTGAGCAGGCCGAAGCTGAATACGCCCGCTGTGCCGATGGTGCCGGCCATGCGATTGCCGACCCGTGCTCCGAACGCCTGAGCGGCATCCTCGATCACGGGGACATTGAGCGGCTTGCAGAGCGCGACTACTGTATCGACATCGCAGGTCAGGCCATACATGTGGGTGACCAGCACCGCGCCGACGTTGGTTTCCGCTCGCAGCAGCTTGGCGACCTCATTGGCGTCGATGTTGCAGCTTCCGTTTGCCTCCACGTCGGCGAAGACCGGAACGCCGCCGGCACACAGCACCATGTTGACGACGTCGGAAATTGTATAGGGCGAGAGGATAACCTTCTGGCCAGGCTGGATTAGGCACTTCAGCAGCAGGTAGATGCCGACTCTGGCCATTGGCATGGCGACGACTTCCTGTCCGGAAAACACCTCGCCAAGCTTGCGCTCGAATTCGCTGACGCGCGGATCCTGTGGGGTACCCCGATCGAGCAATGCCGCGAGGCCTCGGAGGTAAGCCGAGAAGGTCGTATAGAGGCGAGACCGGGGCTGCGGGGCGTAGAACACATACTCCTCCTGTTCGAGGCTTAGGCCGCCGTACGCTGCGGGCTTCCGGAACTGGCCGTGCCCCGTTTGGCCGAAACCGGCTGGATATCGGCCAGCTCGGGGATCGCCTCGGCCATCACGTCTTCGCGGGCGAAACGATGATACCTCATTTGCCCCTTAAACGGCTCACGTCGCATCTTCGACCACAGCCGCAGGAGCGCGATAACGTTCCAGGCGGCTTTCTTGATCACGACCGCTTTGGGTGGCCTGACCTCGATGTGCTCTACCGGCACTTCTACGATGCGCAGACTTGCGCGCACGGCGCGGAGGACGATTTCGGTATCGTACTGACCGCGATCGGACGTGCTGACGTCAATGATGGGCTTCAACGCCTCCAGTCTCATCAGCTTTGGACCGTGCGTTTCCGTTCCGGTGAAGTCGAACAGCAACTGCAAGAGCGCATTGAGCCCCCAAGAGAGCACGTAGCGAACCAAGGGCTGCTGGTTGAGCGTCGGATCAGAACGCTTGGATGCGATGAAGAGGTCATAACGGGCGCGGTACCGCCAGGCCCAGGTCAGAAAGGGTACGTCCCATTGCTCGACATCAATATTGTGCGCGTATTCGGTATCCACCGCTGACAGGCCGGTACGCACCGCCGCCCCGTAGTTGGGCCTTGGGCAGTGCAACATTTGCGTCCGCGGCAGCAGCTTTTTGATTTCCTGGATAGCCAGTGGGGTCGAATCCGTGCTGCCGTTGTCCACCAGGATGTATTTCCAGCGCTCCTCGCCGACCACGCGATTCAACGCCCGTGCATAGGACATCAAATTGGTCTGAAGAATGCGCTCTTCGTTGTAAACGGGTACGACGACCGACAACAAAGGTTCAGGCATGTCCATCAAAGAGTTCCCATGACGCAGTCACGCGCCCGGCCGCGGCCAGCTTCGAGCCAGCACTGGCCCGGCCCGGGTCGATACGTTTAGGGCCGGAGCGGGTCAAGTGGCCATTTCCCAAGCAAGGAACCGGACGAGCCGAAATCGAACAAAACTGCCGGAATCGCTGCGTCGGCAGGGTCCATCTCTCTGGCTCGACCTGCAATGGGGTACCGTGATAGACGGATGCCGCACAGTATGATTCCTGGCGGCGAAGAAGGGTGAGATGAGAGTTCTGGTCCTCGGGGGCGACGGTTTTTGCGGGTGGCCGACTGCGCTGCACCTCTCCGCTACCGGCCATGACGTGACGATCGTCGACAATCTATCCCGTCGAAACATCGACAACGAGCTCGAAGTCTCGTCCCTAACGCCCATCAGCCCTCTCTCGGTACGTATCCAAGCATGGAAAGAGGTCTCTGGCAGGACGATTAAGACGTACAATTTCGACATTTCGAAGAACTACGCGCGGCTGTGCAATCTGATCCGAGAAGCCGAACCCTACGCGATCGTTCACTTCGCCGAACAACGTGCCGCGCCCTACTCGATGAAGTCGTCAGACCACAAGCGCTATACGGTCGACAACAACATCAACGCCACCCATAACGTTCTGGCCGCCCTCGTCGAGTGTCACTCCAACGCTCACTTGGTCCACCTCGGCACCATGGGTGTCTACGGGTACGGCACGGCCGGGATCACCATCCCCGAGGGCTACATCCCTGTGAAGATGACCAACCAGAAGGGTGAGGACGTCACCACCGAGATCCTCTATCCGGCCAATCCGGGCAGCGTCTATCACATGACCAAGACGCTCGATCAGCTACTGTTCGGCTTCTACAACAAGAACGACAAGATTCGGATCACCGACCTGCATCAAGGAATCGTGTGGGGCACTCAGACCGCGGAAACCCGCAAGGATGACCGCCTGATCAACCGGTTCGATTATGACGGCGATTATGGCACCGTTCTCAACCGATTCCTGATGCAGGCGGCAATCAACTTCCCGCTAACCGTGCATGGCAGCGGCGGCCAGACGCGCGCCTTCATCAACATCCAGGACACGGTGCGCTGCATCGAGCTCGCCATCGCCAATCCGCCGGAGCAAGGCTCGCGCGTGCGTATCATGAACCAGATGACTGAGGTTCACCGCGTCATCGACTTGGCGAAGCTGATTTCGGGCCTGACGGGCGTGCCGATCGACCACCTGCCCAATCCGCGCAATGAAGCTGACAGCAACGACTTGCTGGTCGAGAACAAGAATCTGCTGGATCTCGGCCTCAAACCGATCACGCTGGCCAATGGCTTGCTGATCGAGATTTCCGAGATCGCGAAGAAGTACGCCGATCGCTGCGATCGCAGCAAGATTCCTTGCACATCGCTGTGGCGCTCCCCTCAGTCAGCGGATGCCCGTTGAACATATTGGTCACTGGCGGCGCGGGCTTCGTAGGAACCAATCTCATCCCCGTGCTGCTCCGCCGCGGCACGCATCGTATCGTCGTCCTCGACAACGAATCGAATGGCAATCTCGGCGACCTCGCCGGCTTGCCGGTTGAATGCATCCGCGGCGAGCTTCTCGACCAGGAAGTGGTCGAGCGGGCAATGAGGGAGATCGATACGGTGGTCCATCTCGCCGCCGACACGCGCGTGATGGATTCCATTGCCAACCCGCGCCACAACTTCGAATCCAACGTGGTGGGGACATTCCAACTGCTCGAGGCGTCACGCAAGGCCGGAGTGAAGCGCTTCGTCGCTGCCTCTACGGGTGGCGCAATCCTGGGCGAGGCGGCCTCCCCCATCAACGAGGACATGGTTGCCCGTCCGCTGTCGCCCTACGGTGCATCGAAGCTCGCGGCCGAAGGCTACATGTCGGCATTTGGCGGCGCATATGGCATGGTGTCGACGGCGCTCAGGTTCTCTAACGTCTTCGGCCCAAAGTCCTATCTCAAGGGCAGTGTCGTGGCACATTTCTTTAAGGCGCTGCTGGCCGGCAAGCCCCTGGTGGTCTACGGCGACGGCAGCCAGATCCGCGACTACGTCTATGTCGGTGACCTCGTGCGAGGCATCACCCAAGCTCTGGAAAGCGACGCCACTGGCGCGATCCAACTCGGCAGCGGTCGGCCCACGACGCTCAACCAACTGATAGACGCGATGAAACAGGTCGTTGGACCGTCCGTGCCGTTCGAGGTCCGCTACGAGCCGCGGCGTGCTGGAGAGGTGCATACGACGTGGTGCGACATCAGCCGAGCACGCAGGATGCTCGGCTATGAGCCATCGACGCCGCTGGCCGACGGGCTGGCGCAAACGTGGAAGTGGTTCCTTGAGGACGCGAGGAAATGAAGGCCAGCGCGATGTCACCGCGCGCGCTGTGCGCGTCGTTCGACAAGCGGCCTGCATTTCTCGATTTATGCGCGCTGGGCCTCGTCCTGGCGATTATGGTCGCCGCCAACCGGGAGTGGATATTCAACGGCTTCCGCTGGGTCGACACGTGGATGTATGTCGGCTTTTTCCAGCACTATGACTTTCCGGCGATGCTCGCCGAAAACAAGAAGATCGCACGACTGCCGTGGATCATTCTTGGCTACATTGTCAATCGGACGACGTCGCCAATGGCGGCCCAGTATATTCTCCACCTCGGCATGCTCGCCGCCGGCGGAGCCGCACTTTACTTCGTAGTTCTTAGGCAATTCGGCCGCGCGATTGCCGTGATTGTCACAGCCTTTTACCTGACATATCTGCCCGGACACGCCAGTGGTGGCTGGGACTACAACAACACGCCTTCCGGTTTCGTCTATCTCTTGACCTATTGGAGTTTGCTTGATCTGACGGAGCGAACCGAAAGACCGGTTTGGAGCGCCGTCTGGAGCGGGCTGGCAGGCACCACGCTGATCCACACCAACTTGCTCTACGTGCTCATCGTGCCTGCCCTCGTTTGGTTCGTCGCCATTCGTGTCCGAGAACGTCTAAGCGGTCCAGCATTGAAGCGCTGGACTCGACAGGTTCTATCGGCGGGCTTCGCAAGCGGCTTCAGTCTTACGCTCGTTCTCGCGCTCATCAATGTGATCGTGGGACGCGATTTTTTATTCTTTGGACGGCTGATCGCACGTTCGGGTCTGCTGATGATGGAGCCAGGCCGCGAAAAGGTCTGGTGGCGCCCATGGTCGCAATCGTGGTGGTACGACAGCCACGACTTGCCACTCAACGGCTATCACATGCCGCTCCTGCTGATCGTGCTGGTGATGGTCGCGGCAACCGCCTTCTTTGGCTACGTGTTCAAGGTGGCGATTCCAAAAATCCACAAGCAGGTCATCGGCATTTTCCTGGTGTCTCTGGCCGTTTACGCCGTAATGCAGTCAACCGGCCACCCACTCTTGCAGCCCTACTACATGGCGTTTCCTCTGCTGATACCGACGTTGCTCGCGATGGCCGCCGTGCTCGTCGTACTGTTCGAACCGGACGGTCAAGGCGCCCGCATCGCCTGGGGCGGAACAGCTTCAATCGCGACCTGTACCCTCTTTGCCGGTTTGTTCATCATCCTGTCAGCAGACCCTGGCTCATGGCACTTCGGCACGTTCAGGTCGTACGACGGCCTCTTCGGCATGCTGCCCATCCTCGGCGCGTTCCTGGTCCTGTGGCCGATCCGCCACTTTGCTCCCAAGAGGATGATAGCTCCTGCCATCGCCTTCGTCGTCGGCGCTATGGCCGCAACCAATGCCGAATGGCCGAGCGATCCGGCGTACCGGGAAGCCTATAGCTTCAAAGAACAGTGTCGCATGAGGCAACCCACCTTTTCCCTGATCATGGAGGCCGACCGGTTTCTGTTTTCTCGCGTCCAGGCGGGCAACTATGTGCCGTTGGTGTATCGTTCCAGCGAGACCCTACAGATCGACGGATGTTATGTGCCGCTAGCAGAAGTCGCTCGCCCGCTGGCCTCCATGGGCTATGACGTCGTCATGCCCTATTGGAAGATGGAAGCGACTCCCGCGCTGCCGGATGATGTCGTCGATGAAACAGCACGCGAGCGAACGATGATCGCTGTCATCACCCGAGACGATGCCTACCGCGACAGCGTCCTAAGCCGCTTCCGGCAACGCGGACCGGGATGGCATATCGACGGCGACACCTTGCTAGGCGCAACTGGCGCCAAAATATGGGTGCTGTCCCGCGCGGCATCCGACCGGCGCGCCGGCGGCTGAGCGGCTGCATTTAGGGATCGCCGTGGCTGAAACCCCCGTCGGCAGCCTCAAACGCCTCCTCGTGACCGACTATGAAACGTCGGTCTTCCGCCGGACGCTGCTGCTGCTGGCTCTGATCATTCCTGCATTCGCGGCAAACTTCCTCGTTCTCTATATCAGCGCCCATTGGCTTGGTGCAGCCGAGTTCGGTGTCTTTTACGCAGCCAACACGATCAGCAACATTCTATTTTCCGGCTCGCTGATCCTCAATCTTGCGTTCACGCGCTATTTGTCTGGCGTCCTGACGGCACATGGAAGCAGCGGTCTTGTCGCCGGCACGCGCAAGATTCAGCACACTGTGCTCTGGTGGGGCGGCTGGACGGCGACCGGCCTCGCTCTCTGCGGCCTGATTGCTGGCAATCAACTGGGCGTACGCTCGGCAATCGTCATCGTTCTGATCGTGCTCGATGCGTTCACTGCGTATGTCGGCGACGTCGGGCGAGTCCTGCTTCAGACCGCGCGCCGCACCTTAGCGCTGGGATTCTACACACTTGTCTGGATGATCTTGCGGCTGCTGCTTTGCATCGCAGGTCTACTGTGGTTCGGCACGGTCTGGGGGGCTCTCGCCGGTATCGTGCTTTCGTCCCTCCTGATGATCGCAGCAGTCAACTTTGTGCTGCTGAGGTGTCCGTCAGGCGCGAACGAGCCAGTGGGCAAACTGCCGACACTGACGGGCGAGCTGCCCGCGCTCTTCGGCTATGGCCTACTCGTCACCGTGAGCAACCTCGACATTCTCGTCGGTTACTTCGCGTTACCGAGCGTGAGCTTCGGCATCTACGCGGCGTCGTCGATCTTGCCGAAGGCCATCCTCACAGTGCTGCTGCCGCTCCAGCAGATGCTCTTTCCGCACATGCTGTCGGGGAGATCCAACAAGCAAGCCGATCAGCGCTTTCGTCGAAAAGCCGCTCTCGTGGTGATCGGACTCGCCGTGGCAGGCACGTTGTTCACTGTTCTGATTGAGCCACTGGCGTGTGGAGAGGCCCCCGGCATCCTGCTGTGCCGGCCTTCGCTGATGAACATAATTCTGCTTGGTGTGGCGCCGCTCGCGCTTGTGCGGGTCTTGCTACTCGAGGACATCGTGAACCACCGGCCATTCCGAGCCTTCTTGCTTCTCATCCCGCTCGTAGGCTTTGCCGTTTGGACTAGACGAACGGCGGTGAGCCAGGAAGCCCTGATGGCCTGGGGATACTTGGGTTGCTGTCTGGTCGCCGTGCTCCTCTTGGTCGGTCACAGGCTAGTTCCCAGCCTCCCGCGGGCGAATTGACATGGAGCCGGAGAGCTACCGGCTCCTAGCAGGCCGACAGGATACTTATTGGTGGCACCGCGCGAGACGCTCACTGAGCCGCGCATTGCTGCGACGCCACGGGTTAAAGCCAGGCGCACGATGGCTCGATCTTGGCTGTGGCCCCGGCGCGAACCTCGCCATGTTAGATGACATGTCGCCAAGCCAGGTGGTTGGTGTCGACCTTTCGCCGCTTGCTCTCGATCTCGCGCGGCGTGCTCAGCCGGCGGCCAAGTTGGTTCGCGCCGACGTCAACGCGCCGCAGCCCTTTCTCGACCGAAGTTTTGATCTCGTTACGATCTACAATGTGCTCTATCATCGATGGGTCGAAAGCGAGCTCGCAGTGCTGCGCGAGGTCAGGCGCGTACTTGCACCAGGCGGTCTACTGCTGTTGACCGAACCTGCATTTCCGGCTCTCGCACGAGGACTTGACGTCAAGGTCATGACGCGTCGGCGATATGTCGAGCGCGAGTTCGACGATCTGTTCGCGCAAGCGGGATTGCGGCCCCTGTTCGGCAGCTACTTCACGAGCTTTGGTTATCCGCTGCTCTTGGCAGTCAAAAAGTTTGGGCAGCCGCATGCACAACAAGAGGGCGTCGATACGCGGCGCTTGTCGCCCCTGACGAACAGCGCGCTGCTGGCCGCAGCAACAATTGAAAGTGTGGCAATTCGGTGCGGTCTGCGCATGCCGTTCGGCACGACATTGATGAAGATTGCTCGACGTCTTGATTGAGGCGCTCGGTGCCTATCTGTCAGTCCGGATAGCAGCTCAAGTCGAATTTTGTCGGCGGTTCGGTGGCCCAGCGGGTGGCCTCGGGATTCGGTTCGATGCCCGCGCGTGGGAGCCGGCCCGCCGCGATCGCGTTCTTGATGTAAGGCGCCAAGAGCTGCGCCACGATCCAACCATGCAGGCGAAAGCCATTCGATGTTTTGAAATGAACCATGTCGCCGAAATACGTCGGATCCTGGGGGAAGTATCGGTCAACCTCCAGAAAAGGCCAATGCTCTGTCTTCGCAAGCTTGCGAAACACCGCGTTCTGAAAATCCACGGCACTACGCGTTTCGGCGTAAGTCAGTGGCGCATACTCGTTATTGAGCGCTGATAGGATGAGCCGGTCGCGCTCAGGGTCAAGTTGCATGCCGTCTTCCACAAGAGTGATGAACGACGTCATGAAGAATATGGCTTTCCCCGCCTGGGTGACCTTTGCCATGCGCCGTAGGTCCGCGATCTGCTCCGGCAGATTGAATGGCAGGTCCATGCGTGTGAGGTCGGGGTCGGTCTGCTTTAGGTCAAAGGTCAACCGGTGCGGAGGCTTTGGCGGCTCAGCCGCTGGGCCACCACGCCGAAACAAGAGCGCGTAGGTTCGAACGAGCAGAGCCGAGTACTGCTCCAGCGGCAGATAGTGCAACTCCATGAAGGCATTCGGCCGCGAACGATCTTCCTGCTTTCCGTCGAGACGCTGAACGATGGGCTTAACGTGCAGATCGTTGGCTCCTTCGTAATAAACAACGATATCCGGTCGCAGCGGCATCACTTCGTAGCGCAGGATGTTGGTGATAATCGGCGCGTTAGTGCCGCCACGTCCAGCGTTGATCAGATCGAACTCGACGTCGAGCTTGTCGGCCCTCGCCCATTGGCGCAGGAAATGTACTACGTACTCAGGATAGGTGAACGGCCAGCCATTGGCGGTCGTCGACGCACCAAGGAATGCAAGTCGAATGACACGATCGGGCTTGCGAGGCACGATGTCTGGCCCGCGAAAGCCGAAGTTGTTGTAGTAAGTACTTAGGCTGTCCCACCCTCGCGGCACGATTCGATACGGGGGATTGATTGATCCGTCCGGACTCCTGAACGAATAGACGAAGCCGGGATAACGCTTGAAGTACCTGAGGATGCGCGTTTCCTTGTTTCCGGTGCGACAGGCGTCCTCGAGCCATTTATCGTTGTAGAGAAACTTCAGTTCGCTTTCGACGAAGGCACGCTCACCTGGAGCCTTCTTGTAGTTTTTGATCGCCTGATCCCAGTCGGCAGGCGGCGAAAAATGCGGTGATCGATCGTAGTTGGGCGGATCGGTGGCAAACCAGGCGATATCGAATTCCTTGTTGAACATGCTGTGGCGCGCGTCGCTCAACGAAGCCGTAGCTGGCAAAACTGTCGACGAATTGGCGACCGGCACCAACTGTAGCTGACCGAGCCGGTAGCCGTCGATCGTCCGGAAACCGAGCTCGGCTGCAATCAAACTAACTCCGACGGCAACGCCGACAAGGACGCCATTACCGAGGAAATTGCGCAGTCTCTTTGACACGAAACGCCCTTGCAGCACGGAGGACTTAGCGGAAGAGCATGTCGAGTACCCGTTGCACTTGCGCCGGGACGGAGCTGTCGCTTTCCAACGACCCGAACTGTAACCACAGTTCAGGTTTGTCCGGTTTCTCGTAGGGTGCGGAGATGCCCGTAAAATTAGGAATTTCGCCCTTGAGTGCCTTCGCGTAGAGGCCTTTGGGATCGCGGCGAATGCATTCCTCGAGGGGAGTGTCGACGAAGACTTCGAGGAATTCCCCTTCCATGAACATCGATCTGACGAGCTCTCGATCGGCTCGATAAGGCGAAATGAACGAACAGATCACGATGAGACCGGCTTCCGTCATCAGCCTTGCAACTTCTCCGGCGCGACGAATGTTCTCCACCCGGTCAGTTTCCGTAAAGCCAAGATTGCGGTTCAGGCCGTGGCGAAGATTGTCGCCGTCCAGGATCATCGTGTGGCACCCCCTGCGGTGTAGCTGAAGCTCGAGTTCCTTGGCGATCGTCGATTTGCCCGAACCCGAAAGCCCAGTGAACCAGATGCATTTCGGTGTCTGCTTCAGTAACGTGGCTCGACTTTTCTTATCGACGAGCGCCGTTTCCCAATGGACATTGGTCGCGCGGCGCAGTGAATGCAGCACCATACCCATCGCGACCGTTGCATTGCTCAAGCGATCGACCAGAATGAACGATCCGGTGCTTCGGCACTCCGCGTACGTATCAAAAGCAACTGGCGCCGCCGCCGCGACATCAACAGCACCAATCTCGTTGAGTTTAAGCTCGCGCGCAGCTACGTGTTCTAGATTCTCGATGTTCAACCGGTACTTGATCTGGCCGACGGTCGCTGGCACCCATTGAGTGGCCAGCCGCATCAAATATTGCCGCCCAGGATGGCAGGTTTCCTCCGACATCCACACTAGATGGGCCGTGAACTGGTCTGCATAAGTCGGTCTTGCCTGCGGTATAGCCATGAGCTCGCCGCGGCTGACGTCGATTTCACCTGCCAGCGTCAGCACCACGGCCTCGCCGGTTTTCGCCACCGACTGCTCGCCCGCCGTCCCAAGGATTTTCGCCACCAGAGACCTACCCCCGGTCCTCGCACCGACGATCTCCTCGCCAATCCGAATGCGCCCGGATACGACATTGCCCGCGATACCTCGAAAATCCAGATTGGGCCGCAACACGAGCTGGACGGGGAGGCGAAACGGTCCGGTCTCCTCTGCGTCGTCGATGCCCGCCGTTTCCAAAGCATCGAGAAGGGTTGGCCCCTCATACCAATCCATCCTCGTCGATCTCTTGCCGATATTGTCGCCGACCAGAGCCGATACAGGGATCGCTTGGATGTTCGAAAAGCCCAGACCGTCGACGAAACGGCCAAAGCCATCACGGATGCGTTCGAAAACCGAGACGTCGTAAGCGGCGAGATCCATCTTGTTAACTGCCAGAACGACGTTACCCACGCCAAGCAAAGCGCAGATCACCGCATGGCGCATGGTTTGCGTTAACAGACCTTTACGGGCGTCGACGAGGATGACGGCCAGATCCGCCTCTGAGGCGCCAGTCGCCATATTGCGCGTGTACTGCTCGTGTCCCGGGCAATCGATCGCGACGAAGCTACGCTGTGGAGTGGCGAAATACCGATAGGCCACGTCAATCGTGATGCCCTGCTCACGTTCTGCTTCCAGGCCGTCCAGGAGCAAGGCAAAGTCCAGTTCCTCGCCCGTCGTGCCGTGCCTGCGGCTATCGCGACGAAGCGCCTCGAGCTGGTCATCAAAAATGGCGCTGCACTCCCACAGCAGTCGGCCCATTAGAGTGGACTTGCCATCGTCGACCGAGCCACAGGTGATGAAGCGCAGTTGTGTGCCAATGGCCGCTGCGCGCATCAGAAATACCCCTCGCGCTTCTTGAGTTCCATCGACGCTCCGGTATCGGAATCGATCAGGCGTCCCTGACGCTCGGACTTTGACGACGACTTCATCTCGGCGACGACATCGTCTATACTTGTGGCTTCGCTTTCGATGGCGCCGGTCAACGGATAGCAGCCGAGCGTCCGAAACCTCACGCTGCGCAGTTGCGGCTCCTCCCCTGGTCGCAACGGTAGCCGGTCATCGTCGCGCATGATCCATACGCCATTGCGCCGCACGACCGGCCGCTTCTTGGCGAAATAGAGTGGAACGACGTCGATTCCTTCGGTGCGCACGTACTCCCATACGTCCAACTCGGTCCAATTCGACAATGGGAAGGCCCGCACACTCTCGCCGGCACCAAGCCGGCTATTGAACAGGCGCCACGGTTCTGGCCGCTGCCGCCGAGGGTCCCACACGTGATTTTGGCTGCGAAAGGACAAAATGCGTTCCTTCGACCGGCTTTTCTCTTCATCGCGACGAGCGCCGCCAATGGCGGCATCGAAGGCGTAGCGATCGAGCGCTTGTTTCAGCGCCTCGGTCTTCATTACCTGCGTGTGGAGGGCCGACCCCGATGTCATCGGATTGATGCCACGCGCAACGCCTTCCGCATTTATATGCACAATGAGCTCGATGTTTTTGTCAGCGGCAAGCCGGTCGCGAAAAGCGATCATCTCGCGGAACTTCCATGTCGTATCGACATGCAGCAGCGGAAACGGCAGCCGCCCAGGTGCGAACGCCTTCAGCGCCAGGTGTAGCAACACCGAGCTGTCCTTACCTATTGAATAGAGCAAAACAGGTCGACGGAACTCCGCCGCGACTTCCCGCAGTATGCTGATGGCCTCGGCTTCAAGATGCTTTAGGTGCGGCGCTAGTTGAGCCACGGCGATTCACGCACATCCGAACAAATCATCGGTCGCGGACTAACACAGGCGGAGCCGATTTGCACCAGATACTCGGCTTTCGCAGGCGCGGGTACCGAACGACGCTTGCACCGTCCGCTAACCGGCGTCTAGAAATCCCATGCGAGGCAGCGGGAAAGGCAAATCACTGGATGCTGGGCCGGCTTTGGGGAGGATTTGCAGCACCAGATCGGGGCTGGCGATGGGCACCCCTGTTGCTGTTTCTGGCCACCGTGACCTATTGGGTATTCGCTGAGCGCGCGGCCGACAAGTACCCCAACTACATGAGCAACGAGGCTACGGTCGTATTGCGCACTCCGCCGGCCGCACTGCTCGGCCCCCTAGTAATGCCCGACCAGCCCGACTACCAAGTCTTCTACCCGCTCGGTTACAATCTCCTCGTCGCGGTTGATCGATTCATCATTGCGCCGATCGCGCTTGGACCGCAGGCAACCGACCCCGGGGTGTTCAGCAAGTCGGGAAGCCGACTGGCGTGGGTCGAGCTGACATGGCTTGGCTTGATTGCAGCCGCCTGCTTCTTCTTCCTAAAGCGCTTGACCGACAATAGGAAAGCCGCACTGATCGGCACGGCCTATCTCGGATTGAACCACGGCTTCTCGCACGGATTGTACTTCGTCACCTCCTTCGGGGTCTATCCAATGCTGTTGGGCGTGATGCTTGCTCTTGACGCGTTGGCCGAAGTCTGCCGCGGTTCCAGCCCGCCCTCCCCGAGACAGTTCCTTCGCGTCGCGTTCGGCGTGGTCGTCGCCGTTCTGTCTTACGGCCAGGCCGGAGCATTGCCTGTCGTGATGATCGTCGTGACAGTGGCAACCATCTTCTATCTTCGCCGTCCTGTCAGGCAGCTGGGATCGACCGGCCTGTTCTTACCGGTCATTGGCATGGCGATTTTCCTGTATATGCAGGTGGTCGATGGGCTGCACGTCACCAGCCAGGTAAGTGAGGAGCAGTTTGTCTTCTCCTATCCCTCCGTCCTGCAGATGATCGAGGACATGATTCTGAACATCAGCTTCCACATCGCCTACGGTCTGGACAGTATCTTCATTCCCTGGCCGATGTTCTCGGTGTCGGTTCTCGGCAACATGGACATGAACATCTACAACCGGGACAACACATTCAACGCTCAGTTTCCCAACATTGCCTATCGGACGCTCGGTCTGTGGTACGTCGGTATCCTGTTCACTATTGCCGTCTGGTTGAGCGTCAAGCTGATCCTTGTACTCTACAAGGAGCGCGGTCGCGTCGAGAATTTGCCGGCAGTGTTCGGGCTCGCCCTGTTCTGGGGCGGCTTCTTCATGCACATCCCCATCATGTTTCGCGACTACTTCCTTATTCCGGGGCACGATATCGGCTATAAGGCCGCACAATCGCACCTCGGCGTCGCTGTTCTTGTCGCCTGGGTCGCGGCGCGCTGGCTCCTTCCTTGGGCGGCGCGGCGGTTGCCGGGCCACCAAGGGTTTGTGATTGCCGTTTGCTGCTGCTGGCTCCTGCTCTGCAACTTCTCCAAGGTCGCGCTAAACGCCGGATTCGGCTTTAGATATCCTTGGTAGAAGATATCCTTGGTAGACATCTGGCCTCGGGCTAGCCGCCTTGCCTTGGCAAAGCGAGGCAGGTAAGGACTTTTTGCGTGGCAACGGAAGCAGGTCAAAGGTAGTGCCAATTCACCCGTCAGCCGTTCTTGGGCGGGATGTGCGCATCCCCCTGCCAGAACTCGTCAACATCTACGGCTGCCACATCGGTGACGAGACGCGCGTCGGTCCGTTCGTCGAGATCCAGAGCGGCGCAGTCGTCGGCGCGCGCTGCAAAGTCCAGTCGCATAGCTTTATCTGCGAAGGTGTCACGCTAGAGGACGAAGTCTTCGTTGGTCATGGCGTCACATTCACTAACGATCTGTGGCCAAGAGCGACCGACGGCAAGGGCCATCTGCTTGGCACCGAAGGTTGGGCACTGAAGCGCACGCTGGTGAGGAAGTTCGCCAGCATTGGCAGCGGCGCCACCATTCTACCGGTCACGATCGGAACGGGCGCGCTCGTGGCGGCCGGCGCGGTAGTCACGCGCGACGTGCCCGATCACATGATCGTGGCCGGCAATCCAGCGCGCGTCACAGGCGATGTGCGCGGGAAACGGCCTACGACATGAAGGCGCTGGTCCCTTTCAATGATCTCGCGATTCAATGGCGGGAAATCGCCGCCGAGGCCCAGCACGAGATTACCGACTTGTTCGAAAACAGCGCTTTCAGCGGAGGGCGCTACGTCGAGGCCTTCGAGCGCGACATTGCCGACTGGATGAAGACGCCCCACGCCATAGCCTGCAGCTCGGGGACCGCCGCGCTACATCTCGCCATGATGGCCGCGGGCATCGGTCCGGGTGATGAAGTCCTGGTCCCCGCCCATACCTTCATAGCGACAATTTGGGGCGTACTGTATGCGGGCGCGACTCCGGTGTTGTGCGAAGTTGAGGATGCCACCGGCAACCTGGACGTTGCTGACGCATCTCGACGTATTACTCCACGTACCAAGGCCATCATCCCGGTCCATCTGTACGGTCAGCCGGCGGACCTTGCCGGCATACGAGGCTTGGCCTCAACTTATAAACTGAAGGTCATCGAGGACAATGCCCAAGCGATCGGCGCCTACAGTGACGGGCAAATGCTTGGCACTCATGGTCTGCTTGGCTGCTTCAGCTTCTATCCCGGCAAGAATCTTGGTGCCGCGGGTGAGGGCGGTTTGGTGGCAACGGCCGATGAAGCACTAGCCGACCGTCTGCGTCGCCTGCGCAATCACGGCCAGTCCGAGCGCTACATCCACACCGAGATCGGCTTCAACTACCGCATGGACGGCATTCAGGGCATCGTGCTGCGGCACAAGCTGCGGCGCCTGCCGGCCTGGACCGACCGACGCAAGCAACTTGCCGCCCGATACGCGTCGGGACTGGCCGGCCTTCCGCTGCGCGTGCCGCGCGCGGTACATCAGGATCACGTGTGGCATCTCTACGTCGTGCGAACGCCGGAACGAGACGATCTGCGCTCGCATCTCCAGAAGCAGGGAATTGAAACCGGCTTGCACTACCCCGTGCCTTGCCATCGGCAGCCCTGCCTTGCACATCTGAGGCATGATGCCGCCGGCTTTCCGATCGCCGAAGCCTGGGCCGCGACGGGCCTCTCCTTGCCGCTGTTTCACGGCATGACCGAAGAGCAGGTCGATCTCGTCGTATCGGCGATCCGCGACTATTTTTCACGGCGCTGACATGACTATCCGAGTCGCCATCGTCGGATACGGCTACTGGGGGCCGAATCTGTTGCGAAACTTCGCTGCCAACGGCAATTTCGAGGTCGTCGCCCTGGCCGATCGCCGCCCCGAGGCGCGCGCCGCTGCCCAACGAGCCGTTCGCGGATTGCGTTGCTACGAGGACGGTCTCCAAGTGATCGCCCTGCCCGATGTCGATGCCGTAGTGGTCGCGACGCCGGTCGCCACGCATTTCGACCTGGCGCGCCGCGCAC
>DASRFX010000117.1:0-3835 GCA_035651335.1 Reyranella sp. | reverse complement strand
CGCGTGACATCGCCGCCGTAGCACTTCGCGGTGACGTCCTTGCGGAAGGCGCGCACGGTTTCGCGGGCGATGATCTTGCCGCCGATCGCCGCCTGGATCGGAATCTGGAACATGTGCGGCGGGATCAGCTCTTTCAGCTTCTCCACCATGGCGCGGCCGCGCTGCTCGGCGCGCGAGCGATGCACCAGCATGGACAGCGCGTCGACCGGCTCCTCGTTGACCAGGATCGACATCTTGACGAGGTCGGCCGGCCGGTAGTCGGTCAGGTGGTAGTCGAATGAGGCATAGCCGCGCGACACCGACTTCAAACGATCATAAAAGTCGAACACGACCTCGTTGAGCGGCAAATTGTACTTCACCATCGCCCGGGCGCCGACATAATTGAGATCGACCTGCGATCCGCGCCGGTCCTGGCAAAGCTTGAGAATCGCGCCGAGATATTCGTCCGGCGTGAGGATCGTGGCGCGGATCCAGGGCTCCTCGATCTCCTCGATATGGTTCGGGTCCGGCATATCCACCGGATTGTGAATCTCGAGCTGCTGACCGTTGCGCTGCTTGATCTTGTAGATGACCGACGGCGCGGTCGCGATCAGGTTGAGATTGAACTCGCGCTCGAGCCGCTCCTGGATGATTTCAAGGTGCAGCAGCCCGAGAAAGCCACAGCGGAAGCCGAAGCCGAGTGCGGCGGAGGTTTCCATCTCGTAGGAAAAACTCGCGTCGTTGAGGCGGAGCCGGCCCATGGCGGCGCGCAGCGCCTCGAAGTCGGCGGCGTCGACCGGAAACAAGCCGCAGAACACCACCGGGATCGCGGGCCGAAAACCGGGGAGCGCCGCCGCCACCGGCCGCCGGTCGTCCGTCATGGTGTCGCCGACGCGGGTGTCGGCGACTTCGCGGATCGAGGCGGTGAGAAAGCCGATCTCGCCGGGACCGAGCTCGTCGCGCTCGACGCGCTTGGGCGTGAACACGCCGACGCGGTCGACGTCGTAGGCGGCGCCGGTGCCCATCATGCGGATGCGCTGGCCTTTCTTGAGCACGCCGTCGACCACGCGGAACAGCACGACCACGCCCAGATAGGCGTCGTACCAGGAGTCGACCAGCAGCGCCTTGAGCGGCGCCGCGGCGTCACCCTTCGGCGGCGGCAGCCGGTGCACGATCGCTTCCAGGACATCCGGTACGTTGAGCCCGGTCTTGGCCGAGATCAGGATGGCGTCGGAGGCGTCGAGCCCGATCACGTCCTCGATCTGCTGCTTGACCTTGTCGGGCTCGGCGGCCGGCAGATCGACCTTGTTAAGCACCGGCACGATCTCGTGATTGTTGTCGATCGCCTGGTAGACGTTGGCGAGCGTCTGCGCCTCGACGCCCTGGCTGGCGTCGACCACGAGCAGCGATCCCTCGCAGGCGGCGAGCGAGCGGTTGACCTCGTAGGCGAAATCGACGTGGCCGGGCGTGTCGATCAGGTTGAGCACGTAATCCTTGCCGTCGCGCGCCCGGTAATTGAGCCGCACGGTCTGCGCCTTGATGGTGATGCCGCGCTCGCGCTCGATCTCCATGGAATCGAGCACCTGCTCGACCATCTCGCGCGCCTCGAGCCCGCCGGTGAGCTGAATGATCCGGTCGGCGAGCGTCGATTTGCCGTGATCGATGTGGGCGATGATCGAGAAGTTGCGGATATTGGGGATGGCCTGTGCGGTCATGCGGCGCAGATAACATCGGGGGCATGGGGCGGCAAGTGACAGTCGTGCGCGCTGTACAAGGTCTCATACTGCGCGATTGCGGCCGCGACCCCCTCCGCATTCCTCCGCTTTCAGGGAAGGAAGTAGGAAGCGCATTACTGCGCTTCATTGCGACTCTGCGGGCGTGCCGGAAGCGCTCCTCTCCCCCTGGAGAGATAGAGTGGGGGTCTGCTGACTCGTCGCATTCGATGAGGCGGCGAACAGTGAACGCTAATACCGATAATGATCGCTCTTGAAAGGCCCGTTCTGCGGCACGCCGATATACGTCGACTGCTTGTCGGACAGCTTGGTCAGCTTCACCCCGATCTTGTCGAGATGGAGCCGCGCGACTTTTTCGTCGAGCGCCTTTGGCAGCACGTAGACTTTCTTCTCGTACTTGCCGGGATTGGTCCACAGCTCGATCTGCGCGAGCGTCTGGTTGGTGAACGACGACGACATGACGAAGCTCGGGTGGCCCATGGCGTTGCCGAGATTAACGAGGCGCCCTTCGGACAACAGGATGATGCGCTTGCCATCGGGGAACTCGATCTCGTCGACCTGCGGCTTGATGTTGTCCCATTTCAGGTTCTTCAGCGCCGCGACCTGGATCTCGCTGTCGAAGTGGCCGATATTGCAGACGATGGCGCGGTGCTTCATGCGGCGCATGTGCTCGATGGTGATGACGTCGACGTTGCCGGTGGCGGTGACGAAGATGTCGGCGCGCGGCGCGGCGTCCTCCATGGTGACGACCTCATAGCCGTCCATCGAGGCCTGCAGCGCGCAGATCGGATCGACCTCCGAGACCATGACGCGGCAGCCGGCCTGGCGCAGCGACGCCGCCGAGCCCTTGCCGACGTCGCCGTAGCCCGCGACCATCGCCACCTTGCCGGCCATCATCACGTCGGTGCCGCGGCGGATGCCGTCGACCAGCGACTCGCGGCAGCCGTAGAGGTTGTCGAACTTCGACTTGGTGACGCTGTCGTTGACGTTGATGGCCGGGAACAGGAGCCGGCCTTCCTTCTGCATCTGATAAAGCCGGTGCACGCCGGTCGTGGTCTCCTCGGTGACGCCGCGGATGTTGTGCGCGGTCTTGGTGTACCAGCCGGGCTTGTCCTTGAGCCGCTTCTTGATGGCGGCGAACAGCACCTCTTCTTCCTCGTTGCCCGGATGATTGAGCAGCGCCGGCTCGGTTTCGGCGCGGCTGCCGAGATGCATCAAGAGCGTAGCGTCGCCGCCGTCGTCGAGGATCATGTTGGGCGCGCCGCCGTCGGACCACTCGAAGATGCGGTGGGTATAGTCCCAATAGTCGGGCAGCGACTCGCCCTTGACGGCGAACACCGGCGTGCCTCCGGCGGCGACCGCGGCGGCGGCGTGGTCCTGGGTCGAGTAGATGTTGCAGGAAGCCCAGCGCACGTCGGCGCCGAGCGCAGTCAGGGTCTCGATCAGCACCGCGGTCTGGATGGTCATGTGCAGCGAGCCGGCGATGCGGGCGCCGCGCAGCGATTGCTCCGGCCCATATTCCTCGCGCGTCGCCATCAGGCCGGGCATCTCGGTTTCGGCGATGGCGATTTCCTTGCGGCCCCACTCGGCGAGGCCGATGTCCTTGACGACGTAATCGGCGGCGGGGGCGGCGGTTTTCGGCTTGGGCGACGTGCTCATGAAGGTCCTTTGCGGGCCGGCCATCCGGCCTTGTGTCTCGGGTGTCGGGGAGGCCTATAGCAGGGTCACGGCGCAGCGGCAATAAACACATAAAGATACCTTTATGTGACGCCCCCCCCCTCCCTCGCCCGCAAGCGGGGGAAGGGTTGGGGTGAACCGGCACGGACAGCTCCGCATTGTGCCGGTATGGACGCCGCGACAGCCCCTATCGCCTCCCTGCGCCAACTGGCGACCGCCGAGGGCGCCTGCACGCGCTGCCCGCTCTACAAGGACGCCACCCAGGCCGTGCCCGGCGAGGGGCCGAACCGCGCCACCTTCATGCTGGTGGGCGAGCAGCCCGGCGACAAGGAAGACCTCGCCGGAAAGCCGTTCGTCGGACCGGCCGGCCGCATGCTCGACCAGGCGCTGGCCGATGCCGGCATCGCGCGCGACAAAACCTTCGTCACCAATGCCGTCAAGCATTT
>DASRFX010000116.1:0-19867 GCA_035651335.1 Reyranella sp. | reverse complement strand
CTGCCTTGCTCTTGCGACGTGGGCGACAGCCGGCGCACAGGACGTCCGGTCGCCCGATGCAGCGCTTGCCCAGGTGCTCGAGGAGGCCCGTGCCTCGTGCGGCCAGCCCAATCCCGATCGCCTGGTCAAGGTACTGTGCGGCGGCACGCTGCGAATCGGCGTGCGCGATTACTATCCGCTGTTCTCGACGCGCGATGGCGAGAAGCGCGACGGCTACGAGCTCGACATCGCCGATGCCATCGCCGACAGGCTGGGCGTCAAGCTCGAGTTCGTGCGCGTCAACGCGGCGAGCCGCATTCCCTTGCTGGCCGAGGACCGCATCGACCTCGTGATCGCCACCATGGGGCACAACACCCAGCGCGACAGCCAGGTGCGCTTCGTACGCCCGCACTACTATCAGTCGGAAACGACGGTGGTCGGCCCGCGCGCGGCCATAGTCGCGAGCTGGCTCGACATGCCCGGCCGCACGGTGTGCGCCACCGTCGGCAACGGCTCCAATGCCGAGCTCGTCAGCCACGACGTCCGGCTGATGCTGTTTGACGAGGCGGGCGTGCTGCCGGGCAAGCTGAGGGACGGCACCTGCCAGCTTGCCGCCCAAGACGACAGCTTCTTCGCCTACTATTTCACCGAGCCCGACTTCGCCGCGGCGTTTTCGCAGAAATTCGGCTTCGCCCAGGTGCCGTGGGGAATGGCAGTGGCGCGCACCGGCAGCGACCGGCTGGCGCGCGCGCTCGATCTGATGAGCCAGATCTTCCATCGCGACGGCGTGTTCCTCGACATTGCCAGGAAGCACCACATCAGCACCAACTTCCTGCGCGAGCAGCAGGCGGTGTGGAAGCGGATCGACTGCGATACCGCGACAGGCTCGACCAACCAGGCCTGCATCCTGCCGGCGCTCGACGCCGATCTCGAGCCGACCTCCTTCGCCGCCCGGGTGTCGACATTCGAATCCTGGATCAACGCCAAGACGGGGACGTCGATCCTGCTGCCCATGCTCAAGACCGTGCCGGCCTGGTCGTTGTTCCTGGGCGGCGTCGCCAACTCGCTCATCCTGATCGCGGGCGCGCTGCTGTCGACGCTGGTGTTCGCGCTGCTGCTCGGCGGCGCCCAGGCGGCACCGTGGCGGCTGCTGCACTGGCCCGCGCACGCGCTCACCGTGGTGCTGCAATCTTCGCCGATCGTGCTCACCCTGGTGATCGCGGCGGCCCTGGCGCGCGAGTTCTTCGACTTCTCCGACGTGGTCGCCCTGGGAGCGGCGATCATGGCGCTCGGTCTGGTCAATGGCAGCAACGCCGGCCAGGCGATTTCCGAGGCGGTCGCCACAGTGAGGGCCGAAGATGCGCGCGACGGCGTGCGCCGCGGCCACCGGTTCCGGCGGGCGGTCGGCCGGTCGTCGTCGCAACTCGTGTCGTTCCTGGTCAACGCCGCCAAGGGCACGCCGATCGCGAGCTTCATCGGCGCGCCGGAGCTGTTGAGCGCGCTCACCGACATCACCTCGTTCTCGACCGGTCGGGTGACGACCTACTGGCTGCTGCTGATCTTCTACATCGTGGTGGTGATGGCGGTGGTCTGGCTGTGCGGCCGCCTGCAGCACTGGCTGGCGCGGAGCTACGCCACGTGAGCCCGGCGCTGCAGCAGGTGCTGGCGACCTTCCTGCCGCTCTTCCTGCGAGGCATGGCGGTCAATTTCGAGATCGCCGCTATCGCCCTCGTGGTCGGCCTGGCGCTCGGCCTGTTGTTCGCCTTTGCGCGGCTCGCTCGCGGCCTGCTCGGCGCCCTCTCGGCCACCGTGACCGGGTTGATGCGTGCGGCACCGACCTTCGTCGTCATGTTCTTTTTGTTGAACGCTCTCCCGCGCAACGCCTCGCTGTTCGGCATTCCCATCGACCTGTCCGGGGTCATGGCAGTGGCGATATCGCTGGTGCCCTATTCGGCAGCCTACGTCGCCGACAATGCCGTCCAGGCCCTGGCGCAGTTGCGCCAGGGATCGGCGTTGGCGGCGCTGCTTTTCCTGCCCAATCTGACGCGCGCCTTCTTCGTGCTGGTGATGTCGTCCGGCGCCGGCGCCGCGATCGGCGTCAACGAAGGCATCGCCGTGATCCTGCACCAGGCCGAGCAACTGCCCGACATCGAGGACAAGCTCGCGCTGTTCGCCGTGGGCATTGCCCTGTTCGGCGTCCCGCTCCAGGCGGCGTTTTACTTGATCCGCGTGCTGCAGGCGCGTCTGAGCCGCGTCATGATACGTAGACATGTAAAGGCCTGATCACGGATGACATACCGCTCGATTTTTCGCCGTGGCCTGTTCGAAGGCCAGATCGTCGTCGTCACTGGCGGCGGTTCGGGCCTCGGGCGCTGCACGGCGCACGAGCTGAAATCGCTCGGCGCGCGCCTTGCCCTGGTCGGCCGCACCCAGGAGAAGCTCGACAGAGTGAAGCAGGAGCTGGGCGATCCCGGCACTTTCACCGTCTCAGCCGATCTTCGGATCGAGGCCGAGGTCAAGGCGGCGGTCGATGCCGTGCTGAAGCATTTCGGCCGCATCGACGGCCTGGTCAACAATGCCGGCGGCCAGTTTCCGGCGCCGCTCAAGGACATCTCGCTGAACGGCTGGAACGCCGTCATCAACAACAACATGACGGCGACCTTCCTGATGTCGAAGGAAGTCTATTTGCGGTGGATGGAGAAGAACGGCGGCGCCATCGTCAATGTCGGCGCCGATTTCGAATTGGGCATGCCGGGCATGGGCCACAATGGCGCCGCACGCGCCGGCCAGACCAACTTCACCTACACAGCGTCGGTCGAATGGGCGCATTCCGGCGTGCGCGTCAATTCGGTCATCCCGGGCTTCATCGCCTCCGAGGGCCTCGACCGCTATCCCGAACGGGCGCATGACGTGCTGCGCTCGGTGAAGGGCCGCATTCCGTTGAAGCGCCACGGCACGGAGTCGGAGATCGCCGCCGCCATCGTCTATCTCCTGAGCCCGGCGGCGGCCTACGTGACCGGCATTGCGCTGCGGATCGACGGCGGCCTGCACAACAATGCCCGCTCCTCGTTCTACGCCGTGCCCGACCACGACAAGTCGAAGCCCTTCAACGGCTTCCCGCTCTACCGGCCGCCCAAGGTCCTGGAATAGCAGCGATGATCGATCGACCGTCGCCGTTCGTCCGCCGCTGGTTCGATTGGGCCGGGCGCATCGGCAGCGATCCCGCCGACAGCAACGACACGGCACTTCAGAAGCGGCTGGTGGTCACCCTCTGCGTCGGCACTCTGCCCGCGACCGTGCTGTGGAGCGCGGTCTACTTCGCGGCCGGCGTACCGGTCGCGGCGGCCATACCGGGGTTCTATTCGCTGTTCACGCCACTCAACACCCTGGTCTTCACCTGGACGCGCAACCTCGGCTACTACCGCTTCAGCCAGCTGCTGATCATCCTGCTGCTGCCCTGGCTGCTGTGCCTGAACCTGGGAGGCTTTCGCGATTCGAGCGTCGTCATCCTGTGGGCGGCGCTTTCTCCGCTCTGCTCGCTTCTGATCGACGAGTTGCGCAAGACCCTGTTCTGGATCGTCGGTTTCGTCGCCCTGCTCGTCGTGACCGCGATCGTGCAGCCCTACCTGCCGGCGCCGGGCCTGTCGCAGTCGTTCATCACCTGGATGTTCGTGCTCAATGTCGGCGGCGTGATCGCGATCACGTTCGGCTTGCTCTACTATTTCGTCGGCCGGCGAAATTTCTTCCAGGAGCGCTCCGAGGCGCTGCTGCTCAACATCCTGCCCCGCGAAGTGTCGGAGCTGCTCAAGGTCGAGCACCGCACCATCGCCGAGCAGTACGAGGCGGCCAGCATCCTGTTCGCCGACGTCGTCGAATTCACGCCGATGGCCGCCAGCATGAGCGCGCTCACCCTGGTCGATCTCCTGAACGAGGTGTTCCAGTGCTTCGACGGCCTGGTCGAGAAATACGGGCTGGAGAAGATCAAGACGATCGGCGACTGCTACATGGTGGCGTCGGGCGTGCCGCGGCCGAGAGCCGACCATGCCACCGCGATCGTGCAGCTCGCGCTCGACATGCAGGAGGCGGTAGCGCGGCAGTCGTTCGGCGGGCGCAAGCTCGCCTTCCGCATCGGCGTCAATTCCGGGCCGGTGGTGGCGGGCGTGATCGGCCGCAAGAAGTTCATCTACGATCTGTGGGGCGGCGCGGTGAATCTCGCCAGCCGCATGGAATCGCACGGCGAGGGCGGGGCCATCCAGATCACCGCCGGCACGCACGAGCTGGTGAAGGATGAGTTCGACTGCCGCTCGCGCGGCATCATCGACGTCAAGGGCGCCGGACCGATGGAGGTCTGGCGCGTGATCGGGCGCTGCACGCCCGCCCTCTAAGCGAGCCTGGTCGCGATCCTGATCTCGGACGTCAGCGTCTTGTGCACCGGGCAGCGCTCGGCGATCTCCAGCAGCCGCGTGCGCTGCTCCTCGCTCAGCGGTCCGTCGAGCGTGATGGTGCGCTCGATCTTGTCGATCTTGCCCTCCTTGGTCTCGCACTCGGCACAGTCCTTGGCGTAGATCTTGTCGTGGGTGAGCTGCACACGGACTTTGTGCAGCGGCCATTTCTTCATGCGGGCGTACATGCGTAGGGTCATGGCCGTGCAGGCGCCGAGCGCTCCCAGCAGGTAGCCATAGGGATCGGGGCCGGTGTCGTTGCCGCCGTTGGCTACCGGCTCGTCGGCTGGAAGGATGTGGTTTCCTACCGTCACCGTCTCCGCGAGCGGGCCCTTGTCGTTGTCCTCGACCACCACCAATCCAGCCATTGTGTTCTCCTCACCGGTCTGTGATGCGTCGCGAGACATCCGCCGGCCGGCGGGTACAGTATCTCAGCCACCATGCCGACCCAACGCGCCACCTGGACATGGCATTTCGACCTGCCGCCCGAACGGCTGTGGCCGGTGCTGGCCGACACCAACCGCTTCAACGAGGCGATGGGCCTGCCGCCTTACCAGCTCGAGGAGACACCGCAGCCCAACGGCACAGTGCTGCGCCGCGGCAAGGGCAAGGCGGCGGGCTTCATCCTCGAATGGGAAGAGAAGCCCTACGAATGGGTCCACGGCCGTCGCTTCCGCCAGGCGCGCGTCTTCACCAAGGGTCCGTTCCGGCGCTTCGGCCCGGTGTTCGACATCGAGTCCGAAGGTCAGGGCAGCAAGGTGAGCTATGCGCTGGAATGGGAGCCGCTCACCCTGACAGGCCGCTTGTTCGGCAGGAAGCTCGCCGCCCAGGCGGGCGGCATCGTCGAGAAGCGCATCCTCGAAGCCGTTGCCTTCGTGAAAGGCGAGCGCACGACCTATTTCGACATCGCGCCGCCTGCGCTGCCCGAAGGCGCGCGCGAGCGGGCGAACGCGCTGGCCGACCTGGTCGACCGGAGCCCTTACGGCAACGCGCTCGGCCATCGCCTGGCCGACTACGTGCTCAACGGCATGGCGACCGACGTGGCCCGGCTCAAGCCCAAGCTCCTGGCGCGCGAGTTGAAAGTCGGCGAGCGGCAGGCGATCGAGGCCTGCCTTGCCGGCGTGCGCGCCGGCTTGCTCACCATGAAGTGGGACCTGCTCTGCGCCAACTGTCGGGGCGCCAAGATGAGCGTGGCGGCTTTGTCGGAGCTGCCCAAGGGCGCGCACTGCGCCTCCTGCAACATCGACTACGACCGCGACTTCGAGCGCAACATCGAGCTTTCCTGCGCGCCCGCGCCGGCCGTGCGGCCGATCGCCGAGGGCGGCTTCTGCCTGTCCGGTCCGATGGCGACGCCGCACGTGCTGGTGCAGCAGTTGCTGGCGCCGGGCGAGCGGCGCGAGGTGACAGTCGACCTGCCGGCCGGCGCCTATCGTCTGCGCACGCTCCATCCCGGCCGGCACGTCGACGTCGATCATCGGGGCGGGGCCTTTCCCGGCCTGCGCGCAACCGACAAGGGCGTCGAAGCGCTGCCCGCCGCCACCGCCGGCAAGATGAGGTTCGAGAACGACGCGGGCTTCGAGTTGGCGCTGCTGATCGAGGACCGCACCTGGACACGCGAGGCGCTGACCGCGCCCGAGGTGATCACGACGCAGGCGTTCCGCGATCTCTTTGCCGCCGCCACTTTACGGCCGGGCGACGAGGCGGGGGTCAGCCAGGTGGCGCTCTTGTTCTCCGACCTGCGCGGCTCGACCGCGCTCTACGAGCGGGTGGGCGACGGCCAGGCGTTCAACATGGTGCGCGAGCATTTCGCGCTCTTGGGCGCGATCATCCGCGACCACGACGGCGGCGTGGTCAAGACGATCGGCGATGCGGTGATGGCCTCGTTCGGTGACCCGGCCAATGCCGTGCGCGCGGCGCTCGACATGCAGCGCAAGATCGCCGACCACGATCTGGTGCTGAAGCTCGGCGTCCATGTCGGGCCGAGCGTGGTGGTGAACCTGAACGACCGGCTCGACTATTTCGGCTCGACGGTGAACATGGCCGCGCGCTTGCAGGGCCAGAGCGAGGGCGGCGACATCGTGCTGAGCCGCGCCGTGGCCGACGATCCCGAGGTCAGGAAGCTGCTGGCTGGCGTGGATTGCCGCGAGGAGAGCGTCGAGCTCAAGGGCTTTGCAATGCCGGTGGGTTTTGTCAGGGCGCTGCCTTGAGTGAGCACGCCATAATCGTTCCTTAGAGTGGCGGAACGCTTTGACCGATCGCGAACATCACCGTCACGTCACCATTCTGCCGCCAACAGACGATGCGATTGACCAAAGGGCGGATTGAGTCCGGATCGATGTCGAAATCAGCCCGCCATATTTCGCCCCACTTCGGGTGCCGAGTCGTTATGGCTTTGCCGATCGCCATTGGTTGGACGGCCTTCACGGCCCCTACGGCCTGAAGGCACTCCGCAGCAAACGCTTCCGGGTGCTCCAGCGGAAGCTCGTCGCCAGGATCCACCGGCGGCGTCTCTTCTTCGGTGTCAATCGCCATTGGGGCCTCCAGCACGGCTTTCTAAGCAGAACAACTCGATTTTCATTCGACAAGACATTTTGGGTTGCATTCGCATCACTGCATCGGAGAGGGCTTTGGTCGAGCGGGTGTGAAGGACGCGTTTCCCCGCGAACCGCCCGGTATCGTCCGCGTCCGTGTGCCGGCCCCATTCGAGAGGATATCGAGCTGGCGCAAAAAGTAGGACATTTGGCCTAAAAGCCTTATTTCATCGGCATCAAACATGTCCCAACCAATTGGTACATGTTGGGACATCCGGGACGCCGGCGCGGCGTGCGCCCTACGTGCCGAAATGCGCCGCCAGCACGGCCGCCGCCTCGTCGTTGGCCTTGAGCCCCTGCTTCAGGAAGCGGGTCAGCGAGAAAAAACCGTGGATCGTGCCCGGGTAGTTCACATACGTGGTCTTCACGCCGGCATCGATCAGCCGGTCGGCGTAGGCGCGGCCCTCGTCGCGCAGCGG
Organism: Reyranella sp.; assembly: GCA_035651335.1. GTDB lineage: Bacteria > Pseudomonadota > Alphaproteobacteria > Reyranellales > Reyranellaceae > Reyranella. The sequence continues at coordinate 12,436 of DASRFX010000116.1, read as the reverse complement.
ATCGAAGCCTGCGGTCAGCACGAAGGCGGGCGGCAGGCCGGCGAAGTCCTTGGCGAGCAGCGGCGAGAAGCGCAAATCCTTCTGGTCGGCACCCTTCGGTGAATAGGCCTGCCAGAACCAGTCCATCAGCTCCTTGGTGAGAAAGTAGCCGTCGGCGAACTGCTTGCGCGAGGCGCTCTCCTTGCTCGAATCGGTGGCGGGATAGATCAGCATCTGGAAGGCGGGCGCGGTCTCGCCGGCGTCGCGCATCGCCTGGCAGACGACGGCGGCGATGTTGCCGCCCGCCGAATCGCCGCCGACCGCGATGCGCGCCGGATCGGCCTCGAACGAGGCGGCGTTGTCGCGGATGTAGCGGAACGCGGCGATGCCGTCGTCGGTCGCCGCCGGGAAGGGATGCTCGGGCGCCAGCCGGTAGTCGATCGAGATCACCTGGCAGCGGCTCTTGTTGGCGAGCCGCCGGCAGGTCGAATCGTGCGTCTCGATGTTGCCGATCACGAAGCCGCCGCCGTGATAGTAGATCAGGGTCGGCAGCGCGCCACTCGCCGACGCGCCGAGCGGACGGTAGCGGCGGAAGTGGATCTCGCCGCACCCTGATTCGGAAGGGGGACCGGCAAAGCCGCCGTCGTCGACCGAGGCGACCTCGGGTGGGTCGGCTTCGCTGTCCTCGCTCATCTTGTCGACGGCGGCGCGACCTTCCTTGTGCGGCAGGCTCGAGAGCTTGGGTCGGCCGTTGGCGGTGGCCTGCTCCATCAGGTCGAGCAGGAAGCGGGCTTCGGCGTCGAGCATGTCGTCTCTCAATTCGTCACAGCAGGAAGGCGCGGGCGTGGGCGGCGATGTCGGTGGCGCGCTCCCAGGTCATGCAGAAGCGGCCGCCCGGCACGATCTCGAGCTCGGCGTGCGGGACCTTGCCGTGGATCATGTGGCGGTGGCGGCCGTAGACGAAATGCTCGCCGTACAGCATCAGGGTCGGGCAGGTGAGGTTGGCGAGCGCGCCGAAGAGGTCGAACAGCTCGTAGGCCTTCACCGCCTGCCAGCGGTCGCGGCCGATCTCGAACTGCGCGGTGTTGATGCGGTCCATCCACGACTGCGTCGGATGGACCGGCGCATGGTCGGGATCGTTGGCGTGCATGAACTCGAGGCTGCGCGGCGCCGGGAAGCCCGAGGCGTCGGTCGGCCGCACCTTGACGATGTCGGCGATGTCGTTGCCGCCCTTCTCGAAGTAGGGCGTGTTGACGGCGATCACGCTGTCGATGCGCTGCTTGTAGCGGCTGCCGAGGCAATAGGAGACGCCGGCGCCGACCGCCTCGCCGAGCGCCGTGGCGCGTTCGATCCCGAGCGCGTCCATCACCTCGACGACGCAGCGCGCATAGTCCTCGATCGTCGGCTGGCCGGCGAAATGGTCGGAATGGCCGTGGCTCGGATAGTCGATGGCGACGGCGCGGAAGTCGGGCGCCAGCGCCTGCAGGAGCTCGATCATCAGCGCCGAGCTCTGCTGGTTGATGTGGCTGATCATGATGGCCGGGGCGGCGGCCGGGCCGCAGGCGCGCCAGTGGATGTGGCCGGCGAATGTCTTGGCCAGGCCGCGGTCGATCGGCAGCTTCATCCTACTCGAGCTTCACGTTGGCGAACTTGATCACCTCGGCCCACTTGGCGCTCTCGCTGCGAATGAAGGCGGCGAGCTCGTCGGGCTTGTTGCCGACCGCGACGCCGCCCGAGGCGGCATAGGCGTCGATCACTTCCTTGCTGTGCAGGGTGGCGAGCGCGGCATCGAGGATCTTGTGGCGTGCGGCAAGCGGCGCCGGACCCGGCGCGATCAGCACATACCAGTTGTCGGAGTTGACCTTGGGCAGGCCGAGCTCGCGCATCGTCGGCACCTCGGGCAGGAGGTCCGAGCGCGTGTCCGACGTGACCGCGAGCGCCTTCAGCGTGCCGGCATGGATGTGCGACAGCGAGACGGTGATGTCGAGCAGGGTCGAATCGATCGTGCCGCCGATCAAATCGTTGGTCGCGGGCGCGGCGCCACGATAGGGCACGTGCGTGATGTCGATGCCCGCCTCGTGCTTCAAGAGCTCGATGGCGAGATGGGTGATGCCGCCGGTGCCGGCCGAGCCGCAGGTGATCTTGCCGGGCCGCGCCTTGGCCGCCTCGACGAAGCCCTTGAAGTCGTTGATGCCGAGCTTGCTGTTGACTACCAGGATTTCCTTCACCCTGGCCAACATGGTGAGCGGGGCGATGTCCCTCGCCGGATTGAACGGCATGCGCGGCATCAGGTGCTGCATGATGGCGCCGGCCGAGGCGGTCATCAGGCCGATCGTGTAGGGGTCGCTGCCCGCCTTGGCGACGACGTCGACGCCGGTGACGCCGGCCGCGCCGCTCTTGTTCTCGACCACCACCGACTGGCCGAGCCGGGCCGACAGGCCCTGCGCCAGGTAGCGGCCGAACACGTCGGACGGACCGCCGGCCGGAAAGGGGATGATGAGGGTGAGCGGGCGGCTCGGGAAGGCCGGTTCGGCGCCGGCCTTGACAGCCGGCAGCGCGGCGAGGCCGCCCAGTGCGACGCCGAGCGCGGCCCGTCTTTTGATCTTCATGGCGTTCTCCCGTTCTTTGCCGGAACTGTGCGCTATTGCCCCAAGCCGGTCCAGCCGATGGCGGCGCCGATCGCCAGCATCCACAGCGGATGCAGCCTGAAGCGCACGAGCATGGCGGTGCTGGCCGCGGTGATGGCGGCGAAGACCCATGTCCGGTCGACGGTGCGCGTGATGATGGTGGCGCTGGCAGCGACCAGGCCGACCGAGAGCGGCACCAGCCCGGCCTGCACCGCCTGCCGCCACGGGCTGTCGTCGAAGCGCCGCCACAGCCGGAGCGCGCCCACGGTGATGACGAAGGAGGGACCGAAGATGCCGAGCGAGCTCACCAGCAGGCCGGCGAGCCCGGCGACCTGCCAGCCGATCAGCGGCGCCACCATCAGGTTGGGACCGGGCGCCGCCTGGGCGAGCGCGTAGAGGGCGGCGAAATCGGCGCCGGTCATCCAGTGGTGCACGTCGACCACCTGCCGGTGCATCTCGGGCAGCGTCGTGTTGCCGCCGCCGAAGGCGACGAGCGAGAGCTGGCTGAAGATCAGCCCGAGCGCGATCAGAGTGTCGCTCATCCGCGCACCGCCGCCATGGCCAGGATGCTGCACGGCGCCGCCACCAGCAGGGTCGGCACGAGCGGCAGGTGCAATATGGCGATCGCCCCGAAGATCAGCAGCGCGATGGCGATGGCGAGCGGCCGGCGCCGCAGCGGCAAGGCGAGCTTGATCGCCATCGAGATCAGGATGCCGGCCGCCGCGGCGGCAAGCCCGGCGAACATGTGCACGACATGCGGGTCGGAGCTGTAGCGGGCGTAGACGGCGCCCAGCGCGACCACGATCGCCGTCGGCGCGGCGATCAGGCCGCCGAACGCGGCGAGCGCGCCGGGCACGCCCTGGAAGCGCATGCCGATCGCGACCGACATGTTGATGATGTTGCCGCCGGGCAGGAACTGGCAGAGGCTCAGGAGCTCGCTGAACTCGCCGGCCGTCATCCAGCGCCGGCGCTCGACTACCATGTGGCGGGCCATCGGCAAGACCCCGCCGAAACCGGTGAGACCGAGGATCAGAAAGCCTTGGAACAGCTCCGCCCGGCCGGGCGGTCTCGTGTCGGCGACGGCGGCCATCGCTGCCTTGCTAAGCGGCCGTTCCGTCTCTGTCCAATATAGCGAGGGCGAGGCTGCCATACGCGGCAGGTCTGGCATTGCCGTTCGAAACCGGGGAGGGATGGCAAAGCAGCCGGTTTGCGTTATCTATAAAGTGCAATGGCTGACTTTCCGAAGAAGACCCTGGCCGATTGGGAAAAGCTCGCCGCCAAGGAGTTGCGCGAGAAGCCGTTGTCGTCCCTGAACTGGACGACGCCGGAAGGCATCGAGGTCAAGCCGCTCTACACTGCGGCCGATCTGGAAAACCTCGAGACGGTCGGCACCCTGCCAGGCTTCCCGCCCTTCACGCGCGGGCCGAAGGCCACGATGTATGCCGGTCGGCCCTGGACGGTGCGCCAGTATGCCGGCTTCTCGACCGCCGAGGAGAGCAACAAGTTCTACCGGGCCAATCTCGCCGCCGGCCAGATGGGCCTGTCGGTGGCGTTCGATCTCGCCACGCACCGCGGCTACGACTCGGATCATCCGCGGGTCGTGGGCGACGTCGGCAAGGCGGGCGTCGCGATCGATTCGGTCGAGGACATGAAGATCCTGTTCGACGGCATCCCGCTCGACAAGATGACCGTGTCGATGACCATGAACGGCGCCGTGCTGCCGGTGCTGGCGGGCTACATCGTCGCCGCCGAGGAACAGGGCGTGCCGCAGGACAAGCTCGGCGGCACCATCCAGAACGACATCCTCAAGGAGTTCATGGTCCGGAACACCTACATCTATCCGCCCGGACCAAGCATGCGCATCGTGGCCGACATCATCGAGCACACGGCCAAGTTCATGCCCAAGTTCAACTCGATCTCGATCTCCGGCTATCACATGCAGGAAGCCGGAGCGACGTTGGTGCAGGAGCTCGCCTTCACCCTGGCCGACGGGCTGGAATACGTGCGCGCCGCCAGGGCCAAGGGACTCGACATAGACGCCTTCGCGCCGCGGCTCAGCTTCTTCTTCTGCATCGGCATGAACTTCTTCATGGAGGTGGCGAAGCTGCGTGCCGCGCGCTTCCTGTGGGCCGAGCTGATCAAGCCGTTCGGGCCCAAGAAGGCCGATTCGCTGTCGCTGCGCACGCACTGCCAGACTTCGGGCGTGTCGCTCACCGAGAAGGATCCGCACAACAACATCATCCGCACCGCCTACGAGGCGCTGGCCGCGGTGCTGGGCGGCACGCAGTCGCTGCACACCAATTCGTTCGACGAGGCGATCGCGCTGCCGACGCCGCACTCCGCCCATATCGCGCGCAACACCCAGCTCATCCTGCAGCACGAGACCGGCGTCACCAGGGTGGTCGACCCGCTGGCCGGCAGCTACTACGTCGAAGCGCTGACCGCGAGCCTGGTCGCCGAGGCGCGCAAGTTGATCCAGGAGGTCGAGGCGCTGGGCGGCATGACCAAGGCGGTCGAGGCCGGCATGCCGAAGATGAAGATCGAGGAGGCGGCGGCCCGTCGTCAGGCACGCATCGACCGCGGCGAGGAAATCGTGGTCGGCGTCAACAAGTTCCAGCTCAAGGAAGAGCATCCGATTGACACGCTCGAGGTCGACAACGAGGAAGTGCGCAGGTCGCAGGTGGCGCGCCTGCAGAAGATCCGCGCCACGCGCGACGAAGCCAAGTGCGTGGCCGCGCTGAAGGCGCTGGGCGAGGCGGCGCGCACCGGCACCGGCAACCTGCTGACGCTCGCCATCGAGGCGACACGGGCGCGCGCCACGGTGGGCGAGATCTCGTCGGCGCTGGAAGGCGTCTACGGCCGCTATCAGGCGACCATCCGGTCGATCTCCGGCATCTATGCCGGCGAGTGGGAGGGCGACGAAGGGCTGGCGCGCATCCGCAGCGAGATCGCCTCGTTCGCCGAGGAAGAAGGCCGCCGGCCGCGCCTGATGGTCGTCAAGATGGGCCAGGACGGGCACGACCGCGGCGCCAAGGTGATCGCCACGGCCTTCGCCGATTTGGGCTTCGACGTCGATATCGGTCCCCTGTTCCAGACGCCGGCCGAGGCGGCGCGCGCGGCGATCGAGAACGACGTGCATGTGATCGGCGTGTCGAGCCAGGCGGCTGGCCACAAGACCCTGGTGCCGCAGCTCATCCAAGAACTGGACCGCCAAGGCGGCGGCGACGTCATGGTCGTGGTGGGCGGCGTGATCCCGGCGCGGGATTACGAGTTCCTGAAGCAGGCGGGCGTCGCCGCGATCTATGGGCCGGGCACCAACATCCCGGCCGCGGCCGCCGAGATCCTGGCAATCCTGCGCAAGACCAACCACAAACGCGCGGCTTGAGGCGAAACGACTGAGGGGCGGAACGCTCAGTCCAGCGACAGAAGCTCGTCGCGCCAGGACCCGGGTTGCATGAACGGCATCAACTTTCGGTACGGCACGATTACCGGATTGCCGGGTGTCGGCTCGACCGGACAATCGCCGCCGGCGGCCTGCACCGCGAGGCCGGTGAAGGTCAGGTAGACGACGTATTCCTGATCCTCACGGAAAAGGGGTTGGTCAGGCCAGTCGAGGCAGCCCTCCGGCCGGTCCTTGGCCGGCTGGCCGACACGGCGGGGCCCGTTGCGCAAGTCGATCTGCCTGACCAAGGCGATGAAGTCGCGATAGCGCGCGGGATCACACAAATCCAGAAGCTCGCCATATCGGAACGGGCCGGCATAGATGTCGGGCGGACGCCCCGGACAGCGGCCCAGCTCAACGATGGTCTCGGCCTGCAAATCGAAAGTGAGACCGCGCAGATAGGTTGGAGGGTGTGAAGCTCCTATGTTCTCGATCGCGCTGGTCTGCACGCTCATCAGACGCTTTCCGACATAGGTCAGATCGACGTTCCATTGTTTGAGGACCGGACCGGTAGCGGAAGTGAACGGTTTACCGGTCAACGCGACAGCGGTCTCGTTGCTGCGCTCACGCGATCCCTGCAATTCGCTCTCTACCAGCAACTCGGCGCCGTGCGCCCCATCGAGCAAGCGATTGGCAACAAGCATCCGCTTGCGATCCGGCATCCAGGTCAAGCGAGGATAGGCTAAGCGGCTAACCCGATCGGTCTGCAGCCGCCAGCTCACACCGTTGGGCAGGCGGCGCTCCGGGCCCAGTTCGATCTGGGCGTGCTGCTGAAAATACTCCGCCCAGGTCGATGGATTGTGTGCCGCGTCCTCGTACCAGTGATAGGTCACTCCCCGATTCTCGGACATTGCCGGCATTGAGCTTGCGGCCATCACCAGCGCAGCACAGGCAAAAGTCCGGAGGCTGTTCGACATCGGTGCCCTTGTGCCACAGGCGACCACAACCCGCCACATCCTATAGTTGCATCTACCTATCGAATGCTCCCGGGTTGCCTCTAAAGATGTGATAGAGCGTGGCCTTGGTCTCGGCGCTGGGTCCTTTGACGCCGGTCATAAAGTCTTTTCCATTCCATCCGTTCAGCCACTTCTGCAAGTTTCCCCCGCCCCAATTGTAGGCGGCGACAGCCTTCGGCCAGTCCTTGAACTGACCATAAAGCCGGGCGAGATAGGCAGCCCCCGCGTCTATGGAAGACTTCGCGTCAGAATAGCTGAATTTGCGCGGATCTATGTTCAGGTCTTGAAGTGCGCTCGGCAACAGTTGAGCAATGCCCGCCGCATTCGTGCTTGGGTTCAAAGCACGGGCATCGTATTTTGATTCCTTCCACAGCATCCGCGCAAGCAATTCCGGAGGAATGCCATTTCGTTGCGCTGCTTCGCGCGTCCATTTACTGTAGTTCGGATTGATCTTGTCGATGAATTGCTCCCAATTGTCGGGGAGCATGGGTTGGACTGTTTTCGGGACCTGTCCCTCCCTCGCATGGACAATGTCATCCCAGATTTTGGCATTGCGTTCGATCCCGGGAATGACCTCTTCCGGGGTCGGCTGCCACGGCATTTGGGGCTTCTGCTGTAATGAAGCTTGCCGCGGTTTGGCTTGCGCGATTTGCGCACCATCTTCATGGAGGGCAGTATTAGTGTCGGGAATGTCGGAGGCGGTATCGCCGCTTCCCGTACTGACGGGAGTGATGCCGGGAGCGCGGGGAAGGGATTCAGGATCGGCGCCGCCCAATAGCGTCTGCATCACCGGCGTGAAAGTCGGCAGTGCCGGAGCGTCGGGCTCAGCCGGCGCATCCCAGCCCCATTCGAGCGGATAGCGCTGCTGGGTTGCGGGCCACGAAGCCGCAGTGTCGGACGAATCGGTGTCGTTCTTGGGGGCGGGGTCCGTATGCCAGCCCCATTCGAGAGGATATCGAGCCATCCCGAGCTTATAAGCCCAGTGTTAGAAGGAACCCGATTCTGTCGTATAGAACTTTGGGACGGCTGGAACGCGCCGACTTCTACAGGACAGAATCGTCGCCTTTTAACGGTCGGCCTTAGAATGCCGGCGCATGGGCGATCCGGTTCAACAATTGTCGAGGGGTATGATTACCTGGTCTGGCGCCAGCCCCTGGTATGGTCGGCCACCCCGTTATTTTCCCGTTATTTTAACCAGGCCGGGTTTCCTAGTGCGCCATCCCCGCCTTTTCCTCGTCCGTGAGCGGACGCTCGCGGAAGAACAGCATGTTGCCGTGGATCGTGCCGATCGCCTGCTTGGCTTCGAGCCGCACGGGGTAGCGAAACGGCATGTCGTCGAGATGCGCGAACCAGAGCTTCATCGGCGTCTCGCGCTTGCTCTCGGCCTCCTCGGGCGCGTCGTCGAACTCGCCCGCGATTCGCTTGGTATAGACCTCGCACACCAGCAGGTCGCCCCTGGCCTGCGGTACGCCCGCCCTGGCCGGCGTATCGGTGCCGATCTTCTTCAGGATCACGTCGATGCGGCGCTTGCCGTCGTTCGACGGCGCGGTCTGGTCGCACGCCGCATCGCCCTTCATGCCGACGAAGAGCACGGTCGACAGTGGGTCGAGCGAGGCGGCGCGCTTGTCCAGCGGGATCACCTGGTCGGGCCGCGGCGTCCATGGCGGCTGGCTCTGCTCGCTCACCATGCCGCCCGGGCCGTACTGCGCGAGCCAGGTGCGCGGCTTGCGGTCGACCACGATCGACAGCGAACCGCCGGACGGCTGCGCGCCCTGCGGCAGGTACCCACCCCAGGCGCGATTGCGGCCTTCGTAGCCGATGGTGACGGCCTTGATCAGCCCTTCCTTGAAGACGTGGCTCTGCACGTCGTAGCGGCCGTTGTCGAAGCGGCCGGTGAAGTCGATGCGAAAGCCGGTGAAACCGAGATAGGTGATGGCGTAGCCGATCTCGACCTGGCGGGCCTCCTGCGCCGACGCGCTCGCGGGTGCTGCAGTCGCACACAAGGCCGCGGCCGCCAAGGCCCTACGAAATCTCATGAAACGGCCTTCCCCCCGGGACTATCGTCCATTGGGCAGGCACGATAGAAGGCCCCGCCCCCCAACGCCACCATCGCCAACCTCAATGTCGCCTCCAGCCAACAATCCCGTGCCCGTCATCGACCTCGGCAGGTCGTGGGCGGTCCTGCGCATCCTCGGCCGCCATTTGTGGCCGAAAGGCGAATGGGTGCTGCGCACGCGCGTCCTTGTCGCGCTGACCCTCTTGATCCTGGCCAAGGTCGCCAACGTCTACGTGCCGATCCTCTACAAGCATGCCGTCGATGCGCTGGGAAACCCCCGCGCGCAGGCGGTTGCCGTGCCGGTCGCGCTGATCCTGGCCTATGGCGTGGCGCGCGTCGTGGCCCAGGCGTTCGGCGAAGTGCGCGATGCGGTATTCGCGCCGGTCTCGCAGCGGGCGATCCGCAACCTGGCGCTGGAGGTCTTCCGCCATCTTCATGCACTCGGCCTGCGCTTCCATCTCGAGCGCCAGACCGGCGGCCTGAGCCGCGTCATCGAGCGCGGCACGCAGGGCATGGAGTTCCTGATCCGCTTCACGACCTTCAACATCCTGCCGACCCTCTTCGAAATCGGCCTTGTCGGGGCGATCCTGTGGCGGCTCTACGACTGGCGATTCTCGGTCGTCATCCTGGGCGTGATCCTGGGTTACATCGTCTTCTCGGTCATGCTGTCGGAGTGGCGCATCAAGTTCGTGCGTCGCATGAACGACGCCGACACCGAGGCCAACGCCAGAGCGATCGATTCGCTCTTGAACTACGAGACGGTGAAGTATTTCGGCAACGAAGAGCACGAGGCCAACCGCTACGACGTCGGCCGGCGGCGCTACGAGGTGGCGGCGATCCGCTCCAGCCGCACGCTCTCCATGCTCAATATCGGCCAGGGCACGATCATCGCCGCGGGCCTCGCGCTCGTGATGCTGATGGCGGCTTCCGGCGTGGTCGACGGCAGCATGACCGTCGGCGATTTCGTGGCGGTCAACGCCTTCCTGCTGCAGCTCTACCAACCCCTGAACATGCTGGGCTTCGCCTATCGCGAGATCAGGAACGCCCTGGTCAGCATGGAGCGCATGTTCGGCCTGCTCGACATCTCGGCCGAAATCGCCGACCGGCCCGATGCGCCGCCGCTGGTCGTGAGCGGCGGCGAGATCGTGTTCGACCATGTCGACTTCCACTACGAGAAGGCGCGACCGATCCTGCACGACGTGAGCTTTCGTGTGGCGCCGGGCAATACGGTGGCGATCGTCGGCTCCTCGGGCGCCGGCAAGTCGACCGTGTCGCGCATCCTGTTCCGCTTCTACGACGTCGCCTCGGGCAGCGTGAAGATCGACGGCCAGGACATCCGCGAGGTGAGCCAGGCCAGTCTGCGGGCGGCCATCGGCGTGGTGCCGCAGGACACCGTGCTGTTCAACGACACGATCTACTACAACATCGCCTACGGCCGGCCCGGCGCGAGCCGCGAGGAGGTCGAGCAGGCGGCCAGGCTGGCGCGCATCCACGATTTCATCATGGCGCTGCCGCAGGGCTACGAGGCGACGGTGGGCGAGCGCGGGCTGAAACTCTCGGGCGGCGAGAAGCAGCGGGTGGCGATCGCGCGCACCATCCTCAAGAACCCCCGCATCCTGCTGTTCGACGAGGCGACGAGTGCGCTCGACACGCGCACCGAGCAGGAGATCCAGCGCTCGCTCGAAGAGGTGAGCCGCGGCCGTACCACGCTGGTGATCGCGCACCGGCTCTCGACCATCATCAACTCCGACGAGATCATCGTGCTCGACCGCGGCAAGGTCGCCGAGCGCGGCAGGCACGGCGAGCTCCTGGCCAGGAACGGCCTCTATGCCGACATGTGGCGCCGCCAGCAGGAGGCCGACGCCGAGGCCGAGCGCAAGACACAGACCGCGGAGCCGCCGTCCTTCCGTTCCGAAGGCCATCTCCGTGTCGCCGAGTAGCGCGTCCGTCGCCCGGCCACGCGCGACCCTGCTGCCTGTCTTCGCCGCTTGCGCCGCGATCGGCTTGCAGGCGGGTGTCAACATCCCTCTGGTGCCGCTGGCGCTCGAGCAGCAGGGGCATGACAGGCTCACCATCGGCGTCATGTCGGCCCTCTGGGCGGTCGGCATGCTGTCCTTCGGCACGCGCATCCCCAAGCTCGCGGCGCGCTTCGGTGCGGTGCCGGCGATCGTCGGCGCGGTGGTGATCGGCGCGCTGATCAATGTCACGTTCACGCTGACGTCCGGGCTGATCGCCTGGGCCATCTTGAATTTCCTGCACGGCGTGATCGGCGGCGTCCCCTGGGTCGTGAGCGAGATCTGGATGAACGTGGTGGTCGAGGAGAACCGTCGCGGCCGGGTCATGGGCATATATGCCGCGATGGTGGCGCTCGGCATCGCGCTCGGGCCGGCCGTCCTGCTGGTGGTCGGCGTTTACGGGCCGGTGCCGTTCCTCACCGGTGCGGCGCTGTCGCTTCTGGTGGCGGCGCCGCTGCTGCCCTACTGGCGCACCGCGCCGCGCATCCGCGTCGACGAGGCCGGCGGCTTCCTCGCCGTGGTCGCGCTGGCCCCGCTCGCCATGTTCGGCGCCTTCGCCTGCGGTCTGGGCGAGCAGGTCGCCTTCAGCTTCCTGCCGGTCTATGCCGTCGGCGCCGGCGTCTCGGCCGAGACCGGTTCGCTCTGGCTGTCGGCCTTCGTGATGGGCAATGTCGTCCTGCAATGGCCGATCGGCTGGGCGGCCGATCATGCCGACCGGCGCCTGGTGATGGCCGGCTGCACGCTGGCGAGCACCCTGCTTGTGATCGCGCTGTCGCTGATGCCGGCGCAATGGATCGGCACGGTCGGCGTGATAGCGCTGTGGGGCGGCGTCTCCTTCTCGATCTATCCGGTGACGCTGGCGCTGCTCGGCCAGCGCTTCAAGGGCGGCGACATCGCCCGCGCCAACACCGCCTTTAGCATGATCTACATCGTGGGCGGCCTGGTCGGCCGGCCGCTCACCGGCGGGGCGATGGATCTGCTCGGCGACAGCGGGCTCGGCTGGACGCTTGCCGTCTTCTACGGCGCCGCGACGCTGGCGGCCGTATTGGCCATGCGACAGAGGTCAAGCCCGGCATGAGCGATCCCCTGCTCGAGCCGCTGCTGGCGGGCGACCGGCGCGCGCTCGCCCGCGCCATCACCCTGATCGAATCGACGCGCGGCGATCACCGCGACCGCGCCGACGCGCTTTTGGGCGAAGTGCTGCCGCATACCGGAAAGTCGGTGCGGCTCGGCATCACCGGCGTTCCGGGCGTCGGCAAGTCGACGTTCATCGAGCGCTTCGGCCTGTCGCTGATCGACGAGGGTCGCTCGCTTGCGGTGCTGGCGATCGATCCGTCGTCCAAGCGCGGCGGCGGCTCGAT